>NZ_PVTQ01000001.1 GCF_003003355.1 Donghicola tyrosinivorans
AGATCATAGGTCCGGCTGGCCTCCGCCACCGTGGTTTTGCCCTGAATGATCTCGATCACCAGGGCGGTCTTTCGCTTGGCTGTCCAGCGTTTGACAGTCTCGTCCATACTCTTACTCATGGCTACTTTCTTCCTTTATAGCATGAGCAGGAAATCAGTGGGTCATTACACCTAGCTCACCACTCAGATCGATCGCATAGCCGTCGTGGGACGCGCAAGACACACGAAGAAACTTCCACACATCACCCGATTACCTCTCGGATGCCCCACTGAGCGTCAGGTTTGGGATTTGCATCTAGGGTGCCACAAATGTGCCCGAAAGATGTGTAAACTAGGCCTACGAAATGGAGAATATACCGTGTTGGGTGCCAGTGATATCTTGAATGCTTTCTACCAGCTTGTGGTAGGTCCTGAGAGCCGCTTGTGGCCATATTACTTGGCGACGTCCGTCTTGATCGCCTTCGCCGCTTACCGTGCGCGCAAGATAAAAATCCCATTTGCGAAATGGCTCTTTCCTGAAGAAATCTATCTACATGCATCGCATATGATAGATTTGAAGGTCTTTGGCTTCTCCTTGATCTTGCATGCGCTTGGTTTGTTTAATCTCGTCTTTTTCGCATCGTTTATTGCAGATCAACTTTCATCTTTTCAGATCACAAGGTTTGGCGTTGAACCGTTTCCCGAATTACTTGTCGCGATCATTCTCCTCTGCGTATTGGATTTTGCGATCTATTGGGTCCACCGGGTCCATCATGAGAGCCGGATCTTCTGGCCATTTCATTCGCTGCATCACTCGGCAGAGGTCATGACCCCGGTGACTGTCTACAGAAAACACCCCATTTACGACGTGATTTCGATCTTCACGAAGGGTGTTTTGATTGGTTTACTACAGGGCGTCTTTCTGTTGGTTTTTGCATCAGAGACGGCCTATTCGACGATCGCCGGGGTCAACGCTGCATATTTTGCTTTCTATATGGCAGGAGCGAATTTGCGCCATTCCCATGTGTGGATCAGTTTTGGCTCATTTTTTGAGCACCTCTTTATTTCTCCTGCGCAGCACCAGATTCATCATTCTATTGATCCGAAGCATCACAACAAAAACTATGGTGAGGTTCTGGCGATCTGGGATTGGATGTTTGGCACTCTTTACATCCCGAAGAATGAAGAAATCATTGAGTTTGGGCTGGGGAATGCCCGTGGCGAGCGCACCCGCCAACGGCACGATACCTTAAAAAATGCGATGTTGGTCCCCATTCAGGATTCCTGGAAACAGATTATTAAGAAGTTTGCGAAATTCTCGTCGGAGAAGAGTGACACAGACAGGTTGGCACGGTGACGCGCGGATTTTCTATTTACCTTGATCTGGTGCGGTTTGTCGCGGCGGTTGTCGTGTTGCTATCGCACTTCGGCTATCCGCGTTTTTCGGATGGCCGTTGGCTCTGGGTTCGCGAACTCAATCTGGGAAGCGATGCGGTCGTCCTCTTTTTCGTTCTCTCTGGTCTGGTGATTGCACATGTGGCTGAGACGAAAAGTGGCGGACTGCAGCGCTTCACCTTTGATCGCGCCACGCGATTGGTTTCCGTTGCGTTGCCGGTGCTGTTATTGGGTTTTGTTCTTGACCGCTTCGGGGCAGGCTTTGCGCCGGAAGGCTACTCGGTGACCTACTATAATGAGGTGCCTTTCTGGTACCAGATGCTGCGGGGGCTGAGTTTTTCCAATGAGTGGGCTGTTTTGCCCGTTCGATTAGGGTCAAACGGGCCCTATTGGTCGCTCAGCTATGAAGCCGCTTACTATGCGTTCTTCGCAGTTGCGTTTTATTTGCGCGGGGTGCGGCGCATCGGGCTACTCATGATGGGATGTGCGATTGTTGGTGCGCCGATCTTGTTCTTGATGCCCGCGTGGTTGTTAGGGGTGCTGCTGTATCGGGGTCTGCAGCGCAGACAGGCTCTGCCCCGCAGCGTGGCGCTGTTGTGCGCTGCCCTGCCGCTCGTATTTTACCCGGTTGCTTTGTGGCAAAATCTGCCTGCTCAGTTCTATAGTTGGACCGCTAATATCGATGCCGCACTGTCGCTACGGTTTTCGAATGAATTTTTGTGGAACAACATTCTGGCCGTGTTTGTGTGCGTGCATCTATACGGGATGGCTTCCTTGCTGCGCGACAGTTCCTTTGGAAAAGTTGCGCGGCTCATCAAATGGGCTGCTGGAGGAAGTTTCTCGCTCTATCTTGTCCACTACCCTGTCATGCAGTTTCTGGCAGTCTTCAATGTTTGGCCGTCCTTTGCGCCGCTCTATGACCTCGTGTTTGTGGGGGTGACGCTGATGGTCTGCTATCTGTTTGCCGCGATATTCGAGCGACCATTGCCTTATTTCAGAGAAATACTGACAGGACGTTTTCCGTCATTCCGTCAGTTGGCGACAAACCGGGCCCGATAGTCTGATGGGGCTTCGCCACGGGCGGCGCGAAAGCGGCGTGAAAAATAGGCGGGATCGGAAAAGCCCAAGCGGTAGCCGATCTCTGCCACAGGCAATTGGGTAAAGGCCAGAAGGCGGCAAGCTTCGGTCATCAGGCTATGCTCAATGAACGCGTTGGCACTTAGACCTGCGATCTTGCGACAGGTGCGGCTTAGATGGCCTGCACTGACAGAAAGGGCATCGGCGTAGTCTGCTGTGCGCCAGTTGCTTTCATGGTGGTCCGCGATCAGGCGGTTCAACCGGTCCAACAGCGTATCCCCTTCGGCCCGCGCAGGATCGGTGTCGTGACGTGCGGCGGCGATTGCCGCGATCAGTGCATGAGAGAACGCAACTAGCAAATGGGTGCGGAAGCTTTCGCCTGACTGGAAGGTAATCATTAACTGGGCGATGGTTGTTCGCATGACGTCAGTCGCGGGCACCATAAACGGATGCTGCAAGGCTCCATCCAGCGCTGATGTCCGTGGCTGCATCGCTTTGATCACTGGAGAGGGAAAGCTCAGCACGTCTCCCTCCGTGCCTTGGGCAAACGCAAAGCCGTGGACGGTGCGCGGTGGCACAAATAGCAGCGTCCCTTGCGACAGGCGTTCGCGCCGCCCGTCTAGTTCGACCTCGGCATGACCACGGGCCAGATGGAATAGCTGATACATTTGCTCATGACGGTGCGGCGTGATCTTCCAGTCATGCAGTCGCGCCCGGTCCCAGATTCTCTCGACGTGGATGACATCGGGGAAATCGCTGGTTTCGCCGAAAAGCGTAAAGCTGGGGATATGTTTTTCGCTGCTCATGTTCGAATAGTACCAGAGCTTGCTGGATTGATCCATTCTTGGTGCGCATGGGTGCTTGTAATGTGCAATTCTCAGAGGAGGACGCGCATATGAAAACCCAAGTCGCCATTATTGGCGGTGGCCCGTCGGGGCTGCTGCTGTCGCAACTGCTTAACAAGGCCGGCGTTGCCACTGTCATTCTTGAGCGGAGCACCCGCGACCATGTTCTGTCCCGCATTCGGGCGGGCATTCTAGAGTGGGGCACGGTGGATCTGCTGCGTGAGGCAGGTGTTGGTGCGCGCATGGACGCCGAAGGCTTTCCCCATGACGGCTGCTTTCTGACTGATGCGGACATGAAGGTCCGGATCGATTTCAAGGAACTGACCGGCAAGCAGGTGATGGTCTATGGTCAGACCGAAGTGACGCAGGATCTCTACGCTGCGCAGGATGCCATGGGCACCACCATCATTCACGGGGTCGAAGATGTGACCCTGAACGATCTGGAACGGGCTGGCAGCTATGTGGAATACACGCTGAATGGCCAGCGCCAGCGGATCGACTGCGACTATATCGCGGGCTGTGACGGTTTTCACGGCGTCAGCCGCAAGACCATCCCCGAAGAAAAACGCCGTGAATTTGAGCGCGTGTACCCCTTTGGTTGGCTGGGGGTTCTGTCGCGGACCAGGCCGGCGGATGATGAGCTGATCTATGCAAACTCGCCCCACGGTTTCGCTCTGGCCTCGATGCGGAATGCGCAGCTGTCGCGTTACTACATTCAGGTGCCTCTGACCGATAAACCCGAAGACTGGAGCGACGACGCCTTCTGGACCGAACTCAAGCGCCGCTTGCCGTCCGAGGTTGCCGCGACGATGGAGACTGGCCCCTCGATCGAGAAATCTATCGCGCCGTTGCGCAGCTTTGTGTCCGAGCCTCTGCGCTGGGGGAACCTGTTCCTTGTGGGGGATGCGGCCCATATCGTACCGCCGACCGGCGCCAAGGGGCTGAACCTTGCAGCTTCGGATGTGTTCTACCTGTATCAAGCCCTGATCGAGGCGCTGAAAGGCAACACCAGCGGTATTGACGCCTATTCGGAACTGGCGCTGCGGCGGATATGGAAGGCCATGCGCTTTAGCTGGCAGATGACCACCATGCTGCACCGTTTCGAAGGCGAGGACAGCTTCTCCGAACAGATGCGCCGCGCGACGCTGGATCATCTGGCCCATTCTGAAACAGCGCGGCGCGAGTTGGCAGAGAATTATATCGGTCTGCCATTCTGATAGCCTCGAGCGGCTTAAAACCTTTACGCCTGCAAGAGGACAGCCTTCTTGCGGGCTTTTTTCTTGCGCCTCTGTTAAGGAAGCTTAGATCGAAGGGGAACATCCTTTCAGGCCCCTTGTGGCAGGAAGAACCAGCCCGTATACGGCCGTCCTCACATGCGGTCTTTTCATGCCGGAGGCACCATGACGCTTCAGACGCCATACTACCTGATTGATAAATCGCGGCTGTTGCCGAACATGGAAAAGATCGCCTGGCTGCGGGAACATTCAGGGGCAAAGGCGTTGCTGGCGCTCAAGTGTTTCGCCACTTGGTCGGTGTTCGACATGATGAGCGAATACATGGACGGCACCACCTCTAGCAGCCTTTTTGAGGTCAAGCTGGGGCGCGAGAAATTTCCCGGTGAGACCCACGCTTATTCCGTCGCTTGGGCGGACAACGAGATCGACGAGGTGCTGGCAAGCTCGGACAAGATCATCTTCAATACCGTCGGTCAGTTGACCCGCTTTGAAGAGGTCAGCCGGAACCATACCCGTGGCCTGCGCGTGAACCCCGGTGTCTCGACCAGCGGTTTTGATCTGGCCGATCCTGCGCGTCCCTTTAGCCGTTTGGGCGAACATGATCCGGCGAATATCGAGCCTGTGGCCGATCTGATCACCGGCTTCATGTTCCACAACAACTGCGAGAATGCGGACTTCGACCGCTTTGACGCGATGCTGTCCAGCATTGAGCAGCGCTTTGGCTATCTGATCCGCAAGATGGAGTGGATCAGCCTTGGGGGCGGTATCCACTTTACCGGCGAGGGCTATCCGCTGGACAAACTGGCCGAGCGTCTGAAGCGCTTTAGCGACCAGAATGAGGTTCAGGTTTACCTTGAGCCTGGAGAAGCGGCTATTACCAAGTCAACGACGCTGGAAGTCACCGTTCTGGACACTTTGCTTAACGGAAAACAACTTGCGATTGTGGACAGCAGCATCGAAGCGCATATGCTGGACCTGCTGATCTATCGTGAAAGCGCACGGATGGATCAGTCGGGGGAACATGAATGGATGGTCTGCGGAAAGTCCTGTCTGGCCGGAGACATTTTTGGCGAGTTTAAATTCCCTGCGCCTTTGAAGGCGGGGGACCGGATCAGCATTCAGGATGCGGCCGGTTATACGATGGTGAAGAAGAACTGGTTCAACGGCGTCAAAATGCCTGCCATTGCAATCCGTGAATTGGACGGGACAGAACGTCTGGTCCGTGATTTCACCTATGAAGATTTCGCGGCAGCACTGTCGTGATTGTGTCGCCTTCGGGCGTTAGTGCTTTACCCTAAACGATAAACCAAAGGGGGTTCGTTGCGTTGAAACAGAACGTACTCATCATCGGCGCTGGTGGCGTCGCTCAGGTCGTGGCGCATAAATGCGCGCAAAACAACGATGTGCTGGGGGATATCCATATCGCCAGCCGGACGCTTTCGAAGTGCGAGGCGATCCTTGAGTCCGTCCGCGAGAAGGACGCGATGAAGCAAGAGGGCGTTCTGCAAGCCCATCAAGTGGACGCAATGGATAGTGCCGCTGTGGCCGCGCTGATCAACAAGACCGGTGCGCAGATTGTGATCAACGTGGGCTCGGCCTTCGTGAACATGACCGTCATGGATGCCTGCATCGAAACCGGTGCTGCCTATATCGACACCGCGATCCACGAAGACCCCACCAAGATCTGCGAAACCCCGCCATGGTACGCCAACTACGAATGGAAAAAGCGTGATCTCTGCGCCGAGAAGGGCGTGACCGCCATTCTGGGTGCGGGCTTTGACCCGGGCGTTGTGAACGCGTTTGCGCGCTTTGCCATTGATGAATACATGGACGAAGTGAAGTCCATCGACATCGTGGACATCAACGCGGGCTCGCACGGCAAGTATTTCGCGACGAACTTCGACCCCGAGATCAACTTCCGCGAATTCACCGGTGTCGTCTACTACTGGGAAGACCAGCAGTGGAAAGAGAAGCAGATGTTCGAGACCGGCCATGACTGGGATCTGCCTGTCGTCGGCACATGCCGCGCCTATCAGTCGGGCCACGACGAAGTGCATTCGCTGGCGACCAACTATCCGCAGGCGGACGTGCGCTTCTGGATGGGCTTTGGCGATCACTACATCAATGTCTTCACCGTTCTGCAAAGCCTTGGCCTGCTGTCCGAGCAGCCCGTCAAAACTGCCGAAGGTCAGGAAGTGGTGCCGCTGAAAGTGGTTAAGGCTGTGCTGCCCGATCCCTCCAGCCTTGCGCCGAATTACACCGGCAAGACCTGCATCGGCGATCTGGTGAAAGGCACCAAGGACGGCAAAGACGTTGAGGTTTTTGTTTACAACGTGGCCGATCACAAAGACGCGTACAACGAGGTGGGCAGCCAAGGCATCAGCTACACCGCAGGCGTGCCGCCCGTTGCCGCCGCGATGCTGGTGGCCACCGGTGAGTGGGACGCCAAGACCATGAAAAACGTCGAAGAGCTGGACCCCAAGCCCTTCTTCTCCATTCTGGACAAGATCGGCCTGCCGACCCGTGTACAGGTTGGCGGTCTGGATGGCGAAGACAAAGCCTGGAACGAATAAGCGTCTTATCGGATGCACGAAGGGCGGGGGTTTCCCCGCCCTTTTTCGTTGGGGCCATGCGCTTTGATTTCTATCGCGTGGCACTGCGATTGTCGTTAATGAGGCGGCATGGAATCTGAAAACACCTTCGACATCTTTCTTGTGGCGCCTCCGGGGCTGGAACCTGTTCTGGCCGATGAGGCGCGTGAGCGCGGCTTTCAAGGCGTGGTGCAAGAGGCGGGCGGCGTCACCGTGCGCGGCGACTGGACCGAGGTCTGGCGCGCCAACCTGCAACTGCGCTGTGCGGTGCGCATTCTGGCCCGTTTCGCCAGCTTCCGTGCCATGCATCTGGCGCAGCTGGATAAGCGCGCCCGCAAGATCGACTGGGCTGCTTTGCTGCCCCAAGGCGTCAGCCTGAAGGTCGAGGCGACCTGCCGCAAATCCAAGATTTATCACGATCGCGCCGCCGCCGAGCGGGTGAAGAAGGCGGTGAAGGATATCGTAGGGGCCAAGATCGACCCCGAAGCGCAGCTGGTCATCAAACTGCGGATTGAGGACGATCTGTGTACCTTCAGCATCGATACCACCGGTGAGAGCCTGCACAAGCGCGGCCACAAAGAGGCGGTGAACAAGGCGCCCATGCGGGAAAACCTTGCTGCCGCCTTCCTGCGCCAGTGCGGCTATGACGGAACGCAGGTGGTCGTGGATCCCATGTGCGGTTCTGGCACTTTCATCATTGAAGCCGCCGAAATGGCCTCGGGCCTTTATCCCGGGCGCACCCGTGATTTCGCGTTCCAAGAGCTTCAGAATTTCGACCCCAAGGTCTGGCAGCGCCTCAAGGACAGCGCCGAACCTACGGTCCCGCCGCTGCGCTATTTCGGGTCAGACAGGGATCAGGGTGCCGTTCGGATGAGCACCGCGAACGCCACGCGGGCAGGGGTCATGGATGCATGTCAGTTCACCTGTCAAAGCGTCAGCGACCTGACTCCGCCCGAAGGCGTGCCCGCCGGTCTGGTCATCGTGAACCCGCCTTACGGCGCGCGGATCGGCAATAAAAAGAACCTGTTCGCGGTTTACGGTGCCCTTGGCAAAACGCTGAAAGAGCGGTTCCACGGTTGGCGTGTGGGCATCGTCACCAGCGAGCCCGGCCTTGCAAAAGCCACCGGCTTGGACTTTCTACCCGGCCTTCCGCCCGTGCCTCACGGCGGTATGCGCATCGCGCTTTATCGGACAGCACCGCTGCCTTAAGACTTTAGGCAGGCTCTTCTACCAGTTCTGGCTCTGGCGCCTCTGCTGCGGCGGGAACGTCTGCCGTCTTCTCGGCGACAGTGAAATTACTGATCGTCTCGCGCAGGGCGGCGGCCTGTGCAGCCAGTTCTTCAGCAGTGGACGACATCTCGACCGAGGCAGAGTCATTGGCTTGGGTTGAATCGTCCAACTCAATGATCGTCTTACGCATTTGTTCCGCGCCCTGAGCGATTTCCGAGTTTGCGCGCGACATGTCACTGACCAGTGCCGATGTGCGCTCAATCAACTCCACCAGTGCATTCAACTTGTTGCCTGCATCCTTGGTGGCAATAACCGATCCGGCAGAGATCTTGCTGATCTCTATCGCGGCGGACTGGCTGCGTTCGGCCAGTTTGCGCACCTCTTGGGCCACCACGGCAAAGCCGCGCCCATGCTCGCCCGCGCGGGCAGCTTCGACCGCGGCGTTCAGGGCCAGCAGGTCGGTCTGGCGTGCGATCTCTTGGATGACGCCGACCTTGGCCAGAATGTCGCTAAGGGCGGCCAGTGCATGTTGGACCTCTTCGCCGCTGATGCGGGCATCTCTGGCGGCCTCGACGGCGACGGCTTCGGTCATGCGGGCGTTCTCGGCGGTGCGGGCGATGTTGCCGTTAATCTCTTCAATCGCCGACGCGACCCTTTCTGTCGCCGCGCTTTGCTGTGTGGAGGCATCACTGATGCTCTCGGACGAGCGGGCCATCTGCGTGGCCCCTACGGCCACATGCTCGGCACCGGTTTGGACCTCGGTCACGATCCCGCGCAGGCCGATGACCATGCGGTTCAGATTGTGTAAAAGGGCGCTGAGTTCTGAATTTCCGGTGATATTGGCCATATGGGTCAGATCGCCATTCGCCACTTGGGCGCTAAGAAGGTTGGCTTTGTAGACCCCCTTCATCAGCGTTTTAATTATGCGGAAGGCGGCGATGATCGACACCAGAAGCGCTGCCGCCATGATGCCAAAAGCGATCAATCGCGCCTGTTCATAGGCTTGCTGCGATGCGGTGACGGCCTCGTCCATTGCGCGGGTTTCGCGCGATTGGACCTCGCGGATGGTGGTGGACATCTCTGAGTGGACCAGCGAGCTGTTCATGAACAGCTTTTCCGACGCCTTCGCCTGGTCGCCATTTGACAGATCGGCAAGCACGCGGGTGTTGATCCCCTCCAGTTCCTTTCGCAGACTGTCGTAGCGGTCCAGAAGCTTGACCGTCTCGGGCCGTGCAGTGGCGCGGGCGGTGTCCAGCACCAACCCTTGTTTGCCGCGCAGGGCCTCAAGTTCGGCTGTGAACGTGCGGCGCAGGCTGTCGTCGTTCAGCATGATGTAATCGCGCATAATCCGCTGGATTTCGGCCTGCTGTTCGGCCAGTTCATCGAAGGTCCGGATCGCGCTGAAGTTATCCTGAACGATGGTCTGACTGCGCGTTTGCATGGCCTGTAACTGATGCAGTGAAAAGCCCCCCATCGCGGCCATCAGCCCAAGTAGCATAATAAAGGTCAGGGTCAGGCGGGCTTTGAGTGACAGGCGCATGGCTGAGTCCTTCCGAATACCGCTGCATGAACGATGATGGAGGCCGGAAGGCTGTGTCTTGCCGACGCATCATCCATAGTCTTCCGTCAGTCTACGGCAGGATCTGCACGGATGGCATTGATCGTCCGGTCAGGTTCGCCACGTCAATTCTGGTGCATGGCGCCAGTGATTGCCCGATTGACCAACGCTTTGGAATTTGCGACCCAAGCCGGACTATTTTGGGAGACAACACCATGTCCAAGAAGATTTTTGTCCTGAACGGCCCCAACCTGAACCTCTTGGGCAAGCGCCAGCCCGAGATTTACGGACACGACACACTGGCCGACGTCGAGGCCAAGCTGCGCGAGATCGCAGGGGCGGAGGGCCATGAGATTTCCTTCCACCAGTCGAACCACGAAGGCGAGATCGTGGATACCATCCACAAAGCCCGCCTTGAGGGCTGCGGTGTGATTATCAATCCGGCGGCCTACACCCATACCTCGGTCGCGATCCGCGATGCCCTGCTGACCTGCGAAATGCCGATCTTCGAAGTGCATATCTCGAACGTCCATGCGCGCGAGGCTTTCCGTCACCATTCCTATGTCTCGGACATTGCCACGGCGGTGATCGCGGGTCTTGGGATTGAGGGCTACAACGCGGCGATGCGCCGACTGTTGCAGCTGCTCTAATCAATTTTTCGATCAATTGGTCGAAAATAGATCGGATGTACCTATCGGTGACTTCGTGTTGCCGATAGGAAACCGGCGATCTGATCTGCACGTTCTGCCCCTGTAAAAATGCGGGCAATGTGGATATTTTTACGTTTCTTGCTGTAATTTCCGATACATAAAGTCCCGCAGCCGCACCCAAGGGGTGCACAGATGGCGCATGACGCGCGAAACGGGAGATGACCCATGACCGCAACGATCATCGACGGCAAGGCCTTCGCGGCCAAGGTGCGCGAACAAGTGGCCGGCCACGTAAGCCGCCTGAAAGAAGAACACGGCATCACCCCCGGTCTGGCGGTAGTGCTGGTGGGCGAGGATCCGGCCTCTCAGGTCTATGTGCGCTCGAAGGGCAAGCAGGCCGTCGAAGTAGGCATGAACAGCTATGAACACAAGCTGGATGCCGAGACGTCGGAGGCCGACCTGCTGGCGCTGATCGACCAGCTGAACAATGATCCAGCCGTTCACGGTATTCTGGTGCAGCTGCCGCTGCCCGCCCATCTGGACAGCGATCTGGTGATCAACGCGATTGATCCGGCGAAGGATGTGGATGGGTTTCATATCTCGAACGTGGGTCTTCTGGGGACGGGGCAAAAGTCCATGGTGCCCTGCACGCCGCTGGGGTGCTTGATGATGCTGCGCGATCATCACGGGTCTCTGTCGGGCATGAACGCCGTGGTCGTGGGCCGCAGCAACATCGTTGGAAAGCCGATGGCGCAACTTCTGCTTGGCGATAGCTGCACCGTGACCATCGCGCACAGCCGCACCAAGGATCTGCCCGAGGTTGTCCGCCGCGCCGATATCGTTGTCGCTGCTGTTGGCCGCCCCGAGATGGTGCCCGGCGACTGGATCAAAGAAGGCGCAACTGTCATCGACGTGGGCATCAACCGCATCGATGCCCCCGAGAAGGGTGAAGGCAAGACGCGTCTGGTGGGCGATGTGGCGTTTTCCGACGCATCAAAGGTCGCAGGGGCGATTACACCTGTCCCAGGAGGGGTGGGGCCGATGACGATCGCCTGCCTTTTGGCCAACACGGTGACGGCTTGTTGTCGCGCCAATGGCCTGCCCGAACCCACAGGCTTGACTGCCTGACCATCCCGACATCCGGCGCGCCCCTCGGGGTGGCGTCCCCGCCCAACATCACTTCGTTCTAAGGATAACGAGAATGACCAAGTACGCCCTGACCGTCACCTGTCCCTCGACCCGCGGGATTGTGGCCGCCATCGCAAACTATCTGGCCGACAAAGGTTGCAACATCACGGACAGCTCGCAGTTCGATGATGCGCAGACCGGCAATTTCTTTATGCGCGTCAGCTTCGAAAGCGAGCAGGGCGCCGATCTGGCGGATGTCGAGGCCGCATTTACGCCTGTCGCCGAAGCCTTTCAGATGGACTACAACTTCCACGATGAGGCCCAGAAGATGAAGGTCGTCATCATGGTCAGCCGTTTTGGCCACTGCCTGAATGACCTGCTGTACCGCTGGCGCATCGGCGCGCTGCCGATTGATATCGTGGCGGTGATCTCGAACCACATGGACTACCAGAAGGTCGTCGTGAACCACGACATTCCCTTCCATTGCATTAAGGTCACCAAAGAGAACAAGCCCACCGCCGAGGCTGCGATCATGCAAGTGGTCGAGGATACCGGCGCTGAGCTGATCGTGCTGGCCCGCTACATGCAGATCCTCAGCGATGAGATGTGCCAGAAGATGTCGGGCCGCATCATCAACATCCACCATTCGTTCCTGCCGTCCTTCAAGGGGGCAAACCCCTATAAGCAAGCCTTCGAGCGCGGCGTGAAGCTGATCGGTGCAACCTCGCACTATGTGACCGCTGATCTGGACGAAGGCCCGATCATCGAACAGGACATCATCCGCGTCACCCACGCGCAGAGCCCTGATGACTATGTCTCCTTGGGTCGTGACGTCGAAGCGCAAGTGCTTGCCCGCGCCATCCACGCACATATCCATCGCCGCGTCTTCCTGAACGGCAACAAGACCGTTGTCTTCCCCGCATCGCCCGGCAGCTATGCATCCGAGCGTATGGGCTAAGTCGAACGCCTGTTGCAGCGAATTGGAAGCGGCGGCTCATTGGGCCGCCGTTTTTCGTTTGGAGAAGCGGTGAAGCAAGGCCGTGAAGTGGCCAAAATAGGGCAAGTGTTATGGCCCGTTCCTTTGCGGGTATTTGGATTTTTCTCTCGAAAGGAAAGGCTCGGCTTTAGGTAGAGCTTTGCTGACTATGCCCGAAGACAGAAAATGGTCTGGTTGCATTGCGGGTCGCTGACTAACCCAAAGGATAAGCGGGCGAGCGGAAATTGTAATCAAAAATTACGTATATTATTTGACATGATTGGTTTCCACAAACGGGCGGGTTTTGACGCGGGCGCGGGTATATCGTGTATGGCCTTGCTCAGATCACTTTCACTGTCACCTCCATTCTACTGTGAAAGCTGCAAAAATCACACTTTGTCAGGAGCCGTGTTCTCTCCGACTCAATTGATTCGTCGTGCGCTCTGTTTAGGGCAGTTCTGAAAATCACAAGGGCAAAAGCGGGCTGACTTTGCTGCCAGCTCTGACGCGCCTCGGTGGATCAATTTCATAAGTATCGGATGTATTGTTGCAGAAATGAGCACAACCGTAGGGCGTTTGCATTGAATATTCCGCGAAATATTGTGGTCGGCGCGGTGAAGTGGTGGAAAAAGGCCACAACGACCAATGGGATAGCGAAAACTCTAGCGAATGTGGCTGAAAGGAGGTAACTTGAACCCAAAAGGTAGACAGGGCCCTCCAATAAAAACAAATGGGCTCGATTGAGGCGGAGCAGAGATATGCAAGCTATTGACTATGCCGTGAAGAGCGGCGGTGGAGCCGTGTCCCGTGGTGCCATGGCGGCTGAAGAGGGTGCTTCCCTTGTTCAGATGGGCGTCGGCCAAGAGATTTCGCTGAACCTGCGGCGTGAATCTGTAACCAATTTTGTACGTGAAGGCGCAAACCTTCAGATCTATCTGGCTGATGGCCGGACGATCGTACTTCAGGACTTTTTCTCCAGCGATACAAACAAGCTGTATCTGTCTGCAGATGGCGAACTGTCTCAGGTCCTGTTTACCGAAGATATGGGAACTGCCACCTTCTCGCATTACGCGGATGCCGGTAACTGGGGCAAATGGAACCCCGCCGACGATCTGATCTTCGTTGATGGCGATGAGGTTCTGGCAGCAGAGACCTATGATGATGACGCGGTGGCCATGCTGGCGCCTGCGGCTCTGGTTGGTGCTGGCCCCATCGGCGCACTGATCGGCGCAGGTCTTCTGGGTGCAGCGGCACTGGGCGGCGGCGATGAGGATGGCGGCGGCGGCACCACCGTGACCGACCCGACCGATCCGACGGACCCTACCGATCCGACCGATCCCGGCACCACCACGCCGATCACCGTGAACCCCGGCACGCACGTTGTGACCAGTGACCCGACAACGCAAACCGTTGCGATCACCGGTACCGCGCCTGCGGGCTCGACCGTTGTTGTGACCGTTGACGATATCACACTGACCACCACTGCCGACACCAACGGCAATTGGAGCGTTTCGACCGGCGACGCCGACTGGAATGACGACGGTTCGGAAGATGGTAACTATACCTCGACCGTGGTTGTGACCCCTGTTGGCGGCACCTCGACCACGCTAACCGGCCCCAGTTTCCTCGTTGATACTGTTGTCGATGTTGTCGTAACCGATGGCGCGGGCAGCACCAACGACGTCTGGAATGAAACCGAGTACGACACCGAAGACGGTGTACGTATCACCGGTACCAGTGAGCCTGGCGCAACTGTGACCCTGACTGTCGACGTGAACGGCACCGCTGTGACCGGTTCGGCGTTGGTTGATGCAAACGGTGACTGGACCATCGAATTCACCGAGTCGCAGGTTCCTTCGGGCGAGCACACCTTCGATATGTCGGTGACGGCTGTTGACCAGTACGGCAACACGATCACCAAGGACGACACTGTTGTCATCGACACCGAAGTGGCTGTGACCGTCGATACCGCGAACTTCGAAGGCGACAATACCGCCAACTACGAAGAAGCAATCGGCACCGATGCGCCCGCGACGCTTTATGGTACGACCGACGATCCGTCGAACACCATTGTTCTGACCATCGGCTCGCGCACATATACCGTTCCGGCGGCCAACATTGATGCAAACGGCGACTGGTTCTTCGATTACCCCAGCACTGTCCCTGTTGCAGACCGCTACAGTGTGACCGTCAGTGCAGTTGCGACCGACGCAGCGGGCAACAGCACCGCAACCGACGGTGTGCAGTCGGCTCAGGGCGAACGTGGCACCATCGACATCGACACCAAAGTCGTGAACATGAGCATCAACGAGCTTGGTGATACTTTCAATGCGGGTACCAACGATGGCGGTGTTGTTCTGACGGGTACCTCTGAGATCGGCTCGACCAATGTCACCGTGCGCATCTACTACCCCGATGACTACTCGGTCGTGTCGCTGCGTGGCACCGTGTTTGCTGAAACCACTGCTGTGGTGAACCCGACCACCGGTGCGTGGACCGCAACCTTTACGCCTGCCCAGATCGGCCAGATCGAGCTGGATGACGCAAAGGTCGTGATGTTCGACACCGATGCAGCAGGCAACATTGACGACACCGATGATCAGTACGGCAGCACCGATACGATCGACATTGACACCATCATTCCCGACGCGATGAACGCGGGCGACGTGACATACAACACGTTGAACGAAACATCGGGTCTGACCATGGACAACGTTGTTGATAGCGATCACGTTCTGTCGGTTGCAGCGGTGGCACAAGATGGCGCCAGCATCGACAACCTGACTGTTGGTGCGAACCTGAACTTCGATGTTTACAGCGATCCTGACCTGATCACTAACTCGACCGACTATACCTTCATCAATCCGCTGGGTGACGGCGAAGATGTTGTCATGTCGATTGCGGATTTGGCCGGTAACTCGAGCGCAACCTACATCGCGCTGGACGATACTGCGACTAGCCAGGTTTCGATTGGCAGCGCTGTGACCAATAACTTCAATATCGATCAGATCGAACTGTCGTTCGCAACTGACGCGGTGCTGAACCTGACCGAAGCCCAAGTGCTTGCTCTGTCGGAAAACGGCGACCGCGTGACCATCGAAGGTGGTGTAGACGATACGGTCAACCTGACCGGCGTGACCGCACAAACCGTCGAGAACGTCGATGGCACCAACTACGATGTCTACACGCTTGGCGAAGCAACGGTTTATGTTGATCAGGAAATTGACGTAAACGTCGTCTAAGGTTTAAGAAAAATGACATCGGGCAGGGCGGATACGCCCTGCCTGCCGAGGCTGCGCCAACCAAATATAAAAATATAGCAGGCGCTATTGAGCGGAGTTCTTGAATGAGACGGGCAGCATACCTTGCTGCCGGTGTTGCGCTTTTTGCGCTTGCCGGGTGCATGGGATCGAATGACGGACAGTCGGGCGAGGCCTATGAGGCCGCTCCGACGCATGGATTGAATGCGGCGAATACACAAGGGTCTCACTTGATCACGAGCCTTCAAGCGCGGCGTAGTGTGCTGCCGGAAGGGTCAAGTTTCGATCAGGTTGCAGACGCTGTGATGGCCGCAAACTCGCGCGCCGCAGAAGCAGAGCTTCGTGCGGCCGTTTTGCGCTCTAGTGCGGCGCAAAAGAACTGGTTGCCCCAGATCGGGCCCGAGATTTCTTTGGACAATATGGGTGACTTTGTGGCGACCTTGCTGGTTGAGCAGGTCATCTTTGACAACGGTCGCAAAAAGGCCGAGCGCGCCTATGCCGCCGCTGACGTGGAAGTGGCGGCCGCGAGCCTGAGCGAAAGCTCGAACCAGCGCGTTATGGATGCGCTGAAGCTGTTTATCACTGCCGAGAAAGCCCGAGCCCGTGCGAAAATCTCAGGTCAGGCCGCTGCGGATATGGCCGATTTTATGCGCATCATGGAGGCCCGTGTGGCCGGTGGTGTCTCGGACAGTTCTGATGAGAACGTCCTGCGCCTCAAGCTGAATGAAGCCCGTGAAACTCTGAACGCGGATATGGAAACCGCCGCGACGGCTCTGGCCGAGCTGAACGCGATGGCCGCCTATCCGCTGGATGATCTGCGCGGGATTTCCGACATTGCGCCTGTGCCCGAAGGCACCGAACCCCTTAGCGTTATGAGCGCCGAAGGCGAGCGCAGCCGCACTATCGCCGAAGCCAAGATCGAACGCGCGGGTCTGTTGCCATCGCTGACGGCAAGCGGCGCGGCAAATAAGGATGACTCCTCCGGCGCGCTTGTATTCGGGGGCGGGATGCTGGGACTTGGCACCGCTGACAGCCTTGGCGCGGCAGACGCCAGCCAGCAGGCCGCCGAGGCGCAAATCCAGCAGGCCTATGAGGACACCGCCCGCGTCGTGGCCCGTTTGCAGCAGCAGCTGGCCTCGCTCGACCGGCAGCAGCAGAACACCGGCACATTGGCCGCGCAAGCCAAGCGCAACTACACGCTGTTCCAGGAACAGTATGAGGCCGGACAGCGTCAGGTGATGGATGTTGTGAATGTCTATGAAGGCATGGTGGACAGCCAGTTGGAGCATGTGGGTTTGCGCTATGACGCGATCCTGACCCGACTGAGCATCGCCAATGAATACGGACTTCTGGTGAACGGGGATGCAGTATGAGCAACGAGCCTATCTCTCTGACCGTAAAGCCCGGCGGCGCTGAAAATCCGCCTCATCCGGCAGCCAAGCTGAAAAGTGTGGTCCCGCCAGAAGCGCCCAAAGGTGTGAAGGCCGGTCCGACAATCAAGGCCGTAAAGCCCGCCGCCATCGGCGTGGCCGAAGTCACCACCAAACTGGCAGCTAAACCGCAGGCAGATACCGAAGGGCGCGCCCGTGCCCGTGCCGATCTGGCCGCCGTCTATGCCAGCTTCCTTGGCGTGGACGCCTCGGCCAGCGATATTCTTGAGGCGATGGTGCGTTCGGGCAAATCCGACGCGACCCAGCCCAAAGCCATGGCCGCAGGTCTGCAATCGGTGGGTCTGAAAACCCGCGTGATGACCGTTGGCCAGCTGACCCCGCAACTCTGGCCTGCCATCTCGCAGATGATCAGCGGCCAGTCCGTGCTGGTTCTGGACCAAATGGGCGACGAACTGGTGATCTATGACACCAGCTGCACCGACAACCGTGCCTATGTGCCGATGATCGAGTTCGAGCCCTTCTTCGCAGGCGTCATGGTCCGCGCTGAAGTCTCGATCGATCAGGTGCGCGAAGTGCACGCCCCCGTCGAAGAGCAGGCCCACTGGTTCTGGGGTGAATTCCACAAGCTGCGCCGTTATTTTGCCGAGATCGCCTTCGGCTCGCTCATTGCCAACATTCTGGCGGTGTCTGTCGCGTTGTTCAGCTTGCAGGTCTATGACCGCGTGATCCCGCACCAGTCCGAAGCGACCCTGTGGGTTCTGGCCATTGGTGCGCTGATTGCCCTGTCGCTTGAGGCGATGATGAAGCTGGCCCGCGCCCGTTTGATGGACAGCGCCGGCCGCAAGATCGAATTGAACATCCAGCGGATGCTGATGGACAAGCTTCTGGGGATGCGCTCGGATTTCCGTGGCGGCTCGCCCTCGCAGCTATTCGCGGCCATGCGTGAATTCGGCTCGGTCCGTGAATTCTTTACCGCAGCCTCGATCGGCAGCCTTGCGGATCTGCCCTTTATCATCGTTTTCCTTGCGCTGGTGGCCTCTATCGCGGGCAGCGTGGTGTGGGTGCTGGTGCTTGGCGGCGTGCTGATGGTTGTTCCCAGCTTCCTGCTGCAAAAGAAGATGATCCGTCTGACCAAAGAAACGCAGGGCGCATCGACCCGCGCCTCGCGTCTGCTGTACGAGACCATCTTTGAACTGGATACCGTGAAGACCCAGCGCGGCGAGGATCGCATCCGTCGTGTGTGGTCGGAGTTGACCGGCCTCAGCTCGATCAAGTCGAGCGAGCAGCGCCGTCTGTCCACCGCCATCACCTACTGGAGCCAAGGCATCCAGCAGGCGACCTATATCGCTGCTGTGGTGACCGGCACCTATCTGGTGTTCGTGGGCGAATTCACTGTGGGCTCGATCATCGCGGTCGGTATTCTGACCAGCCGTACGCTGGCGCCGCTGACCCAGTTGGCAGGGACGCTGGCCCGTTGGTCAAACGTCAAGAACGCGCTGGATGGTCTGGATACCATCGCCAAGGCCGAACAGGATCTGGCCGCTGGCCGTACCTACCTGCGCCGCGACCGTCTGGAAGGCGCGTTTGAATTCCGTCAGGCCCAGTTCCAGTACGACAAGGAAAACGGCGCTCCGATCCTTGATATCCCGACCCTGAAAATCCCCGCTGGCGAAGCGGTGGCGGTTCTGGGTGTGAATGGTTCGGGCAAGTCGACCTTCCTCAAGTTGCTGTCGGGTCTTTATGCCCCCTCCAGTGGTCGTCTGCTGATTGACGGTGTGGATATGGGGCAGATTGCGCCCCGCGATCTGCGCCGCAACATTGGCTACCTTGGTCAGGACGTTCGCCTGTTCGCAGGCACCCTGCGTGAGAACCTGAACCTGCATCAGCTAGAGCGGGACGACGACCGTCTTTATGAAGCGCTGGACTTCGCGGGTCTGGGGCCGTTCGTGAAAGCCCACCACAAGGGGCTGGACCTTGAGATCACCGACGGCGGACAGGGCCTGTCCGTAGGTCAGCGCCAGTCCATTGGTTGGGCGCGCATCTGGCTACAGAACCCGCCCATCGTCCTGCTGGACGAGCCGACCGCTTCGTTGGACCAAACCCTTGAGGCCACTCTGGTCAGCCGTCTGGGCACTTGGCTGAAGGGGCGGACCACCGTTGTCGCCACCCACCGTCTGCCGATCCTGTCGCTAACCAGCCGCACCCTGATCTTCCAGAATGGCCGGATGGCCGTGGACGGTCCGCGCGAGCAGGTTGTGGCCCATCTGACCCAAAACGCCGCTGGCAAAATCACGAGGTAAGCCATGTCGACCCTCAGCACCGAACTTGATGATGGCATTCAGGGATCACGGACGATGATCCGTGTTGCCGGTGCAGCCCTGATCATCTTCATTGCATGGGCGGGGTTTGCCTCGCTGGATGAAATCGTGCGCGGTCAGGGCGAGGTGATCTCGTCCTCGCGACCGCAGATCATCCAGAACCTTGAAGGCGGTATCCTGTCCGAGCTTTTCGTGAAAGAAGGCGACACGGTGGAACGTGGTCAGGAACTGGCCCGCCTGCACAGCACCCGTTTCCGGTCCGAAGTGGACGACATCGGCGCGCAGATTTCGGCGCTGGAAATCCGCCGTATCCGCCTTGAGGCCGAATTGGCTGGCGCATATGATTTCACGCTACCCCCTGAATTGGCCGAAGCCGCGCCCGATATCGTGGCCTCGGAAAAGGCGTTGATTCAGGCCCGCCAGTCGGACTTTGTCAAAAGCCGTGATGGCGCGCAGGAGGTTCTGGACCAGTCCGCCGAAGAGCGTGACCTGCTGGAAAACCTGCTGGAACGTAAGATCGTGGCGCTAATCGAAGTGACCCGCGCCCGCAAGGCCCACGCCGACGCCCAGAAGCGGTTCGACGAGATCGTCACCCAGACCGAATTGGAACGGGCCGAGCAGTATTCGGAAACCCTGAAAGAACTGGCGACGCTGAAGCAGAACATGAAGGCCAGCCGCGACCAGTTGGACCGTACCATGCTGATCAGCCCCATGCGCGGTGTGGTCAACAACCTGTCGGTCACCACCATCGGCGGCGTTGTCCGCCCCGGTGAAGAGATCATGCAGATCATCCCGATGGATGACGAGCTGTTCGTCGAGGCCAAGGTCAAGCCCGAGGACATCGCAAACGTCCTGCATGGTCAGGACGCGACCGTAAAGCTCAGTGCCTATGACTACACGATCTACGGCAGCCTTGAGGGCAAAGTGGACTTTATCTCGGCTGACACCTTCAAGGACGAACGCAGCCAGCAACCCGATGGCAATCCGCATTATAAGGTGACTGTGCGGGTCGATACCTCGGACCTTTTGGCGCGTCAGAAAACCGTTGAGATCCGCCCCGGTATGCAGGCCGTGGTCGAGCTGCACACAGGCGAAAAGACCGTCCTGCAGTACCTTTTGAAGCCGCTTTACAAATCCCGTGAGGCGCTGCGCGAGCCCTGATCGCAGAAATTACCCAAGACTGACCCAAGACTGAAGACTGAAAGGGCTGCTCTTCTTGCGAAGGCAGCCCTCTTTTCTTGTCCGTGTGACGAGGACTTAGGCCTCGGTATCAACCCAGATGGTGACGGGTCCGTCGTTGCACAGATGGACCTGCATATCGGCACCAAAGCGGCCGTTTTCGACCTGAACTCCAAGATCGCGCAGCGCCTGAGAGAAGTGTTGATACAACGCATCGCCATCCGCAGGGGCCGCAGCGGTGGAAAAACCGGGCCGATTGCCGCGCCGCGTGTCCGCCGACAGGGTGAACTGGCTAACCACTAGCGCGGCCTTGTGGGTGTCCATCAGCGACAGGTTCATCTTGCCCTCGGCATCGGGGAAGATGCGCATCTTGCTGATCTTGGCGGCCAGCTTGTCGGCCATCTCGGGGGTGTCCCCCTGCATGGCGCAGATCAAGATCATCACCCCCGCGCCGATCTGGCCGACGGTTTCGCCCGCAATATCCACGCGGGCTTCGGAAACACGCTGGATCAGCGCTCTCATAGTTCGTGGGTCCAGGGCGGGTTGGCGCCGGCGCGGCTGACAGTGATGGCTGCCGCTTTCGCCCCTAGACGCAGGGCGTCCGCGATCACGTCGTCAGGCAGGCTAGCCAGCGCGTCCTTGTCCAGAACGCCCGCCTGATCCAGCGAGGCCAGAACGCCTGCGTTGAAGGTATCGCCAGCGCCCACGGTGTCCACAACGGTCACTCGTTCCGACCCCACATCCACGCGGCCGCGATTGGTGTAGCCGGTGGCCCCGTCCTTGCCGCGGGTGATGCACAGCAGCTTCGGCCCCATCGCCAGAACCTGTGCGGCGCGACTGTCGATGTCGCCTTCGGGCATCAGCCATTCCAGATCTTCATCAGACAGCTTCACGATATCGGCCAGCGACATTATGCGATCGACGCGGGCGCGATAAGCGGCCTCGTCCTTGATGAAACCGGGACGGATGTTGGGATCAACCATAGTGACGCGGTTTGCCGCCTCACGGGTCATCAGGGCCTCATAGGTGGCACCGCAGGGCTCGACCACCAGAGAGATGCCGCCAAAGAAGAGGGCGCGTACATCGTCGCCGACCTCGGGCAGAGCGTCCGTGGACAGCATCCGTCCTGCGGTGTTCTCATCGTAGAAGGCATAGGTCGCGTGACCGTCAACCAGTTTGACAAAGGCCACGGTGCAGGGCGCATCCGCGCGATGTACGGTGCTGGTATCGACCTTTGAATCCTCTAGCGTTTCAATCAGCTGGTCGCCAAAGAAGTCTGCGCTGATGCCGGTGAACATGCCGGTGGGCGCCCCAAGACGGCCCAGAGCAATCGCCGTGTTGAACACCGCGCCGCCTGCGTGGGGGGCAAAGGCATTCTCGCCCGTGGTGGCCTGACGGGGCAGCATATCAATCAGGGCTTCGCCGCAGCAAAGGATCATGGGAACCTCCGGATACTGATGTTTGCGCTACCAATACCCAAGAACGGCAGGTTCGCAACCCTATTGATTGGTTGCTACCAGATAACCGATGCCTGCCGCAACGATCAGACCCAGCACCACGGCAATGGCGATTTTCCATGCCGAGTACGGACGTTCGCCTTGCACGCGGCCCGTGCGGCCATTGACCACAAAGCGGTAGGTTTTGCCTTGGTACTTGTAGGCAGCCACCCAGACCGGCAGTAGAACGTGCTTGAAGGTGGTGTCCCAGACCTTGGTGTCCATCTTGGCGATGCGCTGGCGGTCGCCGCCGATATCAGCTTTCACGTCACGCTCGATCACGCGGGACATCTTGACCCGCGCATCTTCAAACGCCTCTTCCAGCGGTACTGTGTAGCCCTCGGCGCGGAAGCCGGCCAGATATTCGGGGGTGTAGGGTTCAAGCCCCGACAGATCCCATGGCTCTAGCGCCTCGGTGAAATTGCGGGGCAGGGATTGCGAGCCAAGCACAAGCACATCGTCAAAGAACCGCGCCACGCGCCCCGAGGCAGGGGTCCAGCGGACCTTTTGCACCTGCCGCGTCTTCCGCTCGCCATTCGACATGTAGCTTTGGGTCTCATAGTAGACCGTGCCGCGCATCCCTGAATAGGCTGTCTGGGTTTGGGAATCGAAGGTCCAGTAGGGCACATAGATGCCCTGCATCTTGCGGCCCTTGCGGGCGTATTGCTGTAGCTTGTTCGGCGCGAACCACAGCTTGCCAAGCCAGCGGTTCATGGCATCCCGCGCGGCGTCCTCATTCAGGGCAAAGGGCAGCAGGGCCTTGGGCTTGATATGCCGGTGAGTGCCCGTATCGATGACCACGGGCGTCGCGCAGAAGGGGCATTCTTTGGAATGCACATCCGCATCGAATTCCACCTGCGCCCCGCAATTGGGGCAGCCGACAACGCGGGTGTCTTCAAACTCTGCTTGGGGCAGTTCGCGGGCCAGCGCCTCTTCAAAGTTCAACTCGCGCAGGGCAGGAGCATGTGCTTCGTCCACCATGGGGCGCGAATGGCCGCAGTGGTCACACAAAAGCTGTCCCGATGAGGGCGAGAACCGCATGTCCGAGCCGCATTGTTCACAGGGAAAACGATGTTCTTCGATACTCATTCAGGTCTCCGGCCGTGCGGATAACCTGTGGCGGTGTTTCGGGTCGAGATTGTCAGAAGGCCGCAACAGGTCATATTCAAAAACTTGGGTCATAAATTGGTTTGCAAGAAAGTCGGTCTGCGTCGCCAGCCTACTGCACGATTTTATCCACAGGCAATGCCCAGATGCACCAGATTTGCGAAAGGGCGCGACATTCAGCGCGCCCTTGTCAGAAAATCACAGCATATGGGATCAGGCACCCGGCGGGGGCGGCGGCGGAGGCGGGGGCATGACGGTGAACAGTTGCGCCAGCTCTATCACGTCCTCGGCCCGTTTCCAGCCGTCCTGACCGGCGGTCCAGACCAACGTGTCACGGGTTAGGCCACCCTCTTGGGCCATACGTCCCAGCCGCGCCTTCGAGAACGGTCCTTGCGTCGCGCCGTTTTCGGCGATGTGCCAGACGTGTTCTGCGGGCGGCGGCGGCGGTGCAACAGGGGCTGCCTGCGGGGCAGGGGCGGCGCCCCAAGGACCGGAACGCGGCTGCATGGTCATGCCGCCCATCGCCATCCCCATTCCCGCGCCCATGCCAGCCCCCATCGAGGCCGCAAAAGCGCTGTCACCTGCCGACATGCTCTCGGCGGCATTGAACTTCACATAGTCGTCCAGATTGCCGACGATCCCCATCGAAGACCGCTTGTCCAGCGCCTTCTCGACCGCTTCGGGCAGCGAGATGTTTTCGACATAGAACTCGGGCATCTCAAGGCCGTATTCCGCCAGCGTGGGCGAGACCTGCGCCACGATCACCTTGCCCAGATCGCCGGTATTGGCCGCCATATCCAGCACGGGAATATTGCTGGCCGCCAGCGCCTGCGAGGCGCGGCTGACGATGATGTTGCGGATCTGGTAGCTGATCTCGTCGGCGGTGAATTCGCCATCGGTGCCCACGATCTCGGACATGAAGCGGGCCGGATCGGTGACGCGGATTGCATAGGTGCCAAAGGCCCGCAGACGCACGGGGCCGAATTCGGGATCGCGCACCATGATCGGGTTCTTGGTCCCCCACTTCAGATCGGTAAAGCGGGTGGTGTTGACGTAGTAGATCTCGGACTTGAAGGGCGACTGGAACCCGTGATCCCAATGCTGCAACGTGGTCAGGATCGGCATGTTGTTCGTTTCCAGCATGTAAAGGCCGGGGGTGAACACATCGGCCAGCTGACCTTCGTGGACGAAGACGGCGGATTGCCCTTCGCGCACAGTCAGCTTGGCACCGTATTTGATCGCGTGGCCCTCACGCTCGAAGCGCCAAACCATCGTGTCGCGGGTGTCAACAACCCAGTGGATGACGTCGATGAACTCGCCTTTGAGGAAATCGAAGATACCCATAAAATCCTTCCTGAAATTATCGTCCGTTAAGATCGGACACGATCTTGTTCACGATTGGCAATGCCTCTTGTCGGGTCATCCCCGGCTTCAGGCGCCGATCGTATAGAATTTGCAGCAATTGTTCATCATGTTTGGTCAGCAAGGCAAATTCTTCGTCGTCGTTGAAGATCGACGGGCGTGCCGTAAAGCTGTCATTGGGCAGGCCCATCGCCTGTGCCATTTCTTCATGGATACAGGATTGGCGCAGTAGGCCGGGGTTCTCGGCCCGGATCACCACAAGCGTCTTGCCGATATAGGGCGAGCCTTTGGATTTTGGAAACGTGATCGCCAGACACAACTGGTTGCGCGGCATTGCCTGTACGGTGGACAGGGTGAAGGGATCAATCTCGGGGATTGCCGCTTGCATGGCCTGAGCATAAGCGGCGCGATCTTCTTCTGCGATGAACAACAGGAAGAAATTTGCATTATCACGCGTGCCCATTCGAACGGGGTGGCCGCTGGCTTTGGTCAGTTGCTGGGTCATGGCCTGCACGTTGCGGCGGGCCGCGTCCCTTTGGCTTGGCGGGACCGAGGCGCTGAAGACCGTGAATGCGTTGATTGGATCGCTCCAGCGCTTGAGCACTGAGGGCGCATTCACCGAGACCAGTTGCCGCCCCGACGAGATGTATTCGCTATGCAAGGCGATCCGGTCGAAATCCCGTACCAGATCGCGGCTGCTATAGGTCATGTCTGGGCCAGAGGCAGCAGTGCGCAACTTGCCTTGTTTCAACAGACGCTGTTGCAGCATCGCATAGTAGCGGCGCAGGCCATTCCCTTTATGCGTTGCCGCTTTGTAAGGCGGGTTCGGATCGGGGAGGCTGGCCTTTTGCTGTTCGGTAATGTTGCGGGCGGGCTGGCTGACCTGCACGGTCGGAAATGTCACCGGTGCGCTACACCCCCCGATGACTGCAAGCAGTCCCAGCACGAGGGGCAATTTAAACGGGGCGAAAGTGATCAGTCGTCGTGTGCAGGTCAGAGCTGTTCTCCCAAAGATTACTGCGGCGGAACGGCAGTTGCTGCCGTGTCACCCAGACCGGTCTTGCGCGCTTTGGCGGATGCCAGCGTGTCGCGCAGTTCGGCCTCCATCTTTTTCAGATCGCTTTCGGCAGCGGCGCGCTTGGCTTTGCCTTCGTCAGCGATTTGCAGGCTTTCCTGAATGGTGGCGATAAGGTCCGCGTTGGCGGTTTTGATCGCTTCGATGTCGAAGACACCGCGTTCCATCTCTTCGCGGACCTTGCGGTTGGTCTCGCGCAGGTTGGCCGCATTTGCGGTCAGAAGCTCGTTGGTCAGATCATTCGCGCCACGGATCGCGGCGGCAGCTTCGGCGCTGCGCTGGATGGTGACCGCCTGCGCCAGTTGGGTTTCCCACAGCGGCACGGTGTTCACGAGGGTCGAGTTGATCTTGGTGACCAGCGATTTGTCGTTTTCCTGCACAAGACGGATCGAGGGCAGCGACTGCATCGTCACCTGACGGGTCAGCTTCAGATCGTGGACGCGGCGTTCCAGATCGTCACGGGCGGCACGCAGGTCACGCAATTCCTGCGCACGCAGGATCTGGTCGTTTTCGGCTGCGGCCTGAACCTCGGCCTCTTTGGCGGGGATGGTTTCGGTGTCCAGCTCGGCCAACTTGGCCTCACCCGCCGCGATGTAGAGCGCCAGTTCGTCGTAGAATTCCAGCGTCTTGGTGTACAGCAGGTCCAGCGCCTTGATGTCTTTCAGCAGCTTGTGCTCATGACCCAAGAGGTTTTCGGTGATGTTGTCGATCTGGTCCTGAACGGTCTCATAGCGGGCGGCGAATTTCGCGGCGGGCGCGGCGCGGCCGATCAGCTTTTCCCACCAGCTACGGTCGCGGCGCAGGTCCAATTCGCTGATCGAGAAGCCACGGATCGTGGTGACGATGTCGCGCAGGCTGTCACCGGCGGGACCGACGTCCTTGTTGCGGACGCCTTCCAGCATCGATTGGGAAATCGTCTGCAATTCCGCCTGCGCAGCAGAGCCGAACGAGACGATCGAGTTGGTGTCGCTCATGTCCAGTTCGGCCATGCGCTTGGTGATGTCTTCTTTCGAGACGCCTACGGCGTTGTCCAAAATGACCAATTCCTTCTTAGGCTCTGGCAGGTGGGTCTGTGCGACCGCGATCACTTCCTGCGTTTGCTGAGCGGCTTGTTCTGCGGCCTTGGGGCCTGTCATAGCAGACATGAATCACTTCCCTCTTAAAAATTGTAGTACTTTTGAACAGTTATTCGATATCCCTGACCCCTTCGCGGGCCAGACGATCACGCAACACGCCGATTTCAATATCGAGGTCTTCTTTGTCATTCGTCAGAAGCTTTTGCGTCCTTGACGCAAAGTTACGCTCCAGATCATCCAGCAGGGTCATGAAATCATGCCGTGCGGCATCCGTCGGCGCACGGTCGTGCAACTCGGCGTATTTGATCGTCGCGTCACGGGCCCCCAGCAGATAGACGCCCAGATACTTGCGCACAGAGGTCAGATCGCGCGGATCGTTCTCAACCGTGCGGAACAGATCGCGGGCAGTGCCTGCGAAACCGGCCACGCGGGCCTCAAGCTGGCGGTCGCGGGTCATCGCGGCAGCCTCCGCCATCGCGGCCAGATGCTTTTCCGCTTCTTCCACGGCGCGGGCGACGCGGTCGGTCTGGTAGGTGTCCACGCCCTCGGCGCTTTTGTTGGTCAGGGGGTCAAAGCCGAAGGCCAGACTGTGCAGCACGGTGCCTGCCACGAAGTAGATCGCGGCGGAGAGGGGATCGAAGGCGCTGGCCGTAGAGGCAATCGCCAGCCCAAGCCCTGTCAGGACCGAGCCGAACATCTTACGCGGAATCGCAGGGCGGCGGGCAATGCGACGGGCGTCATAGGCCTCATGGGCGCGGATGCCTTCGCGGGTCAGCCACGCGGCCAAAATAAGCAGGCCGAACGCGCTTAGCTTTGTGGCCATGACAGTGGCCCCGTCCCCGAAAGCGCGGATCGCCAGCGGCAGGGGGGCAAAGAACAGCAGGTTGCTGCGCATCCCGATCTTGGAGCGTTTGACCCGCTTGAACGCTTGGCCGTTGCCTTGCGCGGGCGGCGGTGTATCGGGGGCTGCATCAGGGCTGTAGGCCCCGCCATAGCGTTGCGCCATCACACGCCCCCTGTGATCGAGACGTACATAATCAAAGCAAACAGCAGCGCGAAGGCCACTTTCTGCAAGGCCGTTCCGGACATCCGGTTCCTCCGTTCAGTCAGTCACACAAGCGCACGTTTCCCGCGCGCCCGGAATTCGGTTTTCGGGCGCTGCCCGCTTGTGGCAGTCCCTTATTGATGCGGGTAAAATCGGCAACATGCTGGCCTGAAGCAGCAGCAAAGGCCAACCTCAGGCTGGCCCGAGTGGGCGCCACGACGTCATCGTCCAGATCGTTGAGCGACGGGATAGGGCTGATCTTTTTCACAGCCTTTAAGATAAGAATGCTGCCGCCAGTAAAAAAGGCCAAGGGCGGTAAAATGGCAGTACCTTCCAGAATACCTGACCCTGCCCCCCTTTGCATAAGGGGGGAGATCAACCACATCAAAGCCGGAAGAAATGCCAGAAAAACAAGGCCTGCCGCGTTTTGCAGCGAATACAGCGTGCTGAATGGATCAGAGCTGACAAACCCGAACGGCATCGTACCCTCGTAACGAAACAATACGGGGCAGTGATACCGCAAAGCGTGCGGAAAAGATACGAAAGACGTGCTTAACTAGGCTTTCTGCGGCGTCTTTGCACCTTGGGGCCGGGTTTTGCGGGCGTTTGTTCTTCTTCCGCAGGCATTCCAAGCTGATCACGTAGAACGCGGCCGCGGATTTCCTGCACTTCGCCGGATTTCAGCTGTCCCAATTGGAAGGGACCGTAGCTGATCCGGATCAGGCGGTTCACCGTCAGGCCGATGGCCGACATGGCGCGGCGAATCTCTCGGTTCTTGCCTTCGCGCAGGCCCACGGTGACCCATGCATTGGCCCCTTGCTGGCGATCAAAGTTCACGACCATCGGCTGGAAGCTTTCGCCTTCGACAGTGATCCCTTGGCGCAGGGGTTCCAGCGTCTTGTCCTCAACCGTGCCTTTGACGCGCACGCGGTATTTGCGCAGCCATCCGGTCGAGGGCAGTTCTAGTTTGCGCTTCAGCGCGCCGTCGTTGGTCAACAGCAGCAGACCTTCGGAGTTCAGGTCAAGGCGGCCCACAGACATCACACGAGGCAGTTCCTCGGGCAGCTTGTCGTAGATCGTCTCGCGGCCCTTTTCGTCCTTGTTCGTGGTCACAAGGCCGGTGGGCTTGTGATAGAGCCACAGACGCGCAGGTTCGGGCGCATCCAGCGGTTTGCCATCCACGGCGATGCGGTCCTTTCCGGTGACGTTTAGGGCAGGGCTGTCGATGACGCTGCCGTTGACCGAGACCTTGCCCTCAAGGATCAGCTTTTCCGCTTCGCGGCGCGAGGCAACACCGGCGCGGGCCAGCACCTTGGCGATACGCTCGCCCTTGGTGGGGTCCACAGGCGCGGCATCAACCGGCTTGGGGCCGGTTGATGGGCGCGGTTTGCCCATGGGGCGGCCAGCAGGGCGGCCATTGGGGCGGTTCGGGCGGCGCGACGGATCGCTATTGGGTGTCTTGCGGGTCATGGCGGCCAATTATCCGAAGGTTGAGGATTGCGAAAGAGGCAAAGCCGGTGCAAGCCATATCCTATGACATTCCGTTCGCATATGGATATCGCCTTGTCAGAGGCCCGTGCCGCCGCAGATCGCGGCGAAGTGCCTGTTGGTGCAGTCATTCTGCGCGGAGGCGAGGTGATTGCGCAAGCGGGCAATCGCACCCGCGAGCTCTGTGACCCTACCGCACACGCCGAAGTGTTGGCCATCCGCGCCGCCTGCACCGCACTGGGGCAGGAGCGGCTGACGGGCTGTGATCTCTACGTCACGCTAGAGCCTTGCCCCATGTGCGCAGCGGCAATCAGCAACGCACGGATATCGCGATTGTACTACGGCGCGGGTGATCCGAAATCCGGCGGCGTCGCGCAGGGGCCGAGGGTGTTCAGTCATCCCCAATGCCACCACGTTCCCGAGATTTACGAGGGGATCAGCGAGGGGCCGTCTGCCGCGCTTTTGCAGGCGTTTTTTGCGCGATTGCGAGATTGATCGGGCGTCTGTGCGCTTTGCGTGCGGCGGTTGCCTCCGGCGGAGGTATTTTTGCCAAGATGAAAGAGCGGTCTCTATGGGGTGTTCAGGCCGATCCGCTGGAGGGCGGCGTCGAGGGGGCCTAAGTCTGAGATCTCGAGCCGGACGGGCAGGGTCAGCACCTGTCTGCGGAAGCTGTCAGGCAGGCGGACCGCATCTTTTTCCGTTGTGACAAGTTGCGCGCCTGCCGCACGGGCATCGCTTTGCAGGCGTTGCATCAGGGCGGGGGTGAGTTCTTGATGATCCGAGAGGGCTTCGGTGTGGATCAGCGGTGCGCCGAGGGCGCGGAGGGTTGCGAAGAACTTCTCCGGATGCCCGATACCCGCGAAGGCCAGTAGCGGCATCAGGGACCAGTCCATGCCGGTGGCGAGGGGCTTGAGCTCTCCGGTCAGGTGGGGCGTGGTGATCTGTTGCGACCAGCGCTGGGCGAACTGGGTCTGCGCTTTCGGGGTGCCGATCGAGAGGGTCAGGTCGGCCCGTTTCATGCCTTGTGAGACCGGCTCGCGCAGGGGGCCTGCGGGCAGGCAGCGGCCGTTGCCGAAGCCTTTGTCTGCATCGACGGTGATGATCGACAGGTCCTTGTGCAGGTCCGGATTTTGCAGCCCGTCATCCATCAGGATTACATCTGCGCCTGCTTTGACCGCCAGATCGGCGGCGGCTTTGCGGTCGGGGCTGACGTGGACGGGGAGGAATGCGGCTAGCAAGAGAGGCTCGTCCCCGACATCGCTGGCGCGGTCTTTGCGCGGGTCGACCGTGGTGGGAGCCGTGACCGAGCCGCCATAGCCGCGGCTGATCGCGTGGGGTGTGTGTCCCGCCGCGATCAGATGTTGGGCCAGTGCGATAGTGGTCGGGGTTTTGCCTGTGCCGCCTGCATTGACGTTTCCGATGCAGATGACCGGAATGCCCGGTTTATAGCCGCTGGAGGATGCGATGCGGCGGGCGGTGGCGTGGCCGTAAAGGGCGCCGAGAGGGGCCAGAAGGCGGGCTTGCCAGCCCGGGTGGTCGGGGGCGTTGTACCAGAAGGCAGGGGGCTGCATCAGGAAAAGACCTTTTCGTCCAGTTGCTCCTGCAGGATTTCAAGGACCTTGTCGGTGACCTCGGCCCCGCGCGAGGCCACGTCCCATGCCGCATGGGCCTGCGCGGCTGCTTTGTCCGGTGCCAGAAGCAATTGCAACCCTTGCGCCAGCGAACTGGCATCTTTGACGATGCGCGCGCCGCCTGCGTTTACCAGCCGCCCGTAGCTGTCCAGATAGTGTCCTACATTGGGGCCATAGAGCACTGCCGAGCCCAAGGTAGCGGGCGCGAAAGGGTCCTTGCCGCCGAAGCCAGGGATGAGCGAGCTTCCCATGAAGCTAATCGGGGCAAGTCGGAACCACAAGCCCATCTCATCGGGGGTGTCAATCACGACGATCTGGATGTCTTCGCTGAGTGTGTCGCCGGTGGACCGAAGCGCCACGCGCCAGCCTTGATTGCCAAGGATGGTGGCCAGATCACCACCGCGTTCGGGCTCGGAAGGGGCGATGACGCAGAGCAGTCGGTGGGAATAGCGGCCCATTTGGCGGTGGGCCTCGACCACCATCGGGTCTTCGCCGGGGGTTGTGTAGGCGGCCAGCCAGAGGGGTCGGCCAGCCAGCTGGTTCCGCAAGGTTTCAAGCACGCGCGCGTTTGCCGATGGGGTGGTGCTGCCTTCCTCCAGTCGCCCGAGGGGCAATGACGGGGGCAGTCCAGGGCGCAGGCGGTCAATGCGGCGGGCCGAGGGGCCGTCGCGGCAGATAATATGTTGAAAGCATGATCCCATGGCGCGATCTACATTGCGGGCCAGTCGGAACCCCGGCGGGTCCAGATCGCTGCCGCGTACATTGACAAGGGTCATCGGCACGCCAGCCTTTGACATGGTCCAGTAGAGCAAGGGTCTGAGAGGGCGGCCGCAGATCAGGGCCAGATCGGGACGAAAATGGTCCAGAAAGGCCTGTACTTGGGCCCGTTTGTCGGGGGGCGGTGCCTCGACCAGCACGCCCTTGGGGGGCGGCGAGGGCAGCGAGAGCCCTTCGTGCAAGGTCAGCAGGATGGATGGCATCGGATCAAGGACGCTGAGGCGTTGCAGCAGGTGCAGCGCCGCCTCTAGGTCCAGCGCGGAAGCCGCGTGAAGCCACAAGAGCGGCCCCTCGGGGCGCGGTTGCCAATGCAGATCGGGCAGGATGCGCCGGCCCGGACGCAAGCCCGCAAGCACGGACAGCGCTATGGAGCGGCGCAGACCCAAGGGTTATCCGAGCTCTTCGGTGGAAGAAGCTGCCATCTCTTCGTCGCGCAGCCGGTGCAGGTGGGCGATGAAATAGCGGGTGTGGGCGTTGTCGACCGTGCGCTGCGCTTCGGCTTTCCACGCATCATAGGCGGCTTTGTAGTTCGGGAAGATGCCAACGATATGGATGTCGTTTACATCCTTGAACTGGGTTTTCGACGGATCGACGAGTTCGCCGCCAAAGACAAGGTGCAGGCGTTGGGCCATGGGGGTCTCCGCGTGGTGAGCAGTAGGGATGTGAGGCGCACCCTACGGAATTGTTGCATAGGGTCAAGGAGCGGGCGGTGTTTCTGGTATGCTTGGGGCGGGACAGGGGATCGGCTAGCGCATTTGTGCCGATTGTTGGGTTGGGGGCTCTGCCCCCTCTTGGGCCGGTGGCCCAATTCACCCCCGAGGTATTTGCGTCAAGATGAAGGGGCTAGCGCAGGGCGCCGCGGATTGCCGAGTGGAGTGTGGGGTTTGCTGCGATGACGCCGTCGCTGGCGGGGTCCGGTGCGTTGAAGCGGATCGGGGCGCCCCGTTGGTCGGTGACTGTCGCGCCTGCTTCGGCGGCGATGAGGGTGCCAGCGGCGATATCCCATTCCCATGCGTCTCTGAGGGTCAGCATGGCGTCATAGCGTCCCTCGGCCACAAGGCACATGCGATAGGCCAGTGATGGGCGGTGATGGCGTGTGATGCGGGGCAGGCTGCGCCAGTGTTGCGCCTCCATATTTGGGCGGGTGGCCAGAACATGGGCATCGGTGAGGCCCTGTCGCTGGGACGTTTCCATGAGCGTGCCGTCTTTTGTGGCCCCGCTGCCCAATGTGGCCCCGTAGAGGCGATCGCGGACCGGCAGGAAGACGGCGGCGGCAATGACCTTTCCCTCTTCGGCGATGGCGAGAGAGTGGGACCAGGTTTCCTGCCCCTCGATGAAGCTGCGGGTGCCATCGATGGGATCGACGATGAAAACTCTTTTAGTGGCGAGGCGGGCGGTGTCGTCTTCGGTCTCTTCCGAGAGCCAGCCGTAGTCGGGGCGTGCGGCGGTCAGATACTCGCGCAGCATGGTGTCGACCTCTAGGTCGGCCTCGGTCACGGGGCCGGCGTCGCCCGGTTTGTGCCAGACCTGCGGCGCATTTCGGAAGTGGCGCAGGGCGATTTCGCCCGCGCGGTAGGCCGCATCGGTCAGCAAGGCGAGGTCAGTGGCGTAGTTAGTCTCAGGCACCGGCAATCGTCAGTCCTTCGACCCGCAAGGACGGGACCACACGGCTGAGCCACGGGCGGATGTCATTGGCGGGGGTGACGGTCATCAGCATATCTCGCAGGTTGCCTGCGAGGGTGCATTCGTTGACGGGATAGGTGATCTCGCCGTTCTCGACCCAGAAGCCTGAGGCACCGCGGGAATAGTCGCCCGTGGTCGGGTTGATCGAGGCGCCAATGAGCGAGGTAATCAAAAGGCCGGTGCCCATTTCCGCGATCATCTGGTCGCGGGTGATGGTGCCGGGGGTCATCGAAAGGTTGGTGACGGTGGGCGAGGGGCCGCCGCCGGTGCTGCGGGCGGCGCTGGCGGTTGAGGGCATGCCCAGTTTGCGACCCGTGGCCAGATCCAGTGTCCAACCGGTCAGTACACCGTTTTCCACGATGTTGCGCGCACGGGTCGGCAGACCTTCGGCATCGAAGGGGCGTGATCCTTGGGTGCGTAGGCGCAGGGGGTCTTCGGTCAGGGTGATGCTCTCGGGCAGGACCTGCTTGCCAAGGGCATCCATCAGCCAGCTAGAGCCGCGGGCGATCATGCTGCCGTTGGCGGCGGCCAGAAGGTGGCCGATCAGGCCTGAGGAGATACGTTCGTCATAGATCACCGGAAAGGCACCGGTGGGGGGCTTGCGGGATTTCAGGCGCTCGGTCGCGCGCTGGCCTGCAAGGGTGCCGATCTCTTCTGGGGTGCGCAGGTCGGACTGGAAGACGCGGCTGTCGCCGTCGTAGTCCCGTTCCATCCCTAGGCCCTCGCCAGCGATGGCGACGCAACTGGTGCTGCGCGAGGTGCGGGTGTAGCCGCCTGAAAAGCCGTTGGTTCCGGCCAGCCAGATATGGCGGGCGCCGTAGCTGGCCCCTGCGGCCTGTACCTGACTAACGCCGCTTTGCGCCAAGGCCGCGGCCTCAGCGCGGCGGGCGTCTTCTTGCAGTTCGGCAGGCGAAGGTTCGGGCGCGTCATCCCACAGCTCAAGCGCGGCGGCGTCCCAATCGGTGGCCAGCTGGCTTGGGTCGGCAAGGCCGATGTAGGGGTCCTCGGGGGCCTCTTTCGCCATGGCGACGGCGCGGGCGGCAAGGGTTTCGATGGTGTTGGTGCTGGTGTCGGAGGCCGAGACATTGGCCTGACGCTGACCGACCAGAACCCGCAGGCCCAGATCGGTGGCCTCAGAGCGTTCGGCCTGCTCAAGTTTGCCCTGACGCACATCTATGTCGATGGCACTGCCCGAAACGGCCATAGCGTCGGCAGCGTCCGCGCCAGCGCGGCGGGCGGCCTCAAGCAGCTGTTGGGTCAGGGATTCAAGCCGTTGCGTCATAGGGTGCCTCCGAATGTTCCTGTCAGAGGTAGCCTTCCGTCATGGCGCTTGCAAGCCGCGCGCCGCAAGAAGAGGCGCACGGCATCAGGTTTGTGGTTAACGAATGCGCTGTCCGTTGGCGCGGACCTGACCTTCGTCGTTCACTTGCAGGGTCGAGCGCAGGATGTCCTCGCCCTCAACCACGGTGAACATGCCCATCATCATGCGGGCACCCATCAGTTGTTCCTGCGGGACCAGACCGATCTGGACCAGCTTTTCCAGCAGGGCGTTCAGACCTTCGCCGCGCAGGCTGATCTCGCCCGAGGGGCGGGGCATGCCGTCAAAGGTGGTTGTGTCGCTGTTGTCGAAGGTAAAGGCCCCTTCGCCGGTGATTTGCGCCCCAGCAGCTTTGATCAGCAGTTCGGTCAGGGTGAGGCTGTTCATCTCGGCGGGCGGGTTTTCAGGATCGAAGTTGGTTTCGATATTCTCAAGGTAGGCTTGATCAAAGACCGGCTCCATCATGGTGCCGGTGCCCTTCAGGCCGATAGCGATGGTTGCCGGATCGCGGGGCAGGGCCGCGCCGGGGTCAAACATGCTCCAGAGGACATCGGGCATGGTGAAATCGCGCAGACCGAAGCCGAGGGTGAAATCCTGTTCCTCTTCGGCGGGCAGCACTGGCATCGCCAGATTGAAGTCAAAGCCCTTGGCGACGAACTCTAGCGGCAGGGGGAAGGGGGCGAACTGGGCGCGGATCACCGGATCATAGGTGTTGGTTCCGATGCGGAAGCCGCCTGCGTCAACGTCTACCACATCGGCGCTGCCTGCAGTTTCGATTGTGACAACGCCCGCGTCTTCGCCTTTTACGTCAAAGGTATAAGTCGCTGCGCCGATCGTGGTCTTGGCATGGGCCTCGCCCCCGTTTGCGACCATGTTGTAAAGATCGCCGCTGCTGGCCGGAGCCAAGGCCATCCGCTGGTTGCCGTCATAGGTCAGACTGGCCACGGTGCCGTTGAATGCCAGCGCATTGCCGGTGCCCTCTTCGGCGAAGTTGGCGGTGATATTCGTGGCGCCGGTGATGACCTTTGAGGTGATCTCGACCATGTCGCCGTCAATCTTGGAGGTGCTGGTGCCTTCAAGGTTGGACATCGTCATATCGAAGGCGGCTGTGACGCCTTGCTCGGCCTCGGGCAGTTTCACATCCAGTAGCCCCACCGAAACAGCGGCGGCGGTATAGTCGTAGGTGATCTCAGACGGATCACCGCTGGCCAGCATCGACAGGCCATTCTGGCGCACGAAGAAATCGATGTCGGTCTCAGAGCGCTGGCCCTCTTCCTCGAAGGTGGCGATGATGTGGCCCAGATATTCTTCGGCAGTGGTGATAGTTACCGTGCCATTGCCGTTGGCCCGCATGGTGATCTGCGGCACTTCGATGGACAGGGTGCTGCTGTCGTCCTGCATCACCACGACCAGATCGCTGAGAACCAGCGTGTCGCCATCCAAAGTCTCGTCGCCGATGGTGTACGAGTCATAGGTTGCGGAAAGCTGCTCTTGCCAGTCGGCCCAAAGGTCCTGCGGCGTAACATCCGCCCAAGCAGCAGAGGAAAACGTTACTGCGGCAATGGCTGTTGTCGTCAGAAAGCGGGGTATCATAATGGGCCTTTCTGGTTTTATGGTCGGCGCAAGACTCAGCCTGCGCGACGTGTGAGGTCAAGGCTGGAATTCACCACATGACTTAATCGTGCTTTGGCGCGGTTCAACGATAAACGAGGGGGCGATATGACGGATGTTGCGGGAAAAACGGTGCTGATCACGGGCGCAAGCCGTGGGATCGGCGCGGCGGCGGCAAGAGTTTTTGCGGATGCAGGCGCGAATGTGGTTCTGGTGGCCCGCAACCGCGAGGCCGTTGCCGAACTGGCAGGCCAGATCGGTGAACAGGCTTTGGCAGTGCCTTGTGACGTTAGCCGTTATTGGGAAGTCGAGGCTGCGGTGCAGGCAGCGGTGAACACCTTTGGCGGGCTGGATGTGGTTGTCGGCAACGCCGGTATCATTGACCCGATCGGCGCCATGGATGCAGTGCAGCCTGATGCTTGGGGGCATTTGATCGATGTGAACGTGAAAGGCGTCTTCAACGGATTTCATGCTGCATTGCCGGTGATGAAGGCCCGCGGAGGCGGCTCGTTCCTGACTGTCAGTTCAGGTGCGGCCCATCGTCCCGTGGAAGGGTGGAGCGCCTACTGCGCCTCAAAGGCGGCGGTGGCGATGCTGACACGCTCGCTTGATCTTGAGAACCGCAGCGCAGGGATTCGGGCCATTGGCCTGTCGCCCGGCACCGTCGCCACGGACATGCAGCGCGAGATCAAGGCCAGCGGCGTCGGGCCGGTGGCGCAGCTGGAGTGGTCCGACCATATTCCCGCAGAATGGCCTGCGAAATGTCTTCTGTGGATGTGCGGGCCTGAGGCCGATCCATGGTTGGGCGAAGAAATATCACTAAGGGAAGCGGAAATCCGTATGAAGGTGGGTTTGGTATGATCGAGGTTTCTATCGAAGGCAGCCTGCACCGCATCACGATCAATCGTCCTGACAAGGCGAACTCTCTGACCAAAGCGATGCTGGTCGAGTTGGCCGAAGCGTTTGAAGCCGCCCGCAAGGCGCGGGCAGTGATCCTGACGGGGACCGGCAAGGTCTTTAGCGCAGGCGCCGATCTGGACGAGGCGCGGGCCGGTCTGGCGATTGATCCGGTCTGGGAGCGCCTGTCGGCAGCGGTGTCGGTTTGTGAGGGCATGACCATTGCGGCCCTCAATGGCACACTTGCGGGGGGCGCGATGGGTATGGCTTTGGCCTGCGATGTGCGACTGGCGGTGCCTGCGGCCAAGTTCTTTTACCCCGTGATGAAGCTGGGGTTCCTGCCGCAGCCCAGTGATCCGGGCCGGATGGCCGCCTTGATCGGTCCCGCCCGCACCAAGTTGATCCTGATGGGCGGAGCGAAGGTTTTGGCAGAAGAGGCGTTGTCTTTTGGTCTGGTTGATCGGTTGGTCGAAGCAGAGGGGCTGTTGGCTGAGGCCGAGGCATTGGTGGCCGACTGTTTGGCGGCCCGCCCTGAGATTGTCGCAGGCATCAAGGGCTTGTGCCGTGGGTAATTGCCTCCGGCGGAGGTATTTTTGCCAAGATGAAATAGGGGCGCCTTGGACGTTTCTTTCGGGGCGCTTTTTGCTGGCGGGGCCGCAAATCAAGGCGGTGTGTTCGGTTGAGGCGCGACTGGCGCTTGCGGGCAGGGCCGTGGGGCGGTAAAGCCCAAGGAAACGCGAAAGTAGGACGGAGATCGCCCCATGTCGATTGACACAGGCACCGCTGCGAAAGTGGCGAAACTGGCCCGGATCAAGGTCGAGGATGACCAGCTGCCCGCGCTGGCCGAAGAGTTCAACCGCATTCTGGGCTTTATCGAACAGCTCTCCGAAGTGGACGTGGATGGCGTTGAGCCGATGACCTCGGTCACTCCCCAGCGCCTGAAGCGCCGTGAGGATGTGGTGACTGACGGCGGCTATCAGGACAAGGTTCTGTCGAACGCCCCTGACGCCCGCGAAGGCTTTTTCGCTGTTCCGAAAGTGGTGGAATAATCATGAGCGATCTGAACAAACTGACGCTGGCCGAAGCCCGTGATGCCCTGCGCAAGGGCGATGTGACCTCGGTCGAGTTGACCGAGGCGTGCCTTGCCGCGATTGATGGGGCCGATGCCCTGAACGCCTATGTGCACAAGACCCCCGAGATCGCGCTGGAGCGGGCGAAAGCCGCAGATGCGCGTCTGAAGGAAGGCGATGCACCGGATATGTGCGGTCTGCCGATCGGCATGAAAGACCTGTTCTGCACCAAAGGCGTCGCCAGTCAGGCGGCCAGTGGCATTCTGGAAGGGTTCACCCCCGAATATGAATCCACCGTCAGCCAGAAGCTGCAGGATGCAGGCGCGGTGATGCTGGGTAAGCTGAACATGGACGAGTTTGCTATGGGCAGCTCGAACGAAAGCTCGGTTTATGGTGATGCGATCAACCCGTGGAAGGTGGATGAGCGGAACCTGACACCCGGTGGCTCATCTGGTGGCTCGGCGACGGCTGTGGCGGCGGACCTGTGTCTGGCGGCGACCGGCACCGATACGGGCGGTTCGATCCGCCAGCCTGCGGCCTTTACCGGCACTGTGGGCATCAAGCCGACCTATGGGCGTTGTTCGCGTTGGGGCATCATTGCCTATGCAAGCTCGCTGGATCAGGCGGGCCCGATGACCAAGACCGTGCGCGATGCGGCGATCATGCTGGAGGCTATGGCTGGCCACGATATGAAGGATTCGACCAGTGCCGATCTGGCGGTTCCGAACTTTGAGGCCATGCTGACCGGCGATATTCGCGGCAAGGTCATTGGCGTGCCGAAAGAATACCGCCCCGAAGGGCTGCCCGAAGAGATTGGCAAGCTATGGGACGACGGCGCGGCCATGCTGAAAGATGCGGGCGCCGAAGTGCGCGAGATCAGCCTGCCGCACACCAAATACGCGCTGCCTGCCTATTATGTGATCGCGCCAGCGGAAGCCTCGTCGAACCTCGCGCGATATGATGGCGTGCGCTATGGCCACCGTGCCAAGCTGGGGGCCGGTGATGGCATTAACGAGATGTACGAGAAGACTCGTGCCGAAGGCTTTGGCGATGAGGTGAAGCGCCGGATCATGGTCGGCACCTATGTGCTGTCGGCAGGCTTTTATGACGCCTACTATAACCGTGCCCGTAAGGTGCGCACGCTGATCAAGAAAGACTTCAGCGATGCGTTCGATGCAGGTGTGGATGCGATCCTGACCCCTGCGACCCCTTCGGCGGCGTTCGGTTTGGGTGAGATGTCGGATGCCGATCCGGTCCAGATGTACCTGAACGACGTGTTCACCATTACCGTGAACATGGCAGGTCTGCCGGGTATCACCGTACCTGCGGGTCTGAGCAGTCAGGGTCTGCCGCTGGGTCTGCAGCTGATCGGTCGTCCTTGGGAAGAAGGTGATCTGCTGAATACCGCTTATGCTCTGGAGCAAGCGGCTGGCTTTGTCGCAAAACCGGCAAAGTGGTGGTAACAGACCATTAGGTCTGAACGGAGAATGTCCATGATGGTGCGTCGCACTGGGTTTATTATTCTGGCTTTTGCAGGGTTGGCAGCGTGTGGGCCGGACCTGCCCGAAAGCGGGCCGGGCTATAACAGCTATGATCCCTATCGTGCACCGGGCACCAGTGCAGTCATTCCGACAGCGCCGGTGATCTCGTCCGAAGTTCTGGACCTGAGCGGGTCGCAGCCGCGCGTGACCTCGGTTGCGCCAACCCCTGCGCCCGTTCCGACCACGTCTTTCGATGCCGCATCGGTTGAAACCCGCAGCGTTGTGGGCTCGCCCCGCAATGTGCTGGACCTGCGCGATCAGGCCAATGAGGCGATCAACACCGCCAATCTGGCTGGTCGGAACTCGGGGGCGGTGCCGGTTCAGGCCAGCCCATCCAACCCTGCGCCCGCGATCACGGTGACCCCCGGCGCGAACCCTCAGCTGTCTGACGAGAATGACTTCAAAGCGGTCAGCAGTGAACGCACCATTCAGGACGACAAAGCCCTGCTGGAGCGGAACCGCTCGCTCTATACAGTTGTTCAGCCCGGCGAGTTACCGCCGCGCCCCGATGGCTCGCCCAATATCGTGGGTTACGCCCTGAAGACGAACAATCCTGTTGGCCGTCCGATGTACAAGCGCAGCAGTTTCCGCGCCGAGACGAAATATGCGCGGGCGTGCGGTAGCTATGCCTCGCCTGATCTGGCGCAAGCGGCGTTTTTGGCGTCCGGCGGTCCGATCAAGGACAAGCTGGGGGTTGACCCCGATGGCGATGGTTTTGCCTGCACTTGGGACCCGACGCCGTTCCGGCGCGCGGTCCAGAACTGAGCCGGTCTCCTAATCACGGCCCCCGACGGGGGGATGTGCAGCCCCACATGATCGTGCTGCACTACACTGTGTTGGACCTTGAGGCCTCGCTCGATCGGTTGTGCGATCCCGAGGCCGAAGTCTCTGCCCATTATGTTATTTGTCCTAAGGGGAGTGTCATTCCTTTGGTGGATGAAGCACGCCGTGCGTGGCACGCGGGGGCAGGGCGGTGGGGCGATGTGACTGACGTCAATTCGCGCTCGATCGGGGTCGAGTTGGTGAATGACGGTTACAGCCCCTTTCCGGCGCCACAGATGGCGGCTCTGGTCGATCTGATGCGGGGGATCCGCAGCCGTTGGGCCATTCCCGATCACCACATTATCGGACATTCGGACATGGCGCCGGATCGCAAAGCCGATCCCGGGCGGCGCTTTGACTGGCGTGCCTTGGCGTTGCAGGGGCAGGGGGTGTGGCCGCAGATCACAGGTTGTGTGCCTGACGCGGACGCCCACCGCTTCGCAGAAGCGGCGCGGGCCTTTGGCTATACTACTGATGTGGGGCAGCACGTGCTGCTAGATGCGGTGCGTCAGCGGTTCCGTCCGTGGGCCTATGGGCCTCTGGATGGGGTAGATTGCGCCTTGATCGAAAATCTTGCCAAGCGGTTTCCCGTTGACCGCCACCCCGCCACATCATAAATCGCCCCTGCGCGGAGGGCTGGATGGCCGCGGAAGGCGTCAGCCTTGCGAGGAAAGTCCGGACTCCACAAGGCAATGGTGCCGGGTAACGCCCGGCCGGGGCAACCCGAGGGAAAGCGCCACAGAGAACAGACCGCCCCGTTCTTCGGGGTAAGGGTGAAACGGCGGTGTAAGAGACCACCGGGGGGCTGGTAACAGACCCCGCATGGCAAGCCCCACCAGGAGCAATGCCGAATAGGGATCCCGCGCGGCGCGACCGCAGGGTATGACTTGGCCCAGGGATCCGGGTTGGCAGCTAGAGGTCCGCAGGTAACTGCGGGTCAAGATGAATGGTCATCCAGAGCGCATCTGCGCTTGGACAGAATCCGGCTTACAGGCCCTCCGCGCATAGGTTTCCAAAGGGCAAAATCCTTCGCCGAAGGATTTTTCTCAGCACGATTTTCGGCGAAAATCGTGCGCCCCTGAGGGATCAGCGAAAGAGTTGCAAATAAACGCTGGTTCTCTTGGGAATCTTATTGACTCTTCCCCGTGCGTCCGTAAAAGGCGGGGTTCAAGAGATTACCTGCGGGTGGAAGTTTTAGACCGCCGCCCGATCTAGCGAAAGACGAGAGAACCATGGCGAAGCCGACCACTATCAAAATCCGTCTGAACTCGACCGCTGGCACGGGCCACTTCTACGTGACCAAAAAGAACGCACGAACCATGACCGAAAAGATGGTCGTACGTAAGTACGACCCGGTGGTGCGCAAGCATGTCGAGTACAAAGAAGGCAAAATCAAGTAAGCCTTCTTCGGACACCAGACAAAAGAGCCGCACCAGACATCTGGCGCGGCTCTTTTCTTTTTTAAGGCAAGGTCGCGCCGGAAATCCCCACAAGAGATTTTCATCCGGCAATTTGGAGAACGACCATGCCACCTTTACCTTTGATCTACAGTATACGGCCCGCACGCCTTGAGGATGCCGAGCGTGTGACAGCCTTGTTGCAGGCATCCTATCCCGTGCTGTTGCAGCGCGATTACCCCTCAGACCTGCTGCGCCGCGCCTTGCCGCGGATTTGCGTCGCCAAGCCCGAGCTGTTGCGCTCTGGCAGCTACTACGTGGCAGAGACCCCACAGGGCCAAATTGTAGGTGCCGGTGGGTGGAGCTGGCTAAGCCCTGTTAGTGCCGCTCTGCCCGCGAATATGGGCCATATTCGTCATGTCGTGACGGACCCTGATCACATCCGTCAGGGTATCGGTAGCGCCTTGATGACGCGCGCTTTGCAGCACGCCGCTGATGAGGGAGTGCGCAAGCTGGAATGCATGAGCACGCTGACAGCGGTACCCTTCTATGAGGCGGTTGGCCTGATGGCGATGACCGAGATTGACCTAACCCTTGCGCCCGGAATCCGATTTCCTGCGGTGCATATGACCATGACCCTTGCATGAACCAGACAGACACAGACAAACGAAAAGGGCCGGTCCTTTTTGGACCGGCCCCATTTGTTTTAGCGCTGTGCGCCTGATCACTCGCGGTTGCCCATGAACTGCAGCAGGAACATGAACAGGTTCACGAAATCCAGATACAGTTGCAGTGCGCCCATGATCGCCGACTTACCCAGCCATTCCTTATCGCCTGCATAGGCCATCTGGACGTAGGTGTTCTTGATGTTCTGGGTGTCATATGCGGTCAGACCCGAGAACAGCAGCACGCCAATCACCGAGATTGCGAATTGCAGCGCCGACGAGCCGAGGAAGATGTTGACGATCGAGGCGACGACCAGACCGATCACACCCATCATCAGGAAGGTTCCAAAGCCCGAAAGGTCTTGTTTGGTGGTGTAGCCCCACAGCGACAGACCGGCGAAGGCAATCGCGGTCACCAGGAAGGTCTGGATGATCGAGAAGCCGGTGAAGGTGATGAAGATCCAGCTAAGCGAGACACCCATCGCGGCCGCATAGGCGTAGAAGTAAGTCTGCGCACCGGCAACCGACAGGCGGTTGATTGCGGCACCAAAGCCGAAAACCATACCCAGCGGCAGGAACATGATGATCCACTTCAAGAAGCTTGTGTAGATCGCAGCTCCGAACTGGGTCAGGTAGGTGCCATTGCCGATCTGGCCGACAGCCGCGGTCGGGTCAGTGGTGGTGGCCAGACCCGAGATCGCCCAAGCCGCCGCCGCAGTGATCAACATGCCCACGGACATTGTGCCGTAGACCTTGTTCATGTGCGCGCGCAGACCTTCATCGATCTGTGCTGTGCGGGCGCCGGCTGCGGTGGCGCGCATCGTGTTATAGTCTGCCATCCTTTTCCTCCGAAAATCGAAACATGTATGTGCTCCAAATGAAAAGAGCACCTTTGCCTTAGAATATCGGCAAGGGTGCTCAGATTTTCAAGTGTTGCGATGTCGGTTTTCGGTCTGGATCAGTCACTTAAAAACGCCAGTGCGAAGGGACATCCCAAGGTGCGCGATTTACTTCTTTCTGTGCTTCATTTGCGCTGAGGCCGATATCGGACAGCATACGCTCGTCAAGCTGTGCCAGATCGTGACGCTGACGGGCGATGGCAAGGGTGGTTCCGATCCACGACAGAAGCGAGAACCGCGAGGACCGCGAAAGCGGAAGAGAGAGTCTTTTGATCTGTGATGACATTCGTCTGGTCTCATCGTTTGTGATTGGTCATGAAGGTTGGATCAATTTCCTTGATCTAAATGCCAGAGTATGGTGCATATGAAAAATGAATGTATTTGACGGATATCATCAGGAGTTGTGATATGGCCCGAAACCTCGACATGACTGCACTGCGATCGTTTGTGGCCGTTGCGGATACGGGCGGCGTGACACGGGCGGCCGGCTTTTTGAACCTGACGCAATCGGCGGTCTCGATGCAGTTGAAGCGGCTGGAGGAATCGCTGGATGCCGAGTTGCTGGACCGCACCGCCCGTCAGATCGCGCTGACACCTGCAGGGGAAAAGCTGCTGGGGTATGCGCGGCGGATGCTGGAATTGAATGACGAGATCTGGTCGCGTCTCACAGACACGGCCTATGAGGGCGAGATTATCCTCGGCGTGCCCCATGACATCGTCTATCCGGCGCTACCGATGGTTTTGCAGCGGTTTAACGCGGAATTCCCCCGTATGAAGGTGCAGTTGAACTCGTCCTACACCAAGGGATTGAAGACCTGCTTCCGCAAAGGGGAATGCGATCTGATCCTGACCACCGAAGATGGCGTGGAAAACGGAGGGGAGACTTTGAAAGAGCTGCCTCTGCTGTGGATCGGTGCGCCGGGGGGCACCGCGTGGCGGCAACGGCCCCTGCGTTTGGCTTTTGGGCGGAACTGCATTTTCCGATCGGGCGTGATCCGGCGGGTCGAGGCCGCGGGCATCCCGTGGGAACTGGCCGTCGAGTCGGACATGGATCGCACCATTGAGGCGACCGTCAGTGCGGACCTTGCCATCAATGCCATGCTGGAAGGGACCGAGCCGCCGCACCTTGAACAGGTGAACCACAAAGGCACTCTGCCGGAACTGGCGACCAAGAAGATCAACATGTACGTCTCTGAGACCATGCATGGCGAGGCTGGCACACGCATGGCTGATCTGTTGCGTCAGGCTTACGCCCAGATGTGAGGGTGATCAGATCGTGATCACTACCTTGCCGGTGGATTTCCGGTCGCGCAGCAGGGCAAGGCCCTCTTCGACACGGTCCAGCGGCAGGGTGTGGCTGACATGGGGTTTGATCTTCCCTTCGCTATGCCACTGGAACAGGGTGGCAAGGCTGTCGGTCAGAGCCTTGGCGTTGAACTTCAGATAGCCGCCCCAATACATGCCGATTACCGTCAGGTTCTTAACCAGCATATGGTTCGCTTTGACCGGCGGCACGGTGCCGCTGGCAAAACCGATTGTCAGAAGGCGCCCGTCGGGGTTGGTGGCGCGGAAGGCGGCCTCGAACTGGTCACCGCCAACGGGGTCATAAACCACATCAGCGCCGCCCAGAGATTTCACTACATCGCGAATGTCCTCTGTCTTGGCGTCGATCAGGTGGTCCGCCCCATGCTGCTTGGCGATCTCTAGCTTGTCGGCCCCGCGTGCGCAGGCAATGACGCGGGCCCCCATGACCTTGCCGATCTCGACCGCAGTCAGCCCCACGCCACCCGCAGCCCCCAGAACCAACAGGGTTTCGCCCGGTTGCAGTCGCGCCTTATAGTCTAGCGCCAGATGCGAGGTGCCATAAGCGATCTGGAAGCCCGCCGCCTCGACGTCGGAAATGCTGTCGGGCAGGGGGATCGCACGTTCTGCGGGGAAGCAGCCATATTCGGCCAATCCACCCTTACCTGCGAAAACTGCAACGCGGGTTCCGACCGCCGGAGAGGTCACACCTTCCCCAAGGTCATCTACAACACCCGCGACTTCCATGCCTAAAACGAAAGGCGCATTGGGTGTGTCCTGATACTTTCCCTCTATCATCAGGAGATCAGCGAAATTTAAGCCACATGCCGTGATCCGTATCCGAATCTCTCCTTTTGCGGGAGAGGGCACTTGCATTTGTGCAAGCGCGGGTTTGTCGCCAATCGCGTCCAAGTTGTAGGCTTTCACGTATAACCCCCATATTTTTCCTGTAAACTTTCGTAATATTTCTGCGTTGGTCAATGCGACATAGGAACCAAACTATCTTAAGTATACTCCACCTAGATCAGAAGAATGTCTTGGCGTTTTATCTTAGGTTGAGTTACAAGTTATGAGAGTGAGATAAAAGTAAGACCGGATTATCGTAATATGTACTCGCAATCGGCGACAACTTCCCGTAAGGAAGGGTCCAAGTTGCATTTTCAGGTAGTCCGGTTGCAATAAAAAGACTCGCGCACCTCTTAAGATGTGCGCACAACGAAGTAGGAGCACTTGATGACCCATCCTGTAGATGTCCACGTTGGCAAGCGTGTCCGTCACCGTCGCTGGATGATCGGCATGACACAGCAGCAGCTGGCCGAACGCGTCGGGATTAAATTCCAGCAGATCCAAAAGTACGAAACTGGCGCGAACCGCGTCAGCGCATCGCGCCTTTGGGATATCGCGCAAACGCTGGAAGTACCGGTGAGCTTTTTCTTTGAAGGCTTGGATGGTCAGGTCGCAGGTGACGCTGAAAAGACCCCCGCGCTGCCCGCAGACATCCTGGGCGACAAAGAAGCGCTGGAACTGATCCGTTCCTACTACAGCATCCCCGAGAACCAGCGTCGCCGTCTGTTTGAACTGGCACGCGTTCTTAGCGACGTCGCTTGATTTGAAGCGTATCATTGGGTAGCGCCCTTTCTAGAACCTGAAAGGGCGTTTCCATGTCTCGTATTCCCCAAGATCTTCATCCTGTTTTGATTGAGACGGCCAATGAGATGGCTGCAGCCGCCCGTGCGGCTATTCTGCCCTATTTCCGCAATCCGGAACTTATGGCGGACAACAAGGATGAAGACGGGTTTGACCCTGTCACCGAAGCCGACCGCGCCGCCGAAGCGGCCATGCGCCATGTGTTGCAGCAGCGACGTCCTATGGACAGCATTTTCGGTGAAGAGATGGGCCAGCACGAAGGCGACAGCGGGCTAACTTGGGTGCTTGATCCAATCGATGGCACCCGCGGCTTTCTCAGTGGCACGCCGACGTGGGGTGTGCTGATTGCCCTCTCGGATCAGGATGGTCCTGTGATGGGCATCGTTGATCAACCCTACATTGGCGAGCGTTTCTTTGGCGGCTTTGGTCAGGCCTATTGTGATGGGCCGGTTGGTCGGCGCAGTCTGCACGTTCGCAAAGGGGTTACTCTGGACGAGGCGATTCTGTTCTCGACCTTCCCTGAGGTCGGGTCCGTAGATGAAGGCCGTGCTTTCCGGAATCTCGCGAAACGCGTAAAATTGGTGCGTTACGGGATGGACTGCTACGCTTACGCTTTGCTTGCGGCTGGCCAGATCGATCTGGTGGTTGAGGCTGGACTGAACGCCTATGACATTCAGGGTCCGCAGGCGGTGATTGAAGCTGCTGGCGGGATCGTGACCGACTGGAACGGCGGTCCTGCTCATAACGGCGGCAGAATCATCGCTGCCGCGTCTGAGGAAATTCACGCCGCTGCGCTTGAGCTTTTGCACGACGGTTTGGCCACTATCTAGGCAGGTGCCGCGCTGGCACCCCCTTTCGCGGCGTAGCCTTTGTCCTTCTCTGGCGTCGCGAAGGATCGTTTGATCTGAGGGGACATGGATTAATCCTGAAAGGGGGCCTCCATGTCTGCGACTCTTATCCGCAATATTGACCACTTGATCACGATGGATGATGCGCGGCGCGAATTGCGCGGCGTTGATGTTCTGATCCGCGATGGTGTGATCGCCGAGATCGGTGAAAACCTCACTGCGCCGGAAGCGCATGTCGTTGAGGGGCGCGGCTGTGTGGGGACGCCGGGCTTGGTGAACACCCATCACCATTTGTACCAGACCATGACCCGCGCGGTGCCGGGTGCGCAGGATGCGCTGCTGTTTGGTTGGCTGCAACGGCTCTACCCGATCTGGGGGCATATGGGGCCAGAGGAATTCCACGTCTCGGCGCAAATCGGGTTGGCGGAACTGGCGCTGTCGGGCTGCACCCTGAGTTCGGATCACCTCTATCTTTATCCCAATGGCGCCCGTCTAGACGACACGATCGAGGCTGCTAAAGAGATCGGCCTGCGGTTCCATCCCACCCGCGGCGCCATGAGTATCGGCGAAAGCAAAGGCGGCCTGCCACCTGATGCATTGGTCGAGGATGAAACCGCCATTCTGGAAGACTGCATCCGCGTGATCGACGCTCACCATGATGCCAGCGAAGGATCAATGGTGCGGGTCGGGATCGCGCCCTGTTCGCCGTTCTCGGTCAGCCGCGATCTGATGCGCGAGGCCGCCCTGCTGGCGCGGGACAAAGGCGTGATGCTGCACACCCATCTGGCCGAGAACGAAGAGGACATCGCCTACAGCCTTGCCAACTTTGGCTGCCGCCCCGGTCAATACGCCGAGGATCTGGGCTGGACCGGCGCGGACGTCTGGCACGCCCATTGCGTGAAGCTGGACGGCCAAGAGATTGACCTGTTCGCACGCACAAAAACCGGCGTGGCTCATTGTCCCTGTTCGAACTGTCGCCTTGGCTCTGGTATCGCGCCGGTGCGTGCCATGCGCGATGCGGGCGTGCCGGTGGGGCTAGGGGTTGATGGCTCGGCCAGCAATGACGCTGGCAACCTGATGCTAGAGGCCCGCCAGACCATGCTGTTGCAACGGGTCAATCTGGGGGCCGACGCCATGTCCCCCCGCGAGGCGCTAGAGATCGCAACGCGCGGCGGTGCCGATGTACTGGGGCGGCCTGATTGTGGACGGATTGCAGTGGGCAAGCGGGCGGACATCGCCCTTTGGGATGTAACCGGTGTTGAAAGCGCGGGCAGCTGGGATCCGGCGGCTTTGCTGCTGGCTGGCCCGGTCCGCGTGCGCGATCTGCTGGTCGAAGGCCGTATAGTTGTGCAAAATGGCATCCTGCAAACACTTGATCTGCCAAAGAGTGTAGAGAGGCAAAACCGTTTCGCGCAACGTCTGGCGGAAAAGCTCTAAGTGTTAACGGGTTATTAATGTCCTGTGGATAACTCTGTGGGAGTTCTTTTGGGCTGTGGACGATTTCAGGAATATCGCCGGATTGTTTACGCCAGCTTACGTTCCGCCTGAACACCGCCCACCCAGACGTCTGCTATCGCCCGATCATCGCCCATCATGATGGTCGGGAACAGCGCCTCGTAGAATGTCTCGGCTCGTGCGTATCGCTGTTCGATCGCATAGGTCGAGGCCAGATCAAGAACGGTGATATCTGCCTCAGAGCCAATCGCAAGCGTCCCGATCCGGTCTTCGGCCTTCAGGGCTCGGGCTGAGCCCTCGGTCGCCAGATACATCAGTTGCGCAGGGTGCAGGGCAGTGCCGCGCAGCTGTCCGATCTCATAGGCGGCGGCCATAGTCCGCAGCATCGAAAAGTTCGAGCCGCCCCCCGTATCCGTCGCCAGCCCGATGCGCAGTTCATCAGCCGCCAGCCCCGCCATGTCAAAAAGGCCCGAGCCGATAAAGGTGTTCGAGGTCGGACAATGCACCACCGCAGCGCCCACTTCGCGCAAGCGTGCGCGTTCGCGGTCTGTCAGGTGAATGGCATGGCCGTAAAGGCCGCGTTCACCTAAAAGCCCATATTTTTCATATGTTTGAAGGTAGTCTACGCAATCCGGAAACAGGCTGTGAACCCATTCGATTTCATCGGTCTGCTCGCTCAGATGGGTCTGCATCAGGCACTCGGGGTGCTCGGCCCATAGGGTGCCAAGGGCGGCGAGCTGTTCTGGCGTTGAGGTCGGAGAGAAGCGCGGCGTGATGACATATTCGGCCCGTCCCTTGCCATGCCAGCGGGCCAGCAGCGCCTTGCTATCGTCATAGGCAGACTGCGCCGTATCACGCAAACCCTCGGGTGCGTTGCGGTCCATACAGGTCTTGCCCGCGAACACACGCATCCCCCGCGCAGCCGCTGCATCGAAGAAACCATCGACGCTACAGGGGTGAATCGTGGTGAAACTGCAAAGGCTTGTCGTCCCGTGGGCCAGCGCAAGATCAAGGGTCAGATCGGCGCGGGCGCGGGCCTCTGCGGGGTCCGCAAGGGTCATCTCTTCGGGGAAGGTGTAGGTGTTCAGCCAGTCGATCAGCCGCTTGCCCCAACTGGCGATCATCCGCGTCTGGGGGTAGTGCATGTGGGCGTCAACGAAGCCTGCGGTGATCAAATGGGCGCCGTAGTCTAATATTTCGGCCTGTGGATAACTTTTTTGCAGGGCTTCCGCGTCCCCCCGATCGGCGATTTTTCCACCCCGGATCAGTACCCCGCCGCGCCTGTGATGGCGTGCGGTTTCCACCCCTTGTGTCAAAGCGTTGCCCTCAAACCATAGGGTTTGTCCAAGCAGAAGAGTTTCGTGGGACACGCGGGGTTACTCCTTGTTGATCAACGCTATTTTTATGTATGGGAAGCGCAAAGTGAAAGTGCGCAGTGGCTTGCTCCTGCGACGTTACCACGCCTATGGTGCGGGCAAATCGGAACGGGGGTCATCATGCTAGACGATATTCAGAATCCTGAAGACCTCGAACAAGACGACATTCAGGACGCGGTTCTTGATGGGCGCCGGATTTCTGCAATACGCGACGCGGTAGAAGAGGCTGACGCCGAGCGTGTGAACCGGCTGCTTGAGCCGCTGCACTCTGCCGACATCGCCGACCTTCTGGAACAGGTTGAACCTGATGAGCGGGAAAGCATCCTACTGCTGGCCCCGAATGCGGTGGACGGCGATGTTCTGTCCGAACTGGAGGAGACCATCCGCGAAGAGGTCATATTGGCGCTGCCGCCCGAGGTTCTGAATGAGGCCGTGCGCGATCTGGACAGCGATGACGTTGTTGACCTGATCGAAGACCTTGAAGACGAACAGGTTGACGCCATTCTTCAGGCGCTGGACGGCGCGGACCGGATCGCGGTTGAGCAGTCGCTCAGCTACCCCGAATACTCGGCCGGTCGTCTGATGCAGCGAGAGGTCGTCTCGGCCCCTGAACATTGGACGGTCGGGCACGCGATCGACTATCTGCGCGCCACCGAAGAGCTGCCCGAGCAGTTCTATCACGTGACGCTGGTTGATCCGCGCATGCGCCCTGTGGGCAACGTGACCTTGGGCCGCCTGATGGGCAGCCCCCGCGCCACTGCTTTGGCCGATATTCAGGAAGAGACCTTCCGCACCATCCCCGTGACCGAAGAGCAGGGGGCGGTGGCCTATGCCTTCAACCAATACCACCTGATTTCAGCACCGGTTGTCGATGACGATGGCCGTCTGGTGGGCATGATCACCATCGACGACGCGATGATCGTGCTGGACGAAGAGCACGAAGAAGACATCCTGCGTCTGGCCGGTGTGGGTGAAAGCAGCCTGACCGACCGCGTGATCGAGACCACCAAGCAACGTCTGCCCTGGCTGATCGTTAACCTGCTGACCGCGATTTTGGCTAGCTTGGTGATCGCCCAGTTCGAAGATGCGATTGCCACCGTGGTGGCGCTGGCGGTTTTGATGCCGATCGTCGCCTCGATGGGCGGGAACGCGGGCACGCAAAGTCTGACGGTGGCCGTGCGCTCGCTGGCGACGCGCGACCTGACCGGCTCGAACGTGTGGCGGGTAATCCGCCGTGAAACAATTGTGGGCCTGATCAACGGTGTGGTCTTTGCGGTGATCATGGCGATTGTAGGTCTGATCTGGTTCGGTAATCCGATGCTTGGGGGCGTCATCGCGGTGGCGATGGTGGTGAACCTTGTGATCGCCGCGTTGGCAGGTACGCTGATCCCCATCGGGCTTGAGCGTGTGGGCGTTGACCCTGCCTTGGCCTCTGGCACCTTTGTGACGACAGTGACAGATGTGGTCGGCTTCTTCGCCTTCCTCGGTCTTGCGTCTGCCGTGTTGCTATGACCGACCTGGCTGCGATCAAGGCAGCGGCCCGCAAAGCCGCCTTCGCCCGCCGGAAAGAGGCGCACCAGACCCACGGTCCGGGCCGCTGTGGGTTTCTGTCCAGCTTTCTTGCGGGGTATCGCGGTGTGCCTGTGGCAGGCTACATGCCCATCCGGACCGAGATTGACCCGCTGCCCGCAATGGCCGAGGCCAGCGCGCATGGCCCCGTCGGTGTCCCTGTGATCGAAGGCGCAGGACTGCCCCTCAAATTTCGTGTTTGGGAGCCTGACTGCGCAATGACAGACGGCCCTTTCGGCGCGCAAATCCCCGCGACAGGCGACTGGATGATCCCGCAGGTGGTGATCGTTCCCTTGGTGGCCTTTGACCGCAAGGGCGGACGGCTTGGCTATGGTGGCGGCTTTTACGACCGAACCCTAGAGCTTCTGCGCGCCTCGGGACCGGTGCAGGCCGTGGGCTTTGCCTATGCGGCGCAAGAGGCCGATGCACTGCCCCTAGAGCCGACCGATCAACCTCTTGATATGATCATCACCGAGGCGGGTGTTCTGACCTTTTAGACCTTGGTCGCCGGAACGGACGGGGTGATAGACCGCTTCAACCGTGCTTCGCGCAGGGTGATATAGCTGACAGCCGCAATGATGATCCCGCCACCAAGCAGGACATAGGGGTCTGGCGGCTCATGGAAGAACACCATCCCGATCAGCACCGCCCAAAGCAATTGCAGGAACGTGACCGGCTGGGTCAGCGTGGCCGGAGCGCAGCGGAACGCCAGCGTCATCGTATAATGCGCCCCCGTGGCCAGCCCCGCGACCCCGACAAGGATCAGCATCTGGTGGAATGTTGGCGTCACCCAATGGGCAATGGCTAGCGGGCTTAGCCCGATGGTCACCGCAATCGACATCCACGCCACCACATGAGAGGCGGGCATCTCCGACGACAGACGCTTGGCAATCAGATATGAGGCCCCCAATCCCAATGAGGTCCCCAACATCGCAATGTGCCCGCTGCTTAATTCGCGAAAGCCGGGGCGCAGAATGACAAAGGCCCCGATCAGTGCCACCACCACAGCCAGAATCCGGCGCAGTGCCAGCTTCTCGCCAAGAAACATCACCGCGCCAAGGGTGACATAAATCGGGTTCAGATAGTTCAGCGCCGTCACATCTGCCAACGGGATACGGGCCATCGCATAGAACCACAGCCCAACCCCGACTGAATGGGCCACGCCGCGCAAAGCAATCAGCCGCACCTGCGGGCCACTGGGCAAATTGCGAAACAGCGCAGGCAGGACCGGTGCCAGAAACAGCATCCCTAATGCAAAGCGCAAAAAGGCGGTCTCACCGGCAGGGATCGCACCGCCCAGAAATTTCACCAAAGCGGTCATCGTCACAAACTGAAAGCCGGTAATCAGCATCCAGAAAATCGCGCGTAAGGGCTGAGTGTCACTCGTATCGGTCATGCACATATTTCGAACAGAAGACAAAGGCTTAGGCAATCCCCAAACACCGCATGTGCGCTTGTGAATTTTCAAACACCAAGTCGCTTCTTTATTGCATAAATACTCAAAAAGGCGCGCCTGCTGCCGCAGACACGCCTTTTCAGAACTCAAAGCAAGCCTGATAAAATCAGAGCTGCTCCATCACCTCGTCCGAGGCTTCAAAGTTTGCAGTGACCCGCTGAACGTCATCGTCGTCTTCCAGCGCGTCGATCAGCTTCATCAGCTTCTGCATGCCTTCCAGATCCAGCTCGGTGGTGGTCTGGGGCTTCCAGATCAGCTTGGCCGATTCCGATTCGCCCAGGTCTGCTTCAAGAGCGTTCGACACTTCGGCCAGATCGGTGTCTGCGGTGTAGATGGTGTGACCCTCTTCACCGCTTTCCACGTCCTCGGCGCCTGCCATGATCGCCGCTTCCATCACGGTATCCGCATCGCCTGCGGTTGCGGCGTAGGTGATCTCGCCCTTGCGGTCGAACATAAAGCCAACGCTGCCGGTTTCGCCTAGGTTGCCGCCGTTCTTGCTGAAGATCGAGCGCACGTTCGACGCGGTCCGGTTGCGGTTGTCGGTCATCGCTTCAACGATGACAGCCACGCCGTTCGGGCCGTAGCCTTCATAGCGGATTTCTTCGTATTCATCGCCCTCGCCAGCCATCGACTTCTTGATAGCGCGTTCGATCACGTCCTTCGGGCACGAATTCGACTTCGCTTCCTTCACGGCAAGACGCAGACGGGGGTTCTTTTCCGGATCAGGGTCGCCCATTTTTGCAGCGACGGTGATTTCCTTGGCGAGCTTCGAAAAAAGCTTCGAGCGGGCAGCGTCCTGACGACCTTTGCGGTGCTGGATGTTCGCCCATTTTGAGTGGCCGGCCATGAGTGCCTCCAAGTTCCTAAAATTCTGTCGCGCCTCTATAAGGCAGGCGCTAGGGGCCCTGCAAGCGTCCCGCAGGGCCTGTCTGCCTTAAAGATGTGTCAAAGAGGCCAAATCAGCGGGATCAGCAGGGCGGAAAGGATGCCGATGCTCAGGTTCAGCGGAATGCCCACCTTCATAAAGTCGGAAAACTTGTAACCGCCGGGGCCGTAGATCAGCGTGTTTGTCTGGTAGCCGATGGGGGTCGAGAAGCTGGCCGAGGCTGCCACCATCACCGCGACCACCAGCGGGCGCGGGTCCACGCCGATGGCATGGGCCAGTCCGATCACGATGGGGGTCACCACAACGGCAACCGCGTTATTGGTCACCAGTTCCGTCAGGATCGAGGTCAGCAGGAAGATCGACCAGATCACGAAGAAATGAGGCAGGGTCTTCAGCAGGGGGGCCACATGGCCGACGATCAGTTCGACCGCGCCGGAATGTTCCAGACCCGCGCCGATGGCCAGCATGGAAAAGATCAGTGCCAGCAGACGCCCTTCGACAAAGTCAAAGGCTTCATCCGCGTCGATACAGCGGGTCAGCAGCACGAAGGCGACAGCAAAGACCGACATCATCAGAATCGGCGCCAGCCCCAGCGCAGAGCCCAGAACGATCGCCACCAGCGCACCCAGTGCAATTGGGGCGTGACCGCGGCGGTAGGCCCGTTCACTGGGTTGGCTGACGTTGACCAAACCCACATCGCTGGCCAGACGCTGGATATCGGCCACGTTACCTTCCAGCAGCAACGTGTCACCAACGCGCACAACCAGATCGTCCAACTGGCGGCCGATGTTCTGGTTCCGGCGATGGACCGCCAGCGGATAGACACCATAGCGGCGGCGCAGGCGTAGGTTGCCAAGGCTACGGCCCACCATGGTACAGCCGGGGGTGATCAGAACCTCAACGGTCTGCGTCTCGACCGAGCTAAGCTTGTCCACCATCCGCAGGTCTTTGGACTGTTGCAGTCCAAGCAACTCGCTCATCTCTGTGCGCAGAACCACGCGGTCACCGGCTTGCAGCACAACAGCAGTCAGATCGCGCCGCAGCGAGGCATCGCCGCGCAGCACGTCGATCAGGCGCACACCGCCGCGTTTGAAGGCTTCGACCTCAGTCACCTCGCGGCCGATCAGGGCGCTGTCTTCGGGGATCGCGACTTCGGTAAAGAACTTCATCTTGGACCGGTTGCTTAGCGCCCCTGCCAGACTCTCACGGCGGGGCAGCAGCCGCGCACCAATAAAGCGCAGATAGATCGCGCCCCAGATCACCAAGGCGATGCCCAAGGGAGTGACCTCAAAGATCGTGAACGGCTCAAGCCCCTGACTGCGGGATACACCATCCACCAGCAGGTTGGTCGAGGTGCCGATCAGTGTTGTCGTTCCGCCTAGAATCGCAGCGTAGCTCAGGGGCATCAGCAGTTGCGACGGCGTCATTCCCAAAGTGCGCGACAATTGTACAAAGACGGGGATCATGATGACCACAACCGGCGTGTTCGACACGAAGGCCGAGAAAATCACCACAAAGACCAGCATTCCGAAAAGAGCAATCTTGGGATTCCGCGTGGCACTTTCGTTGGCAAAGCGGGTGAAGACGTCTAGCGCGCCCGTGCGCACCAAGGCCCCCATGACGATGAACAAGGCACCGATTGTCCAAGGGGCACTGTTCGAGAGAACGGTGATCGCGGCATCATAGGGAAGGATGCCTAAGAACAGCATCAAAGCCGAGCCAGTGATGCCGACAACTTCGGTAGGGAAGGTTTCACGAATAAAAAGAACAAACATGCCGCCAACGATTAGTAGGGCGGCGAGGGCCTGATATGCTTCGGGCAGTGCGATCACGTCGTTCGGGTCTCCGGGTCTTGCCAGGGATGGCCTTGCATCCTTGCCCAACCCGGAAAGCGGGGCAAGCATTCTTTGTTATCGCGCTTCGCGGTGTCCCGTTTCAGGACGTAGCAGCGCCCAAGGTCAGAGCGGGCCCGAACTTTGCAGCCGGCCCCCTTGGCGCACCATGCAGATGCGGGTGGCTTTTCCGGTCTTGTCGTCTGTTTCCACGTAGACGCCGGACAAGGTCGCTTCGCCCTCAGCGGGGGTGAAGCGGTTCTTCTGCATGCCGGTCACGAAACGGCGCAGGGGCTCGGCCTTTTCCATGCCGATCACGCTGTTGTAGTCGCCGCACATTCCCGCATCGGTCAGATAGGCGGTGCCATTGGGCAGGATTTGCGCGTCGCCTGTGGGCACGTGGGTGTGGGTGCCGACTACAAGGCTGGCCTTGCCGTCCATCCAGTGACCAAGGCCCATCTTCTCGCTTGTGGCTTCGGCGTGCACATCCACGATGGTTGCGTTGATCTGTGCGCCCAAGGGGTGGGTGCGCAAAATCTGGTCCACCGCCGAGAACGGGTCATCAAAGGGGCGCTTCATGAAGATCTGCCCAAGCACCTGCACCACCATCACCTTGCGCCCGCCGGGAGCCGAGAAGATGCGCGCGCCGCGACCGGGCGCGGTTTTGGCGTAGTTCACTGGGCGGATCACGCGGGTGTCGCCCTCAATGTACTGCAGCATGTCTTTCTGGTCGAAGGCATGATCCCCAAGGGTCACGCAATCTGCGCCCGCCTCAAAGATCAGTTTGGCATGCTCGCCACTCAGGCCCATGCCGTTCGAGGCGTTCTCGCCATTCACCACAACGAAATCGAGCGCCCACTCTTTCCGCAGTCGGGGAAGGTGGGTTTTGATAGCGGTCCGGCCTGCGCGGCCAAGGACATCTCCGAGAAACAGGATCTTCATGTGCGCCGTGCTAGGGCCAAGCCCCGCGTCGCGCAAGGCAGAATGCCGCCCAACGCGGGCGTCCACTGCGAATTTGCGCCGATCTGTCGCGAAAACCGGAACTTCACGGGGATTTTCGCTGCAACTGTTTGCGAACCGGTTAGAGTGGGCAACAACACTTGCTGAACGACAGGACCCATTCTGATGAAGATCTTTGCCCGCGCTGCTGTGCTGTGCCTTGCCGTGGCTGGCTGTGCCTCGACCAATCCGGCCAGTACCGCTGGCACGTATTACTCGCCGCCATGGCAGTCGGGTCTGAAGACCGTTCGGCCCTATCCGGACGCGGGTAGCCCTTGCTATGAGATCGCGCGTAACATGGTGTCCAAGGATTTTTGGGACGATGCCAACATGCTGATCGGCTGTCCCAAATACGATCAGGTCGCGATTGACCAGCAGGTCGCGGGTGGCGCGCGGGTGGTGGGCTATATCCACCACTGGACCATGCTGAACGTGCCCGCCTACCGGTAAGGCCGCTTGGGGCGGCCCCGCCGTACCGCATCCCAAAGTGCATAAAATACGGGCCGCAAGCTGCGACATTTCCAGCTTTGCGAAGGGGTTGGCTGTTGTCCGGCCTTTTTGTTGATTGACTAGTCAATAAAAAACCCTAGGGTCATTTCCGTCACATGAGGTCGGAAAATGCCCAAAGTCGGAATGGAACCTGTACGTCGCGCGGCCTTGGTCGAGGCGACAATTCACGAGATCGGCCGCGCCGGTACACTGGATGTCACGGTCAGCCAGATCGCCAAACGCGCAGGCATGTCCAGCGCGCTGGCCCATCATTATTTCGGCGGAAAAACCCAGATTTTCATGGCGGCCATGCGGCACATCCTGTCCCAATACGGGCTGGAGGCACGGCGCCGTCTGAAAAAGGCCAAGACCCATGAAGAGCGTCTGAAGGCGCTGGTGGATGCGAACTTTGCCCCCTCGAACTTTCGCGATGAGGTCGTGAGCGCGTGGATGAACTTCTACGTGCTGGCCCAGAACGAGGATGAGGCGCGGCGTTTGTTGACCGTCTACTACCGCCGCCTGCACTCGAACCTTTTGCACGACCTGCGCCCATTGGTGGGCGATGAGGCCGTCACAATTGCCCGCCGGATCGAGGCGCTGATCGACGGGGTCTATCTGCGTCAAAGCCTGCGCGATGCTGCCGCTGATCCACAGGTCGCGGTCGAGCTGGTTCTTGGCACCCTTGAAAACGAACTGGTGCGCTGTGGGGCGAAACGCCCGGCCGCCACACTTAGCCTGATTGCACAGAAGGAACGTCCCGAATGACGATCGACGTCACGCCGACCGCCAGCCACTTTATCAATGGCCAGTATGTTCAGGGCGGCACTGAAGACCTGCCCGTGGTCTACCCGTTCACCGGTGAAACTGTCGCGACCCTGAAGCTGGCCGATGAGGCGCTTGTGGATCAGGCCATCGCCGCTGCCAAAGCCGCGCAACCCGCGTGGGCTGCCCTTTCGGGCGTTGAGCGGGGCCGCATCCTGCGCCGCGCCGCCGAGATCATGCGCGAACGTAACCGCGAACTGTCGGAACTGGAAACCGTAGACACCGGCAAGCCGCTACAGGAAACCCTGATCGCAGACGCCTCTAGTGGGGCGGATGCGCTGGAATACTTCGGCGGTCTGGCCGCGACCTTGGGCGGCGAGCATATCCAGCTTGGCGCAGACTTCGCCTACACCCGCCGCGAGGCGCTGGGGGTGTGCGTCGGTATCGGTGCGTGGAACTACCCGATCCAGATCGCCAGCTGGAAGGCCGCGCCCGCGCTGGCCTGCGGCAACGCGATGGTGTTCAAGCCGTCGGAAACCACGCCCTTGTCGGCCCTGAAGCTGGCTGAAATCCTGATCGAGGCAGGCGCACCCGCCGGTGTCTTCAACGTGGTGCAAGGGGCAGGGGCCGTGGGCGCCCGTCTGGTCACCCATCCCGATGTTGCAAAGGTGTCTCTTACAGGCTCCATCCCGACGGGCCGTAAGGTCTACGCGGCGGCGGCCGAAGGTCTGCGTCATGTCACGATGGAACTCGGGGGGAAATCTCCGCTGGTGATCTTTGACGATGCCAACGTGGAAAACGCCGTCAGCGCTGCGATCAACGCGAACTTCTACAGCTCGGGTCAGATTTGCTCGAACGGTACCCGTGTGTTTGTGCAGAAGGGCATCAAAGAGGCATTCCTGTCCCGTCTGGCCGAGCGTTTGAAAGGCGTGAAGATGGGCGATCCGCTGGATGAGGCGGTGAACTTTGGCCCCATGGTCAGTGACCGTCAGGCCAGCATTGTCGAGGGTTATATCGCCAAGGCCCACGAAGAGGGCGCGCGTCTGATCTCGGGCGGCAAGCGTCTGGCGGGGCCGGGCTATTGGATCGAGCCTACCGTTTTTGCCGATGTGCAGGACGATATGACCATCGCCAAAGAAGAGATCTTTGGTCCCGTCATGTCCGTGCTGGATTTCGACACCGAGGAAGAGGCGATCACCCGCGCCAACGCCACCGAATTCGGTCTGGCCGCCGGTGTCTTTACCGCCGATTTGACTCGTGCCCACCGCGTGGCCGGTGCGTTCGAGGCAGGCACCACGTGGATCAACACCTACAACCTGACGCCGGTCGAAGTGCCCTTTGGCGGGTCCAAGCTGTCGGGGGTTGGCCGCGAGAATGGCCGCGCCGCGATCGAGCATTATTCCGAGTTGAAAACCGTCTACGTCGCCATGGGCGACACCGAAGCGCCGTTCTAAGGAGACGCCCATGCAAGCCGAATATGTGATCGTCGGCGCAGGCAGCGCGGGCTGCGCCATTGCCTATCGTCTGGCCGAAGCGGGCAAATCCGTGATCGTCATCGAACATGGCGGCACGGACGCAGGCCCTTTCATCCAGATGCCTGCGGCGCTGAGCTATCCCATGAACATGCCGATGTACGACTGGGGCTTTCAATCCGAGCCCGAGCCCTATCTTGATGGCCGCCGTCTGGCGACCCCGCGGGGCAAGGTTGTTGGCGGCTCGTCCTCCATCAACGGGATGGTCTATGTGCGCGGTCACGCGCGGGACTATGATCACTGGGCGCAATCCGGTGCCCGTGGCTGGAGCTACGCGGACGTACTGCCCTACTTCAAGCGGATGGAGCATTGGCACGAGGGCGGTCATGGCGGCGACAAAGAGTGGCGGGGCAAGGACGGCCCGCTGCATGTCACCCGTGGCCCGCGCGAAAACCCTCTGTTCCACGCCTTCGTCGAGGCTGGCCGTCAGGCGGGCTACCCTGTCACCGGCGACTATAACGGTGAGCAGCAAGAGGGCTTTGGCCCGATGGAGCAGACCGTCTATGGGGGCCGCCGCTGGTCCGCTGCGAACGCCTATCTGAAGCCCGCCATCAAGACCGGTAAGGTCGAGGTCGTGCGGGGTCTGGCCTGCCGCGTTGTCATCACCGAAGGCCGCGCCCGCGGGGTCGAGATTGAAAAGGGCGGCGTCAAACAGATCATCAATGCCAGCGAAGAGGTTGTGATCTCGGCCTCCTCGATCAATAGCCCCAAGCTGCTGATGCTGTCCGGTATTGGTCCGGCGGAACATCTGGCCGAGCATGGCATCGATGTGATCGCGGATCGTCCCGGTGTGGGTCAGAACCTTCAGGACCACCTAGAGCTTTACCTGCAGGTGGCCTGCAAACAGCCGATCACTCTGTTCAAGTATTGGAACCTGATCGGCAAAGGTCTGATCGGGGCGCAATGGCTGCTGACCAAGAAGGGTCTTGGTGCGTCGAACCAGTTCGAAAGCGCGGCCTTCATCCGCAGCAAGGCGGGTATCGAGTATCCCGACATCCAGTACCACTTCTTGCCCATCGCTGTGCGCTATGACGGTCAGGCGGCGGCAGAGGGTCACGGCTTTCAGGCTCACGTTGGCCCCATGCGCAGCCCGTCGCGCGGGAACATCACGCTGGCATCCAGTGATCCAAAACAGGCGCCCAAGATCCTGTTCAACTACATGTCCACCGAACAGGATTGGGATGACTTCCGCACCTGTATCCGCCTGACCCGTGAGATCTTCGAGCAAGAGGCCTTCAAGCCTTACTACAAGCACGAAATCCAACCCGGTGAGGCGGTGCAGTCTGATGACGAACTGAATGGCTTTATCAAAGAGCATGTGGAAAGCGCCTATCATCCTTGCGGCACCTGCAAGATGGGCGACCGCAATGACCCGATGGCGGTGGTCGACGAACAGTGCCGCGTGATCGGGGTGAACGGGCTGCGCGTGGCAGACAGCTCGATCTTCCCGCGGATCACCAATGGCAACCTGAACAGCCCGTCGATCATGACCGGTGAAAAGGCGGCGGATCACATTCTGGGCCGCAGTTTGCCCCGCGATGAAAGCGCCCCTTGGATCAACCCGAACTGGGAAACCGCGCAGCGCTAGGTTTTTGACAAAATCACTCATGAAAGGCGGCCATTTGATGCGTATCAAGGTCGCCTTTTCTTTTGGGCCCTAGTCTCTGTCTGTGATTAACGAACAGGAGACACCTATGTCCCATACGCCGCACCAACTGGTTGATGATTTCCCCGAGCACGTCGAAGCCATCGCCGCTCTGAAAACCTCGGATGCCCATTTCGCCAAGCTGGTGGATGCCTACAACGAGGTGAACAAGAAGGTGTATCTGGCAGAGACCAACGTCCAGCCGATCGAACAACTGGCAGAAGAGCAGCTGCGCAAAGAACGCAGCAAGCTTAAGGACGAGATCTGGTCGATCCTATCCAAGGCTGCAACTGCCTGATATACTAAGGTTGTGTCAGATAGCCCGTGGAGGGACGGACTATTTGAACATGGGGCCGGATGTCCGGGGGCATCCGGTCTTTATTGATCGAGTGTAACGGTATTCGGCCCCAACTATTTTTCGACCCTGTATGGCAAGACCCCGCGCTGGAACGGCTCGATGCTGAGGCGGCGTTCAAGGGGTGGCACGGACCGCTGGTGACAGTCGGTTCTTTCGCAGATGCGGCAACTGATCCCGATGGGTTCAAAGGCAGCCGCATTGGTCACATCAAGACTGTCCGCGTACACCAGATCGCCCGCATGGCGTACCTCGCATCCCAGACAAATGGCGTAGCGCCTTACCGGCGCACCAAAGGCCCCGCCGGGCTTTGAAACATCCCGCGCTAGGCACAGGTATTTCACCCCGTCCGGTGTTTCCGCTAACTGCCGTAAGAAGTGTCCGGGTGTCTCGAAAGCACGGTGAACGTTCCAAAGCGGGCACGCACCGCCGAAACGGGCGAATTGTAGGCGCGTGGCAGAATGGCGCTTGGTGATGGTTCCGGCCTGATCCACGCGGACGAAAAAGAACGGGATACCCTTGGCGCCGGGGCGCTGCATGGTGGACAGGCGATGGGCCACTTGTTCGATTGAGGCACCAAATCGAGTGGCCAGAATTTCCAGATCGTGACGGCAGTCCTGCGCCGCCTTCAGGAACGGCCCATAGGGCATCAATGCTGCGCCTGCGAAGTAATTCGCAAGGCCGATTTTCGCGATGGCGCGGGCCTCGTTCGTCTGGAAACGGGCAAGGTCCAGTGTGGCCTCTAGCAGCTTGTTCTGGGTCAGTAGGGCCAGCTGTAGCAGCATCTGGAATCGGCGCGTTTCGGGGGGCGAGCGGTCGGACAAAGACAGCACCCGCGTTTCAGAATCATAGCTGCGCAGGACCGGCCCTGTGATCATTCGGATGGTGACGCCATGCTCAACCAAAGCGGTCTCGGCCCCTGCGGTTCCGGGGAAGCGTTCGGCAAAACGCTCGGCGGTGCGGTCGACCGCATCAATGTAGTTGTCGCAGTAATGGAAGAAGTCTCGGACCTCTTCCCAAGGGGACGGCTGCACGCGGGCATCTTCGCGCCCCAGCGCCTCATCCAGTGAGGCAAGCCGTTCGTGTGTTTGCCGGTAAGCGCGGTGGAGATGCAGGAAGGCACGGGCCAAAGCGGGTGCGTTGCTGGCGGCCAAGCGCAGGTCGGCCAGGGGAGGCGGCGCATCGGTGAAGACCGGATCGGCCAGCGCCTCACGCATGTCGCTGACAAGGCGTTCGCTGTCCCCCGTCGATAGCTCGGTCACGTCAAAGCCGAACTCGGACGCCAGCGCCAGAACCACTGAGGTACTGACCGGACGGTTGTTGTTCTCCATCTGGTTCAGATAGGGCAGGGACACCCCAAGTTTGCCCGCAAAATCTTTTTGGGTCAGGCCAAGACGCGAGCGGATCTCGCGCAGTTTGACGCCAGCGTAGAGCTTTTGCGGGGCCATTCGTTCACCTCTGACTTTGCGGGTTTACTTTTGACCAAGATACGCTTTGCAAATTGCAGCATCAACGGGCGAGTTGTCGCTCCCGTAACATGACGAAAAGGATCGCGACGATGGCGCAAAGGGCGCTGGCCAGCATGATGGCCAGCAGGGGCCATGCGCCTGTCTCGATTGACAAGAGGCTGCCCGCGATGGCCGACAGAGCCGCGCCGCCGCCGATCATGATCGCGCCGCCAAGGCCGCTGGCCGTCCCTGCCAGATGGGGGCGGACCGATAGCGAACCGGCGGTGGCGTTGGGGATGACCATGCCGTTTCCCACGCCTACGGCAGTCATAAAGCCGAAGAACACCATCACCGTGCCTGCGCCCGCCAAGTGGATCAGCAAGGATACCGCAATGCCCGCCGAATTGATGACCGAGCCCCAGAAGATCATCCGGTTGATCCCCACACGGACCGAGAATTTGCCGCTGACAAAGTTCCCGACGAAATAGCCGATCGCAGGCGCTGAAAAGTAGAGGCCAAGTGTCTCGGGCGGCAGCCCATAGATGTCATTTCCCACGAAAGGCGCTCCGCCAAGGTAGGCAAAGAAGGCCCCCGAGGCTGCCGCAGCCGCCAACGAATAGGCCCAGAACCGCGGCGAGGTCAGCAGCTGCGGGTACTCCTTGAACTGCCCCAGCAATGAGATGTCGCGGGGTTTGCCGGTCTCTCCCAGATCGAAGTAGACCAGCGCCAGCATCAGCGCGCCAAGAAGGAACAGTCCCCAGAAATTCGCGTGCCAGCCGAACGCCGCATCCAGAACGCCCCCGATGGCAGGGCTGATCATCGGGACCAGCGCCATGCCCATGGTCACATAGCCGATCATGCTGGCCGCAGAATCCTGATCGTGGACGTCCCGCACAATTGCCCGCGACAGCACCATCCCCGCCACGATCACCGCTTGCGTCATGCGGAACACCAAAAACGCATAGGCGTTCGGGGCCAGCAGGGTGCCAAGGGTCGCCAGCAGAAAGATCACCAGCGCCACCAGCAGGATCGGGCGTCGCCCGAATTTGTCTGCAAATGGTCCGATGAAGATTTGCAGAACTGCGTTCACCGCCAGATAAAGTGCGACCGATAGCTGCATCAGCCGGTAGTCGGTGTGGAAATATTCGGTCATTCCCGGCAGCGATGGCAGGAAGATATTCATCGATAGCGCTGAAATCCCCGCCAAAAGGATCAGAGTTACGATGTGCGGTGGTGTTGTTCTGTTGAACATCGTCTTGTGTCGTCTCATTATTTCAGCGGAAGTCTTCGCGACTTACTGGCATTCTGTCCAATTCTGATTGGTGATTTAGCAGATTTGCATTTTGAAATTTAGTTACAGTCAACAATTTGCAAATTTGCCATTACGTGCTTTGCGCACGCAGCATGCCCGCATAAGGTCGCGCGAAAGCGGAGGGCACAGCATGAAAGATATCCTGCAAGAATTGGAAACCCGCCGGGAGCAAGCCCGCGCCGGTGGTGGTCAGAAACGGATCGACTCGCAGCATGCCAAGGGCAAGCTGACCGCGCGTGAGCGCATCGAGTTGCTGTTGGACGAAGGCAGCTTTGAAGAGTTCGACATGTTCGTCGCGCACCGCTGCACCGAGTTCGGCATGCAGGAAAACCGTCCCTACGGTGACGGCGTTGTGACCGGCTGGGGCACCATCAATGGCCGTATGGTCTATGTGTTCAGTCAGGACTTTACCGTCTTTGGCGGCTCGCTGTCGGAAACCCACGCCCAGAAGATCTGCAAGATCATGGATATGGCGATGCAGAACGGCGCGCCTGTGATCGGTATCAACGACTCGGGCGGTGCGCGTATTCAGGAAGGCGTTGCCTCGTTGGCCGGTTATGCCGAAGTGTTCCAGCGCAACATCGAAGCTTCGGGTGTGATCCCGCAGATCAGCGTGATCATGGGCCCCTGCGCCGGCGGCGCGGTGTATTCGCCTGCGATGACGGACTTCATCTTCATGGTGAAGGACAGCAGCTACATGTTCGTGACCGGCCCCGACGTGGTCAAGACCGTGACCAACGAACACGTCACCGCCGAGGAACTGGGCGGCGCGATCACCCACACCAAGAAAAGCTCGGTCGCTGATGGCGCGTTTGAAAACGACGTCGAGGCGCTGACCGAAGTTCGCCGTCTGGTGGACTTCCTCCCGCTGTCGAACCGCGAAAAGGCACCCGTGCGTCCCTTCTTCGATGCGCCCGGCCGTGTGGAAAACAGCCTTGATACGCTGATCCCCGAGAACGCCAACACCCCCTACGACATGAAGGAACTGATCCACAAAGTCGCGGACGAGGGTGATTTCTACGAGATTCAGGCCGAATACGCCAAGAACATGATCACCGGCTTCATCCGCCTGGAAGGTCAGACCGTTGGTGTCGTCGCAAACCAGCCGATGGTTCTGGCGGGCTGTCTGGATATCGACAGCAGCCGCAAGGCCGCGCGCTTTGTCCGCTTCTGTGACTGCTTCGAAATTCCGATCCTGACTCTGGTGGACGTGCCCGGCTTCCTTCCCGGCACCTCGCAGGAATACAACGGCGTTATCAAGCACGGCGCGAAGCTGCTGTTTGCTTATGGCGAAGCGACCGTTCCCAAAGTGACCGTCATCACCCGTAAAGCCTACGGCGGTGCCTACGACGTTATGGCGTCCAAGCACCTGCGTTCGGACTTCAACTACGCGTGGCCGACTGCGGAAATCGCGGTGATGGGTGCCAAGGGCGCGACCGAGATTCTCTATCGTTCCGAACTGGGCGACCCTGAGAAAATCGCCGAGCGGGCAAAGAACTACGAAGACCGATTCGCGAATCCCTTCGTGGCCGCCGAGCGTGGCTTCATCGACGAAGTCATCATGCCCCATAGCACTCGCCGTCGTGTGTCTCGTGCCTTCGCGGCGCTGCGTCAGAAGAAGCGCAGCATGCCTTGGAAGAAGCACGACAACATCCCTCTCTAAACAAAAATGCGCGGGAAGAATTGGCATATTTGCAAAGGTGAAGCGGGCGAGATTACTCTGTCCCGCCGAATTCCCGCGCGTTTCGACTTTGCGGTCGAAACGAATCTTCCGACGTGCAACCCGATCAAACTGGCTCATCAGATCCGACAGGACATTTGGCGCGAACTCAAGGGTTTGAAAGGCTACTCTCCTGTGATAGTGGTGCTTCCAACGGGTAATTGTTTCCGCGTGCGTGCTGGCGGTCAGGTCAATGGAATGTGGCCTAGACAACACACGCAAGCTGTTGTTTCATCAGTTTTGAACGATGCCGCGCGAAGATCGCGCTGGGTGATGCACGCGGGACGCGCACGATGAGTGTTGTGCGTATCTCGGTTTTTGTTGCCCTCTTCGGAGCGGCGACCACGGCTGCGGGGCAGGAGGGGGCCCCCACCGTGCCTTCGGGTCTGGATCTTTCTCTTCAGGAAGTGATTCTCGAGAATCTGCCTGATGGAAAGGTTCAGGCCCGATACAGATACCTGGCACCCGATCTGGCCGATGCAGGCTATGATCGGGTGGCCGGGGATTTCCCTGCTCTTTGCGATCAATATGCTTTGCCTGAGCTAACAGGTCAGGGTCACGACGTGGCCCATATCATTCTGAGCATGTCTGATCGTCCCGTTGTTTTTGGTGACAGCGACCCCGAAGCAGTCCAGTTTTTTGAGGCTTTCAGCGTCACCGATGCAACCTGTGTTTGGGAGGCATTCTGATGATGACGCCTGTTCTGAACGCAGCTAAGTCCCTTTATCGGCTGACTGTTGCGGATTTTCCGCCACAGAAAGCATCTGTCGTAACTTGTCCGTATGCAGCACGAAAAATTCGCGGTATTGTTGTGTCGGGAGTATCCCAAGACCCCCATACCTCGAAGCAGTGCCCGGCAGTACTGAAAACCCAGACGCCGGTTTATAATGATACTTACAGGAGACAGAGATGTCGAAATTCATCATCGCAATGGCCGCAGTCGCCATGGTCGCATCGGTATCCGCTTGTGCAAAACAGCCCGAGCCCGAGCCCGTCTACGTTGCCCCCGAGCCCATTTCGGTGGAACCCGCTTACACCGGCAAGTACAAGTAAGCATGTACTGACGAAACCGGGGCGGGCCGTCGGGCCCGCTCATGGCTGCGGAAATGGTCCGTCCCTGCAAAAATGGGGACTACCATGCTAAAACATCGCGGCTTTCCCGGGCGGATGCCCGGCTCTGATTACCAATTCACCATTCGACGTGCGAATCCCCGTGGGGTGACGCCCCTGAAGGCGCTAAAGCGTTTTCCGGACCGCAAGAATGTGGACCGCCGAGCGGATGAATGCTTCCTTGCAGCATTGTGGGTGCAGTTCGGCGAAGAGCCGTTCGAGCGCGGCAATCTGGACGCTGGCCGCCTGAGCTGGCTGTTCGAGCGCGAAGTGATCGCTGCCGAAGACCCCTTTGATCCCGCAAGCTATGAGTCGTTGCTGCAGATCAACGTGAAAGAGGTCGAACGGACCTTCCCCCAGATTCTGGACGGGAGCTCTGAATGGCTGGAATGAACGCATATGTCGTCACGCGCGCCGCTGGACAGGGGGCGCAGATGCTGCGCCGTGCTGCCCATCGCGCGGGTGCGGCAGCGTTCCGGCAGGCAAATCTGCCCAAAGCCTCTGGTCTCGGCCAGACAAACGCGCTGGCGCATGGGTTGCGCCGCGCGTTCCAATCTCTTTCTTTGGTTTACGGCGGAAAACCGTCTGATCACACGCTTGTGTCTCAGCGAATTGCCGCGCAGTGGAACCGCTTAACGGAAATTTGCGTTGTCCTTTCATCCAGCGCCGCCAATCTGATGGACGAGTGCAGTTCAATTGAAAGGACCTCGAAATGCTCAAGAAAACCTGGATCGTTGCAGTTGTCGCAATCACTGGCCTGTCGGCTTGCGGTGACACCCTTGGTGAACAAGCGCTGCTGGGTGCAGGCGCAGGTGCAGCAGCAGGTGCAGTCACTGGTGGCGATGTGGTCACTGGCGCAGTCGTCGGCGGTGCCGGCAACGTTGCCTATTGCCGTACAACCGGTCGCTGCAACTAAGCAGACCACGCAGCGCCTCTTTGGCGCGCAAAACAGATTTCCAGCCATCGGGTGCCCTCGGGCAGCCGGTGGCTTTTTTATTGGCGAACCAGTCAGAGCGCGAAAAGCCGCGCTCTCATGCTGGACTTAAGAAAGGGACGGAGACCAATGTTCGACAAGATCCTCATTGCCAACCGTGGCGAGATCGCATGCCGCGTGATCAAAACGGCGCGTAAGATGGGCATCAAAACCGTGGCCATCTATTCGGATGCAGACAAGCATGCGCTGCATGTAGAGATGGCTGATGAATCGGTGCACATCGGTCCTCCGCCTGCGAACCAGTCGTATATCGTCATCGATAAGGTGATGGATGCGATCCGCCAGACCGGCGCTCAGGCCGTGCACCCGGGCTACGGCTTCCTGTCGGAAAACAGCAAATTCGCCGAGGCTCTGGAAGCCGAAGGCGTGGCCTTTGTCGGCCCCCCCAAGAAAGCCATTGAGGCGATGGGTGACAAGATCACCTCGAAAAAGATCGCTCAGGAAGCGGGCGTCAGCACCGTTCCCGGCTACATGGGGCTGATCGAGGACGCCGAAGAGGCTGTGAAAATCAGCCAGCAGATCGGCTATCCCGTGATGATCAAAGCCTCTGCCGGTGGCGGCGGTAAGGGGATGCGTATCGCTTGGAACGACACCGAGGCCCGCGAAGGTTTCGAATCGTCCAAGAACGAGGCGGCCAACAGCTTTGGTGATGACCGTATCTTCATCGAAAAGTTCGTGACCCAGCCCCGTCACATCGAAATTCAGGTTCTGTGCGATGCGCACGGCAACGGCATCTATCTGGGCGAGCGTGAATGCTCGATCCAGCGCCGGAACCAGAAAGTCATCGAAGAGGCTCCCAGCCCGTTCCTTGATGAAGCGACCCGCAAAGCGATGGGCGAACAGGCCGTGGCTCTTGCCAAGGCCGTGGGCTACACCAGCGCGGGCACCGTGGAATTCATCGTCGATGGCGCGAAGAACTTCTACTTCCTTGAGATGAACACCCGTCTGCAGGTGGAACACCCCGTGACCGAACTGATCACCGGTGTCGACCTTGTGGAACAGATGATCCGCGTCGCCAATGGCGAGCCGCTGACCATGACCCAAGACGATGTGAAGCTGAACGGTTGGGCGATGGAAAGCCGCCTGTACGCAGAAGATCCCTACCGGAACTTCCTGCCCTCGATCGGCCGTCTGACCCGCTACCGTCCGCCGGCAGAGATCGCCGAGGAAGGCCGCGCAGTACGTAACGATACCGGCGTCTATGAAGGCGGCGAGATCAGCATGTACTACGACCCGATGATCGCCAAGCTTTGCACATGGGCGCCGACCCGTCTGGAAGCGATCGAGGAAATGCGCGTCGCGTTGGACAGCTTTGAAGTGGAAGGCATCGGTCACAACCTACCGTTCCTGTCGGCTGTGATGGATCACCCCAAGTTCGTCTCGGGCGATATGACCACTGCGTTCATCGCGGAAGAATATCCCGAAGGCTTTGCCGGTGTGGACCTGCCCGAGGCAGACCTACAGCGTATCGCAGCGGCCTGCGCCGCCATGAACCGCGTCGCGGAAATCCGTCGTACCCGTATCTCGGGCACCATGGATAACCACGAGCGTAAGGTTGGCGATGATTGGGTTGTCCGTCTTGGCGGCGCCGAGTTCGTTGTGAACATCGCGGCTGACCCCAAGGGCTCGGACGTGACGTTTGCTGACGGTACCACTTTGCGCGTTGAAAGCGATTGGACACCCGGTGACCAACTGGCGACCCTTTCGGTTGGTGGCAGCCCGCTGGTCCTGAAGACTGGCAAAATCACCAACGGTTTCCGTATCCGCAGCCGCGGCGCGGACCTGAAGGTGCATGTCTACAGCCCCCGTCAGGCCGAACTGGCCCTGCTGATGCCGGAGAAACTGCCGCCCGATACCTCGAAGATGCTGCTTTGCCCGATGCCCGGCGTCGTGGTGAAGATGAACGTTGCCGTTGGCGACGAGGTTCAGGAAGGTCAGGCCCTGTGCACCATCGAGGCGATGAAGATGGAAAACATCCTCCGCGCCGAGAAGAAGGCCACCGTCACCAAGATCAACGCTGGCGCTGGTGACAGTCTGGCGGTCGACGAAGTGATCATGGAATTCGAATGATCCATGAAGGGCGTGGCTGACATAAGCTGCCTGAACGCTTCGGCCCCTTGGGGCCGGAGCGGCGGGCGGCGTCAGCGACGCTCGCTCAGTTCCTGTTGGCGCATGGGCATTTTGTCGATGGTGTGGGACAGCTCACGCACGGTCCAAGGGACGGGTTTGCGCAGTTTGATGCCGCCGTCCTTGCCGATCAGCACGATGCCAAATCCCCTTGGGCGCAGCGTGCGGCGGATGTCGGATTTGGCGTCAGGGTCGGTGTCCACCAGCACCACCACGTCGCGGTCCAGCAACGCAGGCAGGTCGGCGTTCAGCAGGTCCATCTGCCGGATAAAGGCCGGATCGGCGGGACTGTCCGCAAAGACGGCCAAAGGACGATGGGTCCACTTGAACTGCGAAAGTTCGGCAGTTTTCCCATCCAGAATGATGGCGTCGGTCATGTCCGTCTCTTGTGCCGAAACGGCAGGGCTGGTCAGCGACAATAACATTATGAAAATGGCGGCAAGTCGGGTCATGGCTCCTCCTGTCGCTTTAGAGATAGGGGCGATGCCCCCGAATTCGAAGCTTTTTTCCGCGGAAATGTCACAAGATGGCAGGCCCGCGTCGATTGGAGGAATGACCTGATGACCCAAGACAAAGACGCCTGGCGCGCCCTTGCCGAAAAGGAACTGCGGGGCAAGCCGCTGGAGAACCTGAACTGGCAGACCCTCGAAGGGATCGAGGTCAAGCCGCTGTACACCGCCGAGGACACCGCAGAGCTGCCCCATATGGGCGGTGTGCCGGGTTTCGCGCCCTTCACCCGTGGCGTGAAGGCAACCATGTATGCGGGCCGTCCTTGGACCATCCGCCAGTACGCGGGCTTCTCGACCGCTGAGGAATCGAACGCCTTCTACCGCAAGAACCTTGCTGCCGGTCAGCAGGGTGTGTCGGTTGCTTTCGACCTTGCGACGCACCGCGGCTATGACAGCGATCACCCCCGTGTGGTTGGTGACGTGGGCAAGGCCGGTGTGGCCATCGACAGCGTCGAAGACATGAAGATCCTGTTCGACGGTATTCCGCTGGACAAGGTTTCGGTCTCGATGACCATGAACGGCGCGGTGATCCCGATCCTTGCGAACTTTATCGTTGCTGGTGAAGAGCAGGGCCACGATAAGGCCGTGCTGTCGGGCACCATTCAGAACGACATTCTGAAGGAATTCATGGTCCGCAACACCTACATCTATCCGCCCGAGCCTTCGATGCGGATCATTGCGGACATCATCGAATACACCTCGAACGAGATGCCCAAGTTCAACAGCATCTCGATCTCCGGCTACCACATGCAGGAAGCTGGTGCGAACTTGGTGCAGGAACTGGCCTACACTCTGGCCGATGGTCGTGAATACGTGCGTGCTGCCATTGCCCGTGGCATGAACGTGGACAAGTTCGCAGGCCGCCTGTCGTTCTTCTTTGCGATTGGCATGAACTTCTTCATGGAAGCTGCCAAGCTGCGTGCTGCCCGTATGCTGTGGTCGCGCATCATGGATGAGTTCGAGCCCAAAGATCCCCGCTCGAAAATGCTGCGCACCCACTGCCAGACCTCGGGCGTGTCGCTGCAAGAGCAGGACCCCTATAACAACGTGATCCGCACTGCCTATGAGGCGATGTCGGCGGTGCTTGGTGGTACTCAGTCGCTGCACACCAATGCGCTGGACGAAGCCATCGCGCTGCCCACCGAATTCAGCGCCCGCATCGCGCGGAACACCCAGCTGATCCTTCAGGAAGAGACCGGCGTCACCAACGTCGTCGATCCGCTGGCAGGTAGCTATTACGTCGAGAGCCTGACCAACGAACTGGCCGAGAAGGCTTGGGCGCTGATCGAGGAAGTCGAAGAGATGGGCGGCATGACCAAGGCGGTTGCGTCCGGCATGCCCAAGCTGCGCATCGAAGAGACCGCAGCCCGTCGTCAGGCAGACATCGACCGCGGCGATGAGGTAATCGTCGGCGTGAACAAGTACCGCAAGGACAAAGAAGACCCGATCGACATTCTTGAGATCGACAACACCAAGGTGCGCGAAGCTCAGGTCGCTCGCCTTGAGCGCATCCGCGCATCGCGTGACGAGGCCGCTTGCCAAGCTGCGCTGGAAGAACTGACCCGTCGTTCGCAAGAAGGCGGTAACCTGCTTGAGGCGGCTGTGGAAGCAGCGCGTGCCCGGGCCTCGGTCGGAGAGATCAGCATGGCTATGGAAAAAGAGTTCGGCCGTCACCGTGCCGAAGTGAAGACCTTGGCAGGCGTCTATGGCGCGGCCTATGAGGGCGACGAAGGCTTTGCCGCCATCCAGAAATCGGTGGAAGATTTCGCCGAGAAGGAAGGCCGCCGTCCCCGTATGCTGGTGGTGAAAATGGGGCAGGACGGTCACGACCGCGGCGCCAAGGTCATCGCCACTGCCTTTGCCGATATCGGGTTCGACGTGGATGTAGGCCCGCTGTTCCAGACCCCCGAAGAGGCCGCTCAGGACGCGATCGACAACGACGTGCATGTGATCGGGATTTCCTCGCAGGCAGCAGGCCACAAGACGCTGGCGCCCGCGCTGATCAAGGTGCTGGAAGAGCAGGGCGCTGGTGACATCATCGTCATCTGTGGAGGTGTGATCCCCCAGCAGGACTATGACTTCCTCAAGGCGGCAGGTGTGAAGGCCATTTTCGGTCCCGGCACCAATATTCCGTCGGCAGCTCAGGACATCCTGCGCCTTATTGAAGAAGCCCGGTCGTAAGGCTAGCTTTTGCCGAGAGGGGGCTGTCTGCCCCCTCTTGGCGCTCTTCGCGCCAATTCACCCCCGAAGGTATTTCGCCCAAGATGAAAGGGGCAGGGATGAGTGTGCTGGTGCGGGCTGCGCGTGGAAGCGATGCAGCAGAGATTGCGGCGATCTGGAACGTGTTTGTTCGGGAGACCGCAGTGACTTTTACCACAGATGAAAAGACGGCGGCCGGAATTGCGGCTGATATTTCTGCGCGTGGTGCAGGGTTTCAGGTGGCCGAATTGGGTGGCGCAGTTGTGGGTTTTGCCACCTATTCTGCTTTTCGCGGCGGGCCTGGCTATGGGCGGACCAAAGAGCATTCGGTGATGTTATCGGCTGAGGCGCGGGGCATGGGCGTTGGCCGTGCGCTAATGGAGGCTTTGATCGGGGCCGCGCGGGCTGAAGGTGTGCATAGTTTATTTGCAGGCGTTAGCGGCGAGAACCCGGACGGCGTGGCCTTTCATCGGGCGCTGGGATTTGAAGAGCGGGTGCGCCTTCCGGAAGTGGGTTTCAAATTCGGGCGCTGGATGGATTTGGTGCTGATGCAGAAATTCCTGTGAATTCCCGCTGACAGGGCAATAGGTTGCAGATAGGGTGCGGGCCATGTCGATTTGGTCTCGTATTTCTGACGCGCTTGCCGCGCTGGCCCAAGGTGAGGGCCTTTCCGCAGTCTTTGAACGGTTGCGCACACCGCCCGAACGCTCGGTCGGTTTTACGATTGCTGTGATTGCCTTGTCGGCCAAGATGGCGAAGGCCGATGGTTTGGTGACGCGCGATGAGGTGACCGCCTTTCGTGAAGTGTTCCAGATTTCCCCTGAAGAAGAGGCCAATGCGGCCCGCGTGTTCAATCTGGCCCGTCAGGATGTGGCGGGGTTTGAGGATTATGCGCGCCGGATCAGGGGGATGTTCCGCGAAGAGAATGAGGCGATTTGCGATCTGATGGAGGGGCTGTTCCATATCGCTATGGCGGATGGGACCTATCACCCGGCGGAGGATGTGTTCCTGCAACGGGTGGCGGAGATTCTGGAAATGGACCCGCAGCGGTTTCGCCGCTTGAAAGCGCGGTTTGTTCCCGGCGTGGCGCCTGATCCCTATGAGGTGCTTGGGGTGTCTCATGATGCCTCGGCTGAGGAGATACGGGCGGCTTGGCGCATAGCGGTGCGTGAGGCGCATCCGGATCGGATGATGTCCCGAGGGGTGCCGCCCGAAGCGATCAAACTGGCCGAGCGGCGGTTGCAGGACGTGAACCGCGCTTGGGAAGAGATCGGGCGGGGCGCACGGTGAAACTGGCCTCGTACAATGTCGAATGGTTCAACACGCTTTTCGATGATGACGGGGCGTTGATCGATGGCGGGTTGTCGGGCCGTCATGGCGTCAGCCGATCCGAGCAGATTGCTGCGCTAGGCCATGTGTTCCGGTCCATGGATGCGGATCTGATCATGGTGATCGAGGCCCCTGATCAAGGCCGCAAGCGGCGCACCGCACCGGCGCTTGAAGCATTCGCGGATAGGTTCCGCCTGCGTGCCCGTGAAGCGATGATCGGCTTTTCCAACGACACCCAGCAAGAGATTGCGGTGCTTTATGATCCCGATCTTTGCGAGGTGACCCATGATCCCACAGATCTGGGCGCGCCACGGTTTGATCAGACCTTCGGCATCGATCTGGATATCGACGCTCAATACGACGAAATACGCTTTTCCAAGCCGCCACTAGAGGTGCAAGTGGTCACGGATACCCGCAGTTTCCGTTTTTATGGCGCGCATCTGAAGTCCAAAGCCCCTCATGGTGCGCGCAACGCGGCTGAGGCAATGCGCCTATCGATCAGCAACCGGCGCAAGCAGCTTGCGCAGGCGATCTGGCTGCGTCGGCGGTTAGAGGCGGATATGGCGGCGGGCCACGACGTGATCTTGGCGGGGGATCTGAATGACGGTCCCGGGCTGGATGAATACGAAAAGCTGTTCGGCCGTTCCTCCGTTGAAATCATCATGGGGGACGGGTCGCATCCCCTTTTTGATCCCCACGCGTGCCGTGCGTTGCAGGTGCGGCTGGAGGCGCCGCCAAGCTCGGCCCGATTCTTTATCCCTGAGGAAAACCGATATCTTGAGGCGCTGCTGGACTATCTGATGGTGTCAGAAAACCTGCGCCCCGTGGCGCAGGACTGGCGCATCTGGCATCCGTTCGATGATGCTGCCTGTTGGCGCGATACGGCACTGCAAAAGGCGCTGCTGACAGCATCGGACCATTTTCCCGTGACGATGACTCTGGCGGATTAACCGACGCGCACAACCTCGGTCGTGGCATCCAGCGCGGCGGCCAAGGATTCGAACCGTGATGCGGCCACATCTGAATATAGCTCTGCCGCTTGGGCGGGCAGGCGCAGTTCCAGACGGCGGACGTCCTCCATCCAGCGGATTTGCGCGGGCGTCGCGCTGGGGTTCAGCCACAACATCGCCCCAAAGCGCATCGCCTTGCCAAGAACCTCGGCCTCGCGCCGGTCCTCTTCGGTGATCAGATCTGCCACAATGTCAAAGTTGGGGTTGGGTTTGTTCTTGTAGCGATAAAGCAGGGCCAGCCCCAGAAAGACCCGCTCGCTATGGGTCAGGCCGCCAAGGTTCGCGCGGGTTGCGTTGTCAAAGCAGACATCAGCCCGATAATCGGGGTGCGCGCGCCATGTCACGTCATGCAGCAGACATGCGGCCTTAATGATCCGTTTGCGCGACAGGGGGGCTCGTTCGAAAATCGGCAGCAGAAAATTGTACAGTGTCTTGCCGAAACCGGGCAGGCGCGCGTCTTTGCGTTCAGAGAAGCGGCACGCTTCGATCAGCGGATCGCGGTCGCGCAATTCCTGTGGCATTTGCTCATAAAGCAGCCCTTCGCGAATCCCGTAGCTGGAGATCGCGATGTCTGCCGGATCGAACCGTTCCACCACGCCTGCCAGAACCTCGGCTGCCAAGGGGACCAGCGCCATCCGGCCTGCAGAGATGCCGCAACGCTTACGCAGCTCGGTATGATCGGGTTCCGCCCGTAGGAACTCCAGCGTGGCCTTCAGATCATCGCAGGTCATGCGGTATTCATGCAGCACATGCAGGGGATACTGGCGGCGTTCCATATCGATACGGGCGATCGCACGCCAGCTGCCGCCCACAAGGAACAGACGGTCGTGCTGGGGGCCCATCACGTCGGTCAGCCGGTCTAGAGTTTCATTGATATAGGCTGCGCGTCCCTCAGCATCGCCGGGGACATCCTGTAGCTTCAGCGGCCCTAATTGAGAGGTCACGCATTTGCCGACAGCTCCGCCGCGGATTTCGGCCAACTCCATCGAACTGCCACCGATATCGCAGATCAGACCATAGGCTCCGGGCCAGCCAAGCAGCACACCTTGGGCGGACAACCGTGCCTCTTCCTCGCCATCAATGATGTGGATCGTCATGCCGGTCTCGGCTTCGATCTCGGCGGTAAAAGCGGCCCCGTCCGAGGCTTCGCGCATGGCAGCGGTGGCTACCACATGCAAAGGCGCGATTCCCAGACTTTCCGCCAGCGCCTGAAAACGGTGCAGGGCGGCGCGGGCCTTTTCCTTGCCTTCGGGGTTCAGCTTGCCGGTCTCGGACAAGCCAGCCCCCAAGCCGCACATGACCTTTTCGTTGTAGAAATAGGCCGGACTACGGGCAGCGCCGTCGAAAATCACCAATCGGACCGAGTTTGAGCCGACATCGACCACCCCTACCTTTGACAGGGCGCGGGCCTGTGCATCGGAAATCAACGGGCGCAGAAACACGGCGCCATCAGTGCCACGGGCGGCAGTCTGGTCGATCATCTCGAGTCCATTCTTGCAATTTGTTAACGCACCTTGGTGATTTCCGGTCAAGGGGTCAATCGTCGGTGTGGGTCAATTTCGGAACATCTGCCGCACCTGCCGATCCACGTCCAGACAAAGACGGAAATTCCATGAAGAAGCGGTGACAGTTAAAGGCAAACTGCCCTTCGGGAACGCTGGCGCGGGTGAACTTGCCATCGGGGGCCATCACCCAGCTTTGGGCTACATCCGCCATATTCGCGGCCATTACCTGATCGACGATCTGCGCTTTCACGGTGGGGTTATGCACCTCGATCAAGGTCTCGACGCGCCGATTCAGGTTGCGGCCCATCCAGTCGGCGGAGCTGATAAAGACCCGCGCATTGCGCGAGGGCAGCCCGTGCCCGTTGCCAAAGCAGCAAATCCGCGAATGCTCCAGAAAACGCCCGACGATGGATTTGACGCGGATATTCTCGCTCAGGCCCTTGATGCCGGGGCGCAGGCCGCAGATGCCTCGGATCACCAGTGAAATCGGAACCCCTGCCTGACTGGCCGCATAAAGCGCGTCGATGACATCGGGCTCGATCAGTGAATTCATCTTGGCCCAAATACCTGCCGCACGCCCGGCACGGGCGTGCTCGGCCTCGGCCTCGATCATCTTGATCAGGTCCTGCTTCATGTCGGTCGGGCTGATCGAGAGGTTTTCCAAGTGTTCGGGCATCGCGTAGCCCGACAGGTAGTTAAAGACCTTCACCGCATCGCGCCCCAAGGCCGCGTCACAGGTGAAAAGGCTGAGGTCCGTGTAAATCTTGGCCGTAATCGGGTGGTAGTTGCCGGTGCCAAAGTGACTGTAGGTCACCAACTGGTCTCCTTCACGGCGCACCACGGTGCTGATCTTGGCGTGGGTTTTCTGGTCCACAAAGCCATAAACTACATGGGCGCCCGCCCGTTCCAGCCGGCGCGACTGGCGGATGTTGGCGGCCTCATCGAAACGGGCTTTCAACTCGACCAGAGCGGTCACCGATTTGCCGTCCTCGGCGGCCTCGCACAGGGCCTCGACGATGGGACTGTCTTTTGAGGTCCGGTACAGCGTCTGCTTGATCGCCACCACATTCGGGTCACGTGCCGCTTGCTGAAGGAAGCGCACCACCATGTCGAAGGTCTCATAGGGGTGGTGCAGCAGCATGTCCTTCTTGCGGATCGCCTTGAACATGTCGTTGTCGTGATCGCTGACCCGCTCAGGCACGCGAGGGGTAAAGTTCGGCCACAGCAAGTGAGGCAGATCGTCGATGATCAGCTCTTTCAGATCGGCCATACCGATAACGCCGTCGACCTCGATCACCTCTTCGTCGCTGACATGAAGCTCGCGCATGATGATGTTCATCAGGCCTGCGGGGGCCTTTGCGCTGATCTTCATACGGATGACTTCACCGCGTCGGCGGCGTTTCAGGGCGCTTTCAAACTCGCGCACCAGATCTTCCGCTTCTTCCTCGACCTCCAGATCGCTGTCGCGCAGCACACGGAACATGCAGTGCGCTTTCAGGCGATAACCGGGGAACAGCTGGTCCAGATGCAGCAGCAGCAGCTCTTCCAGGGGAATAAAGCGGAACTGGCCTTCCTCTGCGGGCAAGCGGATAAATCGCGGAATCTGCGCGGGGATCGGCAGCAGCGCCTGCAGGGTCTTGTTGTTCTGCATCCGCTCCAATTCCAGCGCCAGCGTGAAGCCGGTGTTGGGGATGAAGGGGAAGGGGTGCGCCGGATCGATGGCCAGAGGCGAGAGAACGGCGAAAACCTGATTGAGGAAGACATTCGCCAGATGCTCTTTGTCGGCCTTGTTCAACTGAAAGCGGTTCAGAATTTCGATGCCTTCGGCAGCCATCTCGACCCGCAGGGCCTGCCACGCGGTCTGCTGGCGGTCCATCAGGGCGCGGGCGTCAGCGTCTATCAGCTTGAGCTGCTGGCTGGGGGTCAGGCCATCGGCGGCGGGGGTGGTGTTGCCTTCGCGTTTCAATTCACGCAGGCCCGCGACACGAACAGTGTAGAACTCATCAAGGTTGGTCGCACTGATCGAGATAAAGCGCAGCCTCTCCAGCAGGGGCACACGCGGGTTCTCGGCCTCTTCCAGAACGCGCAGGTTAAATCCCAGCCAGCTGAGTTCGCGGTTGAAATAGCGGCGGACGCCCTCGGTCTCTTCGACGGGCAGTTCGACGGCTTCGGGGAAAGCGTTGTGCAAAAAATCGGCGCTAATCATGGGCTTGGCGTCCAGCAAGAGTATAGAATTCGCCCAAGAGGCAATCAGTCTTTGCCCAGTTTGTCCAGCACTTCCGACGCTAGTTTGCGGTTCACGGCCCGCCCTTGCTCCAAGGCGGTGCGGTCGATCAGGGCAACCATCTTACCCGCCGTGGCGAATGAACGGTCCATGTGCCGCACGAGGTAACTCAGCGTGTCGGGCGAGGGGAACAATTGCCGGTCGGCAAACAGTTTGGTCAGAACGGCGCTGAGCAGCGCATCGTCGGGCGCGGGCAGGCCGATGGACTGCGCGCCCTGCATCCGGCTTTGCAGGTCGGGCAGGGCAAGGCCCCAGACCTGCGCGGGGGTTTTATCAGTCAAAAGCAGGCGCTTGCCCTCGGCCAGCACAAGGTTGTGCAGGTGAAACAGGGTCTGTTCGGCCTGTGCGTTGCCAGCGATATCGGACACGTTTTCGACTGCCACATGACCGTGGGCCAGTTCGGGAACAGCCTCTTCGGTCAGGTCGGCGGCCTTGATGATCTTGGCATCGGTGCTAGAGGCCCACACATGGGCCAGATGGCTTTTGCCCGACCCTTTGGGCCCATACAGAACCAGTTTGCCGCCTGCCCAATTGCGCCAGCCGTCCAGCAGGGCAACCGCCATCGCATTGCCGGGAGAGACAAAGAAATCCTCGCGCCCCAGTGCGGGGCGCACGGGCAGATTAAAGCTGAGCTGTCGTGCCATAGTTCTTAACTTCTTACGGGGCGTCCCGGCCGCTTAGTCCCTTATAGAGGCGGCTGTCTTTGTATTGTGATGCCAGATAACGGATCAGCACTCCTAATGCAGCAGCCAAGGGAACCGCAACCAGCATCCCGATAAATCCGAACAATGAGCCGAAAACCGACAGGGCTAAAATCAGCCAGACCGGATGCAGGCCGACAGAACTGCCCACCAGCAGCGGCGTCAGGACGTTGCCTTCGATGATCTGGCCGATCTGGAACACCACCAGCACCGCGACGATCATCCACCAGTCGCCCCAGAACTGGAACAGGGCCAGACCGATCGCCAGAACACCGCCGAAAATCGCGCCCACATAAGGGATAAAGCTGATCAGACCGGCGAAAAAGCCGACCACGAGGCCGAAGTTCAGTCCGACGATCATCAGCGAGATTGCGTAGTAGGTCCCAAGCACCAGACAGACTGTGCCCTGTCCGCGGACGAAACCTGCCAGCGTCCTGTCGATGTCATTGAAAATCCGGCGCACCACAGGGGCATGGTCACGGGGCAGAAGATCGTCGATCTTTGCGATCATGTTGTCCCAGTCCAGCAGCAGGTAGAATGAGACGACCGGCACGATGACCAGAAACATCAGGATGCCCACCAGCGAGGCTGCCGAGGTCAGCGCCGATTCCAGCAGCGTGCCGCCCTTTTCCTGAATGGTCGCGCCGACAGAGGCCAGTGTCTTGCGCACGGGGCTGCCTTCGTTGACCAGCTCGGGGAACCGCTCGGTCAGGATGTCTTGCAGGCGCTGGAAGATTTGCGGCGCGGTTTTAAAGAGGTTCACCGCCTGCTCGACCATGGTGGGTATGATCACCAGCGCGGCAACCACAAACACCAGCACGGCCACAAGCGTGATCGTCAGCGTCGCCATGGCGCGGCTAAAGCCCGCTAACTCCAGCCGGTCGGCTACAGGGTCCAGGAAGTAGGCCACCGCCGCGCCGACAAAGAACGGCAGCAGGATATCTCCGAGCAACCACAAGAGCAGAAGAAAGACCGCGGTCGAAAGGCCCCAGTATTTGGCCTGCTGAGAAATTGGCAATGACACGGGGCTTCCTTTCGCTGTCCTGCCCCCAGTATGTCGCCCAAGAGGGGCCTTGTTTCAAGATGGGGACACCTTTGCAGGGCTGTCAGGCGCACAAAGCGGTTTTCTCTGCCGCCAATGCGCTTTAAACCCATGCAGCAAACGCCATACTGTCTACGAGGGTTCCATGCGCCTGTCCCGCTATTTCCTGCCCGTTCTCAAGGAGACGCCCGCCGAGGCGCAGATCGTCAGCCACCGCCTGATGCTGCGGGCCGGCATGATCAAGCAAACCAGCGCCGGTATCTATTCGTGGCTGCCGCTGGGTTTCAAAGTTCTGCGCAAGATCGAGAACATCGTTCATGATGAGCAGATCAAAGCCGGTCACATCCCCATGCAGATGCCGACCCTGCAAACCGCCGACCTGTGGCGCGAGTCGGGCCGCTACGACGCCTACGGCCCCGAGATGCTGCGCATGAAGGACCGCCATGACCGTGACATGCTGTTCTCGCCCACCGCAGAAGAATTGTTCACCGATACTTTCCGCAGCTATGTGCGCAGCTACAAAGACCTGCCGCTGACCCTCTATCAAATCCAGTGGAAATTCCGCGACGAGATCCGCCCCCGTTTCGGTGTGATGCGTGGCCGCGAATTCTATATGAAAGACGGCTACAACTTTGACCTCACCAAAGCGGACGCACTGCACGCCTATAACCGTCACCTTGTCAGCTACCTGCGCACCTATGAGCGTATGGGCCTGCAGGCGATCCCCATGCGCGCGGACTCGGGCCCCATTGGCGGCGACGACACCCACGAATTCCTGGTGCTGGCCGATACGGGTGAGTCGGAAGTGTTCTACGATTCGCAGATCACCGATCTGACTTTTGGTGATCGTGAGATCGACTTTGACAACAAAGATCAGTGTCAGGCCGTGTTGGAAGAATTCACCAGCCGCTATGCCCGCACTGACGAGACCCACGACGCAGAAATCTTCAACAAGATCCCCGAAGAGCGCCGCCGTGTGGCTCGCGGGATCGAGGTTGGCCAGATCTTCTACTTCGGCACCAAATATTCCGAAGCTATGGGCGCGACCGTGCAGGACGCCGAAGGCAACGTGGTTCCTGTACATATGGGCAGCCACGGCATCGGCGTGAGCCGCCTGCTTGGCGCGATTATTGAGGCCAGCCACGACGAGAATGGCATCATTTGGCCTGAAGGCGTGACCCCTTTCCACGTTGGTATCGTGAACCTGAAGCAGGGGGATGACGCGACTGATGGCGCCTGCGCCCAGTTGGAAGCGGCGCTGGAAGCTGCCGGACTTGAGCCCCTGTACGATGACCGCAAAGAGCGCGCCGGCGCTAAATTCGCGACCATGGATCTGATCGGTCTGCCTTGGCGCGTGACCATCGGCCCGCGCGGTCTGGAGAAGGGCGTTGTCGAACTGACCAGCCGCCGTACCGGCGAAAGCGAAGAGCTGTCCATGGACGCCGCTGTCGCACGACTGAAAGAAATCTACGCCAAGCACCCCGATCCCAAGGGTCTGTGATCTCTTTTTGATCGCTTGAAGCTATTCAGCGGCCGTTGCCCCCTTGGCAGCGGCCGTTTTCTTTTTGAGTATTTGGGCAATAAAGAAGTCAGGAACGAGCGCATGATCGGGCGGACGATTGCATTGGCAGGGGGATTGGTCGGGGCAATTGGTTTGTCGCAATTCCCCGAATTCTCTCAACAGTACCGGCAACGCCTTGGCGGGGCAGTGGATGAGTTGCGCGTTGTGGTCGCGGACTTTGATGCTTCGGCGGCGGGGGCAGGGCTGACGCGGGAAGAGGCATTGGCGCAGCTGGTTGGAACGGCGTTTCTGGATGCGCGTGCGACGGACATGCGACGTGTGTTTGCGCGGTCAGAGAGGCTATCAGCTGATTTGGCGGCGCTGGAAGGGGCGGGGCCGTTTCTGCGCCTTTATGAAGTTGGCCGGTTTCACGATAGTTTCATTCTGGCGCGGGCGTGGCAGGCTTATCGGCCTGCGGTGCCTTTGACATTTGAGGGGCTTGTCATGGCAGGTATGGGCGCGTTGGCCGGATTTAGCGGGGTTCGGCTGGTCTTGGGTGCGTTTTCGGGGCTTTTCGCGCGGCTTCGTCGGTATGCTGGCGGCACCGTGACTTGACCCCGCGGGCGGGGGATGCACATCTGTCGCCAACTGATTGAGGACTATGATGCGTAGAACGCCCCCTCCCTTTGCTGCTTATGAATTCATGATTGCCTGGCGGTACTTGCGCGCCAAACGGGCAGAAGGCGGGGTCAGTGTGATGACCTGGATCAGCCTTGTCGGGATCACTTTGGCCGTGTTTGCTCTGATCGCGACTTTGGCCGTGCGGTCAGGGTTTCGGGACGAATTTGTGGACACCATTCTGGGGTCGAACGCACATATCACCGTTTACAATGCAATTGAGGTCGACGCGAACGGGCGCACCAGCCGGACAATTGGGGATTATGCTGATATGGCCGCGCGGGTAGCTGACGTTCCGGGCGTGACCCGTGTCGCGCCCTTGGTGAAGGGCCAAGTCATGGTGACGGCTAACGCAAAGAATGCGGGCGTCGAGGTCTACGGGATTGCCTATGACGATCTGCTGACGATCCCGCGTATCGTCGAGCCTGAGGCAAAAGAGGGCCGGATTGAGGACTTCGCCTCTGGTGTGGCCATTGGATCCGGTGTGGCGCGTGAATTGGGCGTTCAGGTGGGCTCGAAGATCAAGCTGATCTCGCCCGAGGGGGTGAAAACGCCCTTCGGCACTAGCCCGCGGGTGAAGGCCTATGACGTGGTCTATATCTTCACGGCTGGCCGCTACGATATTGATCGCACTCGGGTCTATATGCCGTTTGAAGAGGCGCAGGCCTATTTCAACCGAACCGGCGTTGCCGATGAGTTGGAGGTGATGGTCACGGATCCCGATAGCGTTGACGGGTTGATCATTCCGATCCTGCAGGCTGCCGGAGAGCGGGCTTTGGTCTGGACATGGCGCGATGCGAGCGGGTCGTTCCTGCGGGCGCTTGAGGTTGAGGATAATGTGATGTTCGTGATCCTCTCGATCCTCGTGCTGATTGCCGCGATGAACATCACGAGCGGTTTGATTATGCTGGTGAAAAACAAGGGGCGCGACATCGGGATTTTGCGGACCATGGGTCTGACCGAGGGCGCCGTACTGCGGGTGTTTTTCATTTGCGGGGCGTTCACCGGTGTGATCGGTACCGCGATGGGCGTGCTGCTGGGATGCCTTTTTGCCCTATATATTGATCCGATCTTTGCCACAGTAAACTACATGATGGGTGGCGGGGTGTGGGACCCATCGATACGGGGGATATATGCTTTGCCGGCGAAATTGGAATTTGATGATGTTTTGAGCGCGGTTTTGTTGTCTTTGTCGCTGAGTTTTATCGTCACGATCTTTCCGGCGCGGCGGGCGGCGCGGATGAATCCGGTGGAGGCATTGCGCTATGAGTGAGGCTGTGCTGCGCCTTCAGGGCATCGAAAAGGTTTACAAGCGCGGTGAGGCCGGTGAGGTGGCCGTGTTGCAGGGGGCCGATCTGGTTTTGCAGAAGGGTGAGGTTGTTGCCCTTGTTGCGCCCTCTGGATCGGGGAAATCCACGCTGCTGCATATTGCTGGTCTGCTGGATACGCCGGACGCTGGCACGGTCGAGATCGCCGGAGAGGATGTGACGGGCGCGGGGGATCGGCAGCGGACTTTGGTGCGGCGGCGGGACTTGGGGTTTGTGTACCAGTTCCACCATCTGCTGCCCGAGTTTACGGCGCTGGAGAATATCGTGCTGCCGCAACTGGCCGAGGGCGTGCGGGAGAAGGACGCCAAGCTGCACGCGGAAAAACTGTTGGATCACATGGGCCTAGCTGGGCGCATGGAGCATCGTCCCGGCGCGCTGTCGGGGGGCGAGCAGCAGCGGGTGGCGATTGCGCGGGCGCTTGCGAACGGGCCTAAGGTGCTGTTGGCAGACGAGCCGACGGGCAATCTGGACCCTGCGACCAGTGATCGGGTGTTCGCCGCGCTGATGGATCTGGTGCGGGAGACGGGGCTGGCGGCGCTGATTGCGACGCACAACCCCGATCTGGCGGCCAAGATGGACCGGACTGTGACGCTGGACGGCGGCCAGCTGCGCTAACCTATCCTTGCGGATATAAACCACTCGCGAAAGAGACAAAGATTTGACCTTGCGAGAGGTGGTAACTGCGCTGGGCAAATCTTAACTATTGGGTATGGGGATGCTTGAGGCGCCGTCATCCCGGTAGGCGCTGATGGTGTCAACTCGCGAGACTTTTGTTTCGCCTCCAGAACTCGACCTTACACCCTGGGCCTTGGCTCAGGGTATTTTTTTGCCTGCTGGTTTAGGTATGGCAAACATATGGCAAACGTACTGACGTTGGGTGTATCTGATGGGAACGGATGTGTGCTTTAATGAATCGATATGGTGAGAATAGACTTCAAAATATTTTCTTTCTTTCGATTGGCTTCTCTATTGTATTCATCTGATTGAGAAGTTTCATGTTGCCTTTGATGACGTCTGAAATATAGTTTTCGTATTTGTAGTATTCGTTTGAGTTGTTTAGCCTTAGGTGGTGCGAGTTTATCCCGTAAGGATCTGCGCAAATTAAAAATAGGCTTTGATCAGTCTTGCCATTTTTGTTTGTGTGAGTGATTTTTATAGGTGCGAACCAGTTCCCGTCTGGTAAGTGGTCTATTCTTATGCCAAAGGCAGCATATTGGTCAGATTTCAAGATTGGTACGCGAAATCCATTTTTGAACCTAAATGAATTTTCCTTGCATTCCAAAGAGCAATTGCCTTGGCCTGTTTCATCGTACTCTCTGCATAATTCGACGAAAACATCATTTGCAGTATTTCCTAGAGACTGGATGAAAAAATCCACAAGCGTCTCAGTATTGCTAAACGGCCCCAGTTTTGGGTTCGACGACGATTCAATTTTCGCGGAGTGAACACGTACATCCACAATCTGGATAGTTGCTCGTGCACTTTGAATTGCTTGCTTGTGTCGAAGCTCAAAGTCTAATTTCATAATTTGTCTTTGCTTCTCAGCGTTTTGCTCGAGACGTTCTTGGCTTTTTGAAGTTCTTTCGACCGCATATGCTTGGTCAGCGTTCGCGCTTGCTGTAGCATGGAGTTCTTCGTTGCTAATTCTTAGCTGCTCCCCTTGCTGTTGGTACCCGAGAATAAGCCAGAAAAAGGCCAGAGGACCAGTTGCGCCTGCGAAGAAATCTCCCCATTCGTTCGGGGCCATTGCATGGTAGACATCCCAATATATGTAGATTCGAGCTACGATGTAGGTTGTCACCGCTGTGGTTATAAATGTGGCAAGGATTCTGATAGTCTCTGCTTTGAATTTCTGAGTGGCCATCAAACATCCACATCCTCGACGAACTTCGCGTTCTCCTGAATGTACTCGAAACGCAGTTCGGGCTTTTTGCCCATGAGACGCTCGACCAGATCGCCGGTTTCGCCGGGGGTGTCCTCGTCAATCGACACGCGAATGAGCTGCCGCGTGGCGGGGTTCATGGTGGTGTCTTTGAGGTCTTTGGCGTCCATCTCACCCAGACCTTTAAAACGGCTGACATCAATCTTGCCGCGGCCGCCGAGGCCTTTTTTCAGCCAGTGGTCCCGCTCGGCCTCATCCTGACAGTAGACGCGGTGCGCCCCTTGGGTCAGGCGATAGAGCGGCGGGCAGGCCAGATAGAGGTGGCCGTGGTCAATCATCGGCCGCATCTGGGTAAAGAAGAAGGTCATCAGCAGCGCGGCGATGTGGGCGCCGTCCACGTCCGCATCGGTCATGATGATGATTTTGTCGTAGCGCAGGTCATCCACGTTGAACTTGCTGCCAAGGCCAACCCCCAGCGCCTGTGACAGATCGCTGATTTCTTGGTTGCTGCCCAGTTTCGAACTGGCGGCCCCCAGAACGTTCAGGATTTTCCCGCGCAGGGGCAGGAGGGCCTGGGTTTTCCGGTCACGGGCCATTTTGGCAGAGCCGCCGGCCGAGTCGCCCTCGACCAGAAACAGTTCGGTGCCGTCGCGGTTGGTGGCCGAACAGTCCACCAGCTTGCCCGGTAGGCGCAGTTTCTTGGTGGCGGTTTTGCGGGCGGTCTCTTTTTCCTGACGGCGGCGGAGGCGTTCTTCGGCACGCAGGACGAGGAAATCAAGGATGGCGCCTGCGGATTTGGTGTCAGCGGCGAGCCAGTTGTCGAAGTGGTCGCGGACCGAGTTTTCCACCCATTTGGCGGCTTCTTCGGTGGAGAGGCGGTCTTTGGTCTGGCCGACGAAAGAGGGTTCGCGGATGAAGATCGACAGGAGGGCGCAGCCGCCGGTGATCAGGTCTTCGCGGGTGATTTGCGCGGCCTTTTTGTTGTTCGCCAGTTCCCCGTAGGCGCGGATGCCTTTGAGGATTGCCGCCCAGAAGCCGGTCTCATGGGTGCCGCCTTCGGGGGTGGGAACGGTGTTGGTGTAGGACTGGATGTAGCCATCGCGCATGGGCGTCCAGTTGATTGCCCACTCGACCGAGCCGGGGACGTTGAATTTGTCCTGAAAGCTGACTTTGCCCGCGAAGGGGCGGTCGGAGTAGGTGGTGACACCTTTCAGGGATTCGTTGAGGAAGTCCGAGAGGCCGTTGGGGAAGTGGAAGGTAGCTTCCAGCGGGGTCTCGTTGTCGTTGACGGCGGTTTTCCAGCGGATTTCAACGCCCGAGAAGAGGTAGGCCTTGGAGCGGACCATCTTGAAGAGGCGGGCAGGCTTGAGTTTGAGCGAGCCGAAGATCTCGGGGTCGGCGTGGAAGGTGACGGTGGTGCCGCGGCGGTTGGGGGCGGCGCCGATTTTCTCGACCGGGCCTTGGGGGACGCCGCGGGAGAAGCGCTGTTCGAACAGTTCCTTGTTCTTGGCGACCTGCACGATCATCAAATCGGAGAGGGCGTTCACCACCGAGGAGCCGACGCCGTTGAGGCCGCCGGAGGTGGAGTAGGCTTTGTTCGAGAATTTGCCGCCTGCGTGGAGGGTGCAGAGGATGACCTCGAGCGCGGATTTGCCCGGGAATTTGGGGTGCGGGTCGATCGGGATGCCGCGGCCGTTGTCGCGGACGGTGATCGAGTGATCCTCATGCAGTTCCACTTCGATGCGGGTGGCGTGGCCAGCGACCGCTTCGTCCATGGAGTTGTCGAGGATTTCAGCCACCATGTGGTGCAGGGCGCGTTCGTCCGTGCCGCCGATATACATGCCGGGGCGCTTGCGCACGGGTTCCAGACCCTCGAGCACCTCAATGGAGGAGGCGTCATAGGTTTCCGCTTCGGTCCCGTGGAGAAGATCGTCGGACATGCTGCTCGCTTTCTTTGGTAGCTTTGGGAGCTAGAGATACAGCAGCTTGTGGGCGGGGGGCAAGACGGGCAAGGCGGATGGTGTGTTTGGCGCGGGTTCGCTGTGAGTATTTTGGTCAAGAAGAAGGCCGCGGGGCCGTGCGGTATGAGTGGCTGGTGCTGTGGGGCGGCCCTTGGGGAGATGAGTATTTTTGCAATAAAGAAGTTGTGGGCGTTGGGCGTGGAAGCGGTCTGCCTTAGGCGCGGTGGGACATAAGGATCAGTGCGCCGACGGCCAGCGTGATGCCGATGATGTCGCGGGCTGTGAGGCTTTCGCCGAAGGCGGTGACGCCGAGGGCCGTGAGGGCCAGAAGCGTGAAGATGGCCGCAGCGACGGCCATTTGCGCCAGTGTGATGTGGTGCATGGCCGCAAACCAGAGCGCGGCCGAGACGGCGTAGAGGGCGCAGGCCAGCAGCACTTTCGGGGCGCCGAAGGTCAGGCCTTGGTCGGCGGCAAGTTTGATAAAGTAGTCTCCTGCGATGATCACAAGCGTTGCCAGCGCGCAGAAGACATAGCCGAGGGTCAGGCTCATGGCGGGTCTCCAATCGGGTGTGATGTTTGATGATTGGTCGAGTGTAAGGGGCAGCGCGGGTCTGTGCCAAAGCTTGAGTCGCATGGGTGAGGAATACGTGACCCTTGCCCGCATAATTTTGCGGGGCTGCCCTTGGGGAATGTGCTGGAAAAGTCAGTTATGGCCTGCGCTTTCTGCAATCGCCTTATTTTATTGGGGTTGGAGAGGGGCTGAGAAGATTCGGGTTTGACCCATCTCAAGGCGCGATTGTGCGTAGGGGTGCAGAATGTGGGCCTTGATGCGAAAGGAGCCTGACATGACCGAGACCCCTGTAACTGTGCTGGATGAGACCCCGATGGCGGATGCAGCCGCTGCGCCGTTGCCGGAGATCGGGCAAGAGGCCCCTGTGGAGTTGCGTAAGCCCCATGTGGCCAGCCCTGAAGAGGTCCGGAGGGCCTTCGAGACAGGCGAGTATCCTTACGACGTGAAGATGTCCCGTCGGGCCTATGAGCGCGAGAAGGCCAAGTTGCAGGCAGAGTTGTTGAAGGTTCAGCTCTGGGCGCAAGAGACTGACCAGCGCTTTGTGATCCTGTTTGAAGGGCGCGATGCAGCGGGCAAAGGGGGGACCATCAAGCGCTTTATGGAGCATCTGAACCCGCGGGCGGCCCGTGTGGTGGCGCTGAACAAGCCCACGTGGGAGGAATCCGGTCAGTGGTATTTCCAGCGCTATGTGAAAGAGCTGCCGACGGTAGGGGAAATGGTGTTCTATGACCGCAGTTGGTACAACCGCGCCGGTGTCGAGCGGGTCATGGGGTTCTGTGAGCCGAACGACTATCTGGAGTTCATGCGGCAGGCGCCGGAGTTGGAGCGGATGTTGGTACGCTCTGGGATTCGGCTGTACAAGTACTGGTTCTCGGTCACGCAGGATGAGCAGAAGCGCCGCTTTGAGGCCCGTGAGACCGATCCGCTGAAGCGCTGGAAGCTGTCGCCCATCGATAAGGCCAGTCTGACCAAGTGGGATGATTACACCGAGGCGAAAGAGGCGATGTTCTTTTACACCGACACCGCCGATGCCCCTTGGACGATCGTCAAATCCAACGACAAGAAGCGTGCGCGGTTGAACTGCATGCGGCATTTCCTGAGCTCGATCGATTATCCGGGTAAGGACCATAAAGTTGTGCGTGCGCCCGATCCGTTGATTGTGGGTGGGGCCAGCCATGTGATCCACAAGTCCGAGCATATTCTGGGGTCGGCCTTGCATCCCGATCAGCGGCGCAGCGAGGGCTGAGGCCTCACGGCAAATTCAGGCCGATCGGGGGGTCGGGCCGTTGCGCCGATGCGGCGCGCGGCCTAATTCTGCGCCTATGAATTATCGTGTTTTGCAGATGGCGGCCCTTGGGGCGCTGATGTTTGGGCCGGCCATTGCGCGGGCCCATCCGCATATCTTTATCGAAACCCGTTTGGTGGTGCGCACCGATGGCGCGGGTGCTGTCAGCGGCGTTGAGGTTCAGTGGACCTATGACGAGTTGTATTCGATGATGCTGCTGGATGAGATGGGGCTGGATCAGGACTATGACGGGGTTCTGGCAGATGGCGAGGCTGCGGCGTTGGACGGGTTCGATATGAACTGGCAGCCGGGCTATGCGGGCGATCTGTATCTTTGGCAGGGCGACGGGGCGCTGGAATTGGGCGCGCCCGAGCCTTTGGAAAGCGCATATGAAGGTGGCCGCGTGGTCAGCCGCCATTTCCGCCACTTAGCCGCGCCAGTATCGGGAGAGGTGCGGATCAAGGCCTATGATCCGACGTTCTACACGGCCTATGATCTGGGCGGCGGGGTAGATGTGCCTGAGGGCTGCGAGGTCTCGGTCATCGTAGCGGACATCAAGGCGGCGCAGGATAAGGCCAACGCCTTGATCGAGGAATTGGGCATTCTGAACACCGATGTGGAATACCCCGAAGTGGGGGCCGAATTCGCGGATGAGGTAACTGTGTCATGCGGTGGCTAGGGTTTGCTGTTCTGGCCCTGTGCGGCGCGTTGGCGGTTTGGCTTTGGGGCTATGGCGGGATGGAGGATCTGTCCCGTTGGGCCGCCAGCGGTCAGCGCGATGTTCAAAACCAGATGGCGGGCGCCTTGCGCGGCATAAAGGCGGGGCAGGGCGCGGCTTTTTGGACGCTGATGGGTCTGTGCTTTGCCTACGGGTTTTTCCATGCGGCGGGTCCGGGTCACGGCAAGGTGCTGATCGGGGGCTATGGCCTTGGGCGCGATGTGGCGCGGGTCAAGCTGGCGGGGCTGGCTGTGGCCTCGTCCCTGGCGCAGGCGTTGACGGCGGTTGTGGTGGTTTATGCCGGTGTGGGCCTGTTCCAGCTGGGACGGGCGCAGCTTGAGGGTGTGGCCGAGAAGACGATGGCGCCGGTCAGCTACGGCGCGATTGCTTTGGTCGGTGTCTGGCTGGGCTTGCGCGGTGTGCGCCGGTGGTGGGCCAGCCGTCCGGTGGATCACCACGAACACCATGAAGGATGCGGCTGCGGCCATGCCCATGGGCCGGACCCTGAGGCGGCGGCAAAGGTAGGTAACTGGCGCGAGGCGGCGATTTTGATTGCCAGCATTGCCATTCGGCCCTGCACGGGGGCGATCTTTGTGCTTCTGCTGTGCTGGAAGCTGGGGATCGATCTGGCGGGGATTGCGGGGGCCTTTGTCATGGGGCTGGGAACGGCCAGTGTGACATTGCTGGTGGCCTTTGCCGCCCATGGTTTGCGGACCAGTGCCTTGATGCAAGTGGCGGGCGGCACAGGCGCATTGCGCCTTCAGGCCGTGATCGAGATCGCGGCGGGCGCAATTGTGTGCATCGCTGCAAGCCAGTTGTTGATGCGGGCGCTCTGAATCTTCTTGCCGCATCGACGGGCCGAGAATATTCCGACCATATGATCAAAAATCCTGCTCTTCCCTATCGCGACCATATTCGTGCGGTTGTTTTGCTGGGGCTGCCTTTGATTGGTGGCCATCTGGCGCAGTTTGCTATCTGGACCACGGACACGGTGATGCTTGGGCGCTATGGGGTCGAGCCTCTGGCGGCCTCGGTCCTTGCGGGCTCGCTGTTTATGACCTTGTTCATCATGGGGTCGGGCTTTGCTTGGGCGGTGCTGCCGATGGTGGCGGCTGCCGCTGCCGAAGGGGATGAGGTCTCGATCCGCCGGATCACCCGTATGGGCTTGTGGCTGAGCCTGCTGTTCGCCTTGCCTTGTATGGTGGTCTTTTATGCATCGGCGGTCGTGTTCGGCTGGATGGGGCAAGAGGCACAACTGGCAACCGATGCGCAGAGCTATTTGCAGATTGCTGGTTGGGGGATCATCCCCGGCCTCGCGGTGATGGTGCTGAAAAGCTATCTGGCCGCGCAAGAGCGTACGCAGGTGGTGCTGTGGATCACCGTGGTGGCGGCGATTGCGAACGGGGTCATCAACTATGCGCTGATCTTCGGCAATTGGGGCGCACCCGAGCTTGGCCTGCGCGGCGCGGCGATTGGCAGTGTCGCGGTGCAGGTGGTGTCTTTGATCGGCTGTATTCTTTATGCGCTGACGGTGCTGCCGCAGCACCATCTGTTCCAGCGGGTCTGGAGACCGGATTGGGAGTTCTTTCTGCGGGTCTTCAAACTGGGCGTGCCGATTGGTCTGACGAACCTGAGCGAAGTGGGCCTGTTTGCCACGTCTGCCATTCTGATCGGTTGGCTTGGGGCCGAGCCCTTGGCCGCCCATGGTATCGCCCTGCAAATCGCTACAGCGACCTTCATGGTGCATATGGGGCTGTCGAATGCGGCGACTGTGCGGGCAGGGGCATCTTACGGGCGACGGGATCGGGCGAACCTCAAGCGCGGCGGGATCACGGTGATCGCCCTGTCCTTGGGCGTGGTTGCCGTGACGCTGGCGCTGATGATCGCCATCCCTGACACGCTGGTCGGCCTGTTCCTAAGCGATGATGAACCCGCGCGGGACGAGATCCTTGCCATTGGCGTTAGCCTGCTGTTCATGGCCGCGCTGTTTCAGGTGGTGGATGCCATGCAGGTGCAGGCGCTGGGGCTGCTTCGGGGGCTGCAAGACAGCACCGTGCCGATGATCATGGCGGCGGTCAGCTATTGGCTGATCGGTCTGCCCTCGGCCTATGTGTTCGGGTTTGTGCTGGATTGGGGCGCGGTGGGGGTCTGGACGGGGCTGGTCTCTGGTCTGGCCAGCGCGGCGGTCCTGCTGATGGCGCGGTTCTGGCTGGTTACCTATCCGCGTATGGATGGCGCACCGCAGAGCGCCACCGATTTTGCATCACAAAACGTCTGACAAACCTAGTCGTCGTTCGTGTCCGTCTTATCCTGTGCGGCCATCAGCCGTTCGGCCTTTTTCCGCGTCAGGACCGAGCGCAGATCGTGCATGGCCAGCAGAAGCGAATCCGACACCGCCTCTAGCTGTTCATCGGTCGCACGGCTTTGCGCCCATTGGGTGGTCAGGTTCAGGTGATCGACCGAGCGCAGGATGTCGTCGATATCCCGCTCTGCCAAAACGCGGCGGCGCTTGACGATCCAGTCGGTGATGACCTCGATCTCTTCAGGGCTCAGTTCCCGACTGCCGTGGGGCTTGATCTCGCCGTTGCGGATGTTGACGACGGCGATCTGGTCCATCTCGATCCGGCGCATCCGGTTTTCCGTGTCGATACGGAAAACGAATGCGCCGTTCTCACGGGTGCGAAAGTAGAATTCGGGAAGCTCGGTCATGGAGATCCTTAGCTGAGACCTGCGCAGAAACGCTGGATGCGGAGGCATGCCTCTTTCAGTGCCTCGTCCGAGGCAGCATAGCTGATGCGGAAGTTGGGCGACAAGCCGAAGGCCGCGCCAAAGACCACAGCGACGCCTTCTTCTTCCAGAAGTGCCGTGGCGAAACTTTCGTCATCCTTGATCGCGCGGCCCCCTTTCGAGGTCTTGCCGATGCAGCCCGCGATGTTGGGATAGACGTAGAAGGCACCGTTGGGTGTGGGGCAGGTGACCCCATCGCTGTCGTTCAGCATCGAGACGACCAAGTCGCGGCGACGTTTGAACATTTCGTTGTTCGCAGGGATAAAGTCCTGCGGACCGTTCAACGCCTCGACCGCGGCCCATTGGCTGACCGAGCAGGGGTTTGTGGTGCTTTGACCTTGGATTTTGCGCATGGCGCCGATGATCACCTCGGGGCCAGCGGCATAGCCGATGCGCCAGCCGGTCATGGCATAGGTCTTGGATACGCCGTTGACGGTCAGGGTGCGGTCATAAAGGGCCGGCTCCACCTGCGCGGGGGTCGCGAATTCGAACCCGTCGAAGGTCAGGTGTTCATACATGTCATCGGTCAGCACATAGACGTGGGGGTGCTTCAGCAGCACGTCGGTCAACTGCTTCAGTTCATCCGCCGTGTAGCCTGCGCCCGTGGGGTTCGAGGGCGAGTTGAAGATGAACCATTTGGTCTTGTCGGTGATGGCTGCATCCAGCGCCTCGGGCGTCAGTTTGAAGCCCTGTTCGATGCCGCATTCCACGATCACCGGCTCACCGCCAGCAAGGCGCACCATATCGGGATAGCTGACCCAGTAGGGCGCGGGGATGATCACCTCATCGCCGGGGTTCAGGGTGGCCATCAGCGCATTATACAGCACCTGCTTGCCGCCCGTGCCTACGATCACCTGCGCAGGCGTGTAGCCCAGATTGTTGTCGCGGGCGAATTTCGCGCAAATGGCGTTCTTCAGCTCTGGGATGCCGTCGGGAGCGGTGTACTTCGTCTCGCCCCGGTTTATCGCATCAATAGCGGCGTCCTTGATGTGCTGGGGGGTGTCAAAGTCAGGCTCGCCTGCGCCGAGGCTGATCACATCCACCCCTGCGGCCTTCAGTTCGCGCGCTTTTTGGGTAACGGCCACTGTGGGAGAGGGTTTGACCCGCTCAAGCGCTTTGGACAACAAAGACATACGCGAACTCCGGCGATTTGAAACTCAGGTGCAACTGTCCTAGTCTGACGCCGAAAGTCGATCAAGCGGGTTCACAGGAAGGACAACAGATGAACGACAACTGGTATAGCGAAGATGCCGCAACTTTTGGCGATCGCGTGGCAGCTGCCCGCGAAGCCGCCGGAATGACACAGGCACAACTGGCCCGCCGCATGGGTATCAAGTTGGGAACATTGCAAAGTTGGGAGCAGGACCTGAACGAGCCCCGCGCCAACAAGCTGCAAATGATGGCAGGTTTGCTGAACGTTTCGCTGATGTGGCTGCTTAATGGTGAGGGCGACGGGCTTGACGGGCCGCCCGAAGAAGAGGACATCGCTCCTGAGGTCAGCGCTCTGCTGGGGGAAATGCGTGAATTGCGCACCCAGATCAAAAGCAGTGGCGACAAGCTGGCCCGACTGGAAAAGCGGCTGCGTGCCGCCCTGAAGGAGAGCTGATCCCGTGACCCAGATCACAGAAGACCGTGAAACCCGTCTGAAGCGTCTGAAAATGCGGTCCATGCGCCGTGGCATCAAAGAGATGGACCTGATCCTGATGGCCTATGCGGACAACCGTATGGCCGATCTGGATGCCCCCGCGCTGGACCTTTATGAGGCGCTGTTGGAAGAGAACGATCACGATCTTTACCAGTGGGTTAGCGGTCAGGCACCGACACCTTCGCAATATCTGGATCTGGTCACCGATATCGCGAAAGACCTGAATTTTAAGAAATAGGCCGCATTTTAGCCATCTTTCGCACGATTTAACCGAATATTCGGCAATTCCGCTCAGTGTGTCCTCATCAACCCACTGAGCGGAGATCGAAAGATGATGATGCATGCGCCGCCGGCTGCCTCGGCCGACCAAACCTATATCGCGCGCTATCTGGACACCCTGTCGCTGGTCGAACGGCTGCACCGGTTGCTGCTGGATGTGATCAAGGATGAATTCGAACGGCTGAACGTGCTGGAACTAAACGCGGTTCAGGGCCTGTTGTTGTTTAACATCGGTGACAACGAAGTGACGGCAGGCGAATTGAAAAGCCGCGGTTACTATCAAGGCAGTAACGTCAGCTATAATCTGAAAAAACTAGTCGAGATGGGCTATATGCACCATCAGCGCTGCGAAATGGATCGCCGCTCGGTGCGGGTGCGTCTGACCCAGCGCGGGCGCGATGTGCGCGATGTGGTTGAGAAACTGTTTCAGCGTCACGCCAGCGGCCTGCAAAAACGCGCGGTTCTGGATATGGACGGGATCGACACCATCGCAGGCGCGTTGAAACGGGTTGAACGCTATTGGGGCGATCAGATCCGCTACATTTACTGAGAAAGGGCCCCTGATTGGACCCTTTCCCGAGAGTGCCGGTTACCAGTGTCCGGTGTTCTCCATGCTGGCCCACGGCTCTTGCGGGGGCAGGGCATCACCCTCTTGCAGCAACTCGATCGAGATGTTGTCAGGGGAACGTACAAACGCCATATGCCCGTCGCGGGGCGGGCGGTTGATGGTAACGCCATTGTCCATCAGGGTTTGACACATCTCGTAGATGTTCGGCACCCGATAGGCCAAATGCCCGAAGTGGCGGCTGTCAGAAGGCAGGCCATCGTCTCCATCCCAGTTATAGGTCAGCTCGACAGGGCAGTCTTCTTGCCCTTCAGGAGCCATGAACACGAGGGAGAAACGCCCTTTTTCATAGTCCGAGCGGCGGGTCTGTTTCAGACCCAGCAGGGAAAAGAAGGCCATCGATTTCTCTAGATCCTTCACGCGGACCATGGTGTGCAGGTAACGGATACCCATTGGAACTCTCCTGTTAGCGTATGACTTGTCGGACAACCTAAGGCGCTGCAGGCCCCACGCAAAGGGGGCGCGCGGGAAATTTCCGGTCTGCGGAAGAGCGCGTCCGTCAACATATCGTGGAACCACTTTGATTCCCCGCCCACAGTTTGTAAGACAGAGCCAAGGAAACAGCGGCGGAGAGAGCACGGTGCGCCAGTATCATGAGGCTTTGCAGACCATTCTGGATCACGGAGTGGAATCGACGGACCGGACCGGCACCGGCACCATCTGCTATTTCGGGATGCAGCAGCGGTATTCATTGGCTGAAGGCTTTCCGCTGGTAACCACCAAGAAGCTGCACCTGAAATCCATTATCCATGAGCTTCTGTGGTTCCTGTCCGGTGACACTAACATCACCTATCTGAAGGAACACGGCGTCTCGATCTGGGACGAATGGGCCGATGAGCAGGGCGATCTTGGCCCCGTTTACGGCAAGCAGTGGCGCGATTTCGGCGGCGTGGACCAGATCACCAACCTGATCGACATGATCCAGAACAGCCCCGACAGCCGCCGGATGCTGGTCTCGGCGTGGAATCCGGTGGATGTGCCGAACATGGCGCTGCCCCCGTGTCATACCATGTGGCAGGTGCGGGTGCTTGGCGGAAAGCTGCATTTGCAGCTGTATCAACGCTCGGCCGATATGTTCCTTGGGGTGCCGTTCAACATCGCCTCTTATGCGCTGCTGCTGCAAATGCTGGCCCATGTGACCGGCTATGAAGTGGGTGATTTCGTGCACACCATTGGCGACGCGCATATCTATTCGAACCACATGGATCAGGTGCAGTTGCAGCTGTCGCGCACGCCCAAGGCGCTGCCCGAAATGAAGATCCGCCGCCGCGTGACCTCGATCTTTGATTTCAAATATGAGGATTTCGAAGTGGTGGGTTATGACCCCGATCCGGCGATCAAGGCGCCTGTGGCCGTATGATCAGCCTGATTGTTGCCCGCGACCGCAACGGAGCCATCGGCAAGGACAACACGATCCCGTGGCACGCGCCCGAGGACTTGAAGTTCTTTCAGCGCGAAACCAGTGGTGCCGCCGTCATCATGGGGCGCAACACGTGGGAAAGCCTGCCATTCAAGCCATTGAAAAACCGTTTGAATATCGTTGTTTCCACGCGTGGCGCCGAGGCCGAACATGTGGTCTCATCGCTTGAGGCTGCGATTGAGCTGGCCGAACAGCACGGTCATCGCCGCATCTACGGGATGGGCGGTGCGCGCATCTATAAAGAGATGCTGCCTCTGGCCGATCGCCTGCTGATCACCGAGGTCGAGACCGAGGTCGAGGGTGCCGATACCTGGTTCCCTGAGGTCTCGGACGCCGAATGGCGCGAGCTTGGCCGCACGGTTCTGCGGGCCGAAGACCCAGTCTGCACGGTTCGGGAACTGCTGCGCCGGTAACTGTCGCGTCGCCAAAATGGAAATAACCGAGGCATTCACACGCCTCGGCTATGCGCTTTGGTCAACAGACGCGAGATGTTCGCCTTAGACGAGTTTCAGATCGCCAGCCATGGCACGCCCATCGCGGCCTTCTTTCATCTCGAATTCTACTTTTTGATTGTCAGCCAGACCGGTCAGGCCAGACCGCTCAACCGCTGAAATGTGAACAAATACGTCCTTGCCGCCCCCATCGGGTGCGATAAAGCCATAGCCTTTGGTGGTGTTGAACCACTTGACGGTTCCTGTGGGCATAGCCCCTTACTCCTTCTAGTCGTCTTCTCCGGCGTGCCGGAGGCCTTGTCGTAACGTTCAAAGGACAACACAACGAATCTAGAAACGCAGCGTTGCAGGATGAAGCTACACCCTTAACGTTGCATGCCCTGTGTAAAAATCAAGCGAAACAACCTTGCAATTTGGGTCACATCTTCACAAACGCGGAAAAAATAGGAGAAACCGATGTTCATCTATGGGCTGAAAACCTGTGACACCTGCCGGAAGGCGATTAAGGCAATACCCGAGGCGACATTTATGGATGTGCGTAAAGACGGAGTTCCTGCCGAGATGCTGGAAAAAGCCTTTGAGGTGTTCGGGGATAAGCTGGCGAACCGGTCCAGCACCACGTGGCGGCAGCTGGATGAGGCGGCCCGTGCGCGTCCCGTTCTAGAGCTGATCTCAGAGCATCCCAGCCTGATGAAGCGCCCGTTGATCGTGGACGGGGACCGCATGTGGCTGGGATGGGCTAAGGACGTTCAGGCGGATTTTCTTTGAAATAGAAGGCGGTCCAGCGACAGCGGGCCGCCGCCCAAGGCGATGAGGGTCACCAGGAGGTAAACCCAAAGGGCGCGCTGGTCCGCGATGGGCGCATCCGACGCCGCATCGAACCAAGCGCCGAGTGGCACGTGATGGCCGACAATGTCGGTCAGGCTTTGGACCACGACAAAGCCGATCATTCCCAGCGCGGCCAGTCGGGTCAGTAGACCTAGTATGATCAGCGCGGGCAGGATGAATTCTGCATAGGTGCCTGCCATGACTACTGCCCAATGGAATAGCCCCAACTGACTGGCGTCATAGTTCAGGGCCTCCATCTGGCGGGGGAAGATTTGCGCGTAAGAGTTGAATGACGGGCGCACAAAACCAAGCACGCCGTCCCCTAGTTTGGTCAGCGCCGAGTTCCAGAAATAGACTAGTAGGGTTCCGGCAAATGTCAGGCGGGCCAAAAGAGGCAGGCCATTCAGCGCGAGTGATTGCGGGATTTGGATGGGTGTCAGCATGAGGGCATCTCCAACGCGCGGCCAGCAAGTAGCAGGCCCAAAGTGGCCGAGGGGTCAAAGTCGGGGGCGCTGCGCAGGGCGGCTTCGGCAGCTTCGCCCAAGGGCATGGTGGCAAGGGCGCTGATGAAGGTCGCACCGCCCGTGGGCAAAAGCTGCGGCTGGGGATCGAAGGCGGGGCGGGTGATCAGCACATCCTGCGAGCCGGCTTTGGGTTTGCCCACCGAGGCATCCTGCGTGAATTGCCAGATCGACAGCACCGGCCAAGGTGAACGCAACACCCGCGCCGACGGCGCAAGGCTAAGGCGCAGGGCCATCAGCTGATCGGGGCCCAGATGGGCCAGCGCGTTGCCGTCAATCGGGTTGCCATCTGCGGCGTGGTAGCTGTGGCGGATTGCCAGTTCCAGCCGCGCCACATCCGCCAGATAACCGATGTGCGATAGGGCGCTAAGGCTGGCCAGAAAGTTGGGAAAGCCCGCACCGTATAGCATCAGGCGCGGATCACTAGGCGGGTGCGCCCGCAGGTAAAGCCCCGCCACATGGTCGAAATTCTGCTCTCCGATCAGCTTGCGGGTCACGGGAAAGCCGGTGGTTAGCGCCTCGCGCAGTGAGACAGCAACGTTGTTGCGATAGACTGAATAGCGACGGCCAGCGGGGCGGCCTTCGCCATCGGTCAGCCCCTCGGGGACGGGCTGGGCCGCGTCCAGAAGGCCGGCGTGGAAGGTAGTTTGGATGCTCATGCCAGCACCTTTTGTAGGGCGCGGTGTGCGCGGACTGCCTCGGCGCTGAGGGTGGGCCAGTCGGGGACATCAGTGTCCCATTCGATCAGCACGGGGCGGGGGCCGGAGGCCATTAGGGTGATGTCCAGAAGGCTCCAGACCGGATCGGCGACCTCGCGCCCGTGGCTGTCGATCAGCAAGGGGGCGCCGTGGTCATCAAGGTCTTCGTCATGGCCGCCAAGGTGAATTTCGCCCACCTGATCCAGCGGGAAGGCGGCGGTATAGTCCTGCGGGCGAAAGCCCAGATTGGTGGCACTGACAAAGACGTTGTTCACATCCAGCAGCAGGCCGCAGCCTGTCCGGCGGGCGATTTCGCGCAGAAAATCCGGCTCGGCCCATGTGCTTTCGCTGAAGGCCAGATAGCTGGAGGGGTTTTCCAGCAGCATTTCCCGTCCCAAAGTCTCTTGCACCTGATCGATATGCGCGCAAATGCGGCTGAGGGTGGCGTCGGTGTAGGGCAGGGGCAGCAGATCGTTCAGAAAGGCGCTGTCGTGGGTGGACCATGCCAGATGTTCCGAAAAACTGGCGGGGTTCAGCCAGTCACACAAGGTCTTCAGACGGGCCAGATGGTCAGGGTCCAAGGGGCCTTCGCCTCCGATGGACAGGCCAACCCCGTGGACCGAGATCGGGAACCGTTCAGACAGGGCGCGCAGTTGCGCCAAGGGACGGCCACCGTCACCCATGTAATTCTCGGCATGGATTTCCAGCCATGTGACGGGGGCAGGGTCCGCGATCAGGGCGCTGTAGTGTTGGGGTTTGTAGCCGACGCCCGGCCCGTTCGGCAGGCGGCGCATGGTTGTATCGAACATGGCAGGTCCTTTCGGGCAAGGTGGGGCGCCCTGTTGGGGAAGGGCACCCCGAGGGAGGCGTTATGCGGGGATGTCACGCTCCAGCGCTTCGAGGCTGCCCATGCGGGCGGTGCCGTCTGCCATGGCGGGCAGTTCGATGTCGGTGCAGGTGCCTGCCTCGACCAGCGTCCATGCGTTGCCCTGATAATCTACGGTCGAGGTGCCGGCGCAGGTGGTGCCGGGGCCAGCGGCGCAGCCGTTCTCACCTGCCAGCGCGACACCGAAACATTTTTCCTGCGCCTGAGCAGCGGCGGGGACGGTGTTTGCTGCAATTGCGGTGACGAAAGCGCCGGCGATGAATGCGGTTTTAGTGAAGGTATTCATTGGCTTATCCTTTTTTGATCCTCTGTCGCCGCTCACGTTTCCGGCGACACCCAAACACTAGCCAGCATCGCTCCCCACAGGCCATTCACAGGGATGTGGGTCACGCGGGCGTTAAAAACCGTTGGATTTGGTGATTTGGAATGGGCGGTTTTCCGCCTGTTTGTAACGTTTCACCGTCATGCGGCGGGGGTGAGGCGCTGCGGCAGTGCCGAATGTTACAATCCCGAAATTGCTGCTTTGTAGGGTGTTGTGATCGCCTCACGTCCCTGTCAGGGATGTTGCGGGCCTTCCCCCTCTTGCCAGCGGCGCTGTTGCCTCTGCATGGTGGGGCTGATTTGGGGCCGTCCTGTTTAGTATCCGGAGTTTCTATGATTACCCGCATTTACCGCGTTCGCATCCACAGCAACCTGCGCAGCGAATTTGAGCCTCTGTTCAAGACCGTCGCGGTTCAATCCGTGTCCGGCTATGCAGGCTGCACCCGTGTGACCATCGGTTGGCCCACAGAAGGGACGCCGAACGAATACGCGATGATCTCTGAATGGGAGGACGAGGCCGGTCTGAGTGAATTTGCCGGTGAGGATTGGACAGTGGCCCATATCCCCGAGGAGATGGAGAAATTCGTCAAGCGCTGCTGGGTTCATCACTACGTGGGCATTCCGGCGTAATGGCTGCCACGCTGCATCTTTTAAGCGGCAAGATCGCGGCAGGGAAATCCACCCTTGCCGCGCGTTTGGCAGCGGACGGCGCAGTGTTGGTGTCCGAAGATGTCTGGCTGGCCGCCTTGTTCGCGGATCAGATGACCAATGTGCAGGACTATGTGCGCTGTTCGGTCAAGCTGAAGGCTGTGATGGGGCCGCATGTGGCGGCGCTGTTGGGGGCCGGTGTCTCGGTCGTGCTGGATTTTCCGGCGAATACAGTGGCAACGCGGGCATGGATGCGCGAGATCATTGATCAGTCAGGTGCTGATCATCAGATGCATGTGTTGGATGTTCCTGATGAGGTCTGCTTGCAGCGCCTGCACGCGCGGAATGCGGGCGGGGAGCACGCCTTTGCGGCCACAGAGGCGCAGTTCTGGGCGATCACCAAGCATTACCAGCCCCCGACCGAGGATGAAGGATTCCACATCGTTCATCACGAGGCTTAATACGGCGCAAAAAAGGGCCGCCCGAGGGCAGCCCTTATATTCTGTCCGAAGTCCCTGATTATTTCAGGTCCGGCGGGGTCGCTTCGCCTTTCAGCGTGACCACGATCTCGTCCAAGGTCGCCATCGAGGTCTGTTTTTCGCCAAGACGGCGGACCGAAACGGTGCGCTCTTCGACTTCTTTCATGCCCACGGCGAGGATCACAGGCACCTTGCCAAGCGAATGCTCGCGGACCTTGTAGTTGATCTTCTCGTTGCGGAAGTCCGCTTCGGCACGGATGCCAGCGGCCTTCAGGGCATCGACCACCTCTTGTACATAGCCATCCGCGTCCGAGACGATGGAGGCCACGACCACCTGACGGGGGGCCAGCCAGAAGGGCAGTTTACCGGCCGAGTTCTCGATCAGGATGCCGATGAAACGCTCGAACGAGCCAAGGACAGCGCGGTGCAGCATGACGGGGCGGTGCTTTGCGCCGTCCTGACCGATGTAGTTCGCGTCCAAACGTTCCGGCAGGTTGGGGTCAACCTGAAGGGTGCCGCACTGCCATTCACGGCCGATCGCGTCGGTCAGGGTGAATTCCAGTTTCGGGCCGTAGAACGCGCCTTCGCCTTCCTGAATCTCATAGTCATGACCGGCGGCGCGGCAGGCGTTGCCCAATGCCGCTTCGACACGATCCCACGATTCATCGGAACCGATCCGCTTTTCGGGGCGGGTCGAAAGCTTGATGGTCCAGTCGTCAAAGCCGAGGTCCGCGTAGATTTTCGACAGGAACTCGATGAACTTTTTGGTTTCCGCCTCGATCTGGTCGTCGGTGCAGAAGATGTGCGCATCGTCCTGAGTAAAGCCGCGCACGCGCATGATCCCGTGCAGCGCGCCCGAGGGTTCATAACGGTTGCACGAGCCGAATTCGGCCATACGTAGGGGCAGGTCGCGGTAGGATTTCAGACCCTGATTGAACACCTGCACGTGGCAGGGGCAGTTCATGGGTTTCAGGGCGTTGATCGCCTTTTCGCGGGCATGCTCTTCGTCCACTTCGACGATGAACATGTTTTCCTGATAGTTGTCCCAGTGACCGGACTTTTCCCACAGCTTGCGGTCCACGACCTGCGGGGTGTTCACCTCAACGTAGCCGTCACGGTCCTGCTGACGACGCATATAGTCTTGCAGGGTCGTGTAGATGCGCCAGCCGTTCGGGTGCCAGAAGATCTGACCGGGGGCCTCTTCTTGCAGGTGGAACAGGTCCATGTCCTTGCCAAGCTTGCGGTGATCGCGCTTGGCGGCCTCTTCCATCTGGACTTCCCACGCTTTGAGGTCCTGACGGTTCTTGAAGGCCACGCCGTAGATGCGCTGCAGCATCGGGCGTTCGTTGTCCCCAAGCCAATAGGCCCCAGCGATGTGGGTCAGTTTGAAGGCATCGGCGGGCACCTGACCGGTGCTTTGCAGGTGCGGGCCGCGGCAAAGGTCCTGCCAGTCGCCGTGCCAGTACATCCGCAGGTCTTCGCCTTCGGGGATGCGGTCGATCAACTCGATCTTGAAGGGCTCGCCGCGCTCTTCATAGTAAGCGATGGCGCGGGCGCGGTCCCAAACCTCGGTTTTCACGGCGTCGCGGGCGTTGATGATCTCTTTCATCTTCGCTTCGATCTGGCCGAGATCTTCGGGGGTGAAGGGTTCCTGACGATCAAAGTCATAGAACCAGCCGTTGCCGCGCACGGGGCCGATGGTGACCTTCACGTCGGGCCAGATTTCCTGCACGGCGCGGGCCATGATGTGGGCCAGATCGTGACGGATCAGCTCCAGCGCCTGTTCATCGTCTTGCATGGTGTGGATGGCGATCTGCGCATCTTCAGTGATCGGCCACTGCATATCCCAATGCGCGCCGTTCACGGTCGCACTGATTGCTTTTTTCTGCAGTGACTTGGAGATCGATTCAGCGACCTGCGCAGGAGTAACACCTGCGTCGTATTCGCGTGCATTGCCATCAGGGAATGTCAGGGAAATCTGGGCCATGGGCCGTAAGTCTCCTCGTCGGTTTGGCGCCTACGGGACGCCCGGTTGCGGGTTATGGTGTAGGGGGTATGTGAATAAACGGGTCAGGCAAGTCAAGGCATGGTTCGGTTTCATAGCAGATGAATTCACGCAGGGTGCCTTTCGGCCACTTGGCCGCGATAGTGGAATAAGTTGCACCCAGCCGCGCCTTGCCTATCTTGGCCGCAAAACCACAGGAGAGCCCCATGACCGCACCAACCTTTCTAGACACTGCCTCGGGTCGCCGGATTGCTTATCACAAGACAGACGGCGCAGGGCCGCTGGTGGTGTTTCTGGGCGGCTACAAGTCGGACATGGAAGGCACCAAGGCGGTCTGGCTGGAAGACTGGGCCAAGGCGCAGGGGCGCGGGTTCTTGCGGTTCGACTATTCGGGCCACGGCCAATCGTCCGAAGCGTTCGTGGACGGCTGCATCGGGGATTGGGCCGATGATGCGCATGCGGTGATCGAGGCCGTGACCGATGGCCCGCTGGTGCTGGTCGGCAGCAGCATGGGCGGCTGGATCAGCCTCTTGATGACCCAGCGCCTGAAGGGCCGCGTGGCGGGGCTGGTCACCATCGCCGCTGCGCCGGATTTCACCGAAGACAGCTTTTGGGCCGGTTTCGATGAGGACCAGCGCCGCGTGCTTGAGGCGAACGGCCAGCTAGAGTTGCCCTCGGATTACCCCGAGCCCTACATTATCACCCGCCGCTTGATTGAGGATGGGCGCAGCAATCTGGTCCTGCGCAGCCCGCTGCCGCTGCCGTTCCCTGTGCGATTCTTGCAAGGCACGGCGGATACTTCGGTCTCGACCGCGACGGCGCTGCGGCTGTTTGAGCATGCGCAGGGGGATGACATGCGGCTGTTGTTGGTGGATGGGGCGGATCACAGTTTTTCCACCCCTGACTGCCTTGAGGTGATTGCCAGCGCGATCACCGAGGTGTCCAGCCGCGCAGGGTAAGCCTGCTGTCCTGCCTTGCTACAGATCGCCCGCCAAGCTGATGCTGTGGCGGGCTTTTTGCGCTGTATGGTGCAGGATCAATCGGAGATTTTTTGTCAGTTGGTCTACTGAGAAAGACTATCCTTCGCAGGACGTAGTGCGCTTGCATATTTGTCCCGTGAACCTGTGGGAGCTGTGGATAACTCTGTGGGGATAAGGGGCATAGCTGCGGCGGGCCATGTGTATAATTTTCCCGCGTGATCGCATATTTTGTAGGGAAGACGGTAAATTACCACATCATATGCTAAAAATTTTGCAAAATCTGACGGTGTGAAAACTTTTTTAAGCTGTGAGTATAACTTCCCGTTTGGGTTGTTCTGCTTAGAGTTGTTAATTGTGAAGCTTACGGGCTGGGGCGGTGACTTCTAATGCCCGCTATCATCTTGGGCCTCTTGGACCGTCATGCTCGGGGTGTCGCAACGGGTAAAGGGCGGGCTGCATTCTGCATCGCCAATGAAGGTCGCGTCACTGGGGTAGAGTGTTGTCCGGGTGTCTTCGTAAACCGTCAATATGGCTATCATTTTCGAAGGGCGGCTGTTGTTTGCGGTCTCTCAACGCGTCTTCAGTGACGGCAGGTGTTGCATAAATCCTGTGCGGGCTGTGTGGCGTGCGGCCCTTATTTGCAACGGTTCGTGGTAAATTGGTCCGGTTTTCCTGCCCCGACTTGATAAACGCTTGCCCTCTCAAACCGGAATCCCGCACAATTTAAATTGTATAGTTTATGTTAAGGGTTTCTCGGTATGGTTGAGGCGGTGGTTCTGCTTCCGGGGATATTGTGTGACGATCGGGTGTTTGCCCATCAGGCCTCGGGTCTGGAAAAGGGGCGGACCGTTTGTGTGCGCACGCCGAAGACGGGGCAGAAGGTCGAAGAGATGGCCGAAGACTTGCTCGCCGATCTGCCAGAGCGTTTTGCGCTGGCGGGGCAGGGGCTGGGGGGGAACATCGCGCTTGAGATCCTGAAACGTGCGCCCGAACGGGTCAGTCGTCTGGGGCTGATTTCGACCTGCTTGCTGTCCGAAACCCCGATGGCTGCCGCCCTGCGGGAAGAGCGGATCGTGCGCGCCCGCGTTGGCCGGATGGAGGATGTGCTGGCCTCGGAAATCCAGCCCAAGACGCTGGCGCCCGGTTCGGGTCGGTTGGCGGTGCTGAACACGCTGGGGCAAATGGCACTGGATTTGGGGCCGGATCTGTTTATCCGCCAATCCCGCGCCATGCAGCGCAAGCGTGACCAGCACGACCTGCTGCGCCGCTGTACGGTGCCCACGGCTGTGATCTGCGGGTCCGATGACGGGCTGACCCCGCGCCGCCGCTTTGATCTGATGGCCCATCTGGCGCCATGCGCAAAGCTTCACGAAATCCCGAATGCGGGGTACCTGCCATCTCTGGAACAGCCCGAGGCGACCCTAGCAGCGCTGCAAAGCTGGCTAGAGATGCCGCTGCGCCTGCACTGATCACACGGAAGGCAGCCAAAAGAAAAACCCCGCCGGTTCAGGCGGGGTTTTCTGTTTCAGAACGCGCTTGGATTATTCCGCAGCGGCGGCCGGTTTGTGGCGACCGTTGTTGGCGTCGATGAATTCTAGCACCAGAGGGCGGATGTTGCTGCGCCAGCTTTTGCCGGCGAAGATACCGTAGTGACCTGCGCCGGGCTCAAGGTGGCTTGCCTTCAACTCTTCCGGCAGGCCGGTGCAGAGGCGCAGAGCGGCGACACACTGGCCGGGGGCCGAGATGTCATCTTTCGCGCCTTCAACGGTTTTCACAGCCACATCGGTGATCTTGCCGATGTCGACCTTCTTGCCGTTCACCACGAACTTGTTTTGGGCGATCTCAAGGTTCTTGAACACGCGTTCCACGGTCGAGAGGTAGAACTCGGCCGGCATGTCCATGACCGCAAGGTACTCATCGTAGAAACGGTTGTGACGGTCGTTGTCGCGGGCCTCGCCACGGGTGGCGCGATGGATCTGGTCCATGAACGCCTTGCCGTGGGTCTCGGCGTTCATGGTCATGAACGACGACAGCTGCAGCAGGCCCGGATAGACCTGACGGCCCACGCCCGGATATTTAAAGCCGACGCGCTGGATCATCATCTCTTCCAGCTGGCCCATGGTGACGCGGTTGCCGAAATCGGTGACTTCGGTGGGGGCGGCGTCGGGATCGATGGGGCCACCGATCAGGGTCAGCGACGAGGGCTGCGCGCTGGGGTCTTCTTCGGCCAGATAGGCGGTCGCGGCCAGTGTCAGCGGTGCAGGCTGACAGACGGCGATCACGTGGGTATCGGGCCCGAGGTGACGCATGAACTCGACCAGATAGAGGGTGTAGTCCTCAACGTCGAATTTACCTGCGCTGACCGGAATATCGCGGGCGTTGTGCCAATCGGTGACGTAGACCTCACAATCGGGCAAAAGACTGATCACAGTCGAGCGCAGCAGTGTGGCATAATGTCCCGACATCGGAGCGACCAAAAGCACCTTCCGGGTGGTGTCCGGACGCCCTTGGACGTTGAAATGAATCAGGTCACCGAAGTCACGCTCGACCACTTTCTCGACGTTGACGATGTGGTCGCGGCCATCTTCGCAGGTATACGAATGGATACCCCAGTCAGGCTTGGCAACCATGCGTGCAAAGCTGCGTTCAGTGACTTCGCCCCATGCACCCATCCATTGGAATACCGGGTTGGGAACCATTGAAATTCCTGGATAAGCTGCGAACGCTTTGGCCGTGGCGCCTAGCCACTGGTTCGTGTTCCGAACCGTTTCCATCAAGTCATAAGTCGCCATGTAGCGCATCAGGTTCTCCTTAGCTGCGGGCCGCGCAGGGTGAAATCGTCACTTTGCCCCCTCCGGCCAGCAACGCTATGTTGCAGCGAGATTAGGGGGGAATCGCAAGCATGACAACGCACGAGAGTGAAACCGGTACTGAGCTTGCCCGTTTGAACGAAAATATTTCTAAGATTGAAGACTTGTCCAAACGGCTGGTTGCAGCACTTTCGCATAGCAAAGCGATCAATCCCGCCCTTCAGGGCCCCGGCCAAGACCTGATGGTCAAAGCCGCAACCCATTACTGGGCGGAGTGGATGCAAAATCCGCAAAAAATTCTGGAACATCAGGTACAATTCTGGGGCAAGTCCTTACAGCATTATGTAGAGGCCCAGAAAGCGCTGACGAACGGCAAATTCGAAGTGCCCGAAGACCGGACACCACCGGACAAGCGCTTTTCGAACCCCCTGTGGCAGACCCATCCGTACTTTAATTATGTAAAACAGCAATACCTACTAAATGCCGAGGCGATCGAGAAAGCCTTGGGTCAAGTTCAGGACCTAGAGCCGCGCGATAAGCAGCGGCTGGATTATTTCGCCCGCCAGATCATCGATCTGATGGCACCGACCAATTTCCTTGGCACCAACCCCGATGCGCTGGAAAAGGCCGTTGAGACCGAGGGTCAAAGTCTGGTCGCCGGTCTGGAAAACCTTGTCCGCGATCTGGAGGCCAACGATGGCCGCCTGCTGGTTCGTCTGGCCGATGAAAGCGCCTTCAAGGTTGGCGAGAACATCGGCACCACCCCCGGCGAGGTTGTGTTCCGCAACCACATGCTGGAACTGATCCAGTACACGCCGACCACCGACACGGTCCATGAAATCCCGCTGCTGATCTTCCCGCCGTGGATCAACAAGTTCTACATCCTCGACCTCAAGGAAAAGAACAGCCTGATCAAATGGGCGGTGGATCAGGGCTACACGGTCTTTGTGGCCAGCTGGATCAACCCCGACAACAGCTATCGCGATGTGTCCTTGGATGACTACATCACCGACGGCTACCTGACTGCCATCGATGAGGTCCGCAAGATCTGCGACGTGCCGCAGGTGAACGCCGTGGGCTATTGCATTGCGGGCACCACCCTGTCGCTGACCATGGCGCTGCTGAAGAAACGGGGCGAGAACCCGATCAAATCCGCGACCCTTTTCACGACCCTTACAGATTTCTCGGATCAGGGAGAATTCACCGTTTTCCTTGGCGACGACTTCGTCGACGGGATCGAGGAAGAGATCGGCGAGCAAGGAATGCTCAGCTCATATTTCATGTCGCGGACTTTCAGCTTTTTGCGGTCCAACGATCTGATCTACGGCCCCGCGATCCGCAGCTATATGCTGGGTGAAGCGCCGCCCGCTTTCGATCTGCTGTTCTGGAACGGTGACAGCACCAACCTGCCGGGTGCGATGGCGATCCAGTATCTGCGCGACCTGTGCCAGAAGAACAAGTTCGCTGACGGCGGCATCGAGATCTGCGGCGAGGTGCTGAACCTCAAAGAAGTCACCGTGCCGATCTGCGCCATTGCCTGCGAGACCGACCACATCGCCGCATGGAAAGCCAGCTACAACGGCGTGCGCCAGATGGGCAGCCGGTCCAAGACCTTCATCGTCTCGCAGTCGGGCCACATCGCGGGCATCGTGAACCCGCCGTCCAAAAAGAAGTACGGCCACTACACGAACCCCAAAATGAGCCAGACCGCGGACGAGTGGTTTGCAGGTGCAGAATTCACCGAAGGCTCATGGTGGCCGCGCTGGGATGAGTGGCTTTCGAACCGCTCCGGCAAGCGGATCGACGCCCGCGAGCCAGGCGATTCGGACCATCCTACATTGGCTCCGGCGCCCGGAACCTATGTGACGGCGGTCCCAAGTCACTGATCTGGTTGCCTCTTTAAATCTCTTTTGCTGCAGCGCAGAAAAAACTTGATTTGCTGCGCTGCAGCATCCATATTGGACTCAGCTGATGAAGACGGGGTGGGCCCGTCCAGCATAAAAGGGATTTGGAATTATGACCGTTAAGACCGCTGACTTCACCGCGATGATCAAAGACATGATGGGCGCATTCCCGATGGACATGTCGGCCATGGAAGATGGCTTCAAGAGCCAGGCTGCTCTGTCGGAGAAGCTGTCGGCTGTTGCTCTGGACGCCGCTGAAAAGTCGACCGAGCTGTCGACCAAGTGGACCAAAGACACTCTGTCGAAAATCAGCGAAATGACCAAAGCCAAGGCAGAGCCTGCTGACTACGCCAAGGCAATGACTGACTTCGCAAGCGCGTCGGCCGAAATGGCTGCCGAGAACGTTGCCGCGTTCGCTGAAATCGCGAAAAAAGTCCAGTCGGAAACCATGGAGCTGCTGATGGCTGCTGGTAAAGACATGGGCGAAGAAATGACTGCTGCTGCAAAAAAGGCGACCACCGAGATGACCGCCACCGCTAAAAAAGCGACCGCTGCTGCGAAGTAATTGCGTCGATCGCGGGAGCCCTCCCTCCCAAAGATCGGTAAGTGGGGCAGGCTGTGAAGCCTGCCCTTTCTTTTTGTGAAATTACCCCCTACGGTTTTATCAGCGTTGCAGCATGGGAGGGGAGTCCTTGTCGGAAACCGAAAAACCGCTTCTGATCAAACGTTATGCCAGCCGTCGGCTGTATAACACCGAGACCAGTGATTACGTGACCTTGGAAGATATCGCGGGTTTCATCCGCGGTGGTCGCGAAGTGAAGATTGTTGATTTGAAGTCGGGCGATGACCTGACGCGTCAGTATCTACTTCAAATTATTGCAGAACATGAGAGCAAAGGGGAAAATGTCCTGCCCCTGAGCGTGCTGAATGATCTGGTCCGCAGCTATACGACACAGGCCACCAGCGTGGTTCCGCAGTTCCTTGCGATGTCGTTTGAAATGTTGCGGGACGGCCAATCCAAGATGGTCGAAAACATGTCGGCGATGAATCCGATGGCCTCGATGCCGGGGTTTGAGGCAATGCAAGCGCAGCAACAAGCTTTCATGAAAGCCATGACCGGCGGTCTGTCGGGCAAATGGCCGGGCTCTAGCGGGCCTGCCCGCGAAGAGGGCGCTCGCGATGGTTCGGGTGACCTGAACGACATCAAGGCACAATTGGCCGAACTACAGGCCAAGCTCTCGAAGATGAGCAAGTAACACATGGTCGATTCCCCGGGGCGGATCACCCTCTGGGGGATCGAAGTGTTCGTGGCCACCGCAGAAGAAGGTTCGATCTCTGCGGCGGCGCGACGGCTGGCAACCAGCCCATCCACCGTATCCCAACAATTGACCGGTCTTGAGGCCGCTATCGGTGCCACCCTTCTGGTGCGCAATGCGCGCCCTGTGGCCCTGACCCCTGCGGGCGAATTATTTCGCCGCCGCGCCTCGACCATCCTGAATGAGGCCGCACAGGCCCGCGCCGAACTGGCGCTTGCGGATTTCTCGGCCCTGACGCGATTGCGTCTTGGCATGATCGAAGACCTTGAGGCTGATGTCACACCAGCCCTTCTGGCCCATCTTGCGGGCGAAATGCGCAGCTGCCAGTTCCTCTTGGAAACCGGCGCAAGCCACGCCCTATACGGCCAACTCGATGACCGCGCCCTTGATCTGGTGGTCGCCGCCGAAATCGGGGATGAGGCCGAATGGATGGAGGTTCACCCCCTCCTGAGCGAACCCTACGTGCTGGCAGTCCCGAAAGGTCTGATCGACCCGCAAGAGGATATCATCGATCAATTGCGCAAGCGCACGATGATCCAATACTCGACCCGCCATTACATGGGGCGGATGATCAACAGTCATCTGGCCCGCCAGAACCTCAAACTGTCCCACCGGTTCGAGATCGACAGCTACCACGCCGTCCTCGCGCTCGTGGCTGATGGGGCAGGCTGGTCAATCCTCACACCTTTGGCCCTGATGCGCGCCCGTCGCCTGCTGGACCGTGTTGACGTGCTGCCGCTCCCGTTCGCGCCCTTGTCGCGGAACATCTCGCTCACCGCCCGCCAAGGTATCCTCGGCACGATCCCTGCCGAAATCGCGCAGCATCTGCGCGGCCTGCTGGATCAGCACATGCTGACCCCCGCGATCGAACGCTACCCTTTCCTCGAAGGCAGCCTTCACCTGCGCTGACACCAGCAGCTTCTTTATTGCACAAATACTCATATCGCGGCGCACGCCAAAGAAGACGCCAGCCGGAATACCTTCCGACTGGCGCTTCTTCTTGATGAAAATACTCATGCAATGCCGCCAATAGGCGCCAGCGTTAGGTTCCGTAGGCGCGAACCTCGCCCTTCACACTCTCGGCGGCCCGGACAAGGGCGCTGGCGATATAGTCCAGATCATCCTGCTTCAAGCGGGCGGGCAGGCGCACGTCGCAGGCGCTCTCCAGCATGGCGCGGGTGCGGGGCAGGTCGGGCATTTCGGGCATGAACTGCCAGTTCCAATAGGCGCGGGCGTTGTCTGTTGAAAGGCCAAAGACCTGTACCGAGATGCCATCGACCTTGGCCGCATCGGCAAAGGCACGCATCTCGTCAAGGCTCATCCCTTCCAGATTGAACTGGATCGAATCCGGTGCCCGCTCTTCCGGAGCCAGCTTTTCCGGCACGTTGATCCAAGGGCTCTGGTTCAACTGTGCAGCTACATAGTCATGGTTCGCGCGGCCGTCGCGCACACGGCGGGCCACTTCGGGCAGCTGCGGACGGATGATTGCCGCCGAGAGGTTCGACATGCGCAGGTTATAAAGGGGCAGCTTGTTCTGGTGACGGGCAAAGGCCTCGGCCATTTCGGTCGAGTTGTCGCCCGCGCGGCTCTTGTGCTTTTTCCAGTTGTGCTCATAAGCGCCGGACATGATCACTGCGCGGGCGATCAGATTCGCATCGTCGCTGACCATGATGCCGCCTTCGCCGCCATTCACCAGCTTGTAGGACTGGAAGCTAAAGCAGCCGATCTTGCCGATAGTGCCGATGTTCTTGCCGTGCCATGTGGTCCCAAGCGAGTGTGCCGCGTCCTCGATCACCGGAATGCCACGGGCGTTGCACAGGGCCATGATGGCGTCCATGTCGCTGGTGTGGCCACGCATGTGGCTGATGATCACGGCGCTGATGTTGTCGTCCAGACGGGCCTCGAAATCCGCGATGTCGATGCGGTAATTCTCTTGCACCTCGCACAGGACCGGCACGCAATCCGCATGGACGATCGAAGAGGGCACAGCGGCAAATGTGAAACCGGGGATCATCACGCGGGCATCGCGGGGCAGGTCTAGCGCCTTCAGCGACAGAAACAGCGCCGCAGAGCAGGACGAGACAGCCAGCGCGTATTTGCTACCCAGAAGTGCCGCGAATTCTTCTTCCAGCAGGGCAACGGGGGCATTTTCCGGCGCGGTATAGCGGAAAAGGTCGCCGGTCAGCAGCAGGCGTTCGATCTCGGCGCGGGCGGCTTCGGGGATCGGCTCGGCGTCATAAACGTTCGGCGCTTGTGTCATTGCTTACAGCTTTCCTGAAAAGTCTTTTCAGACTTGCTAAAGGATGAATGCGTTAACACCAAGCGAATTTTCTATGACAGTGAGCGCAATCCTCTTAGATTCCTAGGCGATCGCGCATGGCGTACCACGTCATTGCCAAGGCCAGCAGGGGGCTGCGGAAAGCGCCGCCACCGGGGAAAGCTGTTGCGGGCAGGGCGTTTAGCAGATCGAATTTGCCCATCTCGCCCTTGATGGCTTCGGCTAGGATGCGGCCCGAATAGCTGGCCAATGCGACGCCGTGTCCCGAATAGCCCGATGCCGCCCAAAGCCCCTGCGCGGGCCGGTCAAAGACAGGCATCCGCTGCGCGCTGATGCCCAAGGTGCCGCCCCATGCGTGGGTGATCTTCACGCCTTTCAATTGCGGAAAGACCGTTTCCAGCGGCTTGCGCACGGTGGCCTCGATATCGCGGGGGAATTTGTAGCCGTAGGACTCGCCGCCCCCGAACAGCAGCCGCCCGTCAGCCGAGAGGCGGAAGTAGTTGATGACGAACTTGCTGTCCGCCACGGCCACATCCTGCGGCATGACCTGCGGGACGCGGTCCCCCAGCGGCTCGGTCGCGGCGATAAAGTTGTTGATGGGCATGACGCGGGCGGCCATGCCATCCACCAGACGCCCCAGATAGCCGTTGCCGGCCAGAACAACATGTTTGGCGCGGACAAAGCCTTTATCGCAGCGGACCACGGGGGTCGCACCGGGCTCGACCCGATGGACCAGCGTGTTTTCATGGATCACCGCGCCTGCGGCCTCGGCCTTGCGGGCAAGGTTCAGCACCAGCGCCAGAGGATGCACGTGGCCCGCACCCCAATCGACGCTGCCGCCTTTGTAGCAGGGGCTTTTGACCAGATCTTGCATCTGGTCCGCGTCCAGCGCCTGCACCTGGTCATAGCCATAGTGCTTGGCCAGCCATTCCCCCTCTTCGTGGGTGTCGGGAACATCGCGGTCATGCCATTCGGCGTGGACCACGCCGGGGCGGTAGGCGATTGCGGGGTCCTCGGCGGCCAGATCGCGGATCAGCGTTTTGGCGTCCTCGGCCATGTCCCAAAGGTGGCGGGCGGCGTCATCGCCCAAGCGCTTGGCGATCCAGCTAGGAGACTTGTTGAACCCGCTGCCCACCTGACCGCCGTTGCGGCCAGAGGCGCCCCAGCCCACGCGGTGTGCCTCGACCACAATGACCGACAGGCCCGCCTGCGCCAGATGCCATGCGGTGGACATGCCCGTGTAGCCCGCACCGATGATACAGACATCGGCTTGGGCCTCGCCCCGTAAGGGCGCGCGCGCATCAGGCAGCACAACGGATTCGGCATACCAGCTGCGGGGGTATTCCCCTTGCCGGTCGTTCGCGAACAAGAGGTTCATGGCAGGCTCAGACGTTGATCAGCAAGTGTTCCCGTTCCCAAGGACTAATGACCTGTAGGAACTCTTGGTACTCGGTGCGCTTTACGATCGAGTAGACGCGGCAGAATTCGACCCCCAGAATCTGGTGTAGTTTTTCGCATTCGTCGAATTCGTCCAGCGCTTCGCCCAGAACCTGCGGGAAGTCCCCGTCGCCTTCATAGGCGTCACCACGGAACTGCTTGGTGGGTTTGATCTTTTCCATCATGCCCAGATAGCCAGCCGCAAGCGAGGTCGCGATGCCCAGGTATGGGTTGCAATCCATGCCTGCCAGACGGTTTTCAACCCGCCGCGACTGGTTGTCCGAGATCGGGATGCGGATACCTGTAGTGCGGTTGTCGCGGCCCCATTCGAGGTTGATGGGCGCGGCGTGGTCTTTCACGTAGCGGCGATAGCTGTTCACGTAAGGCGCCAGCACGGCGATCCCTGCGGGCAGGTATTTCTGCAAGCCGCCGATGAAGTTGAAGAACGCGTCCGTCTCGCCCCCTTGGGGACCGGAGAACAGATTCTCGCCCGTGCGCTTGTCAATCACCGAGTGGTGGATGTGCATGGCGCTGCCCGGCTCATTGGCGATGGGTTTTGCCATGAAGGTGGCAAAGCAGTTGTGACGTAGGGCCGCTTCGCGGATCAGGCGTTTGAAGTAGAACACCTCATCGGCCAGCTTCACGGGGTTGCCGTGGCGCAGGTTGATCTCTAGCTGGCCAGCGCCGCCTTCTTGAGTGATGCCGTCAATCTCGAAACCCTGTGCTTCGGCAAAGTCATAGATGTCGTCGATCACAGGGCCGTATTCGTCGACAGCGGACATCGAATAGGCCTGACGCGCCGCAGCAGGACGGCCCGAGCGGCCCATCATCGCCTCAACCGGATTGGCGGGGTTGATGTTGGGGGCCACAAGGAAGAATTCCATCTCGGGGGCGACCACAGGCTTCCAGCCCTGCGCCTCATAAAGACTGATCACCCGCTTCAGAACATTGCGCGGCGAGAAAGAGATCGGCTCGCCCGAGCGATCATAGGCGTCGTGAATGACCTGTAGTGTCCAGTCGCCGGTCCAAGGCGCCGCGGTGGCGGTGCTCATGTCGGGGCGCAGGATCATGTCCTTTTCGATAAAGCCCTCTTTACCGGCCGCATCGCTCCAGTCTCCGGTGATGGTCTGGTAGAAGATCGAATCCGGAAGGTAGAACTGGGACTGCTTGGCAAACTTGGAGGCAGGCACAGCCTTGCCACGGGCGATGCCTGGAAGGTCCGAGATGATACACTCGACCTCATCCAGTTTGCGGTCGTGAAGATAGGCTTTGGCGGGGTCGGGCAGAAGATCTGTCCAGTCGCTCATGCAATTCCTTTTCCGCGCAGGACATCGGCCATCGTCTCTGCCATCTGCGCATTATCATTCTTGTCGCCAAGGCGCGCGGTTGCGGTCGCCAACAGAGGCTCCGGTACAACGCCCTTACCGCGATAGTCTATCAGACCTTTAATAAAGTCCGACTGAAATTCGGGGTGTGGTTGCACGGTAAAGATGTGTTCGCCATATGCAAGTGCAGCATTCTGGCACATTTCGTTACTGGCCAGCACGCGGGCGTCTTTGGGGAGATCCACAACCTGATCCTGATGCCAGGCGTTTAACTCCAGCGTTTTGCCGCCAAAGTCGTAGGTTTGCTTGCCGACCACCCAGCCGCCTTTGAATTTCTCGACCCGCCCGCCAAGGGCCTGCGCGATGATCTGGTGACCAAAGCAGATCCCCAGCAAGGGCATCTTGGCCGCGTGGATTTCGCGGATCAGCTTCTCAAGTGGCGGGATCCATTCGTGGTCTTCATAGGCCCCGTGGCGCGATCCGGTGATGATCCAGCCGTCCGCTTGGTCCAGATTGGCGGGAAAGACGCCATCGACCACGTTGAAGGTTTTGTATGTGAACTCATCCGTGCCCAGAAGGCGCCGGAAAAGAGCGGCATAGTCCGGCGTGACATCCGCCATTTCGGTCGGGGTGTGGCCGGTTTGTAGGATTCCGATAATCATGACATCACCGCAGCAAGCTGTGCTGGTTCATTTTGGGGGAAAGAGTGTAGCCGGCGCGCGCCGCCTACACCGTATCCAGATAGATTTCCATCTGCTCTTGGGGAGAGCTTTCGTTCATGTAGAACAGCTCTTGCCGCTTGGTTGTCACCAGATTTCGGATCAACTCTTCGGGGAAGATCCGGGCGACATGTGGGCTTTTCTCAAAGGCATCGATGGCGGCCTCCCACGTGTTGGGAACCTGAGGCAGATCCTGTTCGTAAGAGCTGCCGCGAATGGGCTCGGGCGGCTCGGCGTGATCTTCGATACCGTTCATGGCGGCACCCAGAATCGCGGCGATCAGCAGATAGGGATTCACGTCCCCGCCAGCCACGCGATGCTCGATCCGGCGGGCGCGGAAATCGCCCGAGGGAATGCGCAGCGCTGCGGTACGGTTCTCATAGCCCCAGCAGATGCTGGTGGGGGCGTGGTTGCCCGGCACCATGCGGTCATAGCTGTTCGCATGGGGTGCAAAGATCAGCGTGCAATCGGCCATCGCTTGCATACAGCCCGCCACAGCATTGCGCATGAAGGCGCTGCCCTGCGGTGTGCCGTCATCGAAGATGTTCTGGCCGTTTTTGTCGATCACACTGAAATGGGCGTGCATGCCGCTGCCCGAATAATCCTCGTAGGGTTTGGCCATGAAGCTGGCGGCAAAGCCGTAGCGACGGGCCAGACCCTTGACCAACATCTTGAACAGCCACGCATCATCGGCGGCGCGCAGGGCGTCGTCGCAGTGCATGAGGTTGATCTCGAACTGGCCCAGACCTGCTTCGGAGATCGCGGTATCGGCGGGAATGTCCATCTCTTCACAGGCGTCATAAAGATCGGTGAAGAACTGGTCCCACTGGTCCAGCGCGCGGATCGAGAGGATCTCGGCGGCTTTACGGCGCTTGCCCGAACGGGGGCTGACCGGCACCTGTAGGGTTCGGCCCGAATCGTCGATCAGGTAGAATTCCAGTTCTGGGGCCACGACAGGGCGCAGGCCCTTTTCCTCATAGCGGTCAAGAACGCGGCGCAAAGCCTGACGGGGATCGCCATCAAAGGGGCGACCATCTTCGTGGAACATCCACAAGGGCAGCAGAGCGGTAGGTGCCTCAAGCCACGGCATCGGCATAAAGCCCCGCTCGGTGGGTTTCAGCACACCGTCACGGTCGCCGCTTTCGAATACCAAGGGGCTGTCGTCGATGTCCTCGCCCCAGATATCAAGATTCATCACCGACATGGGAAAGCGGGTACCGCTTTCGACCACTTTGTCGGCAAAACGGGTCGGAACCCGCTTTCCTCTGGCCTGACCATTGAGGTCGGCCGCGGCCACACGAATCGTGCGCACCGTCGGGTGCTTGCGTAGCCAGTTCTTCATCATTCACCTGTCCCGACCGGTTCGTCCGGTCTAATTTGATCAAATTTATGATGGCGCGACGGCACTATTAAAGCAAGAGAGATTCTTAACGGATCAGTCGCGGACGCAACTTGATCCTTGTTCGCTGGTTCGATGGCAGGTGTCTATTCAAACGTTTGTTAATCAGCCCGAACACACTGATCACGATCAGGGTCAGCAGGATGAAGTACATCGCCAGAATCGGGTAGGGGATGAACGGGTTGAACGTCTTGTCCGCAAAGTAGTTCGCGTAATAGAGCGCGTCGCCCTTCTGTTTGAACGCCGGAAAGCCGCTGAAGTAGACCAGCGTGGTGGCGTGGAACAGAAAGATTGCCTCATTCGTGTAGGCGGGCCAAGCAAGACGCATCATTGTGGGCCAGATGATCCGGCGAAAACGGGGCCAGCCGGTCATGCCATAGGCATCGGCAGCCTCGGTGTCACCTTTGGGAATCGACTGAAGGGCACCGTAGAAAATCTCGCCGCTGTAGGCGGCTGTGTTCAGGAACAGCACCACCAGCGCCCCCAGCCATGCCGAAGTCAGCGGGTTGAAGAACGGGCTCACGCCTTTCAGCTGCAAGAACAGGAAGTAGGCGAAGAAGAACTGGATGAAGAGGGGCGAGCCACGGAAGACAAAGATCACCCATTCCGCCGGTTTGCGGGCAAGGGCGTGGCGGCTGTTTTTGCCAACCGCCAGAAGCACGGCCAGAAAGAAGCCGCTGATCAGGGCCAGAATGCCGAAGTAGATGTTGTGGATCATCCCCGAGCCGATCAGCGTGAACTGCTGGCAGAGGGTGAAATCGGTCTTGGGCAGCAGTCGCTCGCCCATACCAAGCGAGCGCAGGCCGTAATCCGCGATGGTCTGGAGGCAGCTCATGCGTTGGCCTCCTTACGTTGCGCTTCGCCGCCAGCGGTGGCCTGTCCAAAGGTCAAACGCTGCATGATGCGATCCAGCACAATTTCCGAGACGCGGGTAAAGCAGAGGTAGAACACCAGAAGCGCGAAGAAGTACCACATGCGCCAATCCCCGTGGGGGTAATCGGTGAAGCGTGCGGTCTTTGAACCGCCAAGTTCGCGCGCCCAATAGACGATATCCTCGACCCCCAACAGGAACAGCAGGGGGGTGGCCTTGATCAGCACCATCCACAGGTTGCCAAGGCCGGGCAGGGCATAGACCCACATCTGCGGCACAAGGATGCGCCAGAAGGTCTGGCGGGGGGTCATGCCATAGGCCTCAGCGGTTTCAAGCTGCGCACGGGGCACAGCGCGCATGGCACCGAACAGCACGTTCGCGGCAAAGGCGCCGAAAACGATCGCAAAGGTTACCACGGCAAGGACAAAGCCATAGACCTCATGGATCCATTGTGGGGCCGAGCCGAGGGGCATCTTGGCCTGAGCGCACACTACGAAGTCATTGCCCTGCCGGATCGGTTGGTCCCAGTCCGAACACAGGGCCTGATGGCGTAGCCATTCGATGCCTTGGTCCAAAGCGATGACGAAGAAGAGGAAGAAGGCGATATCGGGCACACCCCGCACGATGGCGATGTAGCCTTTGCCAAGCAGGCTGACCGGTAGCACCCGAGAGCGCGCGGCCGAGGCCCCTGCGAACCCGAAGAACAACGCCGTCGGGGCCGTGATTGCCAAAAGCAAAAGCACGGTCAGGAAAGACAGATAAAAGCCCATGTGTTTGCCGGTCGTTAGATAACAGGCAAGCCACTGGAATTGGCCAAGTGTGTCGGGGTCGGTGCAGAAACTGAAAATGACGGGCCTCTTGTCGAGGTCTGGATTTAGGTATTTTTGCCAAGATGAAAGGAGGGGCGCGGTGCCCCTCCGATCACGTGGTGCTTAGAAGGTTGCCGAGCCGGGCAGCCATTTGGTGATCAGCGCGTTCAGCGAGCCGTCGGCCTTCATGGACTGGATGGCTGCGGTGAACTTGTCTTTCAGCTCGGTATCCGATTCGCGGATGCCAAGACCGATGCCGCCGCCCAGAAGCACGTCTTCGCCCACGAGCGAGACATCGGCGTTCTCTTCGGCGATGGGCTCGAGGTAGGCTTTGTCGGCCAGAACCGCGTCGGCTTCGCCGTTGCGGACAGCCGCGACGGTTTCATCGGGGGTTGCGAATTCCACGAGGGTCGCACCGCCTGCAGCCACGTGGGCGGCCTGGATGGTGCCGGCCTGCGCTGCGATCACGCCGCCTGCGAAGTCCACTTCAGCGCCGTCGAGGGCCAGATAGGCGGACGGATCGGGCTGGGTGTAGTTTTCCGAGAAGTCGATGACCTGATCACGCTCTTCGGTGATCGACATGCCTGCGATGATCGCATCGTAGTTGCCCGACACCAGGTTCGGAATGATCGAGTCCCATTCGTTGGTGACCCATGTGCAGGTAAGTTCAGCGCGCTTGCACAGCTCGTCACCCAGTTCACGCTCGAACCCGTCCACTTCGCCTTTGTCGTTCAGGAAGTTGTACGGAGGGTAAGCGCCTTCGGTGCCGAGGCGGACAACGTCGCCCGCAGCGAAGGCTGCGGTGGCGGTCATCGCAAGGATCGCGCCGGTCGCCAGAAGTTTTTTCATTGTAGTCTCCCCATGCTTGGTTATGCGGCGGCGGAATGGCTGAGAAACTGCTTCAGCCGCTCTGATTGAGGGTTCCCGAAGAGATCATCGGGAGCGCCCTGTTCTTCGATCAGGCCTTGATGCAGGAAGACAACGTGGTCCGAGACATCATGGGCCATCTTCATATCATGTGTGACGATCAGCATCGTGCGGCCCTCATCTGCGAGGGCCTTGATCACGCGCACCACCTCTTGTTCCAGTTCCGGATCAAGGGCCGAGGTGGGTTCGTCGAAAAGCAGTGCTTCGGGTTCCATGCACAGGGCGCGGGCGATGGCGGCGCGTTGCTGCTGGCCGCCCGAAAGCTGCGCGGGGTAGGCATCGCATTTGTCGCCGATGCCCACTTTGGTCAGGTACATGCGGGCCTTTTCCTCGACCTCGTCGCGGTCGCGGCCAAGGACGGTGATCGGGGCCTCCATCACGTTTTCCAGAATGGTCATATGGGCCCAGAGGTTGAACTGCTGGAAGACCATCGACAGGTTCGTGCGGATGCGGATCAGTTGCTTGTGGTCAGCGGGTCGGCGGGCAAGGCCCTTGCCCTTCCATTTCACCGGCTCGCCTTTGAAGAGGATCTCCCCTTGCTGGCTGTCTTCCAGAAGGTTGGCACAGCGCAGCAGCGTGGATTTGCCAGAGCCGGACGAGCCGATCAGCGAGATGACGTGACCTTTGCTGGCAGTAATGTCGACGCCCTTGAGAACCTCAAGCTGACCGTACTGTTTGTGAAGGTTGCGAATCTGGATGACTGGAGTTTCGTCAGGCACGGATCACCGGTTTGTTGTTTTTATTTCGGTTGACTGAAACTACGCCTTAACTTTGCGGAAAATGCAACGTCTGGTCAAAAATTCCTTGGGGGAAGTTTTCCCTTTTGATCAAAAGCGGCGTTTTAAGCGGCGGTGGCGACACGCCTTATTATGTGGCCTGTTCAATCCTTTGGCGGGCAAGGGCGCTGTCCATGTCGGAGATTCCCAGAAAGCGGGTGACCGTGCGTAACAGCGCGTCTTCGGCATCATCCCGTTGGCCATCTGCCAGCGCCAGTTCCCATAGGGATTCGATCACGGCGAGGCGCTGTTCGTAGGGGATGGCGGTCTTGATGGCGTTCGTGAATTTCACGGTATCGGGGGCTTCGGCCTCTAGCGTTTCGGCGTCAGAGCGCAGGCGGGCGGCCTCAAACGGAGACAAGCCGTAGCGGCGGGCTGTAATCCGGTCGATGCGGTCGATCTCGGCCTGCGCGTAGTCTTCGTCAGCGCGGGCGATGCGGACCAGCAGGGCGGTCAAGGCCAGTCGGGCGTCATCACCCGAAAGCGGATCGGTGGCGGGGGCCGTCAGACGGCGCAGGAAATCAGCAAACATATCCGGACCTTATTGCGGCGCATTGGCAGCGCCAAGTCCTGACATGTCTTAGTTGTTCATCATCGCGTGTTCGCGAGCGACCTGCATGTCGGCACGGGGCATGCCCAGATGGATCGAAGCCAGTTGCACCAGCTGCACTTTGTTTGCGCGTTGCTTGCCGTCGACCAGAGCCACAGCCCACAGAGCCTCAAGAATCTCAAGACGGTCGTCGTCGGGCAGGGCGTCGCGAATGACTTCGACCAGATCCGAGGTTTCAGCCTGCGTGGCTTCCAGACGCTCGGCGCGGGCGCGCAGTTTCATGGCCTGAATGATCGGCAGACCAAAGCGGCGCACCAGTTGGTGGTCGATCATGCGGATCTCTTCGTAGGCGTAGCGGTTGTCCACTTTGGCGGCGCGGACCAGCAGCGCTGCCAGCGCGGTGGGGGCGTCGATGATGATGGGGGGAACTGCCTGAGGGGCAGAATTTGTGAATAGGGATTTCAGGTTGTCGAACATTTGGCTGCTCCGTGGCGCTTGGGTCCATTCTAAAGAGTCAAACGCAAAAGCTGCGCCAAAGTTTCGTGATTGCCCAAATATGTGAAGCAATTGCAACAAACAGAAAGGCACCCGTGATGGGTGCCTTGCAGGATTTTTACCGATGTCAGGGGCGCTTAGACCAGACGCGAGGTCTCTTTCGCGGCGCGGACGAAATCGCGGAACAGGGGATGCGGCTCAAAGGGTTTCGACTTCAGTTCCGGGTGGAACTGCACGCCGATGAACCACGGGTGATCCTTCCATTCGACGATCTCGGGCAGGCGGCCATCGGGGCTCATGCCCGAGAAGTGCAGGCCGCAGGCCTCAAGCTGGTCACGGTACTTGGTGTCCACCTCATAGCGGTGACGGTGACGCTCTTCGATGTGGGTCGCGCCGTAGATTTCGGCAACCTTGCTGCCTTCTTCCAGAACCGCGTTGTAGGCGCCAAGACGCATGGTGCCGCCTTTGTCGTCCTTTACGCTGCGTTCAACCTTGTGGTTGCCCTGCACCCATTCTTTCAGGTGGTAAACCACGGGGGTGAAACGCTTTTGACCGGCTTCGTGATCGAACTCTTCCGAGCCTGCGTCGTCCACTTTGGCCACGTTACGGGCGGCTTCGATCACCGCCAGCTGCATGCCAAGGCAGATGCCCAGATAGGGGATCTTGTGCTCACGGGCGAACTGCGCCGCTTTGATCTTGCCTTCGGTGCCACGCTCGCCAAAGCCGCCGGGCACGAGGATCGCGTTGTAGCCTTCCAGATGGGGCGCGGGATCTTCGCGGTCGAAGATTTCCGAGTTCACCCATTCAACCTTCACCTTCACACGGTTGGCCATGCCACCGTGGGTCAGAGCTTCGGCGATGGATTTATAGGCGTCTTCCAACTGGACGTATTTGCCCACGATAGCGATTTTGACTTCGCCTTCGGGGTTGTAGATGCGGTCGGCCACATCGTCCCAGCGGGCCAGATCGGGCTTGGGCGCGGGGTTGATCTGGAAGGCATCCAGAACCGCTTGGTCCAGACCTTCGCGGTGATAGGCCAGAGGCGCCTCATAGATCGATTTGAGATCCTGCGCGGCGATCACCGAGTCGGGACGCACGTTACAGAACAGCGCCAGCTTTTCACGCTCTTTCGCGGGAATCGGGCCTTCGGAACGGCAGACCAGAATATCGGGGGCCAGACCGATCGAGCGCAACTCTTTCACGCTGTGCTGGGTCGGTTTTGTTTTCAGCTCGCCCGAGGCTTTGATGTAGGGCAGCAGGGTCAGGTGCATGAAGATACACTGACCGCGGGGCTTGTCCTGCGCGAACTGGCGGATGGCCTCAAAGAAGGGCAGGCCTTCGATGTCGCCTACGGTGCCGCCGATCTCACATAGCATGAAGTCAACTTCGTCTTCGCCGATGGAGATAAAGTCTTTGATCTCGTTGGTGACGTGGGGGATGACCTGAATGGTCTTGCCCAGATAGTCGCCGCGACGCTCTTTCTCCAGAACGTTCGAGTAGATCCGGCCCGAGCTGACCGAGTCGGTCTTGCGGGCGGCTACGCCGGTGAAACGTTCATAGTGACCAAGATCCAGGTCGGTTTCCGCGCCGTCGTCGGTCACGAACACTTCGCCGTGTTCAAAGGGCGACATGGTGCCCGGGTCCACGTTCAGGTAGGGGTCCAGCTTGCGCAACCGGACCGAAAAGCCACGTGCCTGCAGCAACGCACCCAGCGCCGCAGAGGCAAGACCTTTGCCCAACGAAGACACAACGCCACCAGTGATGAAAATGAACCGCGCCATTCGGTCTGCGCTCCCGTGATGTTCCGCCAAAAAGCAATGCCCGTGCGATCCCGAAGAATCGCAGCATCACGGGGTTTGAGCTTTAGCGGATTCGCAAAAATTTAGCAACCGGACCGCAAGATGCTGTTGGGTCCGGTTAGCTATCGTCTAACGGTTGTATTTTTAGTTGGCCGAGGGGGTCAGCGGCGCATCCGAGGTCACCGGCGGCAGCAGATCGCTACCTGCGGGTGCGTCAGCGGCGGGCGCTTCGGTGGGCTGTACGCCAAGACGGTCCAGAACCGATGCATCGCCAGAATTGCTTGCTGCGATAACGGTCAGCGCGATCGAGGTGATGATGAACGCGATTGCCAGACCCCAAGTCACTTTGGCCAGTGCGGTTGCTGCCGCGCGGCCGGACATAACGCCGCCACCGCCGCCGCCCATACCAAGGCCACCGCCCTCGGAACGCTGCATAAGAACGACTCCGATCAGCGATAGCGCGAGCAGGAGATGGACGATGAGAACGACGTTTTCCATGACGGACCTGATTACAACCCTCTGTGTTGTCCGCCCGTGTAGGCAAATTTGCCGCAAGGGGCAAGGCATGCGTCCCTACCTTTTCGGGAATCCGCCGAATTGCGGTGCATTTTGTCCTTACGGGTCGTGCGGCGAAGGGGCAGGGGGGCGAAATAGTGGTTTCACCCGTCGGCACACATCGCTATAGGAAGCACGGTTTGAAGATCTGACAAATAGGGGATCCCTTATGGCCAACGTTGTAGTTGTCGGCGCCCAGTGGGGCGATGAAGGCAAAGGCAAGATCGTGGACTGGCTGTCCGAGCGGGCAGATGTCGTCGCACGTTTTCAGGGTGGCCATAATGCGGGCCACACTCTTGTGATCGACAGCAAGGTTTACAAGCTGCACGCGCTGCCCTCGGGCGTTGTGCGTGGCGGCAAGCTGTCTGTCATCGGCAACGGCGTGGTTCTGGACCCCTGGCACCTGATCAAAGAGATCGACACCGTGCGTGCGCAAGGTGTTGAGATCACCCCCGAGACTCTGATGATCGCGGAAAACACCCCGCTGATCCTACCGCTGCACGGTGAACTGGACCGCGCCCGCGAAGAAGCCGCCAGCGCAGGCACCAAGATCGGCACCACCGGTCGCGGCATCGGCCCCTGCTATGAAGACAAAGTGGGCCGCCGTGCGATCCGCGTTGCCGATCTGGCAGACCGCGCCACGCTGGAAGCCCGCGTTGACCGCGCCCTTCAGCACCACAACCCCCTGCGCAAAGGTCTAGGAATCGAAGAGGTTGATCGCGACGGGCTGATCACTCTTCTGGCCGAAGTGGCCAAGGAAATCCTGCCCTACGCCGCTCCGGTCTGGAAAGTGCTGAACGAAAAGCGCAAAGCCGGTAAGCGTATCCTGTTCGAAGGCGCGCAGGGCTCGCTGCTGGATATCGATTTCGGCACCTATCCCTTCGTCACCAGTTCGAACGTGATTGCCGGTCAGGCTGCGACAGGCGTGGGCATCGGGCCGGGCTCGATCGACTATGTTCTGGGCATCGTAAAGGCCTACACCACCCGCGTGGGCGAAGGCCCGTTCCCGACCGAACTGCATGACGCAGATGGCGAGCGTCTTGGCACCCGTGGCCACGAATTCGGCACCACCACTGGCCGCAAGCGCCGCTGTGGCTGGTTCGACGCGGCTCTGGTCCGTCAGACCTGCGCGATTTCGGGCATCAACGGCATCTCGTTGACCAAGCTGGACGTTCTGGACGGGTTCGAAACCCTGAAGATCTGTGTGGCCTATGATCTGGACGGTCAGCGTCTGGACTATCTGCCCACCGCAGCCGACGAGCAGGCCCGCTGCAAGCCGATCTACGAGGAAATGCCCGGTTGGTCGGAATCGACCGAAGGCGCTCGTTCCTGGGCCGATCTGCCGGCGAATGCGATCAAATACGTCAAGCGCGTAGAAGAACTGATCGAATGCCCCGTGGCCCTGCTGTCGACCTCGCCCGAGCGGGACGACACCATCCTTGTCACCGACCCGTTCGCTGACTGATGGCGCTGAGCTACAAAACCCGCCGCCGCCTGTCCCTGCTGATCCTATTGCTGGGTCTGCCGGGATATGTGGTGGTGGCGGTGACCATCATGAGCACCATCGACCGGCCGCCTTTGTGGCTGGAACTGGTGATCTATATCGGTTTGGGTATCCTCTGGGCGCTGCCATTCAAGGCGGTTTTCCGCGGAATCGGTCAGCCTGACCCTGATGCGCCCCAAGAACCCACCGATAAGGACTGACATTGTCCAAAGGGTGCTGCTAAGGATTCCCCGATATTTAAGGGGGATTCTAGATGAAGATTCTCAAGATGACAGTGACTGCTGCTGCGCTGAGCGCACTGGCAGGGTGCGTAATCATCCCGATCGGGGATGGGGCCAAGGTTCAGGTCAATCCAGAGAAATATTGTACCGTGGAGAACGCCTATTGGATGGGCCGCGAAAAGGGGAAATCGGTTGTCGATCTGTGCCCTGAAGAGCTGCAAGCCGATCTGGCGCTGGCCAATGCTTATGGCCAGAAATACCGCGAATTGACCCAAGAGATCGAGATGCGCCAGCAGATGATCGGTGACGACAGCACCGATTCGGTGCTGGAAAACGCGCCTGAACCGATCCCGTCGATGCTGAGCCGTGTTCAGTTGAAGCGTCTGGAGGCCGAGCGCGCCCAATACGCCAGCCCGCCCCTGACCACCACGGCGGCAGCGTCGAACTGATCCGCAAGACGGTTGTTAAAATGAAAACGGGCGGCAGAGTGTCTCTGCCGCCCGTTTGCTGTTTTGGTTGATTGGCTCACTCGCCCGAGGCTTTGGCGCGATCCTGATAGCGGATCGTATCGGAGACCTTGAAACGGCCACCGGCCACTTTCTTGATCTTCTCGTCCCGCAGCAGTTGGCCGAAGGCACGCAGGGCCTCTTCGCGGCTCAGATCGCCGCCTTGGCTGTTGCGCACCAGCTGCATGATCTGCGGGCGGGTGAAAAGTTCGCGACCCTCCACAAATGCGGTAAAGGCCGCAGCGGCCTCAACGCGCTCGGCTGTGGTGTTGACGCCTTTGCCTGCCGCATAGGCTGCAAAGTTATCAACGCGGTCGGTCTTCTTCGGTGCCTCGGTCGCGACGCGGCGGGGGCGGACCGTTTCCGGCATCGCTTCCAGCACTGTGTCGACCCGCTGTTCGGCCACCAATCGCAAGGGCGCTTCGCTTGGTGCGGGGCGTTCCGGCTGCGGCTGGGGACGTTCGGCCCGTCTGCCTTGTGCCACCGGACGGCGGGGTTTGATCCCCTGAGTGTCCTGCGTCGTGTCTTGGGCTTTCGGTGCCTCGGTCGCGGGTGTGACCTCGGGTTCTTCGCTGCGGCGCATCCGCCCTAGCAGGCTGTTTTCAGCGCGGGTCGCAGCGACTGCGGCCTTGAGGTGGGCAATCGCGTTGCGGCGACGGCTGTGCTCGGGGGCCTCCATCTCGATGTTGGCTTTGTTGAGCAGACGGTCCGCAGCGTCATCGCCCAATCCGGCTTGCTCTAGCAGAGCGCGACCGGCGGGACGATCAGAGGCGGGCTTTTCCTCGGGAAGATCGAACTCTGCCTCGGGCAGGTCTTCTTCAATCGCGGTGTCCTCGAACGCGGTGTCTTCGGCTTCATCGGTCTCTTTCGAGCCCATTTCAGCTTCGACTGCGGCGAGGGCGCGCATCAGGTCGTCTTCCTGCTCGGGGCTCAGATCGCTTTTGGTCGCGTCACCTGCAACAGCGGCTTCGGCTTGCTGTTCGGCAATCAGAGCCTGCGCCATATGCGCGCGCTTGAGGCGCAGAACACGGGCACGGCGGGGCAGATCGTCTTCTTCTTCGTCGTCCTCGGCGTCATCCTCATCCGCAGCGGTTGCGACGGGTTTGGGAGCTTCGGCAACCAGTTCCGCTTCAGGCGCGTCGATCTCTTCGGCTTCAAGGCGGGGTGCCTCTTCTGCGTCTTCGATCTCGGCGGTGTCTTCGGCGGGTTCCTCTGCGGGCTGCTCAAGACGCAGGGGCGCAGTGTTGGTCCGGTTGGCAGCAGCGGTGATCGCTGCCAGCGCCGCCAGATCGATCATCGGGCGGGGCGCGTTTGCGATATTGTCTTCCTCGAACTCGTCCTGGTCATCCGCTTCTGCGGTGTCCTCGTCCGAAATCTCGGTTTCTGCAACAGTTGCGACGATGTCGTCTTCGGCGTCCGCTGCGATGTCCTCATCGGCATTCAGTGCGCCGATCAGGTTTGCAATGCGGGCGTCGTCTTCGTCAGAGGCTTCATCAGCGGCAGCGATAACCTCTTCCGAGACCTCTGCGGTCTCTTCTTCGGTGTTTGCGAAGGCTTCTACCAACTCTGCGGTTTCGGTCGGAGCCGCGGTGTCCTCGATGAACTCTTCATCTTCGGCAACTTCTGGCTCGACCGTGTCCTGTTCCATCAGGGCGCGGATGCGGCGTAGCTTGGCTGCAACGCTTGCAGGATCGGCGTTGTGACGTTCTTGCGCGGCAGGAACCTCGGCCAACACTTCTTCGGCTTCGGCTTCGGCTTCGGCTTCGGCTTCGGCTTCCACAACGTCTGCTTCCGCTTCAATCTCGGCGGCAACCTCTTCCACGGCTTCGGTCTGCACTGCTTCGGGCGCTGCAACTTCAGCAGCTTCTACCGCAATCGCGGCCTCTGCCTCGGCAACCTCTTCCGCAGCGGCCTCTGCCTGCACGGGCAGTTGGACCTCTTCAGCGGGTTCCTTGGCGATGTCCGCGACAGCGGGTGCGCGATCGTCAGCGGTCGCATGCGCCTCGGGCGCCGCTTGTGCAAAGTCTGCCGGTGCGGGCGCGGCCGGTGCGGGTGCCGCAGGCGCCGCTGGCGCGACAGCCTCGGGGGCGGGTGCCGGTTGGGGTGCCGCTTGGGCTACCTCAGGCGCAGCCGTTGCCGCCGCTGCCACAGAAGCAGGGGCCGCAGCCGGAGCCGCTTGGGGTTGGGGTGTGGGGGCGGGTGCCTGCGCCGTAACCGGTGGCGCAATCTGAGATCCGGTGGGCCGCAAAACAATGCCGCCCGATTCCATGCGGGCTTCTACCCGACGCTCAATTTCGCGTTCTGCGATACGCGCCAGCATATCGGCATCCGGGGTAGGTGGTTCCGCCCCAAAGTACCGATCGTCCGCAGCCAGATCCCGGAAATATTCGGCAATCGCCTTCATCGTGTCGAAACTGTCCTCGAACCCTTCTAGGGTACAAGAGAACGTCCCGTATGACACGGTGAGAATCTTGTTGTTGCCTACCATCACTAGCTCGCTTTCTTACGTTAGCAGAACTACGTCTAACATCTTCAAAGTTACGAAACGGATCAAATGAAAGGTCTTTCCTGTGTGATTCCGTGGCCTAAATGTGGCCGTCATTAAATTATAGGACAGTGTCCAAGTTATGCCGAGAATTGTTCACGAATTATCACCAATATCCTTACTGGGCGGCGGAAATGTCGAACAATCCGACCTGATTTTTGCAAATGATTACGCTCCAAGGCTAATCGCGGCCGATGGCGGCGCGGATTCAGCGGTGTCTTTTGGATGGCTTCCCGAAACAGTGATCGGTGATTTTGACTCACTGACCGAGAAAACGCGTCAAATTTTAGGCTCTCAAAGGCTATTTCAGATCGCTGAACAGGATAGCACAGATTTCGATAAGTGTCTTCGAAGCATCGATGCGCCCTTGATTCTCGGAATGGGATTTACAGGTCGGCGTCACGATCACACGCTGGCGGCCTTAAGTACGTTGGCGGCGCGGGCGGACAAACGCTGTGTGCTGTTCGCTGAGGAAGACCTGATTTTCCTCGCGCCGCCGCGAATTTCTTTGGATTTGCCTGAGGGGATGCGGTTTTCGCTCTATCCGCTAGGGCCGGTGAACGGCACGTCTGAGGGGCTGCATTGGCCCATCGATGGCATCCCTATGGCACCAAACGGGCGGGTCGGGACCTCGAACAAGGTCAGCGGGCCGGTGCGTCTGACCTTTGATGCGCCGCACATGTTGATACTGGTGCCGAAAGAGGCGCGGGATAAAATTTTGGCCGCATTGCTGGAAGAACCCAGCAAATGGCCTGATCCGGCGGCTCGTTAGGGCGCGGGCGGCGGGCGGCGGCGGATGATTCGCTGCCCCTGCGCCTGTTCGCGGGCAAAGACATAAAGGCCTGAGCCTACGATGATCGCGATGCCTAGGAAGGTCAGGCTGTCGGGCATATCGCCGAAGATGGCGTAGCCTACGGCGGTGGCGCTGACGATCTCTAGGTATTGCAGCGGCGCGATGGTGGCGGCGGGCGCGAACTTGAGCGCATAGGTGATGAAGATGTGCGAGACCGTGGCAAAGAACCCGACCCCAAGCAGGGTGTAGATCGCCTTGCCCGTGGGCATCACCGGATCAAGATAGGAAATGTCGGAGCCATCCGCCAGCACCAGCACCGGCAACAGAACCAGAGTGGCGGCGATGGCAGTTTGCGCCTGCATCACCACGGGATGCCCTTTGCCCGACATCATCCGCGTCAGCACCATATAGAGCGCAAAGAAAAACGCGGTACCCAGCGGGAACAGCGCCACCAGCCCCAGTTCCGAGAAACTGGGCCGGATGATCAGCAGCGCCCCGCCAAAGCCGATGATACAGGCGATGATCCGGCGCGGGCCGATGCTTTCTTTCAGGATCACGGCGCTCAGAAGGGTCAGGATGAAGGGCTCGACAAAGAAGATCGCGATGGCGTTTGCGATTGGCATTTCGCGCACAGCGGTAAAGAACAGCACCGTCGCGGACAGTAGCGCCATAGCGCGCAGCAGGTGGCTCAGGGCCTCTTGACCGGTGCAGCGCAGGCTGTGACCCATCGCGATGGCCAAAGGCACCAAGGCCAGAACCTGAATTCCGAAACGACCAAGCACGATCTCTGCGGCGGGTACCTCTGCGGGTGTGGCCTTGGCGCAGGCGTCCATCAATGGGGCAAGCACGCAAAAGCCAAGCATGCATAGGATGCCGGTCAATGGGCGGTCGGTGTCAGAGCGGTTCATATAGAAGGTCTCAGCAGTTCGGGATATTCACCGCCAGCCCTCCGAGCGATGTCTCTTTGTACTTCTCGCTCATGTCGGCTCCGGTCTGGCGCATGGTCTCGATACAGGCGTCCAGAGGCACAAGGTGCGTGCCATCGCCGCGCAAAGCAAGACTTGCTGCGCTGACCGCTTTGATCGCACCCAATCCGTTGCGTTCGATACACGGAACCTGCACCAAGCCGCGCACGGGATCGCAGGTCATGCCAAGGTGATGTTCCAGCGCGATTTCGGCGGCGTTCTCTATCTGCTCGGGCGTGCCGCCAAGAACGGCGCAAAGGCCCGCTGCCGCCATGGCGCTTGCGCTGCCGACCTCGGCCTGACAGCCCGCTTCGGCCCCGCTTATGCTGGCGTTGTACTTGACCAGCCCGCCGATGGCGGCGGCGGTCAGCAGGAAATCAGGAATGCGCGCACGGCTGGCCCCCGGAACATGGTCCAGCCAATAGCGGATCGTGGCAGGCACCACACCCGCCGCGCCATTTGTGGGGGCGGTGACTACCTGCCCACCTGCGGCATTCTCTTCGTTGACTGCCATGGCATAGCAGCTCATCCAGTCATTGATCGTGTGGGGCGCGGTCAGGTTCATGCCCCGCTCGGCCTCAAGAGATTCCAGAATCTTCGGTGCACGGCGTTTGACGTTCAGGCCACCGGGCAGGATGCCGCCGGTCTCAAGGCCGCGGTTCATGCAGGCCTCCATGACTTCCCAGATGCGGGTCAGCCCTTGGTCCAGCGCATTGGGGCCGCGACGGGTCAGTTCATTGGCGCGTTTCATGCCCGCGATGGTCTTGCCGCTGTTGGCTGCCATATCCAGCATTTCAGCGGCGGATTTGAAGGGGAAAGGGACCGGATCGCCTTCGTCCTTGTCAGCGCCTGCGGCCAGTTCGTCAGCGGTCAGAACAAAGCCGCCGCCGATGGAATAGTAGATCTCTTGCAAGATCACGTCGCCTTGGGCGTCCGTGGCCATCAGGATCATGCCGTTCGCATGACCGGGCAGGGCATGATCATAGTCAAAGACCAGATCGGTTTTCGGCTGGAATGCCAGCGTGCCCAGATCAGGGGGCGAGACGGTTCCCGATGCCTCAATCTCAGCCAGCGCGGCCGTTGCCTTTTGCGCGTCATAGTCCTGCGGGGTGAAACCGGCCAGGCCAAGGATGGTTGCGCGGTCTGTGGCGTGGCCCACACCTGTAAACGCCAGTGACCCATGGAGCGAGCCCTTCAGCCCATGCGCCGAAAAGGGCGCGGCTCGCAGGCGGTCAAGGAACCGCGCGGCGGCAACCATTGGTCCCATCGTATGGGACGAGGACGGCCCCACGCCGATTTTGAACATGTCGAATACGGAAAGGAACATTGTCTGACCTGTCGGGCTAAGGGCCATTATTCATTTCACAGTCAGCTTTTTGCGGCGCTTTCACGCCACTGAAAACGACCCAACGCCTTATCAGCGCGTCATGTTCTGTGAATTCGGCTTCGGCACAGTAGGGTATTCCCGCACTGCCGCGATGGCCAAACGGTGGGAGGTCTGCTTGCCCTTCGGCCCTTGGCAGGCCAATCTGGGCCTCTATTCCATCCGCAAGTCCGGCCTGATTCCGTGAGCAAAGTCATTTACATGCCGGTCATCGGCGCCAGCCGTGGGGCTTCGCCCTCGCACAATGGTCGCAAGTCACTTATAAGCGCTGCGAACACTTACGGAGTTCTTGGGATGACCGGAGAATTGTCGCCAATCGACAAGGCCAAGTTTGTCGCCGCCAAGCGGGCGGTCGAGTTTGTTGAAGACGGTATGCGTGTTGGTCTTGGCACGGGCAGCACTGCCGCATGGATGGTGCGCTGCCTTGGCGAATTGGTCCGGCATGACGGCCTGAATGTGATCGGGGTGCCGACCTCGACCCGCACGGCGGAACTGGCCCGCAGCGTTGGCATCAAGGTGGTCAGTCTGGATGAGGCCAAATGGCTGGACCTGACCATCGATGGGGCGGATGAATTCGACGGGGATCTGAACCTGATCAAAGGGGGCGGTGGCGCACTGCTTCAGGAAAAGATTGTGGCCACGGCCAGCGACCAGATGGTGGTGATCGCGGATGCGGCCAAGGCCGTTGAAACGCTGGGGGCCTTCCCCTTGCCGGTCGAGGTGATCCCCTTTGGCTGGCAGACCAGCAAGGCGCTGATCGAGGAAATGATCGGCAGTCTGGACGTCATGGGCTATCTTAGCGCCCTGCGGATGAACGGGGACCGCCCGTATGTGACCGAAGAAGGCAATTACATCATCGATCTGCATCTGAAACGCATCGGAAACCCGCGTCAGATGGCAATGGTGATCAATCAGGTGCCGGGTGTGGTTGAAAACGGGCTGTTCATAGATATCTGCGATCAGGTGGTTGTCGGCTATGGCGATGGCCGCGTTGAGACCCGCGATATTAACAATGGCACGGTAGAAGAGTCGCAGATCGAATTCGTCGAAAGCGACAATCTGTTCCGTGACCTGAACGATTAAGCCTCAGGCTGAAAGGGAAACAATGGATTTCGACTACGATCTTTTCGTGATCGGTGGCGGTTCGGGCGGTGTACGTGCGGCGCGTGTTGCAGCAGGCGAGGCGGGCGCGAAGGTCGCGCTGGCAGAGGGTGACCGCTATGGGGGCACCTGTGTTATTCGCGGCTGCGTGCCTAAGAAGCTGATGGTTTTCGCAAGTGAATACAGCGGCATGGCCGCTGAGGCCGAGGCCTATGGCTGGTCCGCCAGCATCACCGATTTCAACTGGAACACCTTCCACGGCAAACTGGTTGAGGAACTGGATCGTCTAGAAGGGGTCTATCGTCGCCTTCTGGCTGGCTCCGGGGTTGAGACCTTTGACCAGCGCGCCAAGATCGCAGATGCCCATACGGTTGAGCTTGCCGATGGCACCCGCAAAACCGCCAAACATATCCTGATCGCGACCGGCGGCACGCCTGTGCGTCCCGATATGCCGGGGGCGGAATTGGGCATTGTTTCGGACGATATTTTCCACCTGCCCGAAATGCCCAAGCGCATCCTGATCGTCGGCGGCGGCTACATTGCCTGCGAATTTGCAGGCATCATGAATGGCCTCGGGGTGGAAACCACCCTCTATTATCGTGGCGCACAGATCCTGCGCGGTTTCGATGATGAGGCCCGCGGCCTGATCGCCGATGAAATGCGCGACAACGGCATCGATATTCACACCGGCACCAACGTGCTTGAGATGAAAAAGACCGACAGCGGCGCGATCTGGACAAAGGGCTCGAACGGGCATGAGGCCGAATTCGACGTGGTGCTGTTTGCCACGGGCCGCAAGCCCATGACCGACGACATGGGTCTGGAAGAGGTCGGCGTGAAGCTTGGCCGCGCGGGCGAGATTGTCGTGGACAAGTACAGCCAGACGGCAGTGCCCTCGATCTACGCGATTGGCGATGTGACCAACCGCGTGAATCTGACCCCTGTGGCGATCCGTGAAGGTATGGCCTTTGTGGAAACCGTCTTCAAAGGCAACAAGACCGCTGTTGATCATGACTTGATCCCCAGCGCGGTCTTCACTCAGCCCGAAATGGGCACTGTTGGCCTCAGCGAAGAGCAGGCGGCACAGCAGGAACCGATTGAGGTTTACAGCACCTCGTTCCGTCCGATGCAAACATCGTTCGCCGGTCAGCAAAAACGTGTCCTGATGAAGTTGATTGTCAGCAAAGAAACCCGCAAGGTTCTGGGGTGCCACATCGTCGCGCCGGGTGCGGGTGAAATGATCCAGATGGCGGGTATCGCCGTTAAAATGGGTGCGACGAAAGAAGACTTTGATCGCGTATGCGCCGTTCACCCGACCATGTCGGAAGAACTGGTGACCATGCGGAAACCGACGCGTACGGCTTGAAATCTCTGGCCCAATCCACAGGTTATGGGCCAGAGAACACAAAGAAACGAGAGGGAAGAGGCTATATGGCTGGAAACGGTAGCGGGCCCTGGGGCGGCGGTGGCTCTGGCGGCGGCGGCGGAAGTCGCGGGCCGAACGGAGGCGGACGCCCGCCCAAAAACAACGACCCGCAGATTCCGGAGATCGATGAGATCGTCAAGAAAGGGCAGGAACAACTGCGCGTCTTGATGGGTGGTCGCGGTGGCAAAGGCGGCGGAACCGGTGGGGCAGGGGGCTCTGGCGGGCCCAAATTCTCGCGCGGGACGGCTGTGATTGGCGTGCTGGTGGCCGCAGGTCTCTGGGCTGCGTCCAGCTTTTACACGGTCAAACCCGAAGAGCAGTCGGTCGAATTGTTCCTTGGCGAATACTATCGCACCGGCAATCCGGGTCTGAACTTTGCGCCTTGGCCGCTGGTCTCGGCGGATGTGATCAATGTGACCTCGGAGCGGACCGAAGATGTGGGCATGTCCCGCAGCGGTAACGGCAACGGGCTGATGTTGACCACAGACGCGAACATCGTGGATATCGATTTCCAGGTGGTCTGGAACATCAATGATCCCGCCAAGCTGCTGTTCAACATCCGTGATCCGCAGCTGACCGTTCAGGCCGTGTCTGAATCGGTCATGCGCGAGATTATCGCTGCCTCGAACCTTGCTCCGATCCTGAACCGTGATCGTGGTCTGATTGCTGACACCGCCATGCAGAACATCCAGTCGACGCTGGATGAATATGACAGCGGTATCACCATCGTCCGTGTGAACCTTGATAAGGCCGATCCCCCCAATGAGGTGATCGACGCCTTCCGCGAAGTTCAGGCCGCCGAACAGGAACGTGATCGTCTGCAACGTCAGGCCGATGCCTACGCGAACCGCGTTCTGGCAGAAGCCCGTGGTAAAGCAGCCGAAACGCTGGAAGAGGCCGAAGGTTACCGCGCCCGCGTGGTCAACGAGGCTTTGGGTGAGGCGGACCGCTTCAGCGCCGTTCTGGGCGAATACCAGAAAGCGCCCGAAGTGACCCGTCGTCGTCTGTACATCGAGACCATGGAAAAGGTCCTTGGTGACGTGGACAAAACCATTCTGGATGATGCCATCGTGAACGGGCAAAGCGGCGTTGTGCCTTACCTGCCCCTGAACGAGCTGAACCGGAACTCTACCGCGCAGGGAGGAAACTAAGATGCGGAAGTCTGCAATTCTCCTGCCCGCACTGATTGTTGCTGTTGTCGTCGTGATGTCCTCGCTTTTCGTGGTGGATGAACGCGAAAAGGCACTGGTGATGCAATTCGGCCAGATCAAGGCCGTCAAAGAGCAGCCCGGACTGGCCTTCAAAATTCCGCTGATTCAGGAAGTCGTGAAATACGACGACCGTATCCTGTCGCTGGACACCGACGTGATCGAGGTCACCCCCTCGGATGACCGTCGTCTGGTGGTTGATGCATTTACCCGCTACCGGATCGCGGATGTGGTCCAGTTCCGTCAGGCCGTTGGTGTAGGGGGGATTCGCGCTGCCGAAGACCGTCTGGCCTCAATCCTGAATGCGCAGATCCGTGAGGTTCTGGGTGCCGATCAGGTGACCTCGGACACCATCCTGTCGGAAGAGCGTGGCGCGCTGATGCTGCGTATCCGCGACAACGCCCGCGCCTCTGCCCGCAGCCTTGGTCTGGACGTCGTGGACGTACGTTTGAAACAGACCAACCTTCCCACGCAGAACCTTGAAGCCACCTTCGCCCGTATGCGCGCCGAGCGTGAACGGGAAGCCGCAGACGAGATCGCCCGCGGTAACGAAGCGGCGCAGCGTGTGCGCGCACAAGCTGACCGTACCGTGGTTGAGACCCTGTCGGAAGCCGAACGCGAAGCGCAGACCGTACGCGGTGAAGCAGACGCGGAACGCAACCGTGTCTACGCCGAAGCCTTTGGTGCCGATCCGGAATTCTTCGCCTTTTACCGCTCGTTGCAGGCCTATGAGACTGCTCTGCGTGGCGATAACAGCGCGATGGTTCTGACGCCGGATAGCCAGTTCTTCGATTATCTGCGTAGTGAAAAACCGGCCGGCACCGAATGATCGACTTTGTCATTCTGGCCGTTGGGCTGGTTCTGATAACCGAGGGGCTGGCCTATGCGCTGGCCCCTTCGTTTATTGAGCGGATGCTAGAGGCCTTGCGTCAACTCAGCTTGGAAGATCGACGCTTTATTGGGTTGATCTGTTTGGCGATCGGGGTTGTGCTGGTGTGGATTGCAGGGGATGTTCTGCCCCATTGATTTCAATTCATCACATGGACTTGAAATAATCTTACATCGTTTGTGTTGCGCATTTGCACACCTATCTGAAACAACAGGCGACACGTTCGCAGGCGTTTCACAAAGGAGACTCTTCGTTGATTTCACGTTCCAAGACCGCTGCCATGGCCCGTCCCGCCTCTGCGCGGGTCGTGTGGCTCACGGCGCTTGCAATGGTGCTGCTGGTGGCTCAAGGCGTAGCCACCACCGTACGCGCCGCCCCTGACAGCTTTGCGGATCTGGCCGAAAAGGTCAGTCCTGCCGTTGTTAACATCACCACCAGCACCATGGTCGAGGCGGCCGCAAATCCCGGCCCCGAACTGCCCGAGGGGCTGCCCTTTGACGATTTTTTCCGCCAGTTCCGTGACCAGCAAGGCGGGCCGCAACAGCCCCGTCGCAGCTCGGCTCTGGGTTCGGGCTTTGTGATTTCCGAAGACGGTTTCGTCGTGACCAACAACCACGTCATCGAAGGCGCGGATGAGATCATGATCGAATTCACCGACGGCAAAAACCTTGCCGCCGAGGTGATCGGGACCGACCCGAAAACCGACATCGCCCTTCTCAAGGTCGAGGCGACCGAGCCCCTGACCCACGTGCCCTTTGGCGACAGCGACACCGCCCGTGTAGGTGACTGGGTGCTGGCCGTTGGTAACCCGCTGGGACAGGGCTTTTCGGTCTCGGCCGGTATCGTCTCGGCCCGCAACCGAGAGCTTTCGGGCAGCTATGATGACTACATCCAGACCGACGCTGCCATTAACCGCGGCAACTCGGGCGGGCCGCTGTTCAACATGGCTGGCGAAGTGGTCGGCGTGAACACCGCGATCCTGTCGCCCAACGGCGGCTCGATCGGGATCGGCTTCTCGATGGCGTCGAACGTCGTCCAAAACGTTGTACATCAGTTGCAAGAGTTTGGCGAAACCCGTCGTGGCTGGCTTGGCGTTCGCATTCAGGACGTGACCGCTGACGTGGCCGAGGCCATGGGTCTTGAAGCTGCCAAAGGCGCGCTGGTCACCGATGTTCCTGAAGGCCCTGCGATGGATGCGGGTATTCAGGCAGGCGATCTGATCACCAGCTTCGATGGCGTCGACGTTGATGACACCCGCGGTCTGGTCCGTCAGGTGGGCAATACCGAGGTCGGCAAAGCCGTTCGCGTGGTGATCCTGCGCGATGGTCAGACCCAGACGATCAAGGTCACTTTGGGCCGCCGCGAAACCGCAGAAGGCACGCCCATCGAAGAAGCTGTGGTCGAGCAGACTCCCAGCTCGGCAAAGGTGCTTGGGATGACTCTGTCGGAACTCTCCGCCACCAACCGCGAAGAGATGAACCTGCCCGCCGATCTGACCGGTCTGCTGGTGGTCGAGATCGACGAGACCACTCAGGCCTTTGAAAAAGGTCTGCGGGCTGGCGATGTGATCACCGAAGCCGGTCAGCAACCCGTCGATACGATTGGCGCGCTAGAGGCTAGCATCCAAGAGACCCGCGACGCTGGCCGCAAATCCCTGCTGCTGCTGGTCCGCCGTAACAATGATCCCCGCTTTGTCGCCCTTGGCGTCGACGAATAAGGTCGGTCATCATGACAAAAGAAAAGGGCGCCATAGCAGGCGCCCTTTTTCGTTCCATGGCTGGCAATCAGCGGGCAAAGACCTCGCGCCCGTAGGCCACCAGACCCAAACTGCGGGCGGCCTCAAGGCTAAGGATATCGCTGTCCAGACCTTGCTCTTGTTGCAGCTTCAGAATGGCTTGCCGTGTGCGCTTGTCCAATACCCCGTCCAACGCCCCGCTCAGATAGCCCCGCGCATACAGTGCCCGCTGGAGAGAGGCGATAAAGTCCGGCGTCATCTCGCTTTCACAAGGGGTGCGGAACCAGATTTCCTGCCGCTCTTCCACGATCGTCTGGCGGGTCTCTGTCTGGTAAACAGGGGCCGCCCCGCTGTCCGAGATCAACACCTGCTCGGTCACAGTCTCGATCACCGCCGGTTTTGTCTCCAGCCCCCAGCACGTACCAGGTTCCCGATCTGGCGCAGGACCATAGGCATGCAGGGCAATTTCGGGGGTCTCTTCGGGCAGGGAAAACGGCGGCGCACTGTCCCCGCATCCTGTCAACAAGACGGATGCCAAGATCGCCGAACCCGTTTTACGCATGGAATTATCCTGTATTTCAGGCCGCTAGCCCCGTTTTGCTGCACATTAGCGCGAGATTTCGGTGACGAACAGCCCGCTTGTGGCAAAGCGCCACTTCTCACTGGCGAACGAAGAAGGCATTGATTAGGTAAGATGCGAACAGCAAGGGAATACCAGCAAATGGCCAAAATCACTTACATCGAGCATTCCGGCAAAGAACATGTGGTCGACGTTGCAAACGGTCTGACCGTGATGGAAGGCGCCCGCGACAACGGCATTCCGGGGATCGAGGCCGACTGCGGCGGCGCTTGCGCCTGCTCGACCTGCCACGTCTATGTGGATGAAGCTTGGGTAGAAAAACTGCCCGCCAAGGACATGATGGAAGAGGACATGCTGGACTTTGCCTATCAGCCAGACCCCGCACGTTCGCGCCTGACCTGCCAGATCAAAGTCACCGACGCGGTTGACGGTCTGGTCGTCCACCTGCCCGAAAAGCAGATCTGATCATGCTCGCGCGGCTGGCCATATTGCTTGCTATGGCCGCCGCACCTGCTGCGGCGGAACAGATCACCGGCGCGACCTATAGCGGAGAAACCACCCGCTATCCGCACGGAGCGCTTGGCGATCCCGTCGAACATGACAGTCTGACAATCACAACGGATCAGGGGCGTAGTCTCACCCTTCGTTGGTCAGATCAGATTGTCTTTGAGGACACTGCCCCCCGCCTTGCCGATCTGGACGGCGACGGCGCACCCGAAGTCCTCACCGTCGAAAGTCATGAGACCTTCGGCGCACGCCTCGCGATCTACCACTTGCACAAAGATGCGCTCGGCCTCGCCGCGGCCACCCCGTTCATCGGTCAGCGCTTCCGTTGGCTTTCGGTCATTGGCGCCGCCGACCTCGACGGGGATGGCCAGACAGAGATCGCCTATATCGACCGGCCCCATCTGGCCAAAACCCTGCGCATCTGGCGCTATGAAGCCGCAGGCAACAAAGCGACCCTGACGCCTGTTGCAGACCTCAAAGGCCTCACCAACCACCAGATCGGCTGGGACTTTATTCTTGGCGGCATCCGGACCTGCGGTGGCCTGCCGGAAATCATTACCGCCGATGCAGATTGGACCCAAATCCAGTCCACCACCCTCAGCGGCGAAACCCTCACAACCGAACCCATCGCGCCCTACACAGGCCCGAAAAGCATTCAGGGCGCGCTAGACTGCACGCCCTGACTTCATCTTGGCAAAAATACCTCGGGGGAATTGGCGCCCTCTAGGGCGCCAAGGGGGCAGCGCCCCTTACCCCAGCTGACGCCACCCGATATCTCGGCGGCAGAAGCCCTGCGGCCAGTCGATCGCATCCACCATGCCATAGGCACGGTCACGGGCCTCGGCCAGATTTTCCCCACGGGCCGTGACGTTCAGCACACGGCCACCATTCGCGGTAACCTTGCCATCCATCAGTTTGGTGCCCGCATGGAACACCATGTTGCTGCTGTCTTCGGGCAGAGCGTCCAGCCCGCCAATGACCGAACCCTTCTCATAGGCACCCGGATAGCCCTCAGCGGCCATCACCACGGTCATCGCGTGATCTTCGGCCCAGTTTACAGTCATCTCGGACAGACGCCCTTCGGCACAGGCCTGCATCAGGTCCAGCGCCTGTGCGCCAAGGCGCATCATCAGGACCTGACACTCGGGATCACCGAAACGGACGTTGTATTCCACTAGGCGCGGCTGGCCGTTCTCGATCATCAGGCCCACATAGAGCACGCCCGAATAAGGGGTGCCGCGACGGGCCATCTCGGCCATGGTCGGGCGCACGATCTCTTCCAGCGCCTTGTTGGTCACCGCATCATCCATGATCGGGGCAGGGCTATAGGCCCCCATGCCGCCGGTGTTGGGGCCGGTGTCGCCTTCGCCCACGCGCTTGTGGTCCTGCGCAGTGCCAACAGGCAGCACCTGATCGCCATCCACCAGTACGAAAAAGCTGGCCTCTTCGCCTGTCATGAACTCTTCGATCACCACTTCCGCGCCAGCCGCGCCGAAGGCGCCACCGAACATGTCGTCAATAGCGTCCAGCGCCTCTTGCTCTTCCATCGCCACGATCACGCCTTTGCCGGCCGCCAGACCATCGGCCTTCACCACGATGGGCGCGCCTTGTTCACGGATGTAGGCTTTGGCAGGCTCGGCCTCGGTGAAGCGGGCATAAGCTGCCGTGGGCGCGCCAACCGCATCACAGATCTCTTTGGTAAAGCTCTTTGAGGCTTCCAGACGCGCCGCCGCCTGATTGGGGCCGAAGACCGGAAAGCCTGCTTCGCGCAGACGATCACCGACACCTGCGGCCAAGGGGGCTTCGGGGCCGATGATGACCAGATCAATAGCTTCGGCCTCTGCGAACTGTACAACGGCAGAGGGGTCTTCGGCGTTCAGCGCGGCGCAAGTGGCCACTTGCGCGATGCCTGCATTGCCGGGCGCAACGATCAGTTTATCGCACTTGGGGTTCTGGGACACGGCCCACGCCAACGCATGTTCGCGGCCACCGCCGCCGAGGATCAGGATGTTCATGGGCTACTCCCGCTTGGGTTTTCGTTGCGGGCGTTCTAGTTTGTGAACCGAGCAGTGACAAGCGAGGGCCGCATGGACCTTTTCGAAGATGACACAACAGGGGGAAATGCCCCCGAATTTACCGTTTCCGAGATCTCCGGAGCGGTCAAACGCATGGTCGAAGGTGAATTCAGCCACATAAAGATTCGCGGCGAAGTGGGTCGCGTCAGCTTTCCGCGATCAGGTCACGTCTATCTGGACCTCAAAGATGACCGCTCGGTTCTGGCCTCGGTGATCTGGAAAGGCGTCGCCAGCCGTCTGGAAACCCGCCCCGAAGAGGGACTTGAGGTGATCGCCACCGGCCGCCTGACCACCTTCCCCGGCCAGTCGAAATACCAGATGGTGATCGAGGATATGCGTCCCGCCGGAATGGGGGCCTTGATGGCCATGCTGGAGGCCCGCAAGAAAAAGCTTGAGGCCGAGGGGCTGTTCGATCCCGCCCGAAAGCGGCCCCTGCCTTATCTGCCCGAAGTCATCGGCGTTGTAACCTCGCCCTCGGGCGCGGTGATCCGCGATATCCTGCACCGCCTGCGCGACCGCTTCCCGCGCAAGGTGCTGATCTGGCCGGTGGCCGTTCAAGGCAATCAATGCGCCCCCGAAGTGACCCGCGCCATCGAAGGCTTTAACCGTCTGACCCCCGGCGGTGCGCTGCCCCGTCCCGATCTGCTGATCGTCGCCCGTGGGGGCGGCTCAATCGAAGATCTCTGGGGCTTTAACGAAGAATCCGTCGCCCGCGCAGCGGCGGCCTCGGATATTCCGCTGATCTCGGCGGTGGGGCACGAAACCGATACCACGCTGATCGATTACGTCAGTGACCGCCGTGCTCCCACGCCCACGGCTGCGGCCGAACTGGCGGTGCCGGTGCGGCTAGAGCTGATGGGATGGCTGGACGGGCAGGGCGCCCGCCTGACCCGTGGGTTAGAGCGTGATCTGACCCAACGCGGCCAGCGTCTGCGTGATTTGTCCCGCGCCTTGCCGCGCCCCGAACGTCTGGTGGAAACCGCGCGCCAGCGCCTTGACTATGCGGGCGACCGTCTGCCTGCCGCCCTGCGCCGCGGCGTAGACCGCCACCGTTTGGCCTTGTCGGACCTGTCGGGCAGCCTGCGTCCTGCCACTTTGCGCCGCGCCGTCGCCCATGAGGCGCAGCGCGTTGCCAATGCGGCCACCCGCCTGACACCGGCCCAAACCCGCCTGATCGCGGCTCGGTCCGAGGCCCTGTCAGCCCGCGCCGCCCGCCTGCGCCCCGAGGCGCTGGTGGCCGATATCACCCGCAAACAGACCGAACTTGATCGCCTGACCCAGCGCCTGATCGATGCACAATCCCGTCTGGCGCGCCAACAGCAGGACCGGATCACTGCTGCATCGCGCCTGCTGGATACGCTCAGTTATCGTAAGACCCTTGAGCGGGGCTATGCAGTGGTCCGTTCTGGGGATGAGGTCATCACCTCAACCGAGCAGGCAAAAGCTGCCACCTGCCTTGAGATCGAATTTGCTGACGGCCGCTTTGCCGTGGGCAGCGCCCCCGCGAAATCGCGCAAATCCAAGGATGAGCCGCCCCAGCAAGGCAGCCTGTTCTAACTCACACGCTGGGCAATCCATCCGCGCAGTCCAGCGGGGCCGCGCGGGGAGTGATCGCATATAACTTATCTCCGTCAGGGGCGCTGACGAACTGTGCGCTCATGCCCTCTCCGTCGGCGGCGAAGGCCCAACATTGGGCCTCATCACGCCCTTCGTGCTCAAAGCAGATGGCGCCGTCCTGCGGATACCAGCGCCCTCCATAACAGCGCCCGTCCAGAAAGGACCAGACCACTCGGCGATCTGCCAGATAGGTCTCGGCACCAAAGACAATCCCGCCAAGGCTGTATTCAAAGGTGCGCCCTGCCACATGGGCCTCAAACGCGATCCCGTCCATGGGCGCGGCAAGCGCCGGCCCCGTGGCCAGCATGATCAGAATTCCAAGTCTCGGGCCCATTGCACCTTCCTGCACTCAGCCAACTGTAATCGGATACATTTGCCCTGTCGCCCTGCCTTTTCTTTCGCGCCCAGAAGGTTTACCTGTGTCTCAGCCCAGAAAAGGACGTCCCATGGCTTTTTTCCGCAAGCTTCGCGACCGTATGTTCAAATCCTCGTCCAAGCTGGATCAGGGTCTTGAGGCACTGATCGAGGATGGCGCAGACGAAGAGACCTCCGAGGTAGAGGCCCCCGTCGCAGCACCGGCCCAAAGCACGGCCCAAAGCGCGCCAGTTGCCGCGCCGTCCGAGCCTGCGCGCGGCGGTCTGCTCTCGCGTCTGACAGGCGGTGATAACACCCCGCGCCGGACCCTCGACGATGATATGCTCGAAGAGCTGGAGGACCTGCTGGTCGCCTCTGACATGGGCGTGGAAACTGCACAGCGCGTGGCCGCAAACCTTGCCGCAGGTCATATGGGGCAGCGCCTCAGCCAGCATCAGGTCAAAGAGCTTCTGGCAAAGGAAATCGCCCGCATCATGGAGGGCGTCGCACGCCCCCTGCCGATCTACCCCAAGCGCCCACAAGTGGTGCTGGTGGTCGGCGTGAACGGCTCGGGCAAAACCACGACCATCGGCAAGCTTGCCAGCCAGTTCAAAGCCGCTGGCAAGAATGTGGTGATCGCCGCCGGTGACACCTTCCGCGCTGCCGCTGTCGAACAACTTCAGGTCTGGGGTCAGCGGGCCGACGTGCCGGTCCTCACCGCGCCCGAAGGCTCGGACCCCGCCAGCCTCGCGTTCGAGGCCATGACAAAGGCCGAAGCCACAGGCGCTGACCTTCTGATGATCGACACTGCAGGCCGCCTGCAAAACCGCTCGGACCTGATGGAAGAACTCGCAAAGATCGTCCGCGTCATCCGCAAGAAAGACCCCGAAGCGCCCCACAACACGCTGCTGGTTCTGGACGCCACCACGGGCCAGAACGCGCTGGCGCAGGTGGAAATCTTCAAGCAGATCGCCGATGTTTCGGGCCTCGTGATGACCAAGCTCGACGGCACCGCCCGTGGCGGCGTCTTGGTCGCGTTGGCGGACCGCTTCGGCCTGCCGATCCATGCCATCGGAGTGGGTGAACAGATTGACGATCTGGACGCCTTCGATCCGGACGATTTCGCCCGCGCGCTGGTCGGCCTCGACTGATCTTCATCTTGGCATAAATACCTCGGGGGAGGCCGCTTACGGCCGGGGGCAGCGCCCCCTGATCCCAACCGCGCCAACTTTACGGGACCCCCAACTTGAGCGCTTGGCTTCAATCACTCGAAGGCACCGATGCAGGCCACCAACTGGCGCTGCTCTTGGCGATTGCCGCGGCGATCCTGCACGCGTTCTTCGGGGCGCTCCAGAAGGGGCGTCATGATCCGTGGATCAGCCGAGGGGCCATCGATCTCAGCTACGGCCTGATGGCCGCGCCATTTGCCCTGTTTGTTGTGCCGTGGCCCGAGGGCCATATGTGGCCGATCTTTGCAGGCATGTTCCTGATCCATCTGGCCTACAAGCTGCTGCAAGCCATGGCATATACCCGTGGCGCCTACACTGTGGTCTATCCGGTGGTGCGCGGCACTGGCCCTCTCTTCGCGGTCATCGGCGCTTTCCTGATTTTTGGCGAGACCTTCAGCCTGATCCAATGGGGCGGGGTGGGGGTGCTGCTTGCGGGGATTTTCGGTCTGGCGATCTATAATCTGCGGACCATCGATGTGGCGCGGGACACGCTGGTCTCGGCCCTTGGTTTTGCGGTGGTCACGGGCTTCTTTGTTGCGCTTTACACCACCTATGACGCCTACGGCATCCGTGCGACGGCAGACCCGTTCACATTCCTTGCATGGTTTTTCTTTCTTGACGGTCTGGCGATGCCCATGATCTCGGCTGTCCGCTGGCGTAAAATGGCGGTCAAGCCTGACCTCGGGCCGCTGGCCGTCCGCGGCGTATTGGGCGGGCTGATTGCATTCGGCAGCTTTGGCGCCATTATGCTGGCGACCCGTCTGGATAAAGTGGGCGAGGCAGCTGTCTTGCGTGAAACCTCAACCGTCTTTGCTGCCGCAATCGGCTGGATCGTGTTGGGTGAAAAAGTCGGCCCGCGGCGCATCGGGCTGATGTCCCTGATCGCGCTCGGGGCAATTATTGTTGAATTCGGAGGATGACACATCCCATGGCAACGGCGAAAAAGATCAATCCGATGGTGAAAACCGCGTTGGAGCTTGGCCCGGTTCTGGCCTTCTTTGCGGCCTATGTGCTGCTGAAGGACAAGACCTTCGAGGTGGGTGGCCAGACCTATGACGGTTTTATCGCTGTCACCGCAGGGTTTATCCCCGTGCTGGTCATCTGCACCCTGATCCTGTGGCGTCTGACCGGCCATTTGTCGAAAATGCAGATCGTCACGCTGGTTCTGGTGGTGGTTTTCGGTGGCCTCTCGGTCTGGCTGAACGATGACCGGTTCTTCAAGATGAAGCCGACGCTGATCTATCTGATCTTTGGCGGTCTACTTGGCTTTGGTCTCTTGCGCGGACAGAGCTATCTGCGGGTGGTTATGGAGGAGGTCATGCCGCTTGAGCATGAGGGCTGGATGATCCTGACCCGCCGCGTCTGCGCGTTCTTTATTGGTCTTGCAATCCTGAACGAGGTGATCTGGCGGACCCAAAGCACCGAGACATGGGTCAGCTTCAAGACCTTCGGTCTGACCATCGCGATCTTTGCCTTCTTCATGGCGCAGGGAAAGCTGTTCCAGAAATACGGGATCGAAAAGACCGAGGACTAAATCGTCTGCTCTTTTCTTATTAGACGGAATGCGGCCCCATGTGGGCCGCATACTGCTTTCTTGGTCTGTTATGGATAGGCGATGTGCCGCTTTAGCCCTTGGCGCTGATGGCGCGGGCGGCGGCCATGGCCGAAGACCAAGCCCATTGGAAGTTGTACCCTCCAAGCCAGCCGGTCACGTCGACGCATTCGCCGATGGCATAGAGGCCGGGAACGGATTTCGCCTCCATTGTTTTGGAGGACAGCCCATCGGTGTCGATCCCGCCGATGGTAACTTCGGCCGTTCGGTAGCCTTCGGTTCCTGCAGGCATCAGGGACCACACAGCAAGCTGCGCGGCGACCTCTTGCAGGCGGGCATCGGTGGTGTTGGCCAGTTGGTCTTTCAGGCCCCAAAGGTCGTCCAGATGCTGCGCCAGTTTCTTTGGCAGGTGATCGGCCAGCGCGGTGCCGATCTGGCGGCGCGGGGTGGCTTTGCGTGCGTCTTTCAGGCGGCTCAGCCAGTCGGTCTCAGGTTCGATGGTGACGGTGATTGCCTCGCCCTCGTGCCAGTAGGATGAGGCTTGCAGCACCGCAGGGCCGGAAAGGCCGCGGTGCGTGAAGAGAAGCGCCTCGTCAAAGCTGGTGGTGCCTGCGGTGATGCGGGCAGGCACAGAGGTGCCCGAAATCGCGGCAAAGGGCTGGTCCGAGAAGGTGAAGGGCACAAGGCCCGCTCGTGTCGGGGTCACCTCAAGTCCAAATTGTGTGGCAATTTGATAGGCAATTCCGGTTGCGCCCATTTTGGGGATCGATTTCCCGCCCGTTGCCAGCACCAGGTTTTTCGCCCGCACCGTGCGCGTGCTGCCAGCTTTTTTCAGTTGTACGACAAAATGCGTTCCATCGTGGGCGACCGCGCCGATTTCGGTTTCAAGCCATAGATCGACACCGGTCTTTGCCATCAAGTCGCGCAGCATTGCGATAATGTCTTTCGCAGAGGTGTCGCAAAACAGCTGGCCCAGAGTCTTTTCGTGCCACGGAATACCGTATTGATCGACCAGAGCGATGAAATCCCACTGGGTGTAACGGGCAAGCGCAGATTTCACAAAGTGGGGGTTTTGCGAAATGTAATTGGTAGGCTCTGCAAACATGTTGGTGAAGTTGCAGCGCCCCCCGCCAGAAATGCGGATTTTTTCGCCTGGGGCCTTTGCGTGGTCCACAAGCAAAACACGCCCGCCTGAATGGGCTGCGCACATCATACCGGCCGCGCCGGCACCCAGAATGAGAGTATCTGTATCCATGTGTGGGCCACTGACGGGATTTTGCCTATGAATCAAGAGGACTCTGGCCAGACCGTGTAAATCACGATAGAATCACCAACAGATCCCGAAAACGGGACAGAGCAGAGGCAACTATCGGCAGGTCACCATGACAGAAATGGTCTATGGCGCCGTTCGCGTTCAAGCGGGCGATCCTATTCTTCCCCGTTGGTGGCGTACGGTCGATAAATGGACGCTGTCCTGCATTCTGGCGCTTTTCGCGCTGGGTATGCTTTTGGGATTTGCGGCCTCGCCGCCGCTGGCGAGCCGAAATGGCTTGGCGCCCTTTCACTACGTGCAGCGACAGGCGTTTTTCGGCGGTATGGCGATTATCGCGATGTTCGTGACCTCGATGTTGCCGCCGCAGACGGTGCGCCGTCTGGCGGTGATGGCCTTTATCGGAGCTTTCGCCGCATTGGCCGCCCTGCCGTTTCTGGGGACCGACTTTGGCAAGGGTGCGGTGCGCTGGTACTCGCTTGGGTTTGCCTCGTTCCAACCGTCAGAATTTTTGAAGCCTGTCTACATCGTGACCGCGGCCTGGATGATGGCCGCCAGTCAGGAGTTGAACGGCCCGCCGGGGCGCATGTTGTCTTTTGCCATGACTGTAGTGATCGTGATGTTGCTGGCCATGCAACCGGACTTTGGTCAATCGGCGCTTATCCTGTTCAGTTGGGGAGTGATGTATTTCATCGCGGGCGCTCCGTTGATGCTGCTGGTGGGGATGGCTGGGATGGTCGTCTTTGGCGGTGTTGTGGCCTATTCGAACAGTGAACACTTTGCCCGCCGGATCGATGGGTTCCTAAGCCCGGATGTCGATCCGCGCACCCAGCTAGGTTACGCGACCAACGCTATCCGCGAGGGCGGGTTCTTTGGCGTGGGCGTGGGTGAGGGCGAAGTGAAATGGTCTTTGCCCGATGCCCATACAGATTTCATCATTGCTGTGGCGGCCGAGGAATACGGGCTGGTTCTGGTGATGGCGATCATCGCCCTTTATGCGGTGGTGGTGATCCGGTCGCTGCTGCGCTTGGTGCGAGAGCGTGATCCCTTTATCCGTCTGGCCGGTACGGGTCTGGCGTGCAGCTTTGGCATTCAGGCGATCATTAATATGGGCGTGGCCGTGCGTCTTTTGCCTGCGAAAGGCATGACTTTGCCGTTTGTGAGCTATGGCGGCTCGTCCCTGATCGCGATGGGGGTTGCAGTCGGGATGCTTCTGGCGTTTACCCGCACGCGGCCTCAGGGCCAGATCGGTGAGATTTTGCGAGGACGCGGACGGCTATGAGTGCACCCCTTCTTCTGATCGCGGCAGGTGGAACGGGCGGGCATATGTTTCCCGCGCAGGCACTGGCCGAGGCGATGCTGGCCAAGGGCTGGCGGGTGAAGCTGAGCACCGATGCGCGCGGTGCGCGCTATACGGGCGGCTTTCCCAAGGACGTTCAGATCGAAGAAGTCAGCTCGGCGACCTTTGCGCGGGGCGGTGTGCTGGCAAAGCTGCTGGTGCCGTTCAAGATCATCGGCGGGATCATTTCCGCTCGGCGTGCCATGGGGGCGGATACCCCTGCGGTGGTCGTAGGCTTTGGTGGCTATCCCAGCATTCCGGCGATTGCAGCGGCCTCTTGGAAGGGGTTGCCGCGCATGATCCATGAGCAGAACGGTGTTCTGGGGCGGGTTAATCAGGTATTTGCTGCCAAAGTGAATACAGTAGCTTGCGGAACCTGGCCGACAGATCTGCCCGATGGGGTGGAAGGCATCTACACCGGCAATCCGGTGCGCGGGGCCGTTCTGGCCAAAGCGGGGGCGGGTTATATCGCGCCCGGCGATCATCCTATGGATATTCTGGTCATTGGCGGATCACAAGGCGCGCGCATTCTGTCAGATGTGGTGCCTGCAGCCATGGCCGCGCTACCCGTTGAATTGCGCGACCGGTTGCGGATCAGTCATCAGGCGCGGGGCGAGGATGAGGCGCGGGTAAAGGCATTTTACGAAGAGGCCGGTTTGCGCGCCGATGTGCAGCCCTTCTTTACGGACGTGCCAGAGCGCATGGCAAATGCGCAACTGGTGATCAGCCGTTCGGGTGCGTCGTCGGTGGCGGATTTGACCGTTGTCGGGCGGCCAGCGATCCTTGTGCCTCTTGCTGCGGCAACAGGTGATCATCAGACCGCCAATGCCCGCGGTGTGGTGGAAGCTGGCGGCGCTGTGCTGCTGCGTGAGAGCGAATTTACGGTGAATGCGGTGGCTGCGGCCATCACGGATATTCTAACCCAGCCCACCAAGGCCCACGACATGGCGCAGGCCGCCTTGTCCATTGGCCGACCTGATGCGACCGAGCGTCTGGTTGCTTTGGTTGATGCGCTGGCTGAAGCGAACTGAAGAAAGACATAAGAACATGAACGCTGCTGCAACCAAGTTGCCCACCGATGTGGGCCCGATCCATTTCGTCGGTATCGGCGGTATTGGCATGTCCGGCATTGCCGAAGTGCTGATCAACCATGGCTACAGGGTTCAGGGCTCGGACCTGAAATCGTCCAAGATCACCCAGCGTCTGGAAAGCATGGGCGCGACCGTGTTCGAAGGCCAGCGGGCCGAGAACCTTGAAGGGGCCGAAGTGGTCGTGATCAGCTCGGCTATCAAACGGGGCAACCCTGAACTGGACGAGGCCCGTCGCCGCGGTTTGCCTGTTGTGCGCCGCGCCGAGATGCTGGCCGAATTGATGCGTCTGAAGTCGAACATCGCGATTGCAGGCACCCACGGTAAGACCACCACCACCACGATGGTGGCGGAACTGTTGGTGGCAGGCGGCATCGACCCGACCGTGATCAACGGCGGCGTGATCCATGCCTATGGCTCGAACGCGCGGATGGGGCAGGGCGAATGGATGGTGGTTGAGGCCGACGAGAGCGACGGCACCTTTAACCGACTGCCCGCGACCATTGCCATTGTGACCAACATCGACCCCGAGCATATGGAGCATTGGGGCGATTTCGACACGTTGCGTGAAGGCTTCTTGCAGTTTGTTTCGAACATTCCGTTCTATGGCATGGCGGTGTGCTGCACTGATCACCCCGAGGTTCAGGCGCTGGTAGGCAAGATCACCGACCGCCGCGTGACCACCTATGGCTTTAACGCCCAAGCAGACGTGCGTGCAGTGAACTTGCGCTATGAAAAGGGTGTGGCCCATTTCGATATTGCCCTGCGTAATGAGGATATGGTGATCGAAGGCTGCACGCTGCCGATGCCGGGGGACCACAACGTCTCGAACGCGCTGTCGGCTGTGGCTGTGGCCCGTCATCTGGGCATGAAGGCCGAGGAAATCCGCGCCGCGCTGGCCGCCTTTGGTGGCGTGAACCGCCGCTTTACCAAAGTGGGCGAAGTGAATGGCGTCACGATCATCGACGATTATGGCCACCACCCTGTAGAGATCGCCGCTGTTCTGAAGGCGGCCCGTCAGGCGACCGAAGGTCGCGTGATCGCCGTCCACCAGCCGCACCGTTACACCCGCCTGCATTCGCTGTTCGAAGACTTTTGCAACTGCTTCAATGAGGCGGATGTGGTCGCCATCGCCGAGGTTTTTGCCGCCGGTGAAGACCCCATTGAAGGGGCGACCCGCGATGATCTGGTGGCGGGTCTGATCCGTCACGGGCACCGCCATGCGCGTGCTCTGCACTCCGAAGAGGATCTGGAGCGTCTAGTGCGCGAACAGACCCAGCCTGGTGATATGGTTGTCTGCCTTGGGGCGGGGACCATCAGCGCATGGGCGAACAACCTTCCGGCCCGCCTGAACGGTTAAGTCCTGTGATCTGGTTGGTGCTGGCCTGTGTATGGTTGATCGTCGCCAATGTGGCGGCGATGCTGCCCTCGCGTGATTATCACTGGCGCTTTGCCTATATCATGATCGCTCTTGGCCTGCCGGTGTTGATCGGCGTGTTTGCCACCAGTGGCCCTTGGATGGGTTTGGCGGTATTGATCGCCGCGATGTCCGTTTTGCGGTGGCCTGTGATCTATTTGGGCCGCTGGTTTAAGAACCTGTGGAGGTAATCCCCATGACCCTGCCTGATGTGCGTGGCACCCTGACTCCGAACCGTCTTCTGGCGGATTTGACATGGCTGCGCGTGGGCGGGCCTGCGGATTATTTGTTCCAGCCCGCCGATATGGACGACCTGCAGCAGTTTCTGGCGAACCTGCCTGCGGATGTGCCGGTGTTTCCGATTGGCGTAGGTTCGAACCTGATTGTGCGTGACGGGGGCATACGTGCTGTCGTGATCCGTCTGGGACGTGGCTTTAACGGGATCGAGATTGACGGCACCCGCGTGTGTGTCGGGACGGCGATTCTGGATTCCATGGTGGCGAAACGCGCGGCTGCGGCGGGGGTTGATCTGACCTTCCTGCGTACGATCCCTGGCGCGATCGGCGGGGCGATCCGGATGAATGCGGGTTGCTATGGCAGCTACGTGGCCGATCACCTGATCGAGGCGGAGGCCGTCACGCGGCAGGGTGAGCGGGTCACGCTGACCCCCGCAGATCTGCAATTTGCCTATCGCAGCAGCCATCTGCCCGAGGGCTGGGTGCTGACCTCGGCCACTTTTGAAGGTGCGGCGGGTGATCCTGATGCGCTGGCGGCCAAAATGGATGAGCAACTGGCAAAACGCGACGCGACCCAACCGACAAAAGATCGCACTGCGGGCAGTACTTTTCGCAACCCTGCAGGTTACAGCAGCACAGGCCGCGCCGACGATACACATGAGTTGAAGGCGTGGAAGGTCATCGATGAGGCCGGAATGCGCGGCGCCCGCGTTGGCGGCGCGCAGATGAGCGAGATGCATTCGAATTTCCTTGTAAATACAGGAGAGGCAACTGCGGATGATCTCGAAAGGTTAGGGGAACTTGTCCGAAAAAAGGTTTTCCAAACCAGTGGATTAGAGTTAGAATGGGAAGTGATCCGTATTGGTGAACCCAAACGCGATCTGTAAGAATTAATTAAAAAATATCCGCAAATGCGGAAATTGCCCTCAAAATGGGGGCGAGGCAGATTAAAAGGCCTGCAAAAGGCCGGATACAGAGGCAGATGTGGTGATGTCGAGCAGGGCACACCCGACTGTGGCGGTACTGATGGGCGGACCCTCGGCTGAGCGAGAGGTGTCCTTGTCGTCAGGGCGAGAATGCGCAACCGCCCTTCGGGATGAAGGATTCAAGGTGATTGAGGTCGACGCAGGGCCTGACCTTGTCGCGCGTCTTGCAGAAATTCAGCCCGATGTTGTCTTCAATGCGCTGCATGGCCGCTGGGGCGAGGATGGCTGCGTTCAGGGCATTCTGGAATGGCTGCGCATCCCCTACACACACTCTGGCGTGCTGGCCTCGGCCTTGGCGATGGACAAGGAACGTACAAAGCAGATTTACCGTTCCGCCGGTCTTCCTGTTGCGGAAAGTGTTCTGGCCAGCAAATCCGAAGTGATGGCCAGCCACGTCATTGCGCCGCCTTATGTGGTTAAGCCTTACAATGAAGGCAGCAGCGTCGGGGTCTATCTGGTCGAAGCAGGCGCAAATACGCCGCCGCAATTGTCCGACGATATGCCCGATGTTCTGATGGTCGAGGCCTATGTGCCGGGCCGCGAATTGACCACCACTGTCGTCGGTGATCGCGCCCTGTGTGTGACCGACATTCTGACGGATGGCTGGTACGATTATGACGCCAAATATGTGGCAGGCGGATCGCGCCATGTGGTGCCTGCGGATCTGCCGCAAGAGATCACTGACGCCTGTCTTGATTACGCCCTGCGTGCCCATGATGCGCTTGGTTGCCGCGGTGTGTCGCGCACGGATTTCCGCTGGGACGAAGAGAAGGGCCTTGAAGGTCTGATCCTGTTGGAGACCAACACCCAGCCCGGTATGACGCCGACGTCGCTGAGCCCCGAACAGGCGGGCGTTGCGGGCATGAGCTTTGGCGCCTTCGTTCGCTGGATGGTGGAGGACGCCTCGTGCAATCGATGATGCGCCGCTTCGATCCTGCCCCCTCGCGGTGGGCCTACCGCTTCCAGCGGCTTTGGTTGACCCCGTTCTATCGCCGCCTGCTGCGTACTGGCACGCCGATCGCCTTGGTTGCCCTTTGTGGCGCAATCTACTTCGGGGATGCCGAGCGGCGCGAGGTGTTTACCTCGACCGTGGCCAAGCTGCGCCACGATTTCGAACATCGCCCCGAATTTATGGTCAAGATCATGGCCATCGACGGGGCCAGCGAAGAGACCCAGACCGCCATTCGCGCCCTGATGCCGGTGGATTTCCCGGTCAGTTCGTTCGATCTGGATGTGGGGGCGATTGCCAACGAAATGCTGGCGCTGGATGCTGTGGCTGATGTGGGCCTGCAGGTCCGTTCGGGCGGCGTTCTGCAAATGCATGTGATCGAGCGTCAGCCGGTTATGGTCTGGCGTCAAGGCAGCCGGATCGAAGCGATCGACGCCGCGGGCATCCGCGCCGGAACACTGGATAGCCGCACCGACCGTCCTGATTTGCCCCTGATCGTCGGGGCTGGCGCAAAAGAGCACGTTGAAGAAGCTCTGCGCCTATTTGCAGCGGCGGCCCCGCTGCAAGACCGCATCCGTGGCCTTGTCCGTGTGGGCGAGCGCCGATGGGATCTGGTTCTGGACCGAGAGCAGCGGATCATGCTGCCGACTGAACAGCCTCTGCAGGCGCTAGAGCAGGTTGTGGCTCTGGCTGAGGCAAATGATCTGCTGGCCAGGGATGTGGCCGCAGTGGATATGCGTCTGGCCCAAAGGCCGACAATACGGATGACCCCGACAGCACAGGAAGAACTGCTGCGCATCCGGAAAATGACCGAGGAACGTGCAAAATGACCGAGCTATATGAGACCCAACGCGCCATGCGCGCGATGCGGAAAGCGGCCCTGCAGCGCGGGGTCATCGCGATTCTGGATGTAGGCAGTTCCAAGATCGCCTGTCTGGTGCTTCGGTTCGACCGGACCGACGCCTTTGTCGAAGGCGAGGATATCGGCTCGATGGCGGGGCAGGCGGGCTTCCGTGTTGTGGGCGCTGCGACTACCCGCTCGCGCGGCGTGAAGTTCGGCGAAATCTCGGCGATGGCGGAAACTGAACGTGCGATCCGTACCGCTGTTCAGGCCGCGCAAAAGATGGCGAACCTGCGGGTCGACCACGTGATCGCCTGTTTCTCGGGCGCGCGTCCCCGCAGCTACGGTCTGGACGGCACGATTGATATGGACGGCGGTCAGGTGACGGAACAGGACGTGGCGCGCGTTCTGGCCGCGTGCGAAGTGCCCGATTACGGTCAGGGCCGCGAAGTTGTGCACGCGCAGCCGGTGAACTTTGCGCTGGACCATCGCTCGGGTCTGCAAGACCCCCGCGGCCAGATCGGTCACAGCCTGAGCACCGATATGCACATGCTGACCGTTGATGGTACCGCGATCCAGAACCTTGCCTACTGCATCAAGCGATGTGATCTGGAGCTGGCCGGTGTGGCCAGCAGCGCCTATGTCTCGGGTCTTTCGGCGCTGATCGAGGATGAGCAGAACCTTGGTGCGGCCTGTATCGATCTGGGAGGCGGCTCGACCGGCGTGTCGATCTTCATGCGTAAGCATATGATCTATGCAGATAGCGTGCGTATGGGCGGCGACCATGTGACCAGTGATATCTCGATGGGTCTACAGGTGCCGATGACCACCGCCGAGCGGATCAAGACCTTTTATGGCGGTGTCTATGCCACCGGAATGGACGACCGTGAGATGATCGATCTGGACGGTGCCACCGGCGATTGGGAACACGACCGCCGCAGCGTCTCTCGCGCCGAGTTGATTGGCATCATGCGTCCGCGCGTGGAAGAAATTCTGGAAGAAGTGCGCGCCCGATTGGATGCCGCAGGTTTCGATCATCTGCCCAGTCAGCAAATCGTACTTACAGGTGGCGGCAGTCAGATCCCCGGTCTAGACGGGCTGGCCAGTCGCATTCTGGGACAACAGGTGCGCCTTGGACGCCCGCTGCGCGTGCATGGTTTGCCGCAGGCCGCGACCGGCCCCGGGTTTGCCAGCGCGGTTGGGCTTTGCTGCTTTGCAGCCCATCCGCAGGACGAATGGTGGGACTTTGACACCCCCGCCGAGCGTTATCCGGGCCGCTCGCTTCAGCGGGCTGTAAAGTGGTTCCGAGACAACTGGTGATCGCAAAATGTTGTGAAGTTGGCAAAATGCCGCTTTTCCGTGCGTAAAACGCTCCAGATTTTGTGTTGTTACTGTGACTTTTTGGATGACGTTCACTGACAGGACGCGTAGAATAACGTGTAACTGAAGGACAAAACGGCCCGGTGGCACGGGCGCATAAGCAGGCGGACAGATCATGACATTGAACCTATCGATGCCCGAAACCGATGAGCTGAAACCCCGTATCACCGTGTTCGGTGTTGGTGGGGCGGGCGGCAATGCCGTCAACAACATGATCGAGAAGCAGCTCGAGGGTGTCGAGTTTGTCGTGGCAAACACCGACGCTCAGGCGCTGCAGCAAAGCCAGGCCGAGGCCCGCGTTCAGCTGGGGATCAAAGTCACCGAAGGTCTGGGTGCAGGCGCACGTGCAAGCGTGGGTGCCGCAGCGGCCGAAGAAAGTATCGAAACAATCGTTGACCATCTGGCGGGCGCACACATGTGCTTCATCACCGCTGGTATGGGCGGCGGCACCGGCACTGGCGCTGCGCCGATCATTGCGCAGGCGGCACGTGAACTGGGTGTTCTGACCGTTGGTGTCGTGACCAAGCCCTTCCAGTTCGAAGGTGCCAAGCGGATGCGTCAGGCCGAAGAAGGCGTTGAGGCGCTGCAAAAGGTCGTCGATACCCTGATCATCATTCCGAACCAGAACTTGTTCCGTCTGGCGAACGAAAAGACCACCTTCACCGAAGCCTTCAGCATGGCCGACGACGTTCTGTATCAGGGCGTCAAAGGTGTGACTGACCTGATGGTCCGTCCGGGCCTCATCAACCTCGACTTTGCAGACGTTCGCGCTGTGATGGATGAGATGGGCAAAGCCATGATGGGCACTGGCGAAGCGTCGGGTGAAGATCGCGCCATTCAGGCCGCCGAGAAGGCCATCGCAAACCCGCTGCTGGACGAAATCAGCCTGCGCGGTGCGAAGGGCGTTCTGATCAACATCACCGGCAGCCACGATCTGACCCTGTTCGAGCTGGACGAAGCCGCCAACCGCATCCGCGAAGAGGTGGACCCCGAGGCGAACATCATCGTCGGTTCGACCCTCGATCCGTCGATGGAAGGCCAGATGCGCGTCAGCGTTGTTGCCACCGGCATCGATGCAAGCCCTGCGATGGACGCTCCTGCGCCCCGCCGCAAGATGTCCGAGCCTCTGCAGCCCGCAGCGCAAGCGCCCGCAGCACAATCTGCACCCGCGCAGCCCGCAGCCGCGCCCCAGCAGGAGAACCTGTTCCAGCCTGAGGCCGCGCCTGCACCGCAGCCGACCCGCGCACAGCAGCATACTGCGATGGGTCGTCAGCCTCAGCCGTTCCAGCCCGCATCGCAGCCTCAGCCCGCGCCGCAGGCAGCACCTGCACCGCAGGCCTATGAGGCGCCTGCACAGGAAGATCTGCCCCCGCCCGCATATCAGCCGCGTCCCGAAATGCGTCAGCCCGAGCAGCCGATGCACTATGAGCCGCAGCCCGAGGAATTTGTTGCACCCCGCGCCGCCGCACCCGGTACTCCGTCGCCCGAGGCTCTGGCCCGTCTGCGCGATGCGGTAAACAACAGCGGCTCGGCCCGTCCGCAGCAGCGTCCCGCAGCGCCTCAGCCGCAGGCTCCGGCAGCGCCCGAGAAGTCGCGCTTTGGAATCAATTCGTTGATCAACCGCATGACCGGTTCGGGCGACAGCGCCAAGCCGGCCGCTAGCGCACAGCCGGCACGCCGCGTGGCACCGCCGGTCCAGCACTTCGAAGAAGATGCGGACAACAATCCTGCGGATGAAAAGATCGAAATTCCGGCCTTCCTGCGTCGTCAGGCGAACTGAACGTTACCGGATTGAAACAAAGGGCTGCCCGTTTGGGCGGCCCTTTTTGTTTTCAGAAGCAAGACATTAAACCCGTCAAATCCCCATAGGCATATTTTCGCCGCTCAAAAGGACGGGTATGTTTCACTGTGTTGCAAAGATTGAGTTGAGCATTTGTGTCCGGAAGTTTACCTAATTTTCACCAGCGGTAATCCGCGCGGAGTAATGGGGCCAACGTGCAAACCACGATCACCAAAAGCGTCACCTTCACGGGCAAAGGTCTGCATTCGGGCAAACCCGCGACACTGACGATTCACCCAGCGCCCACAGGCCACGGTATCGTTTTCCGACGCATTGATCTGAATGGCTGCAACCAGTTGATTCCCGCCCATTGGGATCTGGCTGAACATTCGCCCCTCTGCACTAAACTTGTGAACGACGAAGGCATCTCGATCTCGACGGTCGAGCATGTGATGGCCGCTCTTTCCGGCTGCGGCGTCCATAACGCGCTGATTGACATCGACGGTCCCGAAGTTCCGATCCTTGACGGCAGCGCCGCACCTTTCGTGCGCGGCATTATGGCCCGCGGGACCACGGATCAGGGCGCAGCCTTGATGGCGATCGAGGTGCTGAAAGAGGTCTCGGTCACCCGTGGCGATGCCACCGCCACGCTTAGCCCCGCTGACGCGCTGCACATCGATTTCGCGATCGACTTCGTGGATCCTGCAATCGGCAAGCAAAGCAAATCCCTGCACATGGCGAACGGCACCTTTGTCCGCGAACTCTGTGACAGCCGCACCTTCTGCCGCATGTCGGACGTTGATTTTATGCGCCAGAACGGTCTTGCCCTTGGCGGCACCATGGAAAACGCCGTGGTTGTCGACGGTGACGCCGTGCTTAGCCCCGGCGGCATGCGTCACGATGATGAACCCGTTCGTCACAAGATGCTGGACGCGCTGGGGGATCTGGCGCTGGCTGGTCAGCCCATTCTGGGCCGCTACACCGGCTACAAGGCAGGTCACACTCTGACCAACCTTCTGCTGCACGCCCTGTTCGCCGATCCCAGTGCCTATCGCTATGTTGCATGCTCGCCCGAGCAGGTTGCACATCTGCCTGGCACCGATTTGCATCAGTCGGATTTGGCCGCGGTAGCGTGATCGTTTAAGCGACGTTAAGACGTTTTGCACCAGATTATTCTGTGCTAACACCGCTTTGACCGGAGGTTTTCCTCTGAGGACAGAAGATTGAGGTGGGCAGGTATGAGCATCGGCACAGGGTTCCGGACATTTACTGGAGTATTGCTTCTGGGCACCGCTTTGGCGGGATGCTCGATGATGCCGGAACGCCCCTTCGGTGGCGACCAGCGCGCTTTCGTCGAGGGCGGGCAGAACGCTGCCCCACTGGAAGAATTCACCGCAGAGGAAATCTTTGCCCGCGCCGAATATGAGCTGGCGGACAAGAAATACTCGAAAGCCGCCACCTACTTTGGCGAGATCGAACGTCTTTATCCCTATTCAGATTGGGCTAAACGCGGCTTGATCATGCAGGCTTTCGCCTTCCACAAGGATCAGGATTACGAGAACAGCCGCGCCAGTGCGCAGCGTTATATCGATTTCTATCCCGCTGACGAAGATGCCGCCTATGCCCAGTACCTGCTGGCGCTCAGCTATTATGACCAGATCGACGATGTGGGCCGCGATCAGGGCCTGACCTATCAGGCGCTGCAAGCCCTGCGCACTGTGATCGAACGCTACCCCGACAGCGAATATGCGGAAAGCTCGATCCTGCAGTTTGATCTGGCCTTCGATCATCTGGCGGGCAAAGAGATGGAAGTGGGCCGCTACTACCTGAAGCGCGAACACTACACCGCCGCCATCAACCGCTTCCGTGTCGTGGTCGAGGATTTCCAGACCACCACCCACACCGCAGAGGCGCTGCACCGTTTGGTGGAATCCTATCTCTCGCTGGGTCTGACCGACGAGGCACAGACCGCTGGCGCGATCCTTGGTTACAACTACCAAGGCAGTGAATGGTACGAGGAAAGCTACGCGCTGCTCACTGGTCAGGGCCTGACGCCCGAGGCCAAGGGCGACAACTGGCTGGCAAAGATTTACCGACAGATGATCAAGGGCGCGTGGCTCTGATCCACGCTTAGCCCATTTCCGGACCCAGAGATGCTTCGCACGCTTGATATTCGTGATGTCCTGCTGATTGACCACCTGCGCCTTGATTTCCAATCAGGGCTGAACGTGCTGACCGGTGAGACTGGCGCAGGCAAATCGATCCTGCTTGATAGCCTTGGCTTTGTTCTTGGCTGGCGTGGACGGGCGGAGCTGGTCCGCAGCGGGGCAGAGCAGGGCGAGGTGATCGCGGAATTCGATCTGCCCGCAGACCATCCCGCCATCGCCATTCTGCAAGAGGCGGGCCTGCCCGTCGGGGACGAACTGCTGCTGCGCCGTGTGAACACCGCGGACGGCCGCAAAACCGCGTGGGTCAATGATCGGCGCGTGTCGGGCACCGTGCTGCGGGATCTGTCGGAAACGCTGGTGGAACTGCACGGACAGCACGATGATCGCGGTCTTCTGAACCCGCGCGGCCACCGCCAGCTTTTGGACGAATTCGCAGGTCACGGGTCAGCGCTGTCCGATCTACGCGTCCTTTGGCAGGCCCGCTCCAAGGCCGCAAAAGCACTGGCTCAGGCCGAGACCCAATTCGCCGCTATGCGCAGCGAAGAGGACTTCCTACGTCACGCCGTAGCCGAACTCGACAAGCTGGACCCCCAACCCGGTGAAGACGCCGAACTGGACGCCACCCGCCGACGGATGCAAGGCGCCGAGAAGATCCGCGACGATCTGGCCCGGGCTTTCGGCATTCTGGGGATGGATGGTGCCGAAGGCGCCATGAGTGACGGCATGCGCTGGCTGGACGGCATCGCGGGCGATGCCGATGGCCAACTGGATGAAGCAATCGCCGCTCTAGGCCGTGCTGTGACCGAACTGGGCGAAGCCACCCACGCCGTTGAGCGTGTGCTTGATAATCTGGACTTCAATCCCTCAGAGCTTGAGGCCATTGAAGAGCGCCTCTTCGCCATCCGTGGCCTTGCCCGCAAGCACGGGGTCACCCCGGACGATCTGGGCAATTTCGCAGAAGAGATGCGCACACGCCTTGGCACGCTGGACGCCGGCGAAGGCGACATCGCCCGCTTGCGCAAAGAGTTGAAGGATGCGGACGCCGCCTTCACAGCCGCTGCAAACGCCCTGTCGGACGCCCGCAAAGACGCCGCCCTGCGGCTTGATCAGGCGGTGATGGGCGAACTTGCCCCGCTGAAGATGGAGCGCGCTGTTTTCACCACGGCCTTGGAGGCGGCCGAACCCGGCCCCGAAGGCATCGACAACGTCTCGTTCACGGTTGCCACAAACCCCGGCGCACCCTCCGGCCCCTTGGCCAAGATTGCCTCAGGCGGTGAACTCTCGCGCTTCCTGTTGGCACTAAAGGTGTGCCTGTCGCGGGAAACCACGGGCGTCACGATGATCTTCGACGAGATCGACCGCGGCGTCGGTGGTGCAACCGCCGATGCAGTCGGTCGCCGTTTAGCGCGTCTGGCCAGCGATGGTCAGGTGCTGGTCGTTACGCACTCGCCACAAGTGGCTGCCCTCGGTGCCCACCATTGGCATGTGCAGAAATCGGTGAATGATCAGGGTCAAACCCTGTCCAAGGTCATGCCTCTGGGCACCTCGGAGCGCATTGATGAGATCGCCCGTATGATCTCCGGCGACACAATCACCGATGCTGCCCGTGACGCAGCCCGTGCGCTTTTGAGCGCCCAATAAGGCGTCTTCTTGATCCAAATACTCACGGCTCAGGCCGCGATGCTTGTCAAAAACCAAAAGGGGCCGCGCAACCGCAGCCCCTTCCTTATTGCATAAATACTCGAAACGCCGCCTGCGCCTCACGCGGGGAAACGGACGACCTTGCCGGGGTTCAGGATGTTCTGCGGATCAAGCGCCTTTTTGATGTCGCCCATCACGTCCCAACCGCCGCCGTGCTCTGCAGCCATATAGTCCAGCTTTCCATAGCCGACACCATGCTCGCCGGTCACCGTGCCGCCCAAGGCAAGGGCGCGTTTGACCATGCGGCTGGATAGTGCTTTCGCGGTCTCCAGTTCCTCGGGCTTTTCCGGATCGATCATCAGGATCGCATGGAAATTCCCGTCCCCCACGTGCCCCAGAATCGGGCCGGGGATGCCGCTTTCGGCAATATCAGCGCGGGTCTCTTCAACGGCCTGGGACAGTTTCGAGATCGGCACGCAAAGGTCAGTAACAACCGCCCGTGCGCCGGGGCGGCTGGCAAGGATCGCCCAATAGGCGTGATGGCGCATGTGCCATAGCGCGGTACGATCTTCGGCGCGGCTGGCCCATTCGAAACCTTTGCCGCCGTGCTCTTTTAGGATTTCACCAAAGGTTTCTGCCTGCTCGGCCACAGCCGCCTCTGATCCGTGGAACTCGACCAGCAGATGGGGACACTCGGGCAAATCACTGCCGGAATAGGCGTTCACTGCCGCCGCCGTGGGACCATCAATGAATTCGATCCGCGCCATGGGTAGGCCATATTGGATGGTCTCGATCACCGTATCCACCGCGGCGCCGATGTCATCAAAAGCGCAGACAGCTGCGCCGCTGCATTCGGGCTGGCCCTGTAGACGCAAGGTTAATTCGGTGATCAATCCTAACGTCCCTTCCGAGCCGACCATGAGGGCCGTCAGATCGTAGCCCGCCGCAGATTTCGGCGCACGAGAGCCCGTGTGGATGATCCGCCCGTCGGCCAACACCACCTCTAGCGCCAGAACATTGTCAGCCATGGTGCCGTATTTCACCGCCGTGGTGCCGCTGGCCCGAGTGGCCGCCATGCCACCGATAGAGGCATTCGCCCCCGGATCGACAGGAAAGAACAGCCCCGTGGCGCGCAGTTCCTCGTTCAGAACCTCGCGGGTGATGCCGGGTTGGACGGTCACGGTCATGTCTTCGGGGTGCAGGGCCAGAACCGCCGCCATATTGCGAAAATCCACGACCAGTCCGCCTTGATGGGCCAGCGCGTGCCCTTCCAGCGACGTGCCTGCGCCCCAGCCAATCACGGGCATTGCGTGTTTGGCGCAGATCTTGACGATCTCGCTCAACTCGCCCGCAGAGGTGGGGTAGGCCACCGCATCGGGAAGCGTTAACGGAAAATAGGATTCGCTCTGTCCGTGGCTTTCAAGTTCAAACTTGGACCAACTGATCCGTTGCCCTAGTAAGGTAGCAAGCTCGTTCAACGCTTCTTGGTATTTCATAGACCGCCTCGTTTAACATCCGGCGCAGACTAGAAAGCAATTTGGGCAGGCAAAAGGCGAACAGTCCATGGCGAACGAATGTGAAAGACTTTTTTAAGGAATCTGCAGGGCTGCAAGTTGTCCAGCTTAAGGCAGCTTGGCACCGGTTGGTAGAAGAAGGTCCGGGGCAGGCCCAGTTCTGGCTGATCGCGCTGTTTGTCGGTGTGCTGTCGGGGCTGGCGACCGTTGGTTTTCGCTTTGGCATCCAGTACTTGCAAGAGGCGCTATACGGGACCGACGATGTCTCGCATTTGCACAGTTTTCTGGGCGAATTGCCTTGGATGTGGGTAGTAGGCATTCCAACCCTTGGCGGCTTGGTCGTGGGGATCATTCTGCATCGTTTCACGCCGGATGGGCGGGTGCGTTCGGTTGCGGATGTGATCGAGGGCGCCGCCCTGAACAACGGACGGGTCGAGCGGCGGGCGGGTCTGGCCTCGGCGCTGGCCTCATTGATTACCTTGTCCAGCGGCGGCTCCAGCGGACGTGAGGGGCCGGTCGTGCACCTTGCGGCGGTGCTGAGTACCTTTATCAGTGCGCGGATTAAGGCGGATGGGATCACGGGCCGCAACCTTATGGGATGTGCTGTGGCAGCCGCCGTCGCGGCCAGCTTTAACGCCCCCATCGCGGGGGCGCTTTTCGCGATGGAGGTGGTCCTGCGCCACTTTGCCATTCAGGCCTTTGCCCCCATCGCCGTGGCCAGCGTGGCGGGCAGTGTGATCGCGCGGATGTTCTTTGGCGACGGCAGCGAGTTTTCGCTAGCCTCATCCACCATCCTTGCCTTCTACCAAGAGCTTCCGGCCTTTTTCATTCTGGGCCTTGTGGCAGCGGTCGTCGGCGTGGTTCTGATGCGCCTGATTTTCTGGGCCGATAACGTGGGCAACCGTGTGCAGGCCAGCACCCATCTGCGGCCTTGGATGCGCCCGATGGTGACGGGGGCGATGCTTGGGGTGATCGCCCTATGGTTCCCGCACATCATCGGCGTCGGCTATGAAACCACCGCTCGTGCGTTGCACGGCGATCTGTTGCTGCATGAGGCAATCGTTTTTGCGCTGCTCAAGATCATCGCAGTTGCAATCACCATGGCGGGCCGCATGGGGGGTGGAGTCTTTTCACCTGCGCTGATGACGGGGGCCCTGACCGGCGCTGCCTTCGGGATCATCGCCACGGGGGTTATCCCGAACTTTTCCGGCTCGCCTACGCTCTATGCGCTGGCGGGGATGGGGGCAGTCGCGGCTTCGGTCCTTGGCGCGCCGATCTCCACCACTATGATTGTGTTCGAACTGACCGGCGACTGGCAAACGGGTCTGGCGGTGATGGTTGCAGTTTCAAGCGCGACTGCACTGTCAACGCGACTGGTCGACCGGAGTTTCTTCCTGACCCAGTTGATGCGGCGTGATATCCAACTGGCGGCGGGGCCGCAGGCCTATCTGCTGAAGATGTATTCGGTCATGTCCGTGATGCGCCGTCCCGATCATCCCAGCGCGGCCCCAGAAGAGCATCTGAATGAACTGGCCGAAAGCGGCACCTATCTGACCGCAGGTCAGACCCTGCGCGACGCCATGCGCCTGTTCGATCAGTCCGGCGCGGACTATCTGCCGGTGATCCGCGCCAGCAGCGGCGAGGGCGCGCCAGAAATCTTGGGCGCGTTGTTCCAACTGGACGCCTTGCGCACCTTCAACAAGGCCTTGGCCGAGACCGCCAGAGAAGAGCATTCCTGATCCGCTGGCGCTGGCAACTACACAAAGAAAAACACGCGCTCTGTGGCAGAGCGCGTGTGATTCATAATCCTTAGCGTGCTGCGGAAATTACAGCTGCTCCACGGCGACTTGACCGCTGGTGTGGAAGGCCAGATAGCCTTTGATCTTTTCCAGACCGGGCTTGGGGTCCTCATAGGACCAGCCTGCGTTCTTGATCGTCGTGCTTTTGGTCACGATGTTGTAGTACTGCGCATCGCCCTTGAAGGGGCAGCTGGTACGCTGGTCCGAGACGTCCAGAAACGCCATCGCGATATCTTCACGCGGAAAATAGATGACGGGCGTGTGATCGCCTTCGACCAGTTCCAGCGTATTCTGGCTTTCGCCCAGTACGGCCCCACCAGCACGCACAACATATGTCCCCGCATTCGCGTGGACCTTGATTTGTTCCGACATGTACAGTCCCCCTGTATCTATTCCTCTGCCACGGCGGGATGACGATTTTATGTCAGCCTTCGTTGAGCGGCGAGGTCATGTTCAATAACCACGTTTTTGCCTTTTCTGACAGTCTTGACAGGAGTTTGTCACAACATGTCGCATGGTAGCTGTCCAGCCACGCACGCTCGGCACGGGTTAGCAGTTTCGTATCGATCAAACGGCGGTCGATCGGAACCCAAGTGAGTGTTTCGAAGCTCAGCATCTGGCGGTGCGTATCCCCCCCTTCGGGGCAGTCCGCTGGCTGGACGACGATCAGGTTCTCGATGCGGATACCATAGTCGCCTTCTTTGTAATAGCCCGGTTCGTTCGACAGGATCATGCCCGGCTGCAAAGGCAGCATCGAGACCCGCGAAATCCGCTGCGGCCCCTCATGTACGCTGAGGAACACGCCGACCCCGTGGCCAGTGCCGTGGTCATAGTCCAGACCAGCCTGCCATAGGGCATTGCGGGCCAGCACATCCAGATCACGCCCTGCGATGCCCTTGGGGAAGCGTGCAAGGCTGATGGCGATCATCCCTTGCAGCACGCGGGTAAAGCGATCCTTGTGCTCATCGGTGATGGTGCCCACGGGCATGGTGCGGGTGATGTCGGTGGTGCCGTCCTCATACTGACCGCCACTGTCGACCAGCAGCAGCTCACCGTCACAGATCGGGCGGTTGCTTTCCTCGGTCACGCGATAGTGGTTGATCGCGCCGTTCGGACCGGTGCTAGAGATCGTGTCAAAGCTGATATCTTTCAACTGGTTGGTCGCGGTGCGGAAGCCTTCCAGCTTTTGCGCCACGTCGATCTCGGTCAGAGTGCCGGGGGCCTGATCATCCAGCCAGCATAGGAATTCGACCATCGCCGCCCCGTCGCGCAGATGCGCTTCGCGTGTGGCGGCAATCTCGGCCTCGGTCTTGCAGGCTTTGGGTAGAACGCAAGGATCATCGCCCCATTGGGTCGCGACCTCAAAGCTGTCCAGCACCTGTTTGACCAGCACGGGCACGCTGCCCTTGTCCAGCCGGACGGGACCAGTCAGTTGCCCCAGCGCGGCTTCAAACGCCTCAAGTGGCGCGACCGAGATGTCGGGGTCCGGTCCCAGCGCCTCGAACTTGGAAGGGTCCGAGAATAGCGCCACGCGGCCATCATCAAAGACAATCGCAAAGGCCTGCACGATGGGGTTATGGGCCACATCCGCGCCACGAATGTTCAGCATCCAGCAGATGCTGTCGGGCAGGGTCAGCACACAGGCCGCTTGGCCCGCTTTGCGCAGCACATCCGCCACCATCTGACGCTTTTCGCCGGATGTGAGGCCAGCAATCTCGACCGGAAAGGCGGTGGCAGGCTCGGCAGGGCGGGCAGGGCGGCCCTGCCAGATGCGATCTACCAGATTGGCCACGGGTTTCAGGCCGATATCGCTGCCAGCAAGCGCCTGTTCCATCGCCTCAATTTCGCGCGGGGTGTGCAGCCACGGATCATAGCCCACCAGACCGCCATCAAGATTTTCCAGCAGCCATTCGCTAGCGGATACGTCAGGCCACGGCACCGGCGTATAAGCATCCGCCACCTGCGATTTGACCTGAACGCGGTAGCGCCCGTCGATGAAAACACCGGCCTTGTCCGCCAGCACCAGCGCAAATCCGGCCGAGCCGGTAAAGCCCGTCAGCCACGACAGCCGCTCATCACACGGGGCCACATATTCCCCTTGATGGGCATCGGCCCGCGGCACGAAAAAGCCCGCCAGTCCTTCAGTGCGCAATTCATCACGCAGAGCCGCCAGTCGCGGCGGACCCTGTTCGGGGCGTGCAGTCACGCCATAGGTCTGAAAACTCATCCAGCTCTCCGGATACTAGATTTGATCCCCATCACGCGGGCACGGGCGCGGGGGTCACTGTCAAAGAGGCTTGCCAGTTGTTCGGTCATGGCACCGGCCAGCTGTTCCACGTCGGTGATGGTCACGGCACGCTCATAATAGCGGGTCACATCGTGGCCGATGCCGATCGCCAGCAGTTCCACCAGCTTGCGCTTTTCGACCATGGCGATCACGTCGCGTAGGTGCTTTTCAAGGAAGTTGGCAGGGTTCACCGACAGGCTGCTGTCATCCACCGGCGCCCCGTCCGAGATCACCATCAGGATTTTCCGCGCTTCGGGGCGGTTCATCATTCGGCGGTGCGCCCATTCCAGCGCCTCACCGTCGATGTTCTCTTTCAGAAGACCCTCTTTCATCATCAGACCAAGGTTCGGACGCGCACGGCGCCACGGCGCATCGGCCTGCTTGTAGATGATGTGGCGCAAATCATTCAGACGACCGGGCTGCATAGGACGGCCCTGCTGTAGCCATTTCTCACGGCTCTGGCCGCCTTTCCACGCGCGGGTGGTAAAGCCCAGAATCTCGACCTTCACGTTGCAACGCTCCAGCGTGCGGGCCAGAACATCGGCGCAGATCGCCGCGATGCTGATCGGACGGCCCCGCATAGAGCCCGAGTTGTCCAGCAGCAGCGTCACCACCGTGTCGCGGAATTCGGTGTCCTTCTCGACCTTGAACGAAAGAGGAGTGGTGGGGTTCGCCACCACACGGGCCAGACGGCCTGCGTCCAGAATGCCCTCTTCCAGATCAAAGTCCCAGCTGCGGTTCTGTTGCGCCTGCAAACGGCGCTGCAGCTTGTTCGCCAGACGGCTGACCGCGCCTTTCAGGGGTTCCAGTTGCTGGTCCAGATAGGCACGCAGACGTTCCAGTTCCGCCGGATCGGCCAGATCCTCGGCGCGGATTTCCTCGTCGAACTGGGTGTCGAAAACCTTGTAATCCGGATCGGCCTCGGAGGCGGGGGCAGGGGGCGGCGGCTCCATGGGCGCGTCGCCCTCGGGCAGCTCGGCCTCGTCGTCCATTTCCTGATCGGCCATGTCATCCTGACTGATCTGGGCCTGCGCCTGATCCATCTGCTGATCTTGGGCCTGATCGGGCTGCGCCTCGGCGTCTTGGGATTCGTCGTCATCCCCCTGTGCATCGGGGTTTTCCGCGTCCTCCTGTTCTTCCTCTTCCTGCGCGCTCTCTTCGTCGGACTGGTCATCCATCTCGTCGGGGTCATCCCCCAACTGATCGCCATATCCCAGTTCCGAGATCAACCGCCGCGCCAGACGGGCAAAGTTCGCCTGATCGTCCAGAACCTCATCCACATCGCCCAGAGCCTTTGCGCCCTGTCCCTCAAGGAACCCGCGCCACAGTTCCAGCGCATTGGCCGCTGCAGGAGGCATCTTGCGGCCCGTGGCAAGCTCGCGCACCAGATAGCCAGCCGCCGCCGCCAACGGAATATCCTTGGCCTCGGTCACCTGATCATAGCCGCGCACTTTGGCATCATGGGCAATCTTCGCATCGATGTTGCCAGCGGTGCCGGGCATATCCCGCGCACCCATCGCCTCGCAGCGGGCATTCTCCATCGCTTCATACAGATCACGCGCCATCTGGCCCTGCGGCACATAGCGGGCAAAGGTCTCGGCATTGTGATAGCGCCGCTTCATCGCCAGCGCGTCGGCCGTCCCCCGCGCCAACAGCACCTCATCACGGGTCATCCTGCGCGAGATTTGCGGCAGCCGCATGGAATCGCCGGACATGCCCGCCGGATCGACCGAGAAGCTGACATTCAGCTCGGCATCATCCGCCAGAACACGGGTCGCCTCGGCCAGTGCCTTTTTGAAGGGATCAGCCGGATTATCGGACTTTTTCATGGGGCCTGCCTGCGGTTAAACGAGTATTCCTCGCAACCTAGTCTTCCTGAGGCGGCTTGACCATAGGCCAAGACCCATCCCCCTTCATGAAAGCAGCACCTTCTCGCATTCCAATATGCGCCGCTCCAATTGAACGCGGGCACGGTCCACGCGGCCACTATCGACGGAATACTGCATCTCGCCCAAAAGATGGGTTACCTCGGACCAGCCCCCGGCCCGCCAGAGCTTTGGCATCTTCTGGGGCACTCCTTCATCCAGCGCCGCCGGCAAGGTCGCATCCAGCAGCATCTGGAAATCGGCCCGCTGGTCGCGCAACGCATCCACGTCCCGCGCGGTGGCATTGGAGTGATCCAGGGCCAGCGCCTCAAGGCGTCCGACACAGGTGGCAAAGAGCTCTGCCCGCTGATGCGGCCAAAGCGGAAGGCTATGGGCGGCTGTACCGAGAAACATCACGAACGCCGCACCCTTGAGAGAACTTCTGGCTATCCGTTTCATACCTCAAGCGTAGAACCGCCAATCCCCGTCGGTCAATTCACCTATTACATACCCCTGTTACAAAAAGGTGTATCGCGCCCCGTCAAACGGCGAATCGTGCCTCGCCAATCGGGCTATCCCCAATAGAAAAAGGCGTCCCAAGCAGGACGCCCTTTCTTTCATCTTGGCAAAAATACCTCCGCCGGAGGCCGTCGCGCGCCAGCGCGACCCGCTTACCCCAGCGAGATGCTGGCAGCGCTTTCGGGCAGTTCCTCGTCGAACAGACGCTGGTAGAACTCGGCAACGGTCTGGCGCTCCAGCTCGTCGCATTTGTTCAGGAACGACAGGCGGAAGGCATAGCCCACGTTGCGGAAAATCTCGGCGTTCTGGGCCCAGGCAATCACTGTCCGCGGGCTCATGACGGTGCTCAGATCGCCCGACATAAAGGCTTTGCGGGTCAGGTCCGCCACGGTCACCATGTGCTTGATCTTCTTGCGACCGGCCTCGGTGTTGTAGTGGGGGCACTTCGACAGAACGATATTGGTTTCCGCATCAATCGACAGATAGTTCAGTGTCGCGACCAGCGACCAACGGTCCATCTGCGCCTGGTTGATCTGCTGGGTGCCGTGGTAAAGGCCGGTGGTGTCACCAAGGCCCACGGTGTTCGCGGTGGCGAACAGGCGGAAATAGGGGTGCGGCTTGATGATCTCGTTCTGGTCCAGAAGAGTCAGTTTGCCGTCGGTCTCCAGAACACGCTGGATCACGAACATTACGTCGGGACGGCCCGCATCGTATTCGTCGAATACGATGGCAGTGTTGGTGCGCAGCGCCCAAGGCAGGATGCCTTCGTGGAACTCGGTCACCTGCTTGCCGTCTTTCAGCTTGATCGCATCCTTACCGATCAGGTCGATCCGGCTGATGTGGCTGTCAAGGTTCACACGGACCAGCGGCCAGTTCAGACGGGCAGCGACCTGCTCGATGTGGGTGGATTTACCGGTGCCGTGATAGCCTTGGATCATTACGCGGCGGTTCTTCTCGAACCCTGCCAGAATGGCCAGCGTGGTGTCAGGGTCGAACTTGTAGGTGCTGTCGGTCTCGGGCACGCGGTCCGAGCCATCGGCGAAGCCGTGTACGACCATGTCGGTATCGATGCCAAAGACATCACGGACCGAGATCTGCTCGGTCGGTTTCACCATCCCACTGTTTGCACCGTCGGCCATAGCCTCACCCTTCGCTGAAAATTCTCTCTTGCGTGGTGCAACATATCGCAAGGGTCCACAAGGGAAAGTCGAATTTCATGCGGATGGAGCGTTACTTTCATCGGTCTTGGCGCGGCAAATTGCCAACACGTCCCCTTGAGGCCTGCAGCACAAACGCAAAACGCCGCCTCGAAAGGCGGCGCTGATCAGCGTTTAAAAGGGCGGCTTATTTAAAGCTGCGGCTGTCCTTGATCTGGTCCCATGCCCAAACCACCTCTTGCAGCTTGTCTTCGTCCGAGCGGTCGCCGCCGTTCATGTCAGGGTGCAGAACCTTGATCAGAGCCTTATAGGCCTTGCGGATTTCGGCCTTTGTCCAGTGGTCCTTGGCTTCCAGAATCTCGATCGCGCGGCGTTCGGTCGGCGGCAGCTTGCGGGTGTGGCCGGTGATCGATTTGCCAGGGTTCTTGGTGGCGTTCTCGCCCAGAACCTGATGGGGGTCTTCGATGCCAAGGCGAGCCCATGCGCGGGCCTCGGGGTCGGTGAACGCTTTGGTTTTGCGTTCCCAAACGCGGTCTTTGGATTGCTGAGCGTTCAGTTCGGCCTCGGTCTGGCCGTCAAAGAAGCTCCATTGTTGATTGTATTCACGTACGTGGTCTTTACAGAACCACAGGTATTCGTCCAACACGTCGGGTGCCCGGGGCGCGCGGTATTTGCCGGCCTCTTCACAGCCAGGCTTTTCGCAGACGCGGGTCGAGGTCTCTTGCGCACCAGACATCCCCCGGCGGCCGCGCGGGTTCTTCTTCTTGGCGGAAGACACAGACATATCGAAACCAAAGGGGTCATTCTGTTTCATGGGGCATTCCCTTTTCGACTCGGACGGGTGATTTTAAACCGACTGTCGGCGGATTGAAGAGGTAATCTGAAAAAATGTCAGGACAATTGGGGCCAGTCGGCCGTGAAATGGAGCAGCGCTTACAAGAGGCTTTCGGCCCGAGAATACTGGAGGTGGTTGACGATAGCGAGAGTCATCGCGGCCATGGCGGGTATCAGGAAGGCGGCGAAAGCCACTTTAACGTGCGCATTGCCTCGGACCATTTTCAGGGGCTGAGCCGGATCAAGCAGCACCGGATGGTGCATGAGGTGTTGGGGCCGGATTTGATCGCGAAAATCCATGCGCTTTCCCTGAACCTGTCAGTTTAAAAGGGGCCGCCGCGGGGTGCCGCGGCGGCTTTTCGTTCTTGATCAGTCCAATCGGTCCGAGCGCGAGAAGATGCGCTGTGCGCGGCTGAGAAGCACCGAATTGGGGCTGCTTTCCTTGGGCAAAACAGGCTCGTCCGGTTCAAAGCTGTCTTCTTTTTCAGGCTTTTCAGCGGCTGCTTGCTTTGTCGCAGGAGCCGCAGCTTTCGCGCTGCCAAGCTTGGATCCAGTCGCCTGAACGCTGGTGATTTTCGTAGCAGCCAGAAGGGTTTCGCCTGCTGCGGTTGCGGCGGCGTCCGATGTGCCTTCGACCTTTTCAGTCGTTGCCGCTGCGGGCGCGGGGGCCGCTGCGGGCGCGGGGGCCGCTGCGGGCGCGGGGGCCGCTGCGGGCGCGGGGGCCGGTGCGGCTGCCTGTGTGGCAGGCGCTGCCTTGGTGGCTTCGACGCCGGTGGCACGGCGGAAAACCAAGAGGGTCTGGAATTTGGTTGTGGTGCCGGTGAGGCCCTCGCGGACCTCCATCGGCAGGGTGTCCGAGCGCTGGTATTCCCAGCCGTCGGCGCCCATGCGGTTCATAAGATCTTCGATTGCGAAGGCGTAACGAGCCTCTGCGCCTTTCACGCCCTGAGCCTTTTGGCCCTTGGTGGGTGCGGGAATCACGCGATATTCGTACTGAGCCATGAGGTCCTTCCTTTCAAAGCCGCAGGGCGCTCTATACGGGTCCGGGCGGCCTCAGCCAAGGGGGAGAACGTTCGAAAGGTTGTGAACGGCAGGGCCGCGCTGACCGATTGGGCAGAACTGTTAGGCGAATTTTTGCGAAAATCTGGTAAGGCTCTGAAAAGGCTGAAAATGTAGGGGCCAGAACGCGTATGGCAAACGTATGGCTTTTGTACTGACGTTCGGACCCTTTTGAAGCTGTCGGGATTGTGAGTATTTATGTCATGAGGAAGCCGATCAGGGAGGCGCGTTGCCTATCTGCGGTAGGACATGGAGGAGAGGGCAGGATGCCTCAGGCGGATCTATATGTGACGGCGGACCAGAACATTCCCGGGGCGGAAATGCTGGCGGCGATCGAGGATGTGATTGCAGGCTTCGACAGCGGCGCGGGGGCCTGTAAGGGGCGGCTGCATGTGATCGAGGTCTATCACCACAGCCATGTGCTGCTGCGCCTGTCGATGCTGCCCAAGGACTATCGCGACGGGGACTATGCCAAAGAGTTGGGTAAACGTCTGGCCGAGGCGATCCGTCCTTGCGGGGTCTCGCCCTGTGCGATGGGGGTCAATATCACCTTTGATCTGGTGAATTATACGTCGACACCGCTCTGACGTGGCAGTCCGGCGCGTGCCGATTTGCGGTAGGCGCCGGAGTTGTTTGGTGTTTTTTTGGAGGTGGCGGCTGACTGAAGCCTAACCTCGCATTTTTCGCGCTAGGTACTTTTTTGCCTGTTTTCGTATTTGGCCCAGAGATCCATGCGACCGGTTTGCCGAGCGTTCGCGAGGAACAGTTTTTTCCGAATGCTCGGCGTTTCGAGGCTGGAATAAACGCCACCTGAATATTTCGGCCAATCGATCGCCATGCCTAGTTTTACCATCTCGGCTGATAGGTCAGTGCCATCTTGTAGAGAGCATTTTGCAACGGTGCGGCCATGCCTGTCGGTGTCTGTAATCTCGGCGCGAATATTTTGACCTTTGCATAGGCGGTGCAAGGCCCATTTCGCCTTCTGTCCATATGGGTGGTTTAATTCCGGCGCATCAATGCCGAAGAGGCGTATTTGCGTATTATTGATTGTAATCGTGTCACCGTCTGTCACCCAAGCGCGGCCCTTTAGGGTTGGTTTTGGGGTAGCCTCAACGCGCTGAGTGGCATCGAAGACGGGGCGATCAGCTTCGCCTTGTTCTTTGGATTCTAGGGGTGTTGGTGCCCGCTCCGATGGCTTGAATCTTGGTGGTGCGGCATCGAATTTTGATGCGTGGGCGCGGCTGATTTTGAGTGCAATAAGCAATGACGCAATAAGGAGACCGAGAAGAATTATGTGCATTTCGCTTTCCAATTTCAGCGTGTGATTGGCCTTTAATATAATTGGAAAAGATAGAGGGTTCGAATTTATAGCTTCAATGCTTTTTGTATTAATTTTCCAGAAAATAACAAAGGCCCCCGCAATGGATCGCGGAGGCCTTTATTGTTTCGAATTGTGTGACGTTTATTCTGCGACGCAGTCCGCGAAGTATTGCATGACGCCGTCTTCGTCGCGCTCTTGTACAAGGCCGTGGATGTCGGTCTCAAAGCCGGGGCATTTGGCGGCGAATTCGCGGTTGAATTGCAGGTACTCGACGATCTTCTTGTTGAAGACCTCACCCGGGATCAGCAGGGGGATGCCCGGCGGGTAGGGGGTGACCAGCGAGGTGGTGATACGGCCTTCCAACTGGTCGATCGGCACGCGCTGGGTGGTACGGCGGGCGATGTGGGCGTAGGCGTCGGCGGGTTTCATCGCCGGTTGCAGGTCGCTCAGGTACATCTCGGTCGAGAGGCGGGCCACGTCGTATTTCGAATAGAGCGCATGCACGTGCTGGCACATGTCGCGCAGGCCCATCTGTTCCCAGCGGGGCTGCTTGGCGCAGAACTCGGGCATGATCCGCCACATGGGCTGGTTCTTGTCGTAGTCGTCCTTGAACTGCTGCAGCGAGGCCACCAGCGTGTTCCAGCGGCCTTTGGTGATGCCGATGGTGAACATGATGAAGAAGCTGTAGAGGCCGGTTTTCTCGACCACCACGCCGTGCTCGGCCAGATACTTTGACACGATCGAGGCAGGAATGCCGGTGTCTTCAAAGCGGCCGTCGATGTTGAGGCCGGGGGTGATGATGGTGGCCTTGATCGGGTCCAGCATGTTGAAGCCGCGGGCCATGTCGCCAAAGCCGTGCCAGCTGTCCTCGCCGTCACTGTCGTTGACCGCGTCGCTGTCGGTTTTCTTCAACTCCCAGTCTTTGGAGCGGCCGATGCCCTCTTCAGCCAGCTCTTCGGGGCCCCAGACAGTGAACCACCAATCGTCATCACCGAATTCCTGATCCACCTTGCGCATGGCGCGGCGGAAATCGAGCGCCTCGTCGATGCTTTCCTCAACCAGCGCGGTGCCGCCCGGAGGCTCCATCATCGCGGCGGCCACGTCGCAGCTGGCGATGATCGAATACTGGGGCGAGGTCGAGGTGTGCATCAGATACGCCTCGTTGAAGAGGTGCCGGTCCAGCTTGGTGTCTTCGGCGTCCTGCACCAATACGTGGCTGGCTTGGCTGATACCGGCAAGCAGCTTGTGCACCGACTGGGTGGCGTAGGTCACTGAATGCTTGGTGCGGTCCCGTTTGCGGCCCATCGCGTGATAGGTGCCGTAGAAGGGGTGGAAGGCGGCGTGGGGCAGCCATGCCTCATCAAAGTGCAGGTTGTCCACGTAACCATCCAGCATGCTCTTGATGGTTTCGGTGTTGTAGAGCACCCCGTCGTAGGTGGACTGGGTGAGGGTCATGATGCGGGGCTTCACGGTCTCGGGGTCCACGCCTTCCAGCAGGGGGTTGGCGCGGATTTTGGCCTTGATGGTTTCAGGCTCGAATTCCGATTTGTGGATCGGGCCGATGATGCCCCAGTGGTTGCGTGTGGGCTTCATGAACACAGGGATCGCACCAGTCATGATGATCGAGTGCAGGATCGACTTGTGACAGTTGCGGTCCACCACAACCACATCACCGGGGGCGACGGTGTGGTGCCAGACCATCTTGTTGCTGGTCGAGGTGCCGTTGGTCACAAAGAAGCAGTGATCGGCGTTGAAAATCCGCGCCGCGTTCCGCTCGGACGCGCCAATTGCGCCGTTGTGGTCCAAGAGCTGGCCCAGTTCCTCGACCGCGTTACACACGTCGGCGCGCAGCATGTTCTCACCGTAGAACTGGTGGTACATCTGGCCGATGGGCGATTTCAGGAAGGCCACCCCGCCCGAGTGACCGGGGCAGTGCCATGAATACGAGCCGTCCTCGGCGTAGTCCAGAAGCTCGCGGAAGAAGGGGGGCTGGATCGCCTCAAGGTAGCTTTTCGCCTCGCGGATGATGTGGCGGGCGACGAACTCGGGCGTGTCTTCATACATGTGGATGAAGCCGTGCAGTTCCTTGAGGATGTCGTTCGGCAGATGGCGCGAGGTTTTGGTCTCGCCATAGATATAGATCGGCACATCGGCGTTCTTCCAGCGCACCTCTTCGATGAAGTTGCGGATGTTCAGAACGGCGGGGTCCAGATCGGGGCCGGGGGTGAATTCCTCGTCGTCGATCGACAGCACAAAGGCGCTGGCCCGCGACTGCTGCTGTGCAAACTGGCTAAGGTCCCCGTAACTGGTGGCGCCCAGAACCTCGAAACCCTCTTCCTCGATGGCCTTGGCCAGAGCGCGGATCGAGGAACCGGAGGAGTTCTCGGAGCGGAAGTCTTCGTCGATGATGACGATGGGGAAACGGAATTTCATGGAAACTCTCTTCACGAATGGCGGCGGATTGGCCGCGGGCGGATTTGTGTCAGCGCTGGGCGCACTGGCGGGATTCGTTATGCTCAGCTTTTGATGTTGGGCGCGGTAAGGTCAAGGGTTGAGCGGGCAGAACGCGTAATTGCCCTTACCGTGTCGCCGTTTGGAGTGCTTGCGCGGGCCGGTAGATGGCGCATAGTTCAAAGAAAGAACGGCAAGGCGGGGGCCAAGCATGCTGATCCGAACGGGAGGCGCGCGCACCGAAACACTGGACCTGTCCTTGGCGGGGCTGCTGTCGACCATTGCAGGGGCGCTGAACGCCGTGGGCTTTCTGGTTGCCGGAACGTTTACCGCGAATATGACCGGCAACATCTCGGCCATGGCGGATACTTTGGTGGTGGGACAGGTGGCGTTGGCCCTGTCCTTCGCCGGTCTGGTGGCGGCCTTTATCACCGGCGCGGTCTGTGCAGGCATCGCCGTACATCAAGGCGAGCGTCGGGGCCATCGGGCGATCTATGCGTGGGTGATCTGCGCACAGGCGCTGATGCTGCTGGCGCTGGGCGCGATGCAACTGCGTGGCGGCATGGATCAGGCGCATCTGGTGGTGTCGCTGAGCTTTTTGATGGGGCTACAGAACGCAGTGACGACGATGATCTCAAAGGCGCGGGTGCGCACGACCCATGTGTCGGGCATGGCCACCGATCTGGGGATCGAGCTATCGGCCATGACCATCGCAGGCGAGACCCGCCGCGAGGCGCTGCCCAAGCTGAAACTACATGCGCTGTCCCTGCTGTGTTTCGCCTTGGGCGGGATCGGCGGCACGTTGTTTTACGGAGTGGTCGGCGGCTGGCTGTTTATTGTCGCCGCAGCGGTGCTGCTGGCCTTGGCCCTGTCCGAGATCTGGCTGGCGCGGCGGGGGTAGGGGTACGCCGCAACAAGAGGCATCTCAGGCAAGACTTTGGCTGGCCTAGAATGCGTTGCTGCCTAAGGTTATCTAGATGCCTTCGATCAGATTCTTCATAATTTTCCAATGTCGCTAAGGCTTTAGGCGTTAAGCGTACGAGGCTGCTATTTGGTTCGCGATTAAATTCGCCAGACTCAACAAGTGATTCAAATACAATTCGATAATACTTGGTGAGCTCCTCTTTTTGAGGATGATAGTAGAACAGCTTTCCGTGTTTCTCGAGCAAAAAACTATGCGTCGTGAATGTTGGTCGGAAATCCCGCTTTTTAAGGGTCCAATGATATGCCCAAACAAGAACTTCCATCCGATCTTCTCTTGGAAGTTTTGCTTTAGAAAATGCCCAGATCTTGAAGCGGTGCTTTGCCAGCTCGCGCCGCGCTTTGAGTGTTAAAGTTGACCAAAGAAAATCTAGCGAAGAAATATAACGTATTTCGAGTTCTTGTGCGTAGTGAATGACTTCGAAATTAAGAGATGGTAGAAATTTGTTTTGCAGAGACACTTCGGCGCGTTCATTGCGTTTGTCGAACCAGAGGCCTTGGAGCCCCTTTTGCGATAAGCTTTCGGCTACAAAAGCCTCATCTCTGTCATCGTTTGTAAGACGACAGGTAAAGTAGTTCCGTGCCCGTAAACGCTCTGGATCACTAAGTGGTATTATCTTGGGAGCCGGAGATTTGAGTGCCAAGCCGATTGCTGCGCGTCGTGACAATATTCTAATATTATATATGATCATATGGCTTTTGATATTCGGATCGTTTCAATGTTTGTGGAAAGTCTGATAAATTGAATGAAGTCTACACAAAAAAGGCGCCCCTTTCGGAGCGCCTTTCGCATTTTCAGCTTTCGCGATTGATCAGAGGCCCAATTTGGCCATGACCAGATCGTTGACCGCTTTGGGGTTGGCCTTGCCGCCGGTGGCTTTCATGACCTGACCCACGAACCAGCCCGCCAGTTTGGGGTTGGCTTTGGCCTTTTCGACCTGCGCGGGGTTGGCTTCGATCACTTCGATCACCGCGGCCTCGATGGCGCCGGTGTCGGTGACCTGCTTCATGCCGCGCTCTTCCACGATGGCTTCGGGATCGCCGCCTTCGGTGTAGACGATCTCAAACAGGTCCTTGGCGATCTTGCCCGAAATCGCGTCCGAGGAGATCAGACCCACGATCTTGCCCAGTTGCTCGGGCGAGACGGGGCTGTCGGTGATGTCCTTGTCGTCTTTCTTCAGGCGGCCGAACAGCTCGTTAATGACCCAGTTGGCCGATAGCTTGCCGTCGCGGCCATCGGCCACGGCTTCGAAATAGTCAGCGGCCTCGACCTCGGCGGTCAGGACGGAGGCGTCATATTCCGACAGGCCCAGTTCGGTGACAAAGCGGGCTTTTTTCTGGTCGGGCAGTTCAGGCAGGGATGCGCGAATTTCCTCGATGAAGCTGTCGTCGATTTCCAGCGGCAGCAGGTCGGGGCAGGGGAAGTAGCGGTAATCGTGCGCTTCTTCCTTCGAGCGCATCGAGCGGGTCTCGCCCTTGTCCGGATCATAGAGGCGGGTTTCCTGATCGACAGAGCCGCCGGCCTCGACGATCTGGATCTGGCGGCGTGCCTCATATTCGATGGCCTGCTGGATAAAGCGCATGGAGTTCATGTTCTTGATCTCGCAGCGGGTGCCGAGGTGGCCGAAATCGCCGGTTTCGATGAACTTTTCATAGGCGCCCTGACGGCAGATCGAGACGTTCACGTCGCAGCGGAGGTTGCCGTTCTGCATGTTGCCATCGCAGGTGCCAAGGTAGCGCAGGATCTGGCGCAATTTGCCGACGTAGGCTGCGGCCTCTTCGGGGCCACGGATGTCGGGGCGGCTGACGATCTCCATCAAGGCGACGCCGGTGCGGTTCAGGTCCACGAAGGACATGTTGGGGTCCATGTCGTGGATCGACTTGCCCGCGTCCTGTTCCAGGTGGATGCGTTCGATGCGCACGCGGCGGGCGACGCCGGGGCCCATGTCCACGATGATCTCGCCTTCGCCCACGATGGGGTGGTAGAGTTGGCTGATCTGGTAGCCCTGCGGCAGGTCGGGGTAGAAGTAGTTCTTGCGGTCGAAGGCCGACCACTTGTTGATCTCGGCGCTGATGCCAAGACCGGTGCGCACGGCCTGTGCCACGCAGAATTCGTTGATCACGGGCAGCATGCCGGGCATGGCCGCGTCCACGAAGGCCACGTTGCTGTTCGGCTCGGCGCCGAATTTGGTCGATGCGCCCGAGAAGAGTTTCGCGTTCGAGCTGACCTGAGCATGGACCTCAAGGCCGATGACCAACTCCCAATCATATTTGGCGCCAGCGATGACTTTGGGTTTCGGGGGCTCGAAGGTCAGATCAAGCATAGGGGCCTCATTGGCTATCGGAATCCGGTTGCAGAGCGCCATGGCGCCCTCATTCGCCACAGGGATTATCCCATGCGTGCGGGGGGATCAACGGGCGTGAGGGGGTGTTGGGGGGAACGATCTTCGCCGAAGATCGTTTTGCGGGAAAAGTTTTCGGCGAAAACTTTTCTAGCCCAACTGTTTCACCCATGAAGGGCGACGGGAATTTTGGACCAGAGAGACGGTGGGCGCGTACCGGCCGCCAAGGGCGAGGGTGGCTTCGCGCAGCATCTGGATGCCCTCTTCCGACTTCGCCGGCAGGGCGCTGGCCGAGATGGCCTCGCCCACGGTGATGCGGAAGGGCTGGCGGTGCTTGTTCAGGGTTTCATGGAACAGGGTGATGTCCCGCAGCGTCGGGTGGATCAGGTCAAAGAGGTAGAACAGCGCCGAATTGCGGGCGCGCACGTTCACCGGAATGACCGGCAGGTCGAATTTGCGGGCGATCATCGCCGCCGAGGCCATCCAAGGGCGTTCGTGCAGTTTCAGGCCGCGGCGTTTGGCAAGGCGGCCCGAGGGGAAGATGACCCCAAGACGCCCTGCATCAACCGCTTGGCGGGTATAGGTCATCGTTTCGCGGGTTTTGGCGTGGCTGCGTTTTTCGTGTCGCCATTCCACGGGGACGATCATTTCGTCGAATTGGGGCAGGACCCGCAGGATGTCGCTGTTGGCATAGAAAAACGCGTCGCTGCGGATGTTGGCGATGGCGTGTTGCAGGATGATCCCGTCGGCGATGCCTGTGGGGTGGTTCGCCACGATCAGCGCCGCGCCGCTGGCGGGGATGTTTTGCAGGCCGGAGACCTCGACATCGCGGGCCAGCAGGCCTGCCATATGTTCCATGATCTGAAGTGCGGGCAGATCCTTGACGTCCTCGCCGATCGCAATGGTGCGATCGTAGGACAGCATTTTATGTAAAATGCTGCGGGCCACGTGGATGCCGGGGCGGCTTTCGTTGAAAAGCCACGGCGCACGTTCTGCAATCAGGGGATTAATGCGGTCTTTCATGACGGAACAGACACCAGAAATATTTAAACCAAATATGACAACACGCGGTGTAGGGCGTTGGTTCCAGTGAACTCTTGCTGTGGTGTGGTGGCAAGGCAGTTGTTCTGCCTTGCCTTTTTTGCGCGGGGTTATGCCGCCAGAATGCGGCCCACCATTTCCGAGGTGTCACGGGACAGGGTTTCGCGGGCCATGATGCGTTCCAATTGGGCACGAATCATCTGCTGGCGGTCCTCGTCAAAGCGCTTCCATGTGTCGAAGGCGCTGGACATGCGGGCGGTGGTTTGAGGGTTGAGGGCGTCCAGCTTGATCAGCCAGTCGGCCATCAACTCGTACCCCTTGCCCGAAGGATGGTGGAAGCCCGCCAGATGTCCGCCAAGCGCACCGATGACCGCGCGGAAGCGGTTGGGGTTGCGCATGTCGAAATCGGGGCGGGCGGTCAGGCGAGTGACCACATCGGCCACATCGTCCGGTTTTGCCATCATCACTTGCAGGCTGAACCATTTGTCCATGACAAGGCGGTCGTCTTTCCACTGGGCCTCAAAGGCGGCCAGCGCGTCAGTGCCTGCATCGGCCAGCAGCAAGGCCGAGAGGGCCGAGAGTTGCTGGGTCATGTTGTCTGCCGCGTCATACTGGGCCTGCGCTTGCTTGCCCCCGTCAAGGCGTGCGATCAGCGACAGCGCGGCCCCTGCCAGCGCCCGTTTGCCGGATTGATCGGCGTTGGGCTGGTAGGCTTCGTGCACCTGATTGGCGGCATAAAGGTCGGGCAGGATGTCGGCCAGATGCTCGGCTGTCGCTTGGCGCAGGGTTTTACTGGCGTTGTGGATCGCCATAGGATCGGGGACCACGCCCGAGGCATGCAGGGTCTGCGCGATGTCATCCTGCGAGGGCAGGGCGATGGCCAATGCGCGGAAGGCCGGATCAAGGCTTTCGTCCGAGACCATTGCTTTTAGCGCATCCAGATAGGCGCTGTCCGGCGCGTTGCCATCGGTGATCATGTGGATCAGCACGTCTTTGGCCAAGGCGCGGCCCGCTTCCCATTTGTTGAAGGGGTCGGTGTCATGGGCCAGTAGGAACGCGCGTTCGGCGTTGCTGGCCTGACGGGTCAGGATCACAGGGGCCGAGAATTCCCGCAGGATCGAGGGGATCGGCTTTTCCGTGAGGCCGTCAAAGGTAAAGCTTTGGGTGGCTGCCGACATTTCACACAAGGTAGTGGGGACCACTTCGGTGCCATCGGGTGACAGCAGGCCCACGGCGATGGGGATCACCAAGGGCGCTTTGTCCGGCTGGCCGGGGGTGGGGCGGGTTTCTTGGCGGAAGGTCAGGGTGTAGGTGCCATCCTCAAAGCTGTCTTCTACGTGCAAGAGGGGCGTGCCGGCCTGCGAATACCAGCGCTTGAACTGGCTCAGATCGCGGCCTGTGGTGTCTTCGAACACCTGTAGCCAGTCTTCAATGGTGCAGGCGTGGCCGTCGTGGCGCTGGAAATAGACGTCCAGCGCGCGGTAATAGTCCCGATCCCCCACCAGACGCTTTAACATGCCGATCACCTCGGCGCCTTTTTCGTAGATCGTCGCGGTGTAGAAGTTGTTGATTTCTTGAAACTGTTCGGGGCGGACGGGGTGCGCCAGCGGGCCTGCATCCTCGCGGAACTGGCGGGCGCGCAGCATCAGAACATCGCTGATCCGTTTTACCGAGGCGCTGCGCATGTCCGAGGTGAACTGCTGGTCGCGGAAGACGGTCAGACCCTCTTTCAGGCACAGTTGGAACCAGTCGCGGCAGGTGATGCGGTTGCCGGTCCAGTTGTGGAAATATTCGTGGGCGATGATGCCCTCGATCCGCTCGAAGTTCGCGTCTGTTGCGGTTTCGGGGCTGGCCAGAACCGCCGAGCTGTTGAAGATATTGAGGCCCTTATTCTCCATCGCGCCCATGTTGAAGTCGCTGACGGCCACGATGTTGAAGAGGTCCAGATCGTATTCGCGGCCATAGACGTCCTCGTCCCATTTCATGGAATCGATCAAGGCTTGCAGGCCGAAGGCGGTTTTGTCCTCATCACCGGGGCGGACCCAGAGATTCAGTGTCACATCGCGGCCCGAGCGGGTGGTAAAGCTGCCGGTGGTGGCGCGCAGATCACCGGCGACCAGCGCAAAGAGATAGGCGGGTTTGGGCCACGGGTCATGCCATTCGGCCCAACCCTTGCCGGACGCTGTGGGGTTGCCGTTCGACAAAAGGATCGGCTGTTCCCCTTCGATGCGCACGCTGAAGGGGGCCATCACGTCGGGGCGGTCGGGGTAGTAGGTGATTTTGCGGAAGCCCTCAGCCTCGCACTGGGTGCAGTACATGCCGTTCGACATATAAAGACCTTCTAGCGCGGTGTTGGTTTCGGGGCTGATCTCGACCTCGGCTTCCCATGTGAAGGGGGCGTCGGGGGCCTCGGCTGTCAGGCCGGTATCGGTGAGGGTGGGCGTGATCTCATGCCCGTCGATCTTGGCGCTGATCAGGGTCAGCTGTTCGCCATGCAGAAAGAAGGTGCGGTCGCTGGTGTCGGGGTTCGGCACAAAGTGGATGCGGCTGAGGACGCGGGTGGCACGCGGGCTGAGGCGGAAGGTCAGGGTGACATCCTCGATCAGGTAGGCGGGCGGCTGGTAGTCGGCCAGATAGAAGGTCTGGTGCACGGCGTCTTTCATTTCGGATCCTTATCATTCGTATTTTCGCGGGAACCTGAGCGGGGGACTCGCGTTGGATACACATTGGCACAGAGAACCGAGATTTAAAGGAGAAGACAATGTCCGCCCCTGACACAAACCTCGAAAAACAAAAACGGCAGCACGCACCTGCCTTGTGGGGCATCCGTGCCGCTGCGGGCTTTGGCGTGGCGATGCTGCTGATTGCCGCCATGGTGGCGGTGGCCGTTAGCGATCCGGGCGGCGAGGTGACGCCGCCGGTCGATGCGCCTGTGAGTGCTGGCTAACTTATCGAAATTCGGCAGTGGCCTTGCCTGCATGGCCCTGCACATTAGTTTCATGACGGTGAGCGTGTTCCTGTGGTGGGGGCACGCTCTTTTTCTTTGCAGGACGTAGTGAGGCGGCCGATGGCTGGGATGCGCAAAAAGGGGGATTTGCCCCAGAAGGATTGTGCCACCTGCGGGCGTCCTTTCACTTGGCGTAAAAAATGGGCGAAGGTGTGGGACGAGGTGCGCTATTGCTCGGACCGGTGCCGAGGGGCGCGGAAAGTGGCCCCTTCAGGCCCACGCAAATAGGGCCAGCACCGCCAATTGCGCACCAAGGATCACGTTCAGGCGGCTTTTGAAGGGCTGCTTTTTCGTTTTGTGGTTAAAGAACAGTTGCGCGGCCTTGGCGGCGACGGTGCCGCCGAAGAAGGCGCATCCCAGCAGTACCCGTTCAGGAATGCGCCGCCCCTTGCGGGTGCTTTGCCATTTGTCCCAGCCAAAGAGGACAAAGGTCAGCAGATTCACCGCGTAGAAGATCATCAAAGGCACAGGCATGGACTTGCGATTACGCCCTTGCACACCTGCGCACAAGCTTCGCGCCTTTTGTGCACTTTTATCGCGGGCGGAAAGGCCGTACCTTTTTGAATATGAAGGACAGACCGGAGGCATTCATGACCCGACCCGTCGTCGGCATCATTGGCAACTTTGCCATGTTGAACGAATCCTACCCCGTGCAAGTGGCCGGGACGATGAACGCAGAAGCCGTGGCCCATGTGTGCGGGGCTGTGCCGCTGATCATTCCGGCCAATCCCTCATATGTGCGCATTCAGGATTTGCTAGAGGTCTGCGACGGGTTCCTGCTGACGGGCGGTCGCCCCAATATCCACCCCGAGGAATACGGGGAGAAATGGACCGAATACTATGGCACCCCAGATCGTGACCGCGATGCGGTGACCTTGCCGCTGGTGCGGGCGTGTGTCGAGCGGGGCCAGCCCGTCATGGGGATCTGCCGCGGATTTCAAGAGGTGAATGTGGCCATGGGGGGATCGCTCTACCCCGAGATCCGCGATTTGCCGGGACGGGATAACCACCGCATGCCGCCTGACGGCACGCTGGAAGAGAAATTCGCCCTGCGCCACAAGGTGACCTTTACCGAAGGCGGTGTGTTCCATCGGGTGATGGGCGCGAAAGAGGTGATGACGAACACCCTGCACGGCCAAGGGATCAAGGACGCAGGTGCCCGCGTTGTGATCGACGGACATGCCCCCGACGGCACGCCCGAGGCGATCTACATCAAAGATGCAGCTGGGTTTACACTTTCGGTGCAATGGCACCCCGAGTGGAACGCTACAAATGATCCGGTTTCGCGACCTTTGTTTGAGTCGTTCGGGACCGCGTTGCACCAGTGGCAAGCGCAACGTCAGCCCTATGCGGTCTCGGCCTGATAATAATCTGTTACATTATGGGCGAGATTTTGCTCAAAATAAGGCATCAAGGTTGCGGATTCCCCCCTATTAACAATCTTGACGTGTTTTCTGAGACCATAAAATGGTTGATGCAATTTCTATTTTGCGAAAATCTCACCTCGTCTGCAGTGACGATGTTCCCCAACGCAAAGACGCAGCAGACAAATGCACAGAGGGTGAGTTTTTGCTCTGTGTTTTTAGTAAGTACTGGAAACTTTGGCGGGGTAATTTGGGTCCGCCTTCCAGCAGGGTCAGTGGTACGATCACATGTCAGGGGTGAGCGCCGCCGCATGCGATTTTTGTCAGTGTAATGATTGACAGGGTTAGTCTTCGTATCTGCCCACTCGAATTGCCCGCCCGTGGTGGCGGTGTCTCGACGGCGGCCCCTTTCAGGGTTCGGGTGTGGCAGGACGAAGACGCCTCTTGTTCCCGACTGAATAAGCGCCTCAGGTGACCGCGGCCCGCACCTTGAATTCCGGCCGATCCCATTCTTTGCTGTTGATGACTTCTGCGATTTGCGCGGCGGCGTGGTCGATGTCGGCCTCATCTAGATATAGTGGCGTGATGCCAAAGCGCATGATGTCCGGTGCGCGAAAATCCCCGATGATCCCCCGTGCGATCACCGCCTGCATGGCAGCATAGCCTTCGTGGAAATGGAATGACACCTGCGAACCGCGCTGGGCGGGGTCGGTGGGCGAGGCCAGCGTCAGGTCTGGGCAGGCTTGGGTGACGGCGTGGATGAAACGTTCCGAGAGCTCGATGCTGCGGGTGCGTAGGTCATTCATATCCACGTGGTCCCAGATATTCAGCGCAGCCTCTAGCGCGGCCATCTGGATAATGGGCGGTGTGCCAACGCGCATGCGGGCAATGCCATCGGCGGGGCGGTAGGCGGCCTCGAACGCGAAGGGGGCGGCGTGACCCAGCCAGCCCGCCAGAATGGGGCGGGCCTGCATGGCGTGCTGCGGAGCCACAAAGATAAAGGCGGGGGCGCCGGGTCCGCCGTTCAGAAACTTATAGGTGCAACCGACGGCAAAGTCGGCTTTCGCGCCGGTCACGTCCACGGGCAGGGCGCCTGCCGAGTGCGCCAGATCCCAGACGGTGATTGCGCCCGCGCCATGGGCCTTAGCGGTGAGGGCGGCCATGTCGTGCTTGCGGCCCGTGCGGTAGTCCACCTCGGTCAGCATGAGGACGGCGATCTCATCGGTGATGTGGTCTGCGACCTCTTCTGGCGCGACGACCCGCAGTTCCAGATCCTGCCCCAAGGCCCCCAGCAGTCCCTGCGCAATATAAAGGTCGGAAGGGAAGTTGCCGGTGTCGGAAAGCACGACCTTCCGATCGGGGCGCAGGGCGAGGGCGGCCGCCAGCGCTTGGAAGACTTTGATCGACAGAGTGTCACCCACAACGCAGGTCCCCTCAGGCGCGCCGATCAGCCGACCGATCCGGTCTCCGAGGCGGGCAGGCTGGTGAATCCACTCGGCGCGGTTCCAGCCGGTGATCACCATCTCGGCCCATTCATCCTGCAAGGTTTGGCCAACACGCTGTGGTGTGGCCAAGGGCAAGGGACCAAGAGAGTTTCCGTCCAGATAGGTCATGCCTTCGGGCAGGTGGAACATTCGCTTGGTGGCGGTGAAATCGGTCATGGTCCCTCACAGGTTGCTACACGAAAGGTGGCGCGGGGCTGCACCACTGGCAAGGGGCCATCTGACGGGGAAATATGATCATTTATGATCAAAAACATCGTGTTTCGGTATGCCGTGGTATGCCTAAAAGCGGATTTTTGATATATAATTGCGACATCCCGCCACTTCGCCCAAGGTCGGCCTTGCGGATTCGTTGCAGTGCAGCAAAAGTCCGCCCACGAGGAGGACCGCGAAACCCATGCCCTGGTTCAAATGGATTGATATGCCACCCGTGTGGCTGGTGTCATTCATCGTTCTGGCCAAGTTGCAGAGCGAGCATCTGACCTATGGGTTAAGCTTTGGCGGCCCTTGGGCCGATCTTGCTGCCGGTCTGCTGATCGGGGGCGGTCTGATCCTGCTGGTTCTGGCGATGATCGAGATGCGCAAGCAGCGCACGACGGTCATCCCTCATAGTGAGGCCGCGAAACTGGTGACGGGGGGCATCTTCCGCCGCAGTCGCAACCCGATCTATCTGGGCGACGTGCTGATCCTTGCGGGGTTCATCCTGCGGTTCGATGCGGTGTTGTCGCTGCCACTGCTGCCTTTGTTCGTATGGATCATCGAGCGGCGCTTTATTGTGCCGGAAGAGAACGGCCTGCGCCGGAAATTCCGCGCCGATTTCGCGCGATACTGTCAGAAAACCCGACGCTGGGTCTGAATGGGGGAAACAGCGTCATAATCATTAAAATTGCCTTCTTGTGAAATAATCTTGCGCAAGTTAGACCAAAAATGTCCGTAATCCTGCTTGTAATGAGCGGAAGTTACGTCAACCTGAAGGGGGACTTTTGAAGTGAAAATCGGGACACCAAAAGAAGTGTTCGAGGGGGAACGTCGCGTTGCGATGACTCCTGACTCGGCGCTTCAGCTGCAAAAGCTGGGGTACGAATGTGCCATCGAAACCGGCGCCGGTGAGGCGGCGGGCTTTTCCGACGAGGCCTACAAGGCTGCTGGCGTTGAGGTTCTGCCCACCGCTGCGCAACTGTTCAAAGCAGTGGACATCGTCGCAAAGGTACGTGAGCCCAATGAGACTGAAGCCAAGCGTCTGACCAAAGGCCAGACCCTGATCAGCTTTTTCTGGCCGGCCCAGAACAAAGAGCTGATGGAGCTTTGCCAGTCCAAAGGTGCAAGCGTCATCGCGATGGACATGGTGCCGCGTATCAGCCGCGCCCAGAAGATGGACGCGCTGTCGTCGATGGCAAACATCGCCGGTTACCGTGCGGTCATTGAAGCGGGTAACAACTTTGGCCGTTTCTTCACCGGTCAGGTGACTGCGGCGGGTAAAGTGCCCCCCGCAAAGGTTCTGATCGTCGGCGCCGGTGTGGCCGGTCTGGCCGCCATCGGTACCGCGACCTCGCTGGGTGCGATCACCTTGGCGTTCGACGTACGTCCCGAAGTGGCCGAGCAGATCGAATCCATGGGCGCAGAATTCGTCTATCTGGACTTTGAAGAGAAGGCACAGGACGGCGCGGCCACTGGTGGCTACGCGGCCCCCTCGAGCCCCGAGTTCCGCGAAGCGCAGCTGAAGAAATTCCGTGAACTGGCGCCCGAAGTGGACATCGTCATCACCACCGCTCTGATTCCGGGCCGTGATGCACCTGTCCTGTGGACCAAGGACATGGTCGAGATGATGAAGCCCGGCTCGGTCGTTGTTGACCTTGCAGCCGAAAAGGGCGGCAACTGCGAGATCACTGAAAAGGATCAGCGCGTTGTTTCGGATAACGGCGTTGTGGTGATCGGTTACACCGACTTCCCCAGCCGGATGGCAGCGCAGGCTTCGACCCTGTACTCGACCAACATCCGTCACATGATGACCGACCTGACCCCTGAAAAGAACGGTCAGACCAACCACAACATGGAAGATGACGTCATCCGTGGCGCGACCATCACCCATGAAGGCGAGATCACCTTCCCGCCACCGCCCCCGAAGGTAAAGGCCATTGCGGCCCAGAAGCCCAAGGAGAAGGCCAAGGAGCTGACGCCCGAAGAAAAGCGTGCAGCCGAAGTCGCGGCCTTCAAGAAAGAGACCAAGACCCAGGTGACCCTGCTGGCCATCGGTGGCGCTCTGCTGCTGGCGGTTGGTCTGGTGGCCCCTGCAAGCTTTATGCAGCACTTCATCGTGTTCGTTCTGTCGGTCTTCATCGGCTTCCAGGTGATCTGGAACGTCAGCCACTCGCTGCATACGCCGCTGATGGCTGTGACCAACGCGATTTCGTCGATCATCATTCTGGGCGCCCTGATGCAGATCGGGTCGGGCAGCTTCCTGGTGATCCTCCTTGCCGCCCTGTCGGTCTTTATGGCTGGCATCAACATCTTCGGCGGCTTCCTCGTGACACGGCGCATGCTCGCCATGTTCCAGAAATCGTAAGGAGTAGACGGTTATGGAATTCGGTTTCACTACTGCGGCTTACGTTGTCGCGGCTGTCCTCTTCATCCTGTCGCTGGGTGGCCTGTCGGGTCAGGAAAGCGCGAAGCGGGCCGTATGGTACGGTATCGTCGGCATGGCGCTGGCGGTTGTTGCAACCCTGATCGGACCCGGTTCGGGTCTGTGGTGGCTGTCGATCATCCTGATCGCAGGTGGCGGTGCCATCGGTTACGTGGTCGCCAAGCGCGTCCAGATGACCGAGATGCCCCAGCTGGTTGCCGCGATGCACTCGCTGGTGGGTCTGGCGGCGGTTTTCGTCGGCTTTATCGCCCACATCGAGATGGCCCGCGTTTCCGGCATGGATCAGGAAACCAAAGACGCCCTGAAAGGCTTTGCCAAGCTGATCGCCAAGAAAGAAGCGGTCGAGCTGAACATCCTGCGCGTTGAGCTGTTCCTGGGCATCTTCATCGGTGCCGTGACCTTCACCGGTTCGGTCATTGCCTATGGCAAGCTGGCAGGCAAGGTGACCTCGGCGGCGAAAAAGCTGCCCGGTGGCCACATCCTGAACGCTGCTGCGGCGATCATCTCGGTGATCTGCTTGATCTGGTACTTCAGCACCGGTGGGTTCTTCCCGCTGTTCGTGATGACCTTGATGGCGCTGTTCATCGGTTACCACCTGATCATGGGTATCGGCGGCGCCGACATGCCCGTGGTGGTTTCGATGCTGAACTCGTATTCGGGTTGGGCCGCGGCCGCGATCGGCTTCAGCCTTGGCAACGACCTTCTGATCGTTGTTGGCGCGCTGGTGGGCTCGTCGGGTGCGATCCTGTCGTACATCATGTGTAAAGCGATGAACCGTTCGTTCGTCAGCGTGATCCTGGGCGGCTTTGGCGGCACCACTGGTCCCGCGATGGAAGTCGAAGGCGAGCAGATCGCAATCGATGCGGACGGCGTTGCCACCGCTCTGAAAGAAGCTGACAGCGTCATCATCATTCCGGGCTACGGTATGGCGGTTGCGCAGGCACAGCAGTCGGTGTCGGAACTGACCCGCAAGCTGCGTTCGCAGGGCAAAGAGGTTCGCTTTGCGATCCACCCCGTTGCGGGTCGTCTGCCGGGCCACATGAACGTTCTGCTGGCCGAAGCGAAGGTGCCTTACGACATCGTTCTGGAAATGGAAGAGATCAACGACGACTTCCCCAGCACCGATGTGGTCATCGTGATCGGTTCGAACGACATCGTGAACCCTGCCGCGCAGGAAGATCCCAACAGCCCCATCGCCGGCATGCCGGTTCTGGAATGCTGGAAGGCCAAGCAGGTGTTCGTCTCGAAGCGTGGTCAGGGTACCGGCTACTCGGGCATTGAGAACCCGCTGTTCTACAAAGAGAACACGCGCATGTTCTACGGTGACGCGAAGGCGTCGATCGACAGCCTGCTGCCGCTGATCGGCTAATAGTTTCGGGGGAGAGATTCCCCCGAAATCACCAGATTTCAGGCCGGGCCGTTCCTTCGGGGGCGGCCCGACTTTTTTGGACTGCGCCCTAAAATGGCACGGGATAGTGAGTCAGGTTTGTTAACATCTATCCATTGGGGAGCGATTTCTATCCGCCCGTCCCCAGTAAAGGGCTGGAAAATATGTGTTTTCAAAGTAGCTTGGTGTAAATCTAGCTATCTTATGAGTGCAAAACGGACCTTGCGAATTTTGATAACACTCTTTCGATCCAAAAGGTCTAGCCTGAGGATAGAGGGTCGCTATCACATGTTCGAAAGGCGATCTTGTTTCGGAAGGGCCTGTCTGTTTCGTACCTGTTGTTGGTTTTGGTCTTTCCTCTTGGACTGTGTGTGTCTGAGGTGTTGCTTGGTGCTTCGATTATCCCACTGATGCGATGGAGATTGCTATGCTTGGAATGAACGAGATCCGCCACAGTGCTGCCCCCCAGCAGGCAGCTGCGTACCTGTCCCGTGCCCGTGCCAACCGCGAGCGCGCCTTGGGTGCCCTACGTGCCGACTATATCGTGACCATCACCGAAGACGGTGTCACCACGAACGAGTTGGTTTTCCCCGAGCCCCCCAGCTTTGCCATGCTGGCCCGTATCGTTCCCGATGCCTATCTTGCCGAATTCACCGTTCGTCGCCGTCCGCGCCGTCCCGCTGTAGCCGAGACCTATTTCGCGGCAGAATGACGCGCCTGAGGCGCATCTTTACGGAAACATTGGCGAATTTGGGCTTCGCATACCAGTGTATGCTAATAACCCTATGATTAGGCTAAATAAATTCTTGATCGATGGCTGATTTCGGATAGCTTGCACCCAAGCTGTACAGAGTTTGCCATGACCACTTTCGAAGACCACCCGCTGCGCTATGCATTGGCCAATGAGCTGCACGCGCGTCCCTTTCCGCAACTGGCCGCCCCGTGCCGTGCGATCTTTCTGGCGGTCAAGCATCCGGTGGATGCGGCTAGCCGTGACAAGGATGCGGATCGCAAGCACCTGTGTGCTTTGCTGGACCGTCATGGGGCCTCGCATCCTAATCCGGACGCGACCCATTGGTCGGGGCAGATCGGCAAATACTACCTCAAGTGGGAACAGCACACGGAATTCGTGACCTACACGGTCTTTATGGAAGGTCTGGGCGAGCGGCCCTTTGACCCCGTGGATTTCGGCGTGTTCCCCGAAGACTGGCTGACCGAGGCCCCCGGTGTGCGCGTCACCAGCGCCATGGTCCGGATCGAGCCCCGTCCCAGCGATGAAGAGATCACAAATAAGGTCGAGGACTGGTTCGTCGCCGAAAGTCTGGCGATCAGCCGTGTTCTGGATGACGAGGCCGTGGTGGCTGCTGATTTCCGGATCGACTCGGCGGGGCATACGCGGATTGCGGTCTTCCCCTCGGCCAACACTGGTGCGCGCCGGATTGGCCGCGTGGTCCAGCGCCTGTGCGAGATCGAGACCTACAAGAGCATGTCGATGCTGGGTCTGGCCCGCGTGCGTGCCATGTCCTCGGAGCTTGGGCAGATTGACGGTCAGCTGACCTCGCTGATTTCGAACATGACCCAGCATGACGCGCAGCCCGAAGAGGTGCTGGAAGGGCTGCTGAAGATCTCTGCGCATCTGGAGAACCTGCAGGCGCAATCCTCGTTCCGGTTCGGGGCGACAGGGGCCTATGAGGCGATCGTCAACCAGCGGATCGAGGTGCTGCGCGAAGGGCGCTTTGCCGGTCGTCAGACCTTTGCCGAGTTCATGATGCGGCGGTACGATCCCGCCATGCGGACGGTTAAATCAAGCGAAAGCCGTCTGGCCAGCATGGGTGAACGCGCGATCCGCGCCGCGCAGCTGTTGCAGACCCGTGTGGATGTGGACCGCTCGGCCCAGAACCAGGCGCTGTTGGAAAGCATGGACAGGCGCGCTGATCTACAGCTGCGCCTGCAAGAGACTGTGGAAGGTCTGTCGGTGGTGGCGATCAGCTATTACGCGGTGTCGCTGGCCAGCTATGTGCTGGCGCCCTTGGGCAAAACGGTGGGGATGGAGAAGACCACCCTCACCGCGCTGGTCACTCTGCCGGTAGTACTGATTGTGTATCTTGCGATCCGGCGTATCCGGAACCAAGTGCACTAGGCTGATCGATCAGGCGGGCGGCCAATGCGCCGCCTGCTGCGATGGCCACCAGCGCCAGTGCGGCGGCAAAGCCCAAGGTGGGGATGCCTGCAAGGCCCGCGCCGATGGTGCAGCCGCCAGCCAGCACGCCGCCAAAGCCCATGAACACCCCACCCGTCAGGTAACGGCCCATCTGTGCGGGGCTTTCAAAGCCCTGCCACTGGAAGCGGCGACCGATCAGGCTGGCCACCAGCGCGCCACCCAGAACTCCGGCGACGATGCCCGCGCCGAAGGTCGGTTCAACTGCGGTTGACGCGATCAGGTAGAACAGGCCGTCGGCCACAGGGGCGGTGAAGGCAAGGCTTTCAAACGCGATGGGGTCAAAGTCATCGTAAAGGACAAAGCCCGTACCTACCCAGCCAGCGGCCACGATCAGGCCAATCAAGGCACCTGCGATCAGGGTCAGGGGGCGCAGACCGGCAAACAGGCCAAAGGCCAGCGCAGGCACTGCCAGAACCAGTGTCCAGACCAATGCGCCACCGGGCAGGGCGTCAAAGCCGCTGATGCCGATATCCAGCGTATAGGCCGACAGCGTGGTGCGCAGGGGGGCCAGAACGCCCTTCATCGCGGCGTGTGCAGTGATCGCAAAGATCGCCATCACAGTCAGCGCCCGCAGGTTGCCGGTCGCGGTTAGGACGGTCAGTCGGGTGATGCAGCCACGGGTCAGCACCATGCCGATGCCGAACAGCAGGCCACCGGCGAAGATCGCCAGAACGGGCAGGGCGCTGGTCTGGAAGCGGTGTCCCTCAAACGAGATGAGGCCTGATAGTGCCGCAGCCTGTGTGGCAATCAGTGCAGCGCCCAAAGCGAACAGCCAGATGCCTGCGGCGCTGCGACGCTCGCCCGCGGGACCGGCTACAGCACGGCGGAAGCAAAAGCGGGTCGGCTCTGCCAGCAGACCGAATGCCAGCCCCAGAACCAGCGCGAAAAGAACGCTGGCCTCACGTGGGCCGATATCGCCAAGACCGAGTTGCTCAAACATCCCGAAAACCTCTGAAACGTGGAATTTTGTTCTAGATGTATGGGATATTGAAACCGATCAAGCATTTGAATATGTAACACTGACATGACTTATGGGAAATTGTTCCGGTTTTTCGTGCTTGGCTGGGGTGGCGTTCTGTTGCTGCGGGGCAGGGATGGCGGTCATTCCAAAGCGGTCTTTGCGCAGATGTGACCCGTCCTTTTCTGATCAAAACTTGGAAGTCTGCTCAATGGGGCATACTCTCTGACCTGACTAAACCGGAGGGCACCATGCCGCTGAAGAATCGTTTCGCCGAAATGCATCCCGAGATCACCGCGTGGCGGCGCGATTTCCACGCCAACCCAGAGCTGATGTTCGATGTCCATCGCACGGCGGATATCGTGGCGCAGCGACTGCGCGACTTTGGCTGTGATGAGGTGGTGACCGGACTGGGGCGCACTGGCGTTGTCGGCGTGATCAAGGGCCGTGAAGCGGGGCGCACTGTGGGTCTGCGGGCCGACATGGATGCGCTGCCGATCGAAGAGACCACGGGCAAGCCCTACGCCAGCACCGTGCCCGGCAAGATGCATGCCTGCGGGCATGACGGACATACCTCGATGCTGCTGGGGGCAGCGAAATATCTGGCCGAGACGCGGAATTTCGCGGGCACGGCTGTGGTGATCTTCCAGCCCGCCGAAGAGGGCGGCGGCGGTGGCCGTGAGATGTGCAAGGACGGCATGATGGACCGCTTTGCAATTGATGAGGTCTACGGGATGCACAACTGGCCCGGCATGCCAGTGGGCAAGTTCGCGATCCGTGCGGGCGGGTTCTTTGCGGCCACGGACCAGTTCCAGATCACGCTACATGGGCGGGGCGGTCATGCGGCCAAGCCTCACGAAACCATTGATCCGGTGGTTCTGTCCTCTCACGTTATTCAGGCGCTGCAAACCATCAGCAGCCGCGTGGTGGATCCGGTCCATCAGGTGGTGGTCTCGGTCACCTCGATCGAGAGCAGCAGCAAAGCGTTCAACGTGATCCCCGAGCGGGTGGTGCTAAAGGGCACCGTGCGGACGTTAGATGAGAGCATTCACGATCTGGTGGAAGAGCGTGTGATCAAGCTGGCCACCCAGACCGCCGATGCCCACGGGGGCCGCGCCGAGGTGAACTATATTCGCGCCTATCCGGTGATGGTGAACCACGACGCCGAGACTGAATTTGCCGCCGATGCCGCCCGTGCCCTGACAGGTCAATGCGATCAGGCGCCCTTGATCATGGGGGGCGAGGACTTTTCCTTCATGCTGCAAGAACGGCCCGGTGCCTATATTCTGGTGGGCAACGGAGACTCGGCGCCGGTGCATCATCCGGACTATGATTTCAACGATGAGGTCATCCCCGCAGGATGCAGTTGGTTCGTGGAAATGGTGGAAAGCCGTTTGCCGCTGGCGGGCTGACCGCCTGAGGGGCATGGAACCAAACTCTTTCGGTTGCGTTGAGAAACCAGACGCAAACGCAACCGAAAGAGTAAGACAATGGATATCATTCGCATCATCGCCGCCATCCTGCTGCCGCCTCTGGGTGTGTTCTTGCAGGTGGGCATCGGCAAGCATTTCTGGATCAACATCCTGCTGACCCTCTTTGGCTATATCCCCGGCATCGTCCATGCGGTCTGGGTTATTGCCACCGTTGGTCCCGATCATCGTCACGCATGACACGGGCCGAAGACTTTCACCGCCTAGAGCGGCTGGAGCGGTTGGCCCACCGGATGGATCGGGCCTTCCGCATTCCGGGCACCAAAGTGCGCTTTGGCTGGGATTCGATCCTTGGTCTGTTGCCAGGGGTAGGGGACTCGGCCGCGCTGTTGCCTGCGGGTTATATTCTTTGGACCGCCTACCGGATGGGCGTGTCCCCAGTGACATTGGCGTTAATGGTCAAAAACATCGGCGTAGACTGGTTTGTCGGTCTGTTCCCGCTGGTGGGCGACATTCTGGACGTGGGCTACAAATCCAACACGCGCAATGCGGCCTTGCTGCGGCAAGAAATGGAGCAGCGCCATTACCTGCCCATGAAAGCGGCCTGATTTGCCAAACCCCGCCGGTCGGGGTATGGCCCCTGCAACGACAGCTTTTGCGGGGCGATCATGCAGCAGGCCAACATCATCTGCATCAAATGGGGCACATTGTTCGGCCCTGAATATGTGAACCGCCTCTATTCCGGCGTGCGCCGGAACATCGGCTTGCCCGTGCGGTTCTTTTGCATGACCGAACACGCCGAGGGGCTGCATCCCGACATTAACGTTCTGCCCCTGCCCAATGAGCCGTTCCAGAAAGAGATGGACGCCGCGCTGGCCGTGGCCAACCGCCAAGGCGCGATGCGCAAGGTCTCGCTTTTCCGTCAGGGGCTGATTCCCGATCTGGAAGGTCCCATTCTGGGCTTTGATCTGGACGTGGTGATCACCGGTGATCTGACCCCGATCTGGGAAATGGCCCCCGGCAAAATCGCCATGCGCCATGACTGGGTCGAGGCCCGAAAAGGCCGCCCCACCGGCCACGGCAGCGTCTTCCGGTTTGATCCGGCGCTGCACGGCTATCTCTATGACGATCTGGCCGCCGATACCTATAAGGTGGTCGAGGCCGCCCGCGGCTCGGAACAGCGCTATACCTCCCATAAAGGCATGGAAAAGGGCGATTTCGCCTATATCCCCGGCGATCTGGTGGTCAGCTATAAATATGACTGCCTCGGCCTGCCGCCGGTGAATTACCTACGTGATCCGGTACTGCCCGATAACGCCCGTGTGGTCTGTTTCCACGGTCGTCCGAAGATGAGCGATGCGGTGGTCGGCTACAAAGGATCGCTGATCCGCTACTCGCGCCCGTGTGCGTGGCTGAAGGATCACTGGATTGACCGCACCCGCGCCGATCTGGGAGAGCAGTGGGGATAATCCTCGCAGGACCAAAGGCGCAAAAAGCGCCTCTTGCGCCTTATGCGGGCCGGTGCCACCATCGCCCGCAGGAGGAGCCCCATGACCGAAGACAATCGTTTCGACGACATCCCCGAACGTGCGCTGGCATGGCACACAGCCGGACGCCGCGCCGCCCTTGCCACCGTGGTCGAGACATGGGGCAGCGCCCCGCGCCGCGTGGGTAGCCAGCTGGCGATTGCCGGTGACGGGGAGATGGCGGGCTCGGTCTCGGGCGGTTGCGTCGAAGGCGCCGTCATCGTCGAGGCTATGGAGGCCATGGAGGACGGCCAAAGCCGCGTTCTGGAATACGGTGTCAGCGATGGCGATGCTTTCGCCGTGGGTCTAGCCTGCGGTGGCACCATCCGCATTCTGGTGGAGCCTGTTGGCGGAGCGCTCTCTGCGAATGTGCTGACCGATCTGGTCGCCGCCCGCGCGGCCCGCACCCCTGTGGCCTATGTCACCGATCTGGAACAGGGCGGCGGTCATCTTGCCCATGAAGGGTTCGAACAGCGCTTCCGCATGGATCGTTCCGGCGTGGAAGAGGATGGATCGACCTTTGTCGCCATCCACAATCCGCCCCTGCGGATGATCCTTGTGGGCGGTGTCCATATCGCGCAGGCGCTGGTGCCGATGGCGCGGATCGCGGGCTTTGATCCGATCATCCTTGATCCCCGCGAAAGCTTTGCTAATGCCGCCCGCTTTCCCGATACACGTATCGTCAATGAATGGCCCGACGAGGGGTTGGACCTGATCGGCATGCACAGCCGCACGGCACTGGTGCTGTTGACCCATGACCCGAAACTGGACGATCCTGCGCTGCTGCGGGCCTTTGAAAGCCCCGTATTCTACATCGGCGCATTGGGCTCGACCCGCACCCATGCCAAGCGGGTAGATCGCCTGACAGCGGCGGGGATCACGCAAGACCAGATCGCCCGTATTGATGCCCCCGTTGGCATGGACATCGGCGCATCAGGACCGGCGGAAATAGCCGTCTCGATCCTTGCGCAGGTGATCCACAGCCTGAGGCGCGGCTGATGCGGTTCGGCGCTGTTCCCCTCTCAGAGGCCGAGGGCGCGATTCTGGCCCACTCGGTCCAACTGGCCTCAGGCCGCCTGCGCAAAGGCTTGCACCTGACGGCCGATCACCTGCGGCAACTGGCCGATGAGGGTCATGCGGAAATCACCGTTGCCCGTCTGGACGCCACAGACCTGCACGAAGATGCCGCCGCCGCAGAACTGGCCCAAGCCGTGGCAGCGCAAGGCGTGCTGCTGACCGATCCCTTCACCGGCCGCGTGAACCTGCTGGCCCCCAGTCCGGGCGTGGCGTTGATCGACAGCGACAAGATCAATGCATTGAACAGCATTGACCCGATGATCACCTGCGCCACCGTCCCGCCCTATCAGCAGATGGGGCAGGGGGGCATGATCGCGACGGTCAAGATCATCGCCTACGGGGTGCCAGCTACAGACCTGCGCCGCGCCGCGGCTGTCGCCCAAGACGCTATCAGCTTTGCCCCAAGCGTCTTGCGCAGCGCGACCCTGATCGTGACCGAGGTCCCCGGTGGCCCCGGCCTGACGGGACAGGACGCAATCGAAAGCCGCCTGAACGCTTTGGGCATCACCCTCGAGGCCACGCTGACCTGCGCCCATACCGAGGACGCCCTCTCCAAGCGTCTTTCCACCTGCACAAGTGATCTGATCCTAATCCTGACAGATTCGGCCACCTCGGACCCTCATGACGTGGCACCCGAAGGGCTGCGCCAAGCTGGCGGCATGGTCACCCGCTTCGGCATGCCTGTGGACCCGGGTAACCTGTTGTTTCTAGGCAAACTTGGGCAAACACCGGTGATCGGTCTGCCCGGATGCGCCCGCGCTCCCGCTCTGAACGGGGCCGATTGGGTACTGGCCCGCGTCGCCTGTGGGCTAGAGGTCACACATCAGGACATCGCCTCAATGGGAGTCGGCGGCCTGCTGAAAGAGATTCCCACCCGGCCCCAGCCCCGCGCGCGCCGCCTTCCGGCCAGCGCACAGCCTGCGGCAGCTAAACCCGCCCCAGCTTCTTCATGATATAAATACTCACGGCACTGGCCCCACCACAGACGCGCGGCCAAAGAAAAAGGCGCAGCCCTGAAAAGGGCGCGCCTCAATCGCATCATATGACCGGTGGATTACTTGGCCAGCGGACCGATCACCATGATCATCTGGCGACCTTCCATCTTGGGCATGTTCTCGACCTTGCCGATCTCTTTGACATCGATGGCCACACGCTCCAGCAACTCACGGCCAAGGTTCTGGTGGGCCATTTCGCGGCCGCGGAAGCGCAGGGTGACCTTCACCTTGTCGCCTTTTTCCAGGAATTTCAGCACATTGCGCATCTTGACATCATAGTCGTGGGTGTCAGTGTTCGGACGGAACTTAACCTCTTTGACTTCGATGACTTTCTGCTTTTTGCGCGCCTCGGATTCACGTTTCTGCTGTTCGTATTTGAACTTGCCGAAGTCCATGATCTTACAAACGGGCGGCTTTGCGTTGGGCGAAATCTCGACCAGGTCGAGTCCGGCCTCAACGGCCATGTCCATCGCTTTTGCGGGGTGGACCACGCCGACGTTCTCACCGTCTGCACCGATCAGTCGAATCTCGGGGGCGCGGATCGCTCCGTTGATGCGGGGGCCAGTGTCACGGGTGGGCGGCGCGTTATGCGGTCTGCGGGCTATGGCTATGATCCTTCGATAATCATCGGGAAATGTGTGAGAGCGCAAACTAAGGCTGCATCGGCGGATTTTCAACTGTGAATCGCGGGATTATGCCGGTTTGTGGCAGTTTTCTCGTCGCCCATTGGAATGGGCCTTGCGCCGTGGAACAAATCCTTCGGGCGTGTGTTGGCCCTATTGGACAGTGCTAGGAAAGGACCTGTTATGAGAAATGTAGCGATTGCGCTGATTGTGATCATTGTGCTGATTGCCGGCGTGTTCGTCTTCACGAGTGGCCCCGAGAGTGACGACGCCATGACGACCGGTGCGGAATCCGGTGCAGATTCGGCAGCCGCCATTACCCCGCCGCCTGCGGTCGAAGAGAGCGCTGCCGATGCTGTGACCGATGCAGCCGATGCTACTCAGGATGCAGCGGACACAGCGACCCAAGCCGTAGAGGATGCTGGTGCTGCGGTCGGTCAAGCCGTCGAGGACGTGCAAGCTGGCGCGGAACAGATGGCCGAGGAGGCCGCAGAAGGCGTGAGCGAGGCAGTGGAGGGCGCTGCTGATGCGGTCTCTGACGCACAAGAGGCCGTGGGCGCCGCGATTAGCGACGCGGTGGATGGCGCAAGCACCCCTGAAGGTGAGATCGCCGATGAGGCTGTGGAAGGCGCCGAGATGGACGCCGATGCAGCGGCGGCGGACGCAGGGACTTCGGTGTCGGGCCTATCGGATCTGCTGACCGTCGATGGTTTCGATTTCGACAAGGTGACCGGTCTTATTCAGGATTCGTCGCTTGGCGCGTTGCAGAAGACCACTTTGGAAGCGGCCCTTGGGGCAGCCCGCGACAATCCCGAGGCTTTGGCCGAGGTGTTGGCGAAGCTGCGCGAAGCTTTGGGTCTGTAATCCGATTATTCAAAGTTGCGGGCGCGCCTTTCAGTGGTGCGCCCGTTTTTGTTGCGCGTCCTTATGCGCCGTAATGCCGATAGCCCAGATCCGAGGGATCAGGCCGCTGTGCGCCGCGATCCAGCGGCGCGCCAAGCCGCTTTGCCAGCCCGATCGACCTGAGATTTTCCGCATCGATGTAGCTCACGAGGGTAGTGATATGCGCGGCATCTAGGCTCCATGCGCGCAGAGCGGCAGCGGCTTCATATGCAAAGCCATACCCCTCGGCCTCGGGGTAGAGATACCAGCCTAACTCGAATTCCGGAAACAGCGGTCCTGAATTGATCGCCACTTGCCCGAGGCATTCACCGCTGGCTGTATTCTGGATCATAAGGGCCCCACATCCGAAAAGGCTCCATTGAGCATGATCGGCGCAGAACATGCCCCAAGCTTTGGTTGTGTCAAATGGGCCGCCCATGAAGATGGAGCGGTCGGACGTCATCAGGCGATGATAGGCATCCCAATCTGCCGCCTGTATGGGACGAAGGGTCAGACGAGACGTGGTGAGCGTGGGAATGCTGATCATAGGTGCGCCTTTTCTCAAATGCGTAAGTGGACAATATCGCGGAAGAATGACTGTTTTGTTTGCGAATACGGCTGGCGGGGTGCTGTGAGTATTTGGGTCGAGAAGAAGCCGGTATCGCTGGCGCGGGCTGGTTGCGGTGGTGAATTGAGTATTTATGCAATAAAGAAGCCGCCGTCGGGAGGGTCCTGACGGCGGCTTTTGTGTATTTGGCTTGGTGTGTGGCGGTTAGCCGACGAAGGCTTTTTCCACCACGAATTCGGCGGGTTCCGAGTTGGCGCCTTCACGCAGGCCGGCCTCTTCGAGGATGGCCATGATGTCTTTGTTGAAGGGCAGCGAGCCGCAGACCATGCCGCGGTCGGTTTCGGGTTTGATGCCGTCGATGCCGAGGTCTTTGTAGACGGTGCCGTCTTTCAGCAGGTCGGTGATGCGGCCCATACGGGGGCTTTCTTCCCGCGTGGTGGTCGGGTAGTAGACCAGCTTGTCTGCGAAGCCTTCGCCCATCAGTTCGGCCAGAAGTTCGTCGTTGCGGACGTTTTCGACCAGTTGTTTGCCATACTCCAGCTCTGCCACTTCGCGGCAGGTGTGGGTCAGGATGATCTGGTCGTAGTCTTCATAGGTTTGCGGCTCGCGGATGAGCGAGGCAAAGGGGGCGATGCCGGTGCCGGTGGCGAAGAGCCACAGGCGCTTGCCGGGCAGCAGGGCATCATGGACCAGTGTTCCCACGGGCTTGGGGCGCAGGATGATCTGGTCGCCGGGCTGGATGTGCTGCAGCTTCGAGGTGAGCGGGCCGTCCTGCACCTTGATCGAGTAGAACTCGAGCTCTTCGTCCCAAGCGGGCGAGGCGATGGAGTAAGCGCGCAGCAGGGGCTTTTGCTTGCCGGTCTTGGGATCGGGATCGCCCATCAGGCCGATCATGACGAATTCGCCAGAGCGGAAGCGTAGCGACGCGGGGCGCGATACGCGGAACGAGAAGAGGCGGTCGGTCCAGTGGGTGACTTCGGTCACGGTCTGCGCGTCGGGCAGGACCACTTTGCTTGCGGCGGCGGCTTGAACAGCGGTTTGTTCGGTCATCGGATATCCCTTTCTCTACGTGCCATATAGCAACGTATTCGGAATTTTGAAAGTGTGTCAGGACGCGCGCAGGCGCGACTGATAGTCATGGGCTTGCCAGCTGGCGCGGAACTGCCACTGGTCTTCGGGCTGGCGGGCGGCAAGGTCGTCACTGATCTCGACCTCGTCAAAGCCGCACCGGCGGGCCATGGCGTATTGGTCAGAGATCACGTGGCCGGTGGCGCGCAGACGCCCTTTGTAGCCCATATCTCGCAGACGTCGGGCAATACCAAAACCGCGGCCATCTGCAAAGGAGGGAAATTCCACGCGGATCAGCGCCAGAGTGCCCAATTGATCGGCAATGGCGGCAGCGTCCGCGTCAGAGGGCAGGGTTGCCACATCTGCGCGATCTTCAAAGCCACCGGTCCAGTCATCTGCGGTGAAGCCCGCATCGGTCACGAGTACAGTCATGCGTTCACTCCTTTGCGGACCATTTTTCCATTTACGAAATGGATGCCGCATTCAGTCTTGTCCTGTCCGCGCCAACGACCGGCACGGGGGTCTTCGCCTTCCTTGACCGGCGAGGTGCAAGGCGCACAGCCGATTGAGGGATAGCCTTTGGCCACCAGCGGGTGACGGGGCAGGCGGTTTTCTTCCATATAGTTCTTGATGTCCTCGGGCGCCCATTTGGCCAGAGGATTGACCTTGATCCGGCCGGTGCCGTCTTCGACCTCGAAGAAATCGAGGGCGGCGCGGGTGCCGGACTGGAACCGCTTGCGGCCGGTGATCCAGCCGTCAAAGCCTTTCAAGGCGTTTTCCAGCGGGATGGTCTTGCGCAGGTTGCAGCACGCATCGGTGTCGAACTGGTGCAGGGTGCCGTCGGGGTCCTGACGGGCGACATCCAGATCGGCTGCGCGGATGATGCGCATGTCTTCCAGTGCCAGACGTTCGGCCAGTTCGGCCTGATAGGCCAGCGTTTCGGCAAAGAGCATCTGGGTGTCGATAAAGATCACCGGCGTGTGCCGGTTGATGATCGACATCAGGTGCAACAGAACCACCGATTCCGCGCCAAAGCTGGACACCAACGCAAGCTTGCCTGCGTCGGGATCTTTCAGGGCCTGCTCTAGAACCGAGGTCGCGCCGTGGTGGCGATACCTTGCGTTCAGAGCCGCGACCCGTGCCGCCAGATCCGCATCCACGCCCAAGGGCGCGGTCGCGGGCTGACCGGCAAAAGGATCAGGTTTTCGTTCAGGCTGCATTGGCCTTTGCCTCCGCCTCGGGGTAGAGCGCCGCTTTGAAAGGAGCGGGGCCCACACGCCGGTAGGCATCAATGAAACGTTCGTCTGCGCTGCTGCGCAGGTCCAGATAGGCCAAGATCAGACGCTCGATCGCGGGAACGATATTGTCGTAGCTGAAACCGGGGCCCGCCCGTTCGCCGACCACCATGTTTTCGGTGTGATCGCCGCCCAGAGTGATCTGGTAGTTTTCCACGCCAGCGCGGTCCAGACCCAGAATGCCGATGTGGCCCACGTGGTGGTGACCACAGGCGTTGATGCAGCCCGAGATCTTGATCTTCAGCTCGCCCACTTCGTGTTCGATCTTCAGGTCTTCGATGCGGGTCGCGATCTGCTGTGCAATCGGGATCGAGCGCGCGGTGGCCAGTGCGCAGTAGTCCATGCCGGGGCAGGCGATGATATCCGACACAAGGCCGACGTTCGCGGTGCCCAGATCGGCAGCTTTCAGCGCTTTGAACAGTTCCGGCAGGCCCGACTTGTGGACGTGGGGCATGATCACGTTTTGCTCGTGGCTGATGCGCAGCTCGCCATAGGCGAAACGGTCGGCCAGTTCGGCCATCAGGCGCATCTGCTCGGCGCTGGCGTCACCGGGGGTTTTGCCGTGCTGCTTGATCGAGATGGTCACGATCGCATGGTCATCACGCTTGTGGGCGGTGATGTTGGTGTCGATCCACGAACGGAACACCGGATCGTTGTCATAGGCGGTCTGGAAGCCGACGACTTCGTCGTTCTTGAAGGCGGGCGGCAGGAAGTGCTGTTCGATCTCGGCCAGCAGTTTCTGGTCAAAGCCGCCGAACTGGGGCTTGAGCACCGCGAAACGCTCTTCGACTTTGGCGCGGAAGGTGTCCAAACCCTGTTCATGTACAGTGATCTTGATACGCGCTTTGTATTTGTTGTCGCGGCGGCCTTCGATGTTCCAGACGCTGACGATGGCTTCCAGATAGGGCAGCAGGTCTTCGTGGGTGACGAAGGGGTTGATCACCTTGCCAACCATCGGGGTGCGGCCAAGGCCGCCACCGACGATCACCTCAAAGCCGATCTGGCCGTCTTTTTCCACCATGCGCAGGCCGATGTCGTGGGCCTTGGTCACGGCGCGGTCATTGGGCGAGCCGGTGATCGCGATCTTGAATTTGCGCGGCATGAACTGGAATTCGGGGTGGTCGGTGGACCACTGGCGCAGCAGTTCGGCCACGGGGCGGGGGTCTGCCAGTTCATCGGCAGCCGCACCGGCAAAGTGGTCGGCGGTCACGTTACGGATGGTATTGCCCGACGTCTGGATAGCGTGCAGGCCAACCTCGCCCAGAGCGTCCAGCATATCCGGCACATCAGGCAGCTTGGGCCAGTTGTACTGGATATTCTGACGGGTGGTGAAGTGGCCGTAGCCTTTGTCCCACTTTTCCGCCAGCAGAGCCAGTTGGCGCATCTGGTCCGACGACAGGGTGCCGTAGGGGATTGCCACGCGCAGCATGTAGGCGTGCAGTTGCAGGTACAGACCATTCATCAGGCGCAGGGGGCGGAATTCGTCCTCGGTCAGGCTGCCGTCGATGCGGCGCTCGACCTGAGCGCGGAACTGGGCGTTACGCTCGGCCAGAAAGGCGGCGTCGAATTCGTTGTACTTGTACATCGGTTAAACCTTTGCCTCTGCCTGTTTGCCGTGGAAGTAGTTGGACGGGCCGGTGCGGCGGAAGTCCTCGCGGAAGTGGGTGGGCTCGGGGCCGTTCGGGCCCGCGATGGCGTCGGCCAGATAGACGCCGACGACGATGGATTGGTCACGGTTCGCATCCAGCAGTCGGACGTCGGCGTGAGCTTCGTCTTCGATCAGCTCGGCCTCACAGAGGTTACGGGTCCAGCGGTCGTCTGCGGTGAAGTAGATGACATCGCCTTCCAGCAGATGGTTTGCGGTCACAACCTTGGGCGTGAATTTGCGGGCCATATGAGCCGAGCTCCTGTGATGAAACGAATTGCGCCGGCCGGACCCGTCTGTCTTGGCGTGCCGTGGCTGGCTTGACTTGGGGTTAGATATAGGAAATTGTCCCCCTAATTGGCTATATGTCGGCGGAGATAAGAATGATTGTTCCAAATCGTGCGGCGGGAAGAACGCCGGTTTCCCCAAACAGGAGAAAATGAGAATGAGTGTGCGTCTGGACCAGATAGACCGGAAAATCCTTTCCGAGTTGCAGGAGGATGCCAGTCAGTCATTGGATGAGATCGCCCGCAAAGTCGGCTCTTCCAAGACCCCTGTGTGGAATCGAATCCGCAAGCTGAAAGAGGCGGGCGTCATTGGTGCGCAGACCGCCGTTCTGGACCCTGAAGCCCTTGGTTTTGAGGCATGTTTCTTTGTGCTGATCCGCACCAGCGCCCATGAGAAGGAATGGCAAGAGGCATTCCTGAACGCGGTGAAATCGCGCCCCGAAGTGCAAGAGGCGCACCGTCTGGCGGGGGATATCGACTATATCCTGAAGGTGCGTGTGCAGAACGCCCGTGCCTATGACGCCTTTTATCAGGCGCTGATTTCAGAGGTGCGGGTGCATAACGTGACCGCGCTGCTGTCGATGGAGCAGATCAAGAGCACCACAGCCCTGCCGCTATAAACCGCTTTAATAGCGGACAGGCAGGGCGCTGAGCCCGTGGAAATGATAGACATCGGCGTAGGACGGGGTGCCGTCCAGCGCTAGATTGGGCAGGCGGTCGAACAGGACCTCTAGCGCGATCTGTAGCTCTAGCCGTGCCAGCGGTGCCCCGATGCAAAAATGGATGCCGCCGCCGAAACTGGTGTTCGTCTTGATGGCCCGTTTCGGGTCGAATGTTCCGGCATCAGCCCATGCGGCAGGGTCGCGGTTGGCCGAGGCCAGCATCAATGCCACCTGATCGCCCCGTTTGAAGTCATAGCCAAAGAGGTGAATGTCCTCATAGGCATAGCGGGTGAAGACGTGCAGGGGCGGATCGAAGCGCAGGACTTCCTCGACCGTGCCGGAAATGGTGTCCGGTTTCAGCGCCGATAGGGGAACGTTTTCCTCTAGCAGAGTCTTCACGCCGTTCCCCAGTGTGTGCACCGTGGCCTCATGCCCTGCGTTCAGCAGCAGGATGCAGGTGGTGATCATCTCTTCCGTGGTCAGGCGCTGGCCGTCCTCTTCGGCTTTGATCAGTTCCGAGATCAGATCGTCCCGCGCATCCCGTCGCCGCTGGTCGATATAATCCGCCATGAAGGCGGTAAATTCCTGCGCGGCAAGGTTGGCGGCGTCTTCATGGGCGCGCGTGCGGCCCGCTTGGTACATGCCCACCATGTCGTTGGACCAGCGCAGCAATTGCGGGGCCATCTCTTCGGGAACGCCTAAGAGGCGGGCGATAACGATGACCGGAATGGGCGTGCAATAGGCGGGCAGCAGATCGCAGCCCCCAGCGGGCAGATTGTCGATCAACTGGTGACAGAGGGCGCGGATTTCCGGCTCTAACGCCTTGATCCGGCGGCTGGTGAAAGCCCGCAGCACCAGACCGCGCAGGCGGGTGTGGCGGGGTGCCTCAAGTTCCAGCATCGAATGGGCCTCGACCCCGTAAAAGGCAGTCAGGTGGTCGGGGGCAGGAACAGCGTTCTCGGGCGGGACCTCGCGTCCAAAACGACGGTCCTTCAGCAGGGCGCTGACGGCGGCATGACTAAAGACAGCGGGCATGGCGTATTCGTCCCACCACAGCACCTGCGCCCGCGCGCGGGCCGAGTCGTAAAACGGGTAGGGGTTTTGCACAAAGGCAGGGTCAGTGGGCGATTGCTGTATCCGTGTCATAGGCGCATGTAAGAAGAATTCTATAGTCCGCGCAATGATCTAGGCCCTGTCTGCCCCATGGTCATTGCGCTGTCTGGCGCCTGCATGGGCAGGTTTGGTAGAAGGCTGATATGAAAGCTCTGTTCGAACGTCGATTTGTCCTGATCCTGCTGTTTCTGATGGGCACTGCCGCAATCAGCGGGGCGATCTGGCATTACAGCTATACCCAAGCCTTGCAGCAGACCGCGCAGCGGGGACGGGCTGACCTTGAACTGGCCGCTGACCGCCTGCGGGCCGAGCTTCAGCGCTATCGCGAACTGGCGGTTTATCTGTCGGACCATCCCTATGTGACCGATCCGTCGAACCGTGAAGCTCTGCGAACGCTGTTCGTGAAATCTGCCGATAAAACAACGGCTTTGGATGTGATGCTGTTGGATCGCAGCGGGCGGTTGATCGGTAATGCGAATGGGGCGGATACGGTGGATTGGTCCGCGATGCCCATGTTCCAACGGGCGATGGACGGAGGGCTTGGCAGTTTTCACGCAGTCAGCCCGCGGTTCCAGCGTCGTGCCTTTTACTACGCCGCGCCGGTCTTTGCCGAGGATGGGGCCGTGAAGGGCGCGATTGTGGTCGTCGTGGACATCGAGCGGCTTGAGCGCGACTGGCGCGGGGGCGTGCCAGTGGTGTTCTTCACCGACGATTTGGGCGTTGTATTTATCTCGAACCGGGAAGAACTGCTGTACTTGCAGCGGGGGAAGGGGCGGCAAAGCCAGAACGCCGATTACCGCGCAGCCCCCTTGCGGCCCTTTCTGCCGTTTGAAGCGACCACCCGCGACGGTGTTGAACATTGGGCGCTGGATGCGGGCCGCTATGTGCCTGCCAAGTCCCTGCATCTGGTGCGCGATCTGCCGGTGGTCGGGATGCAGGCCGAAGCGCTGGTCGATACGGCATCGGCCCGTAATATCGCGGCGTTGCAGGCGACGGTGGCGGCAGTGATCCTGCTGTTCTTTGGGGCGCTCTTGTTCCTTGTGACCGAACGCCGCCGCGCCTTGTCCCTTGCCAACCTGCAACTGGAAGAGCGGGTGGCCCAACGCACCGCTGAACTAGAGCAGGCGCAGGCCGATCTGGTGCAGGCGGGAAAGCTAAGCGCTTTGGGAAAGATGTCCGCAGGCATCAGTCATGAATTGAACCAGCCGTTGATGGCGATCCAGACCTTTGCCGAGAACGCCGTTCTGTTCATGGAGCGTGGGCGCGATGCAGATGCTGCCAAGAACCTTGAGCGGATTTCAGACATGGCGCGGCGCATGGGACGGATCATCAAGAACCTGCGGGCCTTTGCGCGGCAAGAGCGTGAACCCGTGGGCCGTGTCGATCTGGTGCAGGTGATCGCGAACGCGCTGGAACTAAGCGAGGCGCGGATGAAGCAGGAAGGGGTGGCGCTGGTCTGGTCTCCTCCGGCCCATCCGGTGCTGGTGCGCGGCGGCGATGTGCGCCTGCAACAGGTCACGCTGAACCTTATCTCTAACGCGATTGATGCGATGACGGGGCAGACGTTCCGCTGCCTGACAATCACCCTGACCGAAGGTGATCCGGTGCTGATGACCGTGGCCGACACCGGCCCCGGCATCGAGGCCCCCGAAAAGATTTTCGACCCGTTTTATAGCACCAAAGAAGTCGGCGCGTCCGAGGGGATGGGTCTTGGGCTTTCGATCTCATACGGTCTGGTGCAATCCTTTGGCGGCGTGATACGGGGCGAAAACAGCCCTGACGAGGGCGCTTTGTTCTCGGTCGAACTGCAACCTTGGCAAGAGGAAACCCCCTGATGCTGACCAATGTCCTGATCGTCGAAGATGATATGGCCGTGCGCGAGGCTTTGGGCCAAACGCTGGATCTTGGCGGGCTGCATCCGACGCTGGCGGGGTCATTCGTTGGTGCCAAGGATCTGATTCAGGCGGATTTTAACGGGGTGATCCTGTCGGATATCCGTATGCCTGGGCGCGACGGGTTCTACTTGCTGGACTATGTGCGCAAGGTGGATGCGGACCTGCCGGTGATCCTTTTGACCGGTGAAGGCGATATTCCCATGGCGGTGCAGGCGATGGGGGCAGGGGCCTTTGACTTTCTGGAAAAGCCCTGTGCGCCTAAGGATCTATTGGCCGCATTGGAAAAGGCGCTGGCCCATCGCGGGCTGGTGCTGGAAAACCGCCGCTTGCGGGCACAACTGACTGCGGGCGATCCGGCGGCGCGGATGATCTTCGGCAAGTCCCAAGCGATGGAGACCCTGCGTGCCACCGTGCGCACAATTGCGGGCACCGCGACCGATGTGCTGGTCACCGGCGCGCCCGGGACGGGTGTCTACAAAGTGGCCGAGGTGATCCACCTGATGTCTCCCCGCGCCAAAGAGCCCTTTGAAAAGCGCAGCGCCGCAGGTCTCAACCCCGAAGCCTTGGCCGAGGCGATGGAGCGGGCCGAGAACGGCAGCATTTTTCTGGACGAAGTCGCGCTTTTGCCCAGTGAAACCCAGTTCTCTTTGCTGACGCGGCTGGAAAATGCGGGCGCACGGGTTCTAGCAGGAAGCACGCGTGATCTTGCCGCGCTTGTGGCCGAGGGGCAGTTCAACGCCGATCTCTATTACCGCCTTGAAGGCGTGCGGGTGTACATCCCCGACCTGCGCGAACGGCCCGAAGATATTCCCGTCCTGTTCCGCCAATATGTGGCGCAGGCCGCCGAGCAGGCGGGCGTTTCGGCCCCTGAAATCACGTCCGAGGTCATCGCCCGTCTGATGGCGCAGGACTGGCCCGGCAACGCCCGTGCCTTGATGAACGCCGCCATGCGCTTTGCCCTGCGTTTGGGTGATGTGGTCGAAGATCAAAGCCTTGGTTTGGCCGAGCAGATGGCACAAGTAGAACGGTCACTGCTTATTGAAGCTCTCCGTAAGCATGCAGGGCAGGCGACCGCTGCTGCAAAAGCACTAAAACTGCCGCGCAAGACTTTCTACGACAAGCTGACCCGCCACGGGATTCGTGCTGAAGACTTCCGCTCCGAGTAATGTGCGGATTTTCGCACAAGGCGAAAATCCCATGTGCGGGATTTCGCACATCGCCGCGCTGCCGCATGGCTGGGTTGCGTTTTGTGCAACCCTTAACTGCCGGTAAATATTAAGAAATCCGCCCCAATGTCGAAAATGTGATTATCCGCTTGAGGGGCTAAGGCCTTGGGCGTTTACCTCTGCTGCGAAGTCTCATGTGAGGCTTGGGTATTTTAATTTCAATGGGGAGGAGAACCATGAAATTTCTCGCAACCGCAGCAACCGCTCTTGCTCTGACCGTTACCGGCGCCGCTGGCGCGATGGCCCAGTGTGATGAAGGCGAAGTTGTTATCAAGCTGAGCCACGTCACCAACACCGACAAGCACCCCAAAGGTCTGGCCGCATCGCTGCTGCAGCAGCGCGTCAACGACGAGATGAACGGCAAGGCGTGCATGGAAGTGTACCCTAACTCGACCCTCTACAACGACGACCAGGTTCTGGAAGCGATGCTGCAAGGCGACGTTCAGATGGCGGCCCCCTCGCTGTCGAAGTTCGAACAGTTCACCAAAGTCTTCCGCATTTTCGACCTGCCCTTCATGTTCAAGAACATGGAAGCTGTTGACGAGTTCCAGAACTCGGAAGCGGGCGCAGGTATGAAGGAATCGATGGTCAAGCGCGGCCTGCTGGGTCTGGGCTTCTGGCACAACGGCATGAAGCAGATGTCGGCAAACAAGCCGCTGACCCTGCCCACCGATGCAGCTGGCCTGAAGTTCCGCGTTCAGCCGTCGGAAGTGATCAAGGCGCAGATGGAAGCGATCGGCGTATCGCCCCAGCCGATGGCCTTCTCGGAAGTTTACGGCGCTCTGCAGACCGGCGTTGTTGACGGTCAGGAAAACACCTGGTCGAACGTTTACGGCCAGAAGTTCTTCGAAGTGCAGGACGGCACCACCGAAACCAACCACGGTGTTCTGGACTACATGCTGGTCACTTCGGTTGACTGGTGGGATAGCCTGGACGCGGACGTACGTGACCAGCTGGCAACCATCGTCGAAGAAGTCACCACCAGCCGTAACGCAGCCATCGCAGAAGTCGACGCAGAAGCCCGTCAGGCGGTTCTGGATGCCGGCGGCGAGATCCGTGAATTGAACGCTGAACAGCGTCAGGCATGGGTTGATGCAATGATGCCCGTTTGGTCGCAGTTCACCGCTGACGTTGGTCAGGAGAACATCGACGCGGCTCAGGCGATCAACGCCAAGCACTAAGCTGCACCTTTGATCTGATATTGCCCCGGCCCTTTTACGGGGGCCGGGGTCTTGGTTCATAACCCAACCACCTCTCAGGAGCGTCCCCATGTCCGCAAAATACGAGCCGAAAACGGCTCTGGGGCGGTTCATCAATTCACTGGAAGAAACGATCATTGCGATCCTTCTGGGCCTGATGACCCTCGTCACCTTCATGAACGTCGTGTTGCGCTACGGTTTCAACGCCAGCCTCAGCTGGGGTCTGGAAGCGACCACATTCCTTTTCGCTTGGCTGGTGCTGTTCGGGATCAGCTACGCGGTCAAGGTCACTGCACACCTCGGGGTCGACGCCCTGACCAGCATGTTCTCGGCGCCCGTACGCCGTCTGTTGGCGATCGTCGCCGCGGCGATCTGCGTCGCCTATGCATTCCTTCTGTTCAAGGGCGCATGGGACTACTGGGCCAACTTTGCCAACCTGCCCCAGACTAACGGCCACTGGTTCCCCACTGGTCTGGAAGAGATGAAACGTACCAGCTACCGCGCGTGGTACGAGGTTCTTGAACTGCCGATGCCCGAGTGGCTGCGCTGGATCGAACCTCTGATGAATGACGGCGATCACTATGAAAAGCTGCCCCGTTTCATCCCCTACGCCATGCTGCCGATCGGCATGGGCCTGCTGCTGTTCCGCTTCATCCAAGCCTTCATTCAGGTGATGCGCGGCCAGACAGACAGCCTGATCGTCAGCCACGAAGCTGAAGACGCCGTCGATGACGTGCGCCACATGAACTACGAGGAATAATCCGATGGAAGTCGCAATTCTCTTTGCCATGATCGTCGGCCTGATGCTGGTCGGCGTACCGATCGCGGTCAGCCTTGGCTTCTCGTCCGTTGTATTCCTGCTGGTGCTGTCGGAAACCTCGCTGTCGTCGATTGCCCAAAGCTTTTTCCAAGCGATGGCTGGTCACTACACCCTGCTGGCGATCCCCTTCTTCATTCTGGCCTCGTCCTTCATGTCCACGGGCGGCGTGGCGCGGCGGATCATCCGCTTCTCTATCGCGCTGGTGGGGCACTTCCCCGGTGGTCTGGCGATTGCGGGTGTCTTTGCCTGTATGCTGTTCGCCGCCCTGTCGGGCTCATCTCCCGCGACCGTTGTGGCCATCGGCTCGATCGTGATCGCTGGTATGCGTCAGGTGGGCTATAGCAAGGACTTTGCCGCAGGCGTCATCGCCAACGCAGGTACCTTGGGCATCCTGATCCCGCCCTCGATCGTGATGGTGGTCTATGCGTCGGCAACCGACGTGTCGGTCGGCCGCATGTTCCTTGCAGGCGTGATCCCCGGCCTGATGGCTGGCACCATGCTGATGCTGACGATCTATATCATCGCCAAAGTCCGCAACTTGCCCAAAGGCGAATGGCAGGGCTGGGGCGAGGTCATGACCTCGGGTCGCGAAGCCGGCTGGGGCCTCTTCCTGATCGTGATCATTCTGGGCGGTATCTACGGCGGTATCTTCACCCCGACCGAAGCCGCAGCTGTGGCAGCCGTCTATTCGTTCCTGATCGCAACCTTCGTTTACCGCGACATGGGCCCGCTGGCCCGTCCTGAAGGCGAGCGGAACCTCTCGCTGATCCAGCAGCCCAAAGCCATCGTTACCGCGTTCTTCCACAAGGACACCAAGAACACCTTGTTCGATGCGGGCAAGCTGACCGTGACGCTGATGTTCATCATCGCCAACGCGCTGATCCTGAAGCACGTGCTGACCGACGAGCAGATCCCCCAGCACATCGCTGGCATGATGCTGGACGCAGGCTTTGGCCCGATCATGTTCCTGGTCATCGTCAACGTGATCCTGCTGATCGGCGGCCAGTTCATGGAGCCCTCGGGCCTCATCGTGATCGTCGCACCGCTGGTGTTCCCGATTGCCATCGAACTTGGCATCGATCCGATCCATCTGGGCATCATCATGGTGGTGAACATGGAGATCGGTATGATCACCCCGCCCGTAGGTCTGAACCTCTTCGTGACCTCCGGTGTGGCCGGTATGCCGATGATGTCGGTGGTGCGCGCCGCGCTGCCCTTCCTAGCCGTGCTGTTCGTGTTCCTGATCATGGTGACCTACATCCCGTGGCTGTCGACCTATCTGCCGACAACCTTCATGGGTCCGGAAATCATAACCAAATAACAAATGCCGGGCGGTTCAACGCCCGGTTCCCCTCCACTGCAAAAGGCGCCGCTCCAATCTGGAACGGCGCCTTTTCTTTGCGCGGAGTTTTTCGAGTATTTTTACAATAAGGAAGTGTGAAAAATTATGACTTCCTTATTGCTTAAATACTCAATGTCGCTCAGGCGCCCGCAAGCGCGTCGATTATGTCAGAGAAGTCGCTTGCCTTCAGGCTTGCACCGCCAACCAAAGCGCCGTCGACGTTTGAGGTGGCAAAGATTTCGGCGGCGTTGCCGGGTTTGACCGAACCACCATAGAGCAAACGGAAGGCGTCTGCGGCCTCGGTGCCGAAGCGCTTGGCTAGGGTGTCCCGCATGAAATCGTGGACTTCGGCGATCTGGTCGAGGGTGGGTGTCAGGCCGGTGCCGATGGCCCAGATCGGCTCATAAGCGATCACGGTGTTGGTGCCTGTGGCGCTGTCGGGCAGGCTTTCGGCCAGTTGCTCGCCAATCAGGGCGAGGGTGTCGCCGGCGTTGCGGGTGTCGAGGCTTTCGCCGATGCAGACGATTGCAATCAGGCCCGCGTCATAGGCTGCGGTGGCTTTGTCGGCCACATTGTCCGAGCTTTCGCCATGATCTTCGCGGCGTTCCGAGTGGCCGACGATCACATAGGTTGCACCTGCATCACGCAGCATGTCGGCGCTGATGTCACCGGTGTGCGCACCAGAGGTGTTTGCGTGGCAGTCCTGACCGCCAATGGCTACGGCGCTGCCTGAGGCTGCCTCGGAGGCGCGGTCCACAAGCGTTGCGGGCGGGCAGATCGCGATATCGATATCGGCGCTCTGATAAGTGTTGGTGAGTTCGTTGAGTTCCGAAAGGGCCTCGCCCGTTCCGTTCATCTTCCAGTTGCCAGCGGCAAATTTGCGACGCATTCCGTCCCCCTCGCGTTGTGTTTGCGCGAACAATCGCGGAGGGGGCGGGAAGCGTCAAGCGGGCTTATTGACCCTGTTCAGCCTTCAGCTCTTCGATGTCTTTGAATTTGATGGATTCCCCGCAGCCGCAGGCGTCCACCACGTTGGGGTTACGGAATTTAAACCCCGATTCCAGCAGGCTGGTTTCATAGTCGATTTCGGTGCCGAACAGGAACATCTGGGCCATAGGCGCGATCATCACGCGGGCGCCGTTCTGTTCGACCACTTCGTCGTTGGGATCAACTTCGGAGACATACTCCATCGTGTATTCCATACCGGCGCAGCCACCTTTCTTGATGCCGATCCGCAGCCCTTGCGAGCCGTCGCGTGCCATCAGTTTGGTGATCTGCTTTGCCGCCGCATCCGAGATGCTGACGGCCTGTTTTCCGGGGATTGCGAACATGTCGTGTCCTTTCTGCGCAGGGCGCAAAGAGGGTTACATAAAGCCCAATTCCAGCCGGGCTTCGTCGCTCATCATTTCCATGCCCCAGGGCGGGTCGAAGACCAGCTCGACCGTGGCGCTTTTCACGCCGGGGACCGGTTCGATCGCATCCTGAATCCAGCCGGGCATGTCGCCTGCAACGGGGCAGCCGGGCGCGGTTAGGGTCATGATGACATGAACCTCGTTTTCGGGCGAGATGTTGATCGTGTAGATCAGGCCCAAGTCGTAGATGTTCACCGGAATTTCCGGGTCAAACACGGTGCGACACGCCTCGACGATCGCCTCATGCAGGGGGTGATCGGTCGACGAAGGTGCGATCAGGGGCGTGCCTTCCAGCTGTTCATTCGCCTGGGTCATCATCTGTCCTGTTCTATTTCCTGAGCATTCATATAGGGAATGCCCCGCCTCCCGTAAAGTGGGAGGCGATGAGTCTGAGGTATTGCAGGGGCCGGTGCCTTAGCTTTCGGCGCCTGAATCAGCCTTTCTGCGGCGCACAGGCGCAGGGCGCACTTTCAGTTCGATTGCGTCGAACAGCATGCCAGCGATGTTTTTCTTGCTGGCTTTCTCGATTCCCTCAAGGCCGGGGGACGAGTTTACCTCTAGCACCTTCGGGCCATCGTCCGAGCGCAGCAGGTCCACGCCCGCCAAGCCAAGGCCAAAGGTTTTGGCGGCGCGGATGGCGGTGTCACGCTCTTCCTTGGTGATGCGAATTGCGGTGGCGCTGCCGCCCCGATGCAGGTTGCTGCGGAAATCCCCTTCGGCGCCGGTGCGCTTCATCGAGGCGACGACTTTGCCGTCGATCACCAGGCAGCGGATATCCTCGCCTGCGGCTTCTTTCACGAACTGTTGCACAAGAAAGTTGGCTTTCAGGCCGCGGAACGCGTCGATCACCGACTCGGCGGCTTTCTTGGTTTCGGCCAGAACCACGCCTTTGCCTTGGGTCGATTCCAGCAGCTTGACGATCAGGGGCGCACTGCCCACCAGACCGATCAGGTTGCTGGTGTCCTTGGGCGAGCTGGCAAAGGCCGTGACGGGCATGCCGATCTTGGCCTTGGCCATCAACTGGTGCGCATATAGTTTGTCACGGCTGGCGGTGATGCCTTGGCTGCCGTTCACGCAATAGGTGCCAATGGTTTCGAACTGGCGCATGATCGCTGTGCCATAGCTGGTGATGCTGGCACCGATGCGCGGGATCACCGCGTCATAGCGGGGCAGGCGTTTGCCGTCGTAGTAAACTTCGGGCGCAAGCGCATTGATCGCCATGTAGCAGCGGGCGGTGTCGATCACCTCCACCGAGTGGCCGCGGGCTTCGCCTTCTTCCACCAGACGGCCCGTCGAGAAGTTGGTCTCGCGGCTTAGCACAGCCACGCGCAGGGCGCGGCGGGGGGCCGATTGGGCGATCTTGGTGGTGTGATAGACGTCGTAATTCAGCTTGGGCTGGCAGAACCGTTCAGCGGGGGCCACGGTCACCCGTTCACCCAAAGCTTGACGCCCCAGCAGCATGCGGGCCGCCATGGTGCGGCGGTCGGTCAGGGTCAGCTCAACGGGCCAGTCGACTCCATTGATCAGCAGTTTGGACTGGATCACATACCGCAACTCGGTCTCACCGTTCGAGCTGGTGACCTCGCGGCGGTCGATGATCTCGGCCGAGCAAGGGATGACCAGATCTTCGCGTCCGGGGATGGGATGCACGGTAAAGCGCACGCGCGGACGGGTTGCACTGCCGAAGGATTCAATGTCAAAGGCGTGCAAAGCACTGGTGCGCGCTCCGGTGTCGACTTTGGCGCGCAAGGCCGGCAGACCCAGATCAGGCAGACTTACCCACTCTTCCCAGCCAAGCGTAAGGGGCAGCGGGGCGGCTTCTGCAATGTCATGGGGTTCGGTCATTTAAGGGGGCTCCTTGTCGTCGGACCATAAGGTTCGACTTATACTGGGGGCGCGATAAAACGAGAGTATGACCATGGCAACAGGTTTTCGCTTTGATCTCAAGGCTACAGATGGGAAAGCCCGCACTGGCGTGATTGAAACGCCGCGGGGGGAAATTCGGACGCCTGCATTCATGCCAGTAGGCACGGCGGCGACGGTCAAGGCGATGCTGCCCGAAAGCGTTCGGGCGACCGGTGCTGATATCCTGCTTGGCAATACCTATCACCTGATGCTGCGCCCCACGGCGGAACGGATCGACCGTTTGGGCGGCCTGCACAAGTTCATGAACTGGGACCGTCCCATCCTGACGGATTCGGGCGGGTTTCAGGTCATGTCGCTGGCCGGACTGCGCAAGCTGACCGAAAAAGGCGTGACCTTCAAAAGCCATGTGGACGGGTCTAAGCACGAAATCACGCCTGAGCGCAGCATGGAGATCCAGCGCCTGCTGGGGTCCGATATTGTTATGTGTTTCGACGAATGCACTCCGTTCCCAGCCACCGAAGCGCAGGCACTGGAATCGATGCGTCTGTCTATGCGGTGGGCGCAGCGGTCGCGCGATGCTTTCGGGGATCGGCCCGGTCACGCGCTGTTCGGCATCCAGCAGGGCAGCGTCTTCCGCGACCAGCGCGAGGAAAGCGCCGAGGCGCTACAGAAGATCGGCTTTGACGGCTACGCCGTCGGCGGTCTGGCCGTGGGCGAAGGGCAGGACATGATGTTCGACGTGCTGGAATATGCGCCCGACATGCTGCCCGTGGACAAGCCGCGTTATCTGATGGGTGTCGGCAAGCCTGATGATATCGTGGGCGCCGTGAAGCGGGGCATTGATATGATGGACTGCGTGCTGCCGTCCCGCTCGGGCCGGACGGGGCAGGTCTTTACCCGTCGCGGTGTGCTGAACATCAAGAACGCCCGCCATCAGGATGACCCGCGTCCCTTAGATGAGGAATGCGGCTGCCCCGCTTGCCGGAACTACAGTCGCGCCTATTTCCACCACACTTTCCGCGCCAAGGAAATCATCCAGTCCATGCTGCTGACATGGCACAACCTGCATTACTATCAGGACCTAATGCAGGGCATGCGCGACGCCATCTCCGCAGGCACCTTTGCCGCATGGGAGGCCGATTTCCACGCCAAACGCGCCGAAGGGGATATCGAGCCGCTTTGATGATTTGCGCTAAAAGGTTAGGCGTTTTGCGCTAATCGAAGCAGGGTCATTGCGATAATCTCTCCGTATTTCTGAAATATGGAGAGATCATGCGTTTCTTGATTGTTTTTCTGGCGCTGTCTGGCCCTGCCTTTGCCCAAGAAAAGACCTGCGCCGATGCGATGTGCCCTGCGGACAACGGCGAGTTTGCTCTGCACCTGCCGCATCCGTCCGATTGCACGAAGTTTTGCAAATGCGACTGGGGGCAGGCCTATGAATTCTCGTGCCCCGGAGAACTGCACTTCAACGCGGACCTTCAGGTCTGCGACTGGCCAGAGGCGGCTCAGTGCGAAGCTGAGGACAAGAAATAGCGCTCACTGCCGCACATTCGCACAACAACGTGTTCAATGAGGCGCTGTAGGGGAACTTGCAGCGCCTCGTTACGTTCATAGGTCAAAGCAGACGCCCCGCGCTGGGTGCATGATTTCAGGAGTTCTGTGATGACCGACACCGTTTTTACCCCCTTCACCGCTGGCAAGATCAAGATGGCGAACCGCATCGTAATGGCGCCGTTGACCCGCAACCGTGCAGATGATGAGACTGGCGAAGTGAATGATCTGCATGTGGAATATTATCGCCAGCGTGCAACGGCGGGTCTGCTGATCACCGAGGCCACCAATATCAGCCCCGAAGGCAAAGGCTATATCCAGACCCCCGGAATCTTCACCAATGGCCAAGTGGCCGCATGGAAAAAGGTGACTGATGCAGTCCACGCTGAAGGCGGCAAGATCGTCGTGCAGCTTTGGCACGTGGGGCGGATCTCGCACACCTCGATCCAGCCGAATAATGAGCCGCCAGTGGCCCCCAGCGCCATCGGGGCAGGGGTGAAGACCTTTACCAAAAACGGGTTTGAAGAAACCTCGGTTCCCCGTGCGCTTGGCACTGAGGAACTAACCCGCGTGATCGAGGATTACGCCCACGCCACCCGCTGCGCCAAAGAGGCGGGCTTTGACGGGGTCGAGGTGCATGGGGCCAACGGCTATCTACTGGACCAGTTCATGAAAGACGGCGCGAACAAGCGGACCGACCGTTATGGCGGCAGCGTTGCCAACCGCACTCGTCTGTTGTTTGAGGTTCTGGACGCGGTCATCGCCGCTTGGGACGCGGAACATGTGGGCCTGCGCCTGTCGCCGTTTGCGAATGCCAACGGGGTCAGTGACAGCGATCCGCTGGCCACCTTCACGCCGGTCTTTGAACGCCTGAACGAATACAAGCTGGCCTACCTGCACGTGGTCGAAGGCCAAACGGGCGGCGCCCGTGATGGCGAGTTCGAAAAGCTGCGCGCCCTCTACAAGGGCACCTACATGGGCAACAACGGCTATGACAAAGCGCTGGCAAACAAACGTCTGGCGGACGGGGTTGATCTGGTGGCCGTGGGCCGCCCCTTCATTGCCAATCCCGACCTGGTTCTGCGCTGGCATCAGGACGCGCCCCTGAACGCGGGCGACCAAAGTACCTACTACGGCGGTGGGGCCAAGGGCTATACGGATTACCCGACCTTGTAAGGCCGCTTGGTTGCTGAATAAAACAGCTTGGGGCAGGCCCGAAGACCCATCGGCGTGCCCCCTGTTTCCGCAATAAAAACCACAGTTTTATGAGGTTTTTACGGATTTTTATCCCTTGGCCGCGCGTTTGGTGCGCGGCTTGCACAGTTACTACGTTCGAAGGGTCGTAGTGCTATACTGCAGAAGGTGCGGTAGAGTTACGCCTTCTGCGGTTGTTGTGCCCTTGCCGTTCCCGCAGCATGGGGGCATTGTGAGCAAAAGCCGGTTGTAATGAGTGTTCTGAACACCCAAATTAAGCAGTCGGAAACGTGGAGATGGTACGCGCTGCCGACTTAGGGGCCGATGCCATCTTGCCAGGAAGAAGGACGCATTATGCAAGAACCTCTCAACACCTCTTATCCGGTCCTGCCGCTGCGTGACATCGTGGTGTTCCCACACATGATCGTTCCGCTGTTCGTAGGCCGTGAAAAGTCGGTGCGCGCGCTGGAAGAGGTCATGGCGGACGACAAGCAGATCCTGCTGTCCAGCCAGATTGACGCCAGCATCGATGATCCGGGCACAGAGGGCATCTACAAGGTCGGCGTGCTGGCCAATGTCCTGCAACTGCTCAAGCTGCCCGATGGCACCGTGAAGGTGCTGGTCGAAGGCATCGCGCGTGTCAAAATCATGGAATACCTGCCGAACGAGGCCTTCTTTGAGGCCCGCGCTGAACTGCTGGAAGAGGACCTTGGCGACGAAGCCGCGGTTGCTGCCCTAGAGCATTCGGTCGCCGAAGAGTTCGAGCGTTACGCCAAGATCAAGAAAAACATCCCTGAAGAAGCGCTGGCCAGTGTCTCGGAGACCGAGGACGCGGGCAAGCTGACCGACCTTGTGGCCGGTCATCTGGGCATCGACGTGAAGCAGAAGCAAGAGCTGCTGGAAATGCTGGTGGTCTCGGACCGTCTTGAGCATGTCTATGGCCTGATGCAGGGCGAGATGTCGGTTCTTCAGGTCGAGAAAAAGATCAAGAGCCGCGTTAAGACCCAGATGGAGCGCACACAGCGCGAATACTATCTGAACGAACAAATGAAGGCGATCCAGCGCGAGCTGGGGGATGGCGACGAACAGAACGAAGTCGCCGAGCTGGAAGAAAAGGTTGCCAACACCAAGCTGTCGAAAGAGGCCCGTGAAAAGGCCGAGGCCGAGATCAAAAAGCTCAAGAACATGAGCCCGATGTCCGCCGAAGCGACCGTTGTGCGCAACTATCTGGACTGGATGCTGTCGATCCCGTGGGGCGTGCGTTCGCGCGTCAAAAAGGATCTGGGCCGCGCCGAAGAGATTCTGGATACCGATCACTATGGTCTGGAAAAGGTCAAAGAGCGGATCGTCGAATATCTGGCCGTGCAAAGCCGCAGCAAAAAGCTGAAAGGCCCGATCATGTGCCTCGTCGGCCCTCCGGGCGTGGGTAAAACCTCGCTGGGTAAGTCGGTGGCAAAGGCCACGGGTCGTGAGTTTATCCGCATCAGCCTTGGCGGCGTGCGTGACGAATCCGAGATCCGCGGTCACCGCCGGACCTACATCGGCTCGATGCCCGGCAAGATCATTCAGGCGCTGAAGAAGGCGAAAACCACCAACCCGCTGATCCTGCTCGATGAGATCGACAAGATGGGGCAGGACATGCGTGGCGATCCGGCATCGGCGATGCTGGAGGTGCTGGACCCTGAACAGAACTCGACCTTCGTGGACCACTATCTTGAGGTGGAATACGACCTGAGCGACGTGATGTTCCTGACCACATCGAACAGCTACAACATGCCTGGGCCGCTGCTGGACCGGATGGAGATCATCCCGCTGTCCGGCTACACCGAGGAAGAAAAGACCGAGATTGCCCGTCGTCACCTGATCCCCAAACAGATTGCGGGTCATGGTCTGAAGAAAGGCGAATTCGCGGTCACCGACGAAGGTTTACTGGATGTAGTGCGCTACTACACCCGTGAGGCTGGCGTCCGGAACCTTGAGCGTGAGATTGCCAAATTGGCGCGGAAAGCCGTGACCAAGATCATCAAGAAAGAGGTGGAGACCGTTACCGTCACCCCCGAAAACCTTGAGGATTTCCTTGGTGTGAAGCGCTACCGTCATGGTCTGGCCGAAAAAGAGGATCAGGTGGGTGTAGTCACCGGTCTGGCCTATACCTCGGTCGGGGGCGATCTGCTGCAGATCGAAGCCCTGCGTCTGCCCGGTAAGGGCCGGATGAAGACCACCGGTAAGCTTGGCGACGTGATGAAGGAATCGATTGACGCGGCGTCCAGCTATGTCCGCTCGATCAGCCCGCAGATCGGCGTGAAGCCTCCCAAGTTTGACACTTGGGATATTCACGTCCACGTGCCCGAAGGGGCCACCCCGAAAGACGGCCCCTCGGCTGGTCTGGCGATGGTGACCTCGATCGTGTCTGTGCTGACGGGTATTCCGGTGCGCAAGGATATCGCCATGACCGGCGAAGTTACCCTGCGTGGTAATGCGCTGGCGATCGGTGGTCTGAAAGAGAAGCTGCTGGCAGCTCTGCGCGGGGGCATCACCACGGTGTTCATCCCGCAAGAGAACGAAAAGGATCTGCCGGAGATTCCGGACAACGTGAAAGCGGGTCTGCAAATCATCCCCGTGACTCACGTCAGTCAGGTGCTAGAGCAGGCGCTGGTGCGTCAGCCCGAGCCCGTGGAATGGGATGAGGCTGCCGAAGAGGCCGCCGCTGCCAAACGTCTGAGCGAGCAGCAAGCCGCAAGTGCGATTGCTCACTAAGCGTTGATCGCGAAGTTGATCCGAAAAGGCGTGGCCCCCGTGGCTGCGCCTTTTCTTTTAGATTTGTTCGCGTCATGGTGGAAATAACGCTTCTTTCTACAGGATTGTATTATGAGAGACGACACTTACGACCAAGACCGCGTCGGCGATATTGACGCCGCTATGCCCGCTCCGACTGTTGCGACTGTTTCCGATGCCGACCTCTCTGTTGCAGGCCCTGTGTTCAGCAAAAAGGACCTGCTGGATGCGGTGAATGAGATGGTCGACGTTAAGCGTCCCGATGTGAAAAAGGTGCTTGAGGCGGCATTGCAACTGATCGGTGAAAAGCTGGTCGAAGGGCGCGAATTGAACCTCGCGCCAATGGGCCGCATCATGCCAAAGCGGACCAAATCCGGCGGTAAAGCCACCGTCGTCACCTGCAAAGTGCGCGTCCCGCAGAATGTGGAAAAAGGTGGCCGAAAGGGTCTTGCAGAGGGTGGCGAAGACGAATAAACCCGCCGCCACGGGTGATTAGCTCAGTGGTAGAGCGCTTCGTTCACATCGAAGATGTCAGGAGTTCAAATCTCTTATCACCCACCAGAATTCTAGGGCGCACCCTGCAAAGGGCGCGCCCGTTTCGTATCACCCGAGGCCCCATGTCCCTGCCAGAGCTATACATTCTGCGCCATGGAGAAACCGAGGCAAACGCCGAGGGGCGGATGCAGGGTGGCATTGATTCCCCTCTTACGGAAAAGGGGCTGGCGCAGGCCGATAAGATGGCGCAGCTGCTGGCGGACTGCGGTGTCTCGCCCACCAGATTTGACCTGATTTCCAGCCCGCAAGGCAGGGCGATGCAGACCGCATCCCCTATTTCCAAGGCGACGGGCTGCCCGATCACTGAAGATGCGCGGATCGCTGAAATCGGGATGGGCCTATGGGCCGGTTTGCTTTTGTCGGAAATCGCCACCCGCTGGCCTGCGCCGGTCACGCCGGAAAGCAGTTTACAGTTCTATGCCCGCGCCCCTGAAGCTGAGAGTTTCGACAGTCTCTGGGCCAGAACCTCTGATTTCCTAAGTGGTTTGCAGCGCCCTGCAGTCATCATAACACACGGATTTACCTCACGATTCTTACGTACGCAGGTGCGTGGGCGCGGGATGGATCGTCTGTCAGAGGTGCCCGATGGGCAGGGGGTCATCTTTCATTTTCACGCGGGCAAAGAGCGCGTGATAAAATAAGTGAAATTTTTGTATCAACTGCTCTTGCCATCCTCGAATGCTGCTTGTAGATACCCCGTCATCGGGTGATTAGCTCAGTTGGTAGAGCGCTTCGTTTACACCGAAGATGTCGGGAGTTCGAGTCTCTCATCACCCACCACTTCCCCTACAGAGACCGAATGAAATGCCGCTGTTAACCCAGCCAGCATTCCACTTTTTCGATCCGTCCCCGTGCAATCGGGATATCCGTGTGGTGCGCGACGTGAAGCACGCGCTTGCCTTCTTTCGTCATCAAAAGCGGCGCCGCATTGCGGGACACCCACCAAGAGCGGTGCGGCTGGATGCCATCCAGATCGCCAACTTTGTCCAGAAAGTCAGTCATGCGGGCGCGTATGGTGATCGTCTCATCGGTCATCTGGATCTCAAGATAATGCTCCTGCGCCCGCGCAAACAGAATCCTGTCCGTGCTGAGGGTGAACTCGCCAAACTCAATAGAGCTGGGAGGCGTTATCAAGATGGGAAAGCTGCGGGCCTCGGAGGTTGGTTGCGGGTCTTCTTTGTTCTCATATCTTGCGCGGACCTCACGGACAGCGCCGGGCATGGCGTAGCGTAGGAAAATCGCTTCGAACCCTTGCTGAGCAATCAGTAGAAATATGTGATGGGGCCAGAGGGTCAGTTTCCACGCGCCGTCGGTCAGATATTCGGCCATGGCAACATGGTAGAGGGTGGACAGCACAAAGCCCGGAAATCCAAAAAAGAAGACCGGCACCGAGGGCAGAGTCCTAACGGGCAGGGCGCTCCAGAGCGTGAGCTGCACCATATAGCCCGCAACGAATATCACTAGCCCCGAAATCCAGATCACGAACGACAAGGGCAGGCTCAGGAACTGAAGATATTCTTCGGGATCCAGGAGTGTGAGGATCGTCGTAATGGTTAAGATAAAAGTAATGGAGGTCCGCGTAATCAATGCGGGGTATGTCCATCGCAGTTGGATGTGGTGGCCACGACCCAAAATGTCGTAGATCGTGAATTCCCGATCAAGTGCGCGCGAGAGTGCCGAAATCATTCGTCTTTGTACCCGCGTTCATTTGTCGACGGTCCGCTGGACTGCAACCATTCCTCCACTGCCTCAATCCGCCCTCTTGCCACGGGAACACGCTTGCCAGAGGCGGTCAACAGCGATTTCTGGCGGCCCTCGGTCAGGAAACTGGGTTTGGCCTCGGCTGAGACCCACCAGGACCGATGCGGTTGAATGCCGTGTTCCGGGGCTGCCTGGTCGATCGCATCCGAGATTCGTGCCCGTACAATCTGGGTTTCCCCCGATAGCATCTGGAAATGCAGGTAGTGCTGGTTCGAGGCAATCGTTTCGACCTCTTCAATGGCGCAGGCCCAGTCTCCCAATTTGAACTGAGCGCGACGGGATTCCCGCTCGGCATCTTCCTGCTTCAGCTTGGCCATCACGTCCGGCAACACGTAGCGGACAAAAAGGAATTCGAACAACTGTGCGACAATTGCGAACAACAAAAGGTCCATCTGGAAGCGGAACTCATACGCCCCCTTCGAGATGATGCTGATCGAGCCTTCGATGATCAGGGTCGCGAAAAAGAACGCGATACCGCTGTAGATCGGAAGATAGATGACACACTTCTGGCCGCGCCAAAGCATCACTGTCAGCAGCAATAGCGTGAAATACACCAGCGCAAATGCTGCCTCTGCATAAATCCACACCATTGCCGCCACAGGCAGTGAAACGTAGTCCAAAAAACCGTGTGGATCGAGAAAAAGAAGTGTAAGGGCAGTTAATATAAGGAAAACAACGGCTTCGCGGCTCGCGAATATGCGAGGTATTTCACGAAGCGTGAGGTGTATTTCGTGCCATAAAGCGTCAAATGCGTGCATTTCACGACAGAAGGCTTGTTTGATCATCTTCATACCGATTAAGAGTTACTTGTGCGTCATTGGACGGTGTTTAACCTTTGGCGCTCGTGTTTGTTAGCCAGTGATTTGGTGCGAGTTTGCGATAGGCCGTCGGTTTGGTGAGCGGCTTAACTAGGTTTTTTGGTATGCCTACGGCCTGTCGCCCCCTCTCTTCCTGACAATTCCCGAAATGTTATCATCATTCGCGCTCTGGTTTAACCCGCGCGCATGGATAGGCTAGCGATTGTTTCGCACGCGGGAACTTCCCTGCAAATCCATTTCCTCTGAGACGGTCCCATATAAAGGGGCTGCACCGCGCCCTCCGCATGGTGCCTCTTTACGTGTGGCAAGCGAAAAAATCCCATTGTGACAGGGGTTTGAATTTTTTTCGGAAAAGTTGTTCAGACTCGCTTGACGCCACCGGTGGCTCGGCATAAACACCGCCCACACGCTTGATAAGGGTCAAGCAAACAGCAGCTGCGGTTGTAGCTCAGTTGGTTAGAGTACCGGCCTGTCACGCCGGGGGTCGCGGGTTCGAGCCCCGTCAACCGCGCCACTGCTGATTAAAAGACCCGAGGCAAGCGTTATAGCGCGGTTGTAGCTCAGTTGGTTAGAGTACCGGCCTGTCACGCCGGGGGTCGCGGGTTCGAGCCCCGTCAACCGCGCCATTTTTCCTCTTAGGAAAATGTGGTTATTATCAAGATCGCGCTGGAAACAGCTGCGGTCTGATATAGTTTATACCACATGGATTGGATCGCTTTCTCACTGCTTCTACTGGCTTGTTTTGCAGCAGGCGCCACCGGGGTGATTTTCAAACCCGGTGATTGGTATCTGTCGTTGCAAAAGCCCGGTTTCACGCCGCCGAACTGGACCTTTCCGGTGGTTTGGACCTCTCTCTATATACTGATGGCACTGGCGGGCGGACGAGCGGTCGCGGCTGGTGGCCCTTTGCTTGGTCTCGGGATGGCCCTCTGGGCCGCGCAGATTGCTTTCAACACGCTTTGGACCCCTGTGTTCTTCGGTGCGCATCGCATTCGCCTGGGCATGGCAATCATCATCTTTCTGTGGCTTCTGGTTGCGGCGGACATGGTGGTGATGTGGCGGATCGATTGGTTGGCAGGGATGCTGCTTGTGCCCTATCTGGCGTGGGTTACTGTCGCTGCCGCGCTGAATGCGGGCATTTGGCGCCTGAACCCAACAGCATTGAAACGCCCCGCGACGCCCTGATCCCTTGAACCTGTGCTGTCCCGCGTCTATGCCCGCCCCCGATGCAAAGGGCCTCGGATGAGAATGCAATGGCACAGATGATTCCCGCATGGGTGGACGGCGTGCTGACGCCGGTCGAAAAGCTGGAGGTTCACCAGCGCGGGCTCCGCCATCCGGCGATCTCGGTATTTTTGGTGCGGGATGGTCAGGTTCTGCTGCAACAGCGGGCCCTTTCCAAGTACCACACGCCGGGTCTCTGGGCGAACACCTGCTGCACGCATCCTCTCTGGCAGGAACCCTCTGAAACCTGCGCCCTGCGCCGCCTTGATGAGGAACTGGGCATCACCGGTGTGACCCTCGAACTTCGCCAGACCGTCGAATATCGCGCGGATGTGGGGCAGGGCCTGACCGAACATGAATTGGTCGATATCTACATCGCCCATTGCGCGACCCCCCTGACAATCGCCCCGCACCCGGATGAGGTCATGGACACCCGCTGGGTTCCCCTCGAACACCTCGCCCAAGAAATCGCCGCCGCCCCCCAAGACTTCACCCCTTGGATGCAGATCTACATGGCCGATCACGCAGAAACGATCTTCGGCGCGAAATAAAAGGCCGCCCGAAGGCGACCTCTCACAGCCTATAGCTGCCTCTTTCATCTTGGCACAAATACCTCGGGGGGCGAGGGCTTGCCCGAGCGGGGCAGAGCCCCACACAAGCGATTCAAGCAAATTACCGCGACAAGGCCTCAAGCACCCGTGCCCAAGAGCGCATGCCCTTGTGGAAGCTTTCCACATTATACTTCTCGTTGGGCGAATGGATGCGGTCGTCGTCTTGGGCAAAACCGATCAGCATGGCGTCCATACCAAGGATGTCCTTGAACAGACCCGCAATCGGGATCGATCCGCCCATACCCACAAATACCGCCTCGCGGTCCCACTCGTCAGACAGGGCCTGACGGGCGGCCTCGAACTCGGGACGGTTGATGTTCATGACCGAGGCCTTGGCTCCATCAATGTCATTGTCCCACTTGATGCTCGCGTCCTGTGGCAAGCGTGCCTCGATATGCTTGCGCACAACGCTTCGCACGTGAACGGGGTCCATATCTCCCACCAGACGGCACGTGATTTTGCAGTGCGCCTCCGACGGGATCACGGTTTTGCTGCCCGCGCCATTATAGCCGCCCCACAGGCCGTTCACTTCCAGCGTAGGCCGCGCCCACTGTAGTTCCAGCGTGGAATAGCCCGCCTCGCCGTGGGCTTTGCTCATGCCGACGCTGCCCAGATAGTCGTCCTCGTCAAAGCCGCAGGTCTCCCACTGGCGCTTCAACTCGTCGGAAACCTCGTGGACACCTTCATAGAAACCTTCGACCGACACGCGGCCGGTCTCGTCATGAAGGGACGAGACGATAGCGGAAATCGCATGCAGCGGGTTCAGGGCGGTGCCGCCATAGTGACCCGAATGCAGATCCATCTTGGGGCCGATCAAGGTGAACTCTTCCTTCAGCATCCCGCGCAGCTGGCTGGCGATCGAGGGCACACCAGGGGCGACCATCGACGTGTCGCAAATCAGCGCGATATCCGCGCCAAGTTCTGCCGCGTTCTCTTTCATGAAGGGAATCAGTGAGGGGCTGCCGCTTTCTTCTTCGCCCTCAAAGAAGAATGTGATGCGGCAGGGCAGGGTGCCATGCACCGATTTCCACGCGCGGCAGGCTTCGACAAAGGTCATAAGCTGGCCTTTATCGTCCGATGCGCCACGGCCACGGATCACTTTGACGCCGTCCGCATCCTCGATTGCTGGATCGAAGGGATCGCGGTGCCACAGGTTCAGCGGGTCGACGGGCTGCACATCATAGTGGCCGTAGAACAGTACATGAGGGCCGTCGCCCTCTACGTGGCCGACAACCATCGGATGGCCGGGTGTTTGGCGTTTTTCTGCATTTATCCCAAAGCTTTTAAGGTCTGCGACCAGCCAGTCGGCGGCGTCCTGACAGTTTTGGGCATAGGCGGGATCGGTGGAAATCGACTGGATGCGCAGCAGGTCCATCAGGCGCTCCAGCGCCCCATCAAGGTCCTGATCGATCTTTTCCAGTACGGATGACAGAGACATCTTTACCTCCAGAATTGTCTGCCGCGACCCTAACAGGGGTCTAAGCGAAGTCCAGTCGCTGCCGTTGACACAGATCAAAGTCTAATAGGTGCGGCACCTTGTAGCCTGTTGCCTACGCGAACAGTAACCTATATCCGTTCTAAATTAGCGGTAGGCCCAGGTAGGCACGCCCCTTGCTTGAACGGTATAGGGACGACCAGACATAGGAGAGACCGGTGGAATACACCCAGCAGCTCGATACAGCTTTGAACCGTCTGCATGAAGAAGGCCGCTATAGGACCTTTATCGATATCGAGCGTCGGAAAGGTAATTTCCCCCACGCGGTATGGCGTAAGCCCGACGGCACCGAACAGCAAATCACTGTGTGGTGTGGCAACGATTACCTCGGCATGGGTCAGCACCCTGTCGTTTTGGCCGCTATGCACGAAGCTCTGGACGCCACTGGCGCGGGCTCGGGCGGCACCCGCAATATCTCGGGCACCACGGTCTATCACAACCGTCTTGAGGCCGAACTGGCCGATCTGCACCAGAAAGAGGCAGCGCTGCTGTTCACCAGCGCATACATCGCGAATGACGCGACCCTTTCGACCTTGCCCAAGCTATTCCCCGGTCTGATCATCTATTCCGATGAGCTGAACCACGCCTCGATGATCGAAGGCATCCGCCGCAACGGTGGCGCCAAGCGCGTGTTCCGTCACAACGACGTGCAGCACCTGCGCGAGCTGATGGCCGCCGATGATCCCAAAGCCCCCAAGTTGGTGGCCTTTGAATCGGTCTATTCGATGGACGGTGATTTCGGCCCGCTGGCCGAGTTGTGCGATGCTGCCGAAGAATTCGGTGCACTGACCTATCTGGACGAAGTACACGCTGTCGGCATGTACGGTCCCCGCGGTGGCGGCGTTTCCGAGCGTGACCACCTGACCCATCGTATGGACATCATCAACGGCACTCTGGGCAAAGCCTTCGGTGTGCATGGGGGCTATATCGCCGCCAGCGCCAAGATGTGTGATGCAATCCGTTCTTACGCTCCGGGATTTATTTTCACCACCTCGCTGCCTCCGGTTGTGGCGGCAGGGGCGGCGGCCAGCATTGCCCATCTGAAAGCGGATGCAACCATTCGCGAACAGCATCAGACACAGGCAAAGATCCTGAAAACCCGCCTGAAGGGCATGGGTCTGCCGCTGATCGACCATGGCAGCCACATTGTTCCCGTCCACGTGGGCAATCCGGTGAAATGCAAGATGCTGTCCGATATGCTGCTGGAAAAGCACGGCATTTACGTGCAGCCGATCAACTTCCCGACCGTGCCCCGCGGCACCGAGCGTCTGCGCTTCACCCCGTCGCCGGTACACGGCCCGCGCGAGATGGACGCGTTGGTTCGCGCTATGGATGATCTGTGGTCACACTGTGCGCTAAATCGTGCCGAAATGAGCGCCTGAGGCGTAGAATCACAAGATCGCGATAGCACTGTGTTATAATTGCCCTATTAAGTAGGTACTTCGATTCGCCAAAAGGCGAGTCGAGTGCCATGTTGGGGCGGTTACAGGGCAGTTTGATGGGTATCCTTAGAAAAACCCGTAAAGAGGACGTTGACGTGGTCGAAGGCCCTAAGGGCTTTGACGATTACGATCTGCGCCTTGGTGATATGCTACGAGGCGAGCGTGCGACCCTCGGCAAATCCCTATTGGATGTGCAGCGAGAGCTGCGCATCAAAGCGTCCTATATCGCTGCAATTGAAAATTGCGACCCGACCGTATTTGACACGCCCGGGTTCATCGCCGGATACGTGCGTTCCTACGCGCGCTATCTGAACTTGGATCCTGACGCGATTTTTAGACATTTTTGCGTGGAGAGCGGATTTTCGACCGCTCATGGCATGGCGCCCGAGGCTTCTTCACTGAAGACCCGCTCTGCCCCACAACCGAAAACACGTGCTATGAACACAGACCCTTTGCTTGCCTCCGGGACCCCGTTTGTCCCCGGACGCGAAAGCTTCTTTGCCGGGATCGAGCCCGGGGCGATCGGCTCGTCCGTTGCCCTGCTGGCGGTGATCGGCATGCTTGGTTTTGGCGGCTGGACCGTCTTCAACGAGATTCAGCGAGTGCAGCTATCGCCCGTCGAACAGACGCCGGTGCTGGTGTCCGATCTGGATCCCCTGAACAATCCGGCGACCGAGACCATCACCTCGGCTGACGCAGCCGGTGTGTTTAACCCGCCCGCCGAAGCGCTGGACCGCCTCTACCGTCCCGAGGCACTGGATGTGCCCGTTCTGGTGGCCCGCGATGCACCTATCGCGACGCTGGACCCCTCGACCGTGGGCCGCTTCGCCAAGCCGGAACTGCCCCAGATGGTGGCCTCAGCTGCGCCCGTCGTGGATACGCTGCCCGCTGGTGCGCCTGCGACCCCGCAGGTTGTGGCCGATGGCCCGCCCAAACTGGCTGTGGTCGCTGTGCGTCCCGCATGGGTGCGCGTCAGCGCGGTTGATGGCTCGGTCATCTACGAAGGCATCATGAACGGCGGCGAAACCTTCGAGGTTCCGCAAACCGAAGAGGCGCCGGTGATCCGCGTTGGCGAATCCGGTGCAGTCTATTTCGACATCAACGGCACCCACCATGGCCCCGTGGGCGCACGCGGTGTTGTGACCAAGAATCTGGCTCTGGATGCTCAGTCCTTGTCGGAAACCTATTCGGTTGCCAATCTGGAAGACGACACCGATCTGGCCCGTATCGTGGCCGAAGCCTCGCAGGTGCTGGCACCCGAGGCGATGCCGGAATAACGGCACAGCTGATCTATGAAGTTTTTGTACGAAGGCCGCGGGTGATTGCACCTGCGGCCTTCGGCGCTTATCTGATGGTGAAATGTCCGAACTACGGAGACCGCGTTCCATGTCCCTGAACCACGTCCGCCCTTGGCGCAACATCTACCGCCGCAAGAGCCGCCAGATCATGGTGGGCAATGTCCCCGTCGGCGGGGACGCGCCGATCTCGGTCCAGACCATGACCAACACGGTGACGACGGACATCAAAGGCACCATCGGGCAGGTTCTGGCCGCCGCGGAAGCGGGCGCGGATATCGTACGCATCTCGGTCCCCGACCGCGAAAGCGCCATCGCCCTGAAAGAGATCGTCAAGGAAAGCCCTGTTCCAATCGTGGCGGACATCCATTTCCACTACAAACGCGGGATCGAAGCTGCCGAGGCAGGCGCGGCCTGCCTCCGGATCAACCCGGGCAACATCGGCGATGAAAGCCGCGTTAAAGAGGTCATCAAGGCCGCGCGCGATCATAATTGCTCGATCCGGATCGGGGTGAATGCAGGTAGCTTGGAAAAGCATCTGCTAGAGAAATACGGCGAGCCTTGCCCTGACGCGATGGTCGAAAGCGGGCTGGAGCATATCCGCATCCTGCAGGACAACGACTTTCACGAATTCAAGATCAGCGTGAAGGCCAGCGACGTCTTCCTTGCCGCCGCCGCCTATCAGGGGATCGCCGAGGCCACCGACGCGCCGATCCATCTGGGCATCACCGAAGCGGGCGGCCTGATGTCGGGCACCATCAAATCGGCCATCGGCCTTGGCAACCTGCTGTGGATGGGCATTGGCGACACGATCCGCGTCAGCCTCTCGGCCGATCCGGTGGAAGAGGTGAAAGTAGGCTATGAGATCCTGAAATCCCTCGGCCTGCGTCATCGCGGCGTGAACATCATCAGCTGCCCCAGCTGTGCCCGTCAGGGCTTTGATGTCATCAAGACTGTCGAGACGCTGGAAAAGCGCCTTGAGCACATCAAAACACCCATGAGCCTTTCGATCATCGGCTGCGTCGTCAACGGTCCCGGTGAGGCGCTGATGACCGACGTTGGCTTTACCGGCGGCGGCGCTGGTAGCGGCATGGTTTATCTGGCCGGTCAGCAAAGTCATAAGATGTCGAATGACCAGATGGTCGATCACATCGTTGAGCAAGTCGAAAAGCGTGCCGCCGAGATTGATGCGGCTGCGGCGTCCGAGGCGGCCGAGTAAGGGGAGACCTGCTTTTTTGTCTGCGGTGGGAAGTGAGTATTTAGGCGATAAAGAAGGGCTTCTTCTTGACCCAAATACTCGAAAACCCGCGTGCAAAAGGCGATGGCGCAGAACGCAGCAGCATTGCTGGACACATGAGTCCGCATCCGTATCGCGCAGGCCGTGATGTTGTGAATGAGTATTTATATCAAGAAGAAGGCCAGTGCCGGTGAGGGCGCTGGCCTTTGTCTTTTGCTAATCAGGTGACTTGGCTCAGTCGGCGCGGATCTCTGCGGCGATTTCTTGCATCGCGGCAAGCGGCACGTAGCCGCGCAGCAGTTGTTCGTCCATCACGAAGGTGGGTGTTCCGCTGATTTGCAGTGTGCCTGCCAGCGTGCGGGTATCCTGCAGCACTTTGTTGATCTCGGGGGCGTTCATCCCCGCGATCACCGCGTCTGCGTCAACGCCAAGGCCTTCGGCGATGCGGCGCAGGGCGGGTTCTTCGAAAGAGCCTTGGTAAGTGATGAGCGCGTCATGGGCGTTTTTATAGGCGTCATCGCCGCCCACTTTTCGGACCGAGAGGGCAAAGCGCGAGGCGGTGACCGAGTCTTCTCCGAGGATCGGGAACTCCTTCACGATAAAGCGGATGTTGCCATCTGTCTCGATCAGCTGGTCCACCTCGGCAGCGGCTTTCCGGCAGTAGCCGCAGCGGTAGTCCAGAAATTCGACCAGAGTAATATCACCGTCGAGATTGCCACCGACCCAGCTGTAGCCGTCGTTGAAGATGGCGTCCGCGTTGCTTTGGACCAGATCACGGTCGGTTGCGGCCTCATTTGCTTGCTGGCGCTGTTCCAGAACAGCAACCGCTTCCATGATGATGTCGGGGTTGTCCAGCAGGTAGGCGCGGACTTCGGCGCGGAAGGCTTCGCGCTGCGCATCGGTGAGGTTCGATAGGTCGGTTTCGGCAACAACAGGCGCAGTCAGGGCAAGCGTCAGGGCACTGGCAGAGATCAGGTGGCGAAGCATCAGGTGGCGTCCTTTCATTTCGGCGCGGCTTTAGCAGCAGTCAACACATCTTGGGCTCTTTGCCAAGGGGAAGAGCCCCTGGCTAAAAGCCCGCTGGCCCTGTTTGCGTGGATGGCCGCGTCTTGCAGGCGGCCAGACAGGGCATAACGTTCGGCGGTGGCAAGCGAGGCCAGGCCGGGTTGGCCGACCCGTGCATAAGCCTGCCCCAGATCGCGCAGGATGCGAGCGTCGGCGCTGTCGCGACTGCGGGCCCGTTCCAGCACCTCTTGGGCTTTGCGGTCATATTGCGCCTGACCCAGCGCCAGTAGGGCGCGGCCATAGCCACCAAGGATCAGTGCGTTGTTGGGGGCCAGTGAGACTGCTTTGCCATAGGCATTCGCAGCGGCGGCAAAGTTGCGGCTTTCCAGCAGGATCTGGCCACGAAGTTCATGCACGAAAGGATCATCGGGGCGCAAGGCGATCAGTTTGTCGATCGTGGCAATCGCCTTTTTCGGGTCCGGCTTGCGGTGGTGGGCCACGGCTTCGCGCATGAGGCGGATGTCCTCGGTCGCGCTGGATTTGGCGCGGCGCAGGGTCCAGCTGGGGGCGCGGGTGAAGGCGGTCAGTTTGCCTTGGGCGCGGGCGAAGAAATAGTTGGCGGTTGTCGGGTCGGTCTTAGGCCGGTCTGCGTAAGCGGCGGCATAGCCATCCAGCGCCCGCTGGCGGTCTCGGGTCAAGGGGTGCGTGCGTGCGTAGGGGTCTTGGTTGCTGACGCTCAGGGCCTCTTGTCCGCGAAAGATGTCTAGCACTTCGGATGCGGCGGCAGGGTCCACACCGGCCGAGACCAGATAGCGGACGCCGGACTGATCGGCGCTGCTTTCCTCGGCGCGGGTGTGGGAAAAGAGGACACGCTGTGCGCTGGATTGGGTGCCCACGGCCAGACCTGCGGCGGCGCTGCCTGCGCCCGATGCGGCGGCGGCCACGGCCAGCGCAACCCCAAGCCCCGCAGCGGTGCGGGCGGTGCGCAGGTTGCCAAGGCGGCGGGCCATGTGGCCGTTGGCGATATGGGCGGCCTCGTGGGCAATCACGGATTGTAGCTGCGCGGCACTGTCGAGGCGGGCCAGTAGGCCTGCGTGGATAAAGATGTGGTTCGCGTCCACGACAAAAGCGTTCAGGCTTTGATCATCCACCAGCAGGATTTGCACCCGTGACGGGCTAAGGCCTGCGGCGTTCAGGACAGGGGTGCCCAGTTGGGTCAGGGCGTGCTCGATATCGGGATCGCGAAGCAAGCCCACGGCCCGTGCGGGCAGGCTGGCACAGATCGACAGGATCACCGATAGCATGACCAGTCGGGCGGCATGGCGCATTGACGTTCCTTTCAACGCCTGAAAAGACTTGGGCCTCACCCTAGAGAGGTCCCTATGCGTAATTCAACCCGAAGCGATGTCGATCCCTTTATCGTGATGGATGTGATGGAGGCCGCCCGCAAAGCCGAAGAGGCGGGGCGCCATATCATCCACATGGAGGTTGGCCAGCCTAGCACCGCAGCGCCTGAAGGTGCCCGCACGGCTCTGAGTGCGGCCATGGAGAGCGGCAGCTTGGGCTACACTGTGGCTTTGGGGTTGCCTGCTCTTCGTGCCCGCATCGCCAAGCTTTATATGGATTGGTATGGGGTTGATCTGGACCCTGCGCGGGTGGTGATCACCTCGGGGTCATCAGCGGGGTTCTTGTTGGCGTTCACCGCTCTTTTTGATGCGGGTGACAAGGTGGGGATCGGTGCGCCGGGCTATCCCAGCTATCGCCAGATCCTGAAAGCCATGAGCTGTCAGCCTGTTATGCTGGAGACTGCGCCTGAAAACCGCTACCAGCCGGTGCCGTCCGATTTCACGGGCAAGGGGCTGGCGGGTTTGATGGTGGCCTCGCCCGCGAACCCATCGGGGACGATGCTGGGGAAAGAGGCGCTGGCCGACCTGATCCATGCGGCGCAGGCTGAAGATATCGCCTTTATCAGCGATGAGATTTATCACGGCATCGAATATGACGCCAAAGCGGTCACAGCGCTGGAGATCAGCGACGATGTCTATGTGATCAACAGCTTTTCCAAGTATTTCAGCATGACCGGCTGGCGGATTGGCTGGATGGTGGTGCCGCCTGATCACGTGCGCCGGATTGAACGTCTTGCCCAGAACATGTTCATCTGCGCCCCCCATGCCAGTCAGGTGGCTGCCCTTGGCGCGCTGGATTGCGAAGAAGAGCTACAGGCAAACTTGCAGGTCTACACCGAGAACCGCCGCCTTCTGATGGAGGGCTTGCCGAAGGCGGGCTTTGACAAGATCGCACCGCCGGACGGGGCCTTCTATATCTATGCCGATGTCAGCGACATCACCGATGACAGCCTCGCTTTCGCCGCTGAAATCCTAGAAAAAGCTGGGGTCGCTGTCACACCCGGTCTGGATTTTGACCCCGAGCGGGGCGGCCATTTCATCCGCTTTTCCTATGCCCGCTCGACCGAAGATATGGTCGAAGGGCTGGCCCGTCTGACCGCCTTTATGGCTGCGCGTCAGGGCTAAATACCTCTAAGGAAAAAGTGACCAAGACTTGCTTTTCCCGACAGCCCGCGCCGTGTAGACTGCCGCAAAATAAATCGGTCAGAGGCCGGGCAGATGATCCGAATTTTAGGTGCAGCCCTTCTGGGGCTATGTGTGCTGTTGCAGCCCGCGTGGAGCGCGGACTTCTCTGCCCGTGCGCGTGTGCTGCCTGATCAAACGTTTCTGAACAGCGGGCCAGAGCGGTTGGACCTGCAACTGGGGCTGTCCCAAGGGGTGCCGTATCGCATCTTCACTTTGGACGAACCGCGCCGTCTTGTGGTCGATTTCCGTGAGGTGGATTGGACCGGCTTGTCGTCTGAGCGTCTGACCGCGCCTGATACGGTGTCTGCGGCCCATTTCGGCGGCTATCGCCCGGGTTGGAGCCGCCTGATCCTTGATCTGTCCCGCCCCATGGCGCTTGAGGCCGCTGACCTGCGCATTGATCGTGAACGGGGCACGGCCAAGCTGATCATCTCGCTTCTGGCGACGACGGGGGATGCGTTCGCCAAGGCATCGGGTGCGCCTGCTGATCCCGATTGGGGACAGCCGCCAGTCCAGGCGCAGGAAGAGGCCCGCCGCCGCCAGACGGGCGAGGGCCCCCTAACCGTGGTGCTGGACCCCGGCCATGGCGGGCTTGATCCCGGTGCACAGCGGGGCGGAGTTGAGGAAAAAGACCTGATGCTAACCTTTGCCCGTGAATTGCGCGATACGCTGGTGCGGACGGGGCAGGTCAAAGTGGTGCTGACCCGCGACAATGACGACTTTGTGCCGCTGGAAAGCCGCGTGACCATCGCCCATGAGGCCCGCGCCGATCTGTTCATCTCGCTGCACGCTGATGCGCTAGAGGCGGGCGGCGCGCGTGGGGCCACGATCTATACGCTGGCGGATGAGGCCTCGGACGAGGCCAGTCGCAAGCTGGCAGAGCGCCATAACCGTGCCGACCTGCTGGCCGGTGTGGACCTGAGCAATCAGGATGATGTGGTTGCCCATGTGCTGATGGATCTGGCCCGCGCTGACACCATGCCCCGATCAACGCGCATTGCGGATCATGTGAAGGATGCCCTGAAAGAGGCGGGTGCGCCCCTTTATAAACATCCGCGCCGCGAGGCGGGCTTTTCGGTGCTGAAGGCCCCCGATATCCCCTCGATCCTACTGGAGCTTGGGTTCCTGTCCTCGGGCCGTGACCGAGAGAACCTGACCAATCCGGCATGGCGGGATATGGCAGCGCAGGCGATCACCGCTGCTGTGCTGGAATGGGCCATCGCGGACGCTGCCGAAGGGCATCTGATCCGGCAATAGGCTGCGCAGGAACAAAACCTGTCCCGTTTGTGTTTTGACCCGCAGGGCAAGGCCTTATATGAGGGGGCACGTTTAGCCGGGGGCCGCGACTTGTTGAGATTCATCTTTTCCTTCTTCGGAGCAATCTTCAGCGCTATCACACTGGGCATCTTCATGGTTGCCCTGTCGATTGGTGCTGTGTTCTGGATGTACGGGCGCGACCTTCCCAGCCATGAGGCGCTGGCGAATTATGAGCCGCCCACCATCAGCCGCATTTATTCCGGCGAAGGCCAGATCATCGACGAATTCGCCAAAGAGCGCCGTCTGTTCGTGCCCGCTGAAGAGATCCCCGATCTGGTGAAAGCTGCGTTTGTCTCGGCGGAAGACAAGAACTTTTACAAGCACTCGGGCTATGACCTGATGGGCATCGCCTCGGCGGCGCGGGATGCGGTGCTTTCGCGCGGCAAGAACGTGCGTGGTGCCTCGACCATCACGCAGCAGGTGATGAAGAACTTCCTGCTGTCGGGCGACCGGCAGGCTGAACGCAAGATCAAGGAACTGATCCTAGCGACCCGCATCGAAGGCACCTTGTCCAAGGATGAAATCCTTGAGCTCTACCTGAACGAAATTTATCTGGGTGCGAACTCTTACGGGGTGGCTGCTGCGGCGCAGACCTATTTCAACAAATCCCTGAGCGAGTTGTCGCCCGGTGAGGCTGCTTATCTAGCGGCCCTTCCGAAAAAGCCTGCCGAACTGCACCCCGTGCGCGACTATGATGACGCGATCCAGCGCCGGAACTATGTGCTGCGCGAGATGTTCGAGAACGGCTATATTGATGCCGCCACCCGCGATGCAGAGCGCGACCAGCCACTGCGCTCGGTCCAGAATGGCGATTATGAGGATTTCCGCGTTGCCCTGCCGCCGCGTGACTACTTCACCGATGAGATCCGCCGCCAGCTGAGCGAGAACTTTGGTGAGGGCGAATTCTTTACCGGCGGTCTGTCGGTCCGTGCGACCGTTGACCCCGAACTGCAACAGGTGGCCGAGGTCGCCTTGCGTCGCGGTCTGGAAGACTACGACCGTGGTAACGGCATCTGGCGTGGCACTCGCCTGACCATTGATGCGGCCGAGCTTGAAACCGAAGAGAAATGGCGCGCCGCGCTGGCCGCGACCAAAGCCCCCCGCGACATTGAGCTGAACGGCCGCTGGTATCCGGCGGTGGTTCTGTCGGTCAGCGGCGAAAACGCCCGCATCGGCATCGAGGACGTCCCTGAGGACGATGACGGTCACTGGATCGTGGCCAAGGATGTGCAGTGGGCCCGCAAGCGTCTGGACGATGGCAAGCTGGCCAATAAGGCCAATGTGGCCGGTGATCTGGTCTCGGTCGGGGATGTGGTGCTGGTCCGTGCGATGACCAGTGACGCTGACGGCAGCTTTATCCGCTGGACCCTGCGTCAGGTGCCCGAAGTGCAGGGCGGTCTGATGGCGATGGACGTGGAGAACGGCCGTGTTCTGGCGATGCAGGGTGGCTTCAGCTATCAGCACTCGGTCTTCAACCGCGTGACACAGGCGCAGCGTCAGCCGGGTTCTAGCTTTAAGCCCTTCGTTTATGCGGCAGCGCTGGACAGTGGCTATTCGCCTGCGACCATCGTGATCGACGCCCCGATTGAACTGAATACGCCGCAGGGTCTGTGGCGTCCCAAGAACTCGTCGAACAAATACTACGGCCCCACGCCGCTGCGGACGGGGATTGAACAGTCGCGGAACCTGATGACCGTGCGTCTGGCGCAAGAGGTGGGCATGGATGTTGTTGCCAGCTACGCCGAGCGTTTTGGCGTCTACGACAACATGGGGCGCTTCCTTGCGAACTCGCTGGGCTCGGAAGAGACCACCCTTTACAAGATGACCGCCGCCTACGCCATGTTCGCCAATGGCGGCGAGCGGGTTGAACCGACGCTAGTGGACCGTGTGCAGGACCGTTACGGGCGCACCATTTATACCCACGAACAGCGGACGTGCCCCGATTGCGTAAGCCCCGCCATCAATGTCGGGTATGGCCCGCGGATCGAATCCAACCGCGAACGGGTGATGGACCCGATCACCGCCTATCAGCTGACCTCGATGATGGAGGGGGTCGTGACCCGCGGTACCGCATCCGGCACGGTTAACCTGCCAGTGCCTACCGCAGGTAAGACGGGCACCACCAACGAATCCAAAGACGTCTGGTTCGTAGGCTTTACCAGCAACATCGTGGCGGGCTGCTACATGGGCTATGACAGTCCGCGCCCGATGGGGCGTGGCGCCTATGGCGGCACCCTTTGTGGCCCTGTCTTCACCGAGTTGATGAAAGCAGCGACGGCCAAATACGGTGGCAGCAAGTTCGACGTGCCGCCCGGCGGCCACTTTATCAAGATCGACCGCTTTACCGGTGCGCGTTTGCCTGATGACGCCAGCGGCGATTTCGTGGTGGCTGAGTATTTCCGCGATGGGGAAGAACCGATCTTCGGTCTGACCTACGACGGTGGTTTTGCGATGGGTAGCAACCTGCCGCTGTTTGATCGTGGTGAAGGGCCCGATGAGGCGAAGCAGGTGACAAACTCGTCCGGTGGCACGGCAACCGTTGGCCCGAAGGCAAATTTTGGCACCCTCAGCGCGGGCGGTCTTTACTGATCTAAGCCATCTAGAAGGGCACGGCGCATCCCATCGGGTTCCTGCGCCGCGCCCTCTTGTTTCTTGACACCTACGCCCATATGAAAGGGCGATCCGCCCATGGGCGGTTTCCTACAAGTCTGGGAGATACCCTCGTGCGCGCCGATACTCAGAATACCGTCAACGAAATCGAGAAATCTCTGGAGCTTCTGCGCCAGCGGATGGACTGGGAGACGGCTTCGCACCGGTTGGAAGAATTCAACGCCCGCGTCGAGGACCCCAATCTGTGGGACGATCCCGAAGCGGCGCAAAAGCTGATGCGCGAGCGTCAGTCGTTGGTGGATGCCATTGATGCGGTCAAGGAAATCCAGCAAGAGCTGGCCGATAACATCGAGCTGATCGAATTGGGCGAGATGGAAGACGACGCCGATGTCGTCAAGGACGCCGAAGCCTCGCTGAAGGAACTGGCCAAGAAAGCCGCCCAGAAGGAACTGGAAGCGCTGCTGAACGGCGAGGCCGACAGCAACGACACCTTCCTTGAAATCAACTCGGGCGCGGGTGGTACGGAAAGCTGTGACTGGGCCTCTATTCTGGCGCGGATGTATGTCCGTTGGGCCGAGAAGGCAGGCTACAAGGTTGAGCTGCAATCCATGAGCCCCGGTGAAGAAGCGGGCATCAAGTCGGTGACCTACAAGATCAGCGGTCACAATGCCTATGGCTGGCTGAAAACAGAAAGCGGCGTGCATCGTCTTGTGCGGATTTCGCCCTATGACTCGGCGGCGCGTCGTCACACCTCGTTCAGCTCGGTTTGGGTCTATCCCGTGGTCGACGACAACATCGAGATCGAAGTGAACCAGTCCGAAATCCGGATCGACACATACCGTTCGTCCGGTGCCGGTGGTCAGCACGTGAACACCACGGACTCGGCGGTGCGGATTACGCACATTCCCACGGGCATTGTTGTGACGTCTTCGGAAAAGTCGCAGCACCAGAACCGTGACATCGCCATGAAGGCCCTGAAATCGCGTCTGTACCAGATGGAACTGGATCGCCGGAACGCCGACATCAACGCCGCCCACGAAGCCAAGGGTGATGCGGGTTGGGGCAACCAGATCCGTTCTTACGTTCTGCAGCCCTACCAGATGGTGAAAGACCTGCGGACGGGGCATGAGACCTCGGACACGCAAGGGGTTCTGGACGGCGATCTGGATGCCTTTATGGCCGCCACGCTGGCGATGGACGTCAGCGGCAAGAGCCGCGCCGAGGCTTCGGCCACGGACTAATCCTTGTTGGTCTGTTGGCGCTTAAGCTGATCCATAAATACATCTTCGCGTAAGGTAGCGGACTAAGCTAGCCTCTCTCTGATGAGGAGAGAGGGGAGATTGTTTTATGGATGCAGTGCCTCTGGAAAAGCGGTTGGGTGCCCCCGAGATGGGGACCGCGAGGCTTGAGGATATCAGGACAGCATTGGGCAGGGGGTGTCGCGATTTCCGCAAGGCACCAGTCTTCGGATTCCTGTTTGCAGGGGTCTATGTGCTGACCGGCTGGCTGATGGCTTTGATCACCGTCTGGACGGGGCAAACCTATTGGCTGGTGCTGGCTGTGATCAGCTTTCCCCTGCTTGGCAGTTTCGCGGCTGTGGGGCTTTATGAGACCTCTCGCCGGATCGAACAGGGGCGGCCGCTGGACTGGCACCGGATTTTCGGCGCGGTAAAGGGCGAGGGCGGGCGGCAGTTGCCTTGGATGAGCGCGGTCATCATCATAATGATCCTGTTCTGGTTCTTTCTGGCCCATATGATCTTTGCGCTGTTCTTGGGTCTTTCGACGATGACCAATATCTCCAGTTCATATGGCGTGCTGCTTAGTTCTAACGGGCTGATGATGCTGGCGGTTGGCTCTGCAGTGGGGGGCGGTTTCGCGTTCCTGATCTTCTCGATCACCGTGGTCGGAATGCCGATGGTGGTGGATCGTGAGGTCGACTTTGTCAGCGCCATGATCGCCAGTGTCAGCGCCGTTACGCGCGCGCCGCTGACGATGCTGGTGTGGGCCGCGACAGTGGGTGTTGTGACGCTGATCGGGCTGCTACCGGGCTTTCTGGGTCTGTTCGTCGTGCTGCCCATTCTGGGGCATGCCACATGGCACCTTTACCGCATTCTGGAACAGCGTGCGGAATAACGCTTCCCCGTTGATGGTCAAAACGAAAAAAGGCACCGCCAAGCGGTGCCTTTTTGAATTTGCGCTGCGGAAATGTGAGTGATCCGCGATGCTGTGATTATTCCGCCGACTCGGGGCCGGTGATGCGCTTTGCGCCAGCAGCCGACAGGGGATCGTCCTGACGCTGAACCGAACCTTCGAAGTGCGCGCCGCTCTCGATCGCGATGGTCTTGTGGATGATGTCACCCTCAACACGCGCCGACGAGGTCAGACGAACTTTCAGGCCGCGGACACGGCCAACGATGCGACCGTTGATCACCACGTCATCGGCAACAACTTCGCCCTTGATGGTCGCGGTTTCGCCAATGGTCAGCAGGTGGGCACGGATATCGCCTTCGACAGTACCTTCTACTTGTACATCACCAGTGGTGCGGATGTTGCCTTCCACATGCAGGTCCGAAGAAAGAACCGAAGCGGGGGGCTTTGCCTTGGTGGTGGTGGGAGCCTTGAACTCGTTCGACTTGTCAGCGGTCGCAGCAGGTGCGGGTGCCGGGGTCTCGGCGGCCTTGGGGCCGGGCTCGTTGATCTTGCTCTTAGAAAACATCGTTAGCAGCCTTGATATATACCATCGGATTTACGGGTTTGCCCCCGACACGGACCTCATAATGAAGGTGCGTGCCAGTCACGCGTCCAGAGGCTCCCATATCACCGATACGATCACCACGCGATACCCTTTGTCCTTTGGTCACGTTAATTTTCGACAGGTGGGCGAACCGTGTCTCAATTCCAAAATCATGTTGAATCTTTACCAAACGTCCGTAGCCCGAAGACCACCCTGCATGAATTACTACGCCGTCACCGGTTGCGTAAAGAGGCGTTCCATAGGCCGCGGCGAAATCCACACCAAAGTGCATCCGGCGGCTGCCATTCTTCGGATCGCTGCGCGTTCCGTAGGGACTTGTGAAACGATAGGCGTTCTTCACAGGGATCGCGAAGGGCGCCTTTTCAGCGGCGATGCGGTAGATGTTCAGCCGGTCCATCTGTTCCAGCAGACGGTTGGCGCGCAGCACTTCGGCGGTCTCTTCGGTTTCTTCGGTCGCGAAGGACAGGGGGGTTAGCGGTCCGCCCTGACCCGAGTAAGTGCGGCGGACTTGCTTGATGATCGTGTCGGGGTCCATGCCTGCGGCGCGGAACATCTTGTTCAGCGGCTCGACCGAGACGGTCATCGCGTCTTCCAGTTGGCGGAAGACCTGATCATTCTGATCGCGCAGCAATTGCAGCTGCATGGCGATCTCATCGGCTTGACGCAGGGCGACTTGCGCCTCTTGGGCCATGTTGTCACGCTCGGCGGCGGTTTCGGTCAGCGCGAGGCTCAGGGCGTCTACGGTGCCGATCACTTCGGACGAGGTGGGCAGGGCTGCCGCCGAGCCGCCTTCGCTGCTCAGCGAAGCTTGCAGCGTCTGCGCATCGCCACGCGCGTTGTCGCGTTCCTTCATGGTGCGACGCAGGGTGTTCTGAACCACATTCAGGCCGGTCTCAAGTTCGCGGCGGCGGTCTTCAGAAGCCAAGAGCTGGGTCTGCATGACCGAGATTTGTTCGAGTGCCTTGTTGAAACGCTCTTGCGCGGCGATGGCTTCATCTGCGCGCTTGTCCCGTTCGGCGGCCATGCCGTTCAGGCGCATCTCATAGGTTTGCTGTTCCCGTTGCGCCTGCGCACGCACGTTGCCCGAACCGATGCTGTCCATCAGCAGGATCGAGGTGGCAATCGCAGCCCACGCCAGAACACCCGCGCTGCCAAGGGCAACGGTGATCTGGGTTAACGGGCTGAGTCGGATGAATCGGGTTTCGTTGTCCGAACGAAGAAAGACACGGCGTTCCGGAACCTTGTTTTCTAGCAACGCGTTAATGCCGCGCATTACCCTGGTCTTCACTGGTAAAGCCCCTCATTTCGTTTCGGCCTCCTACCCAGGCGGGTAGGCACGAAGTACTGAGGGGATAGACCATTGCGCGTTTTTCACGCAACAGTTTTAGGGAAAGTTCTTTGACCTAAGCGCCGTATCTTGCCGTTTCGGCGTGATTTTGCCGATCCGCGCGCGGAGTGTTCCGGATTCGGAACCTTAATCCGCGACGGCGCCGGTTTCGGTCAGGGGCCAGTAGAAATCGGGCGGAATCCCGGCTTCGGCGCGTTTTTCTTCGTTAAACGGAGGCTTTAGCGCCCCATGGAAGTATTTGCGCACCAGTTCGTGGAAGACATCCTTGGGGTCCAGATTTTCCCGTCCGCACAGGAAATGGAACCACTTGGAGCCGAAGGCCACATGGCCGACTTCCTCGCCATAAATCACTTCTAGGGCAGCGACGGCATCATCGTCTTTGGCCTTGCGAAAGATCTCGATCATGCCGGGGGTCACGTCCAGACCGCGGGCCTCCAGAACCATCGGCACGACGGCCAGACGGCCCATGATGTCTTCGGCGGTATCCTCTGCAGCGCGCCACATGCCGGCATGGGCGGGCATCGCGCCATAATGGCTGCCAAGACGCTCCAGACAGTCGCAGATCAGGTTGAAGTGTTTGGACTCTTCATCCGCCGATTTTACCCAGTCATCATAGAAGCCGATAGGAAAGGGTACGTGACCAAAGCGGGCAATGATATCCCAGTGCAGGTCCACGGCGTTCAATTCGATGTGGGCCACGGCATGTAGTAGGGCGATCCGCCCCTGAAGACTGCCGGGACGGCGGCGCGGCACATCGCGCGGGTCCAGCAATTCGGGCTTTTCAGGGCGGGCTGGCTGCAGGGGCGGGTTGGCGGTGCCGACGGGAATGACCTCTCCGGCTTTGCGGGCGTCAAACCAAGTTTTGGCGTGCTTGCGCGACAGCTCGGTCTTTGCACGTCCATCACCGCAGGTCAGCACCTCGGTGGCCATTTCCGTCAGCGTTTTGGTCACAGCGCTTTCACCGCCTCCAGTACCTCTTCCACATGTCCGGGCACTTTGACCTTGGGCCAGACGCGGGCGATGTTGCCGGTCTCGTCGATCAGAACGGTGGTCCGCTCGATCCCCATGTAGGTGCGCCCGTACATGTTCTTTTCCTTCCAAACGCCGTAGCGTTCGCACACATCGCTGGTCTCGTCCGAGAGCAGGATGACACTCAGGCCGTGCTTGTCGCGGAACTTGTCGTGCTTGGCAACCGTGTCCTTCGAGACGCCAAGGACCACCGCATTGGCCGCAGCAAAAGCCTCGGCGTGTTCGGTAAAGGCGATGGCCTGTTTTGTGCAGCCGGGGGTGTCATCTTTGGGGTAGAAGTAGAGGACAACTTTCTGCCCGCGCAGGCTGTCCAGCGCGACTTCTTCGCCACCATCACGGGGGAGTGTAAAAGAGGGGGCTTTCGTGCCGATCTCAAGCATGTGCATACACCTTGCAGTTATTCCGTTTGCTGGCACTCTAGGGCGTGATGAACGAAAAGAAAGAGACCGAGGGCGAAAAGCCCGCCGTGGGGGACAAGGCCTCTGGCGCCGAGCAGGCGGAACAGGTCTCTATAAAGGCGTCCGAAAAGGCGATTGCGCAGGATGCGCCAAAGGCCGAGGCCCGCGAAGACAAACGCCGCCGTCCTTTGCTGACGGCACTGGTCGTGGTCTTTGTGCTGCTGGTGCTGATCCCCGTCGGCGGGGCATTGACCTTGCTGGACCGTCAGATCCGTCTGCCAGATTGGGCCGAGGCCCGTCTGGAAGGGGCGTTGGCGCGGCAGGGGACCGGAGCCCGTGTTGCCTTGGGCGAGATTTACCTAACCGTGGATCACAGTCTGCGCCCGTGGGTCGAGTTGCGCGATACTGCCATTCAGGACAAGGAAGGCGCGGTTTTGGCCCGTGTGGGCCAGATGCGGGTGAACCTTTCGGGGCGCAGCCTGCTGCGGCGGGTGGTTGCAGCCGAACACATCGAAGTCACCGGAATCGTGGTTGACCTGACGCGCAACCGCGAAGGGGCTTTTGATCTGGCCTTCAGCGCGGGTGATGTGCCGGTCGAGCGGTCGATCTCATTCACCGATCTGATGAAAAATATGGATCTTGCGCTGGCCACGCCGGAACTGTCGGCCCTGCGCACGGTTGAGGCACGGGCCATGACCCTGCGCTATTCCGACCTGCGGGCAGAGCGCAGCTGGACTATGGATGGCGGCCGCGTGACCGTTGTGCGCAAGGGTGAAAGCCTGCGGATAGACACGGCGCTGACCCTGCTGACGGGCGGTGCGGATGCGGCCACGCTTGAGGCGTTTTATGAACGGACCTTAGGGCAGCACGATGCAGAATTCGGCATCAACATCAGTGATTTGCTGGCGCAAGATATCGCAACGCAATTGCCTGCGACGGCCTTCCTTGGCGCGCTTGAAGCGCCGCTGAGCGGCTCGATGCGGGGGCAGGTGGATGCGCGAGGCAATCTGGACGCGCTGAGCGCCTCGCTTGTGATCGGGGCAGGGGCTTTGCGCCCGAACAACAACACGGTGCCGTTGCCTTTCGACAGCGCACGCACCTATTTCACCTATGATCCCAAGGCGCAGGTTCTGACCTTTGACGAGTTGTCGGTTAAAAGCGCGTGGATTTCCGGCAGTGTCGAGGGCTCGGCCCTGTTGGTCTGGCCGGAGGGGGCGAACTGGCCCTCGGGGCTTGAGACGCAGTTCACTATCTCGGCCCTGTCGGTCGAGACTGCAGATCTGTTGCCGCAGCCAGTATCCATCGCGCGGGCCAATGCGGCGCTGCGGTTCCACATGCGTCCCTTTGCCTTGCAGATCGGGCAGCTTGAACTGGTGGTCGATGGTCAGCCGATCTCATTGCGGGGGGATGTGAAGGCCCTGCCTGAAGGGTGGTCCGTCGGGATTCTGGCCGAGGGCAGTGATCTGACGGTCGAAACGGTCATGGCCCACTGGCCCGAACGGGCGGTGCCGAAGACGCGGGAATGGGTGGCGGCCAATGTCTTGGGCGGTACGCTTGAGGACGTGCAGTTCTACCTGACCGCCGCGCCCGGCCAAAAGCCGCAGCCCCATCTGGAATTTTCCTATGAGGACGCCACTGTCCGGTTTCTGGGCACCATGCCACCGATCACCGAAGGTTATGGCCGCGCGACGCTGGCGGACAAACGCTTTGCCGTCCGGCTGGATCAGGGGACGGTGACCCCTTCGGTCGGTGGTCCTGTGGACGCGGCAGGCACGCGGTTTGAGATACCGCTTTTGAAGCCGCGCGATCCCGAAGCCTTTGTGGATTTGAACCTTGAAGGCACGGTGACCTCAATGCTTTCGCTTTTGGATTCGCCCAAGCTGGAGGTCATGAGCAAAGCCAACCTGCCGGTCACCTTGGCCGATGGTCAGGCCAGTGTGACGGGGCGCATTGACCTCAAGCTGATGAAGAACCTGCCGAAAGAGGATCTGCGTTATGACATCATCGGCCTGACGCGGGACGTGCGGACCACCAAGCTGGTGCCGGGCCGCACATTGGCCGCCCCAAGCCTGAAGGTCCACGCAACCCCGGGTTCGGTCGTGATCAATGGCAAGGGTCGCTTTGGCGCGGTGCCCTTTGACGGGACGTTTACCTTGGCCGAGGGCAAGATCCCTAGGGTCAACGCTCAGGTCGAACTGAGCGAGCGCACACTGGATGAACTGAACATCGATTTGGGGGATGTGCGCATCACGGGGCAGGGGCTGGTGCAACTGGATCTGGCCCTGCCAAAGGGCGCGCCGGTCGAGTTCGGGCTGAAAAGCAACCTCAAAGGACTGTCCATGGGGCTGGAGTCCTTGGGCTGGTCCAAGGGCAAAGACACTGCGGGCACTCTGGCTGTGTCGGGCACGATCAACCCTGTGCGCGTGCCGCGCCTGTCTTTCGATGCGGCGGGGCTGCTGCTGAACGGGCGGGTTGATACGGATGCGGCGGGCAAGGTGAACAAGGTGGTCTTTGATCGGGTGCGGGCGGGAAACTGGCTGGATTCGCCGGTGACCCTGACGATGAATTCGGGCAGCGCGCCACCGCTGATTTCTTTGTCGGACGGCAAGGTCGATATCCGCAAAATGCCGAAGAGCAAGCCCTCGAAGAAAGAGACCAGCCCGATCCGCCTAAGCAACATGCGGCTTCAGTTCGCCGATACCATGTGGCTTGGCTCGGCCAATGGCGATCTGGCCACCACGGGCGGCGCGCGCGGCACGATCGAGGCAAAGATGAACGGCAACGCGCCTCTCAGCGTGCGGATCGCACCGAGCGGGCCGGGCACGGCGCTGAACGTCACCAGCCGCGATGGCGGTGATGTGATGCGCGACGCGGGCATTCTGGCCCATGCGAACGGCGGCGTAATGCAACTGACCATGACACCGGTGGATGATGCGGGCACCTATGACGGGGTCCTCTCGATTTCAGAGACGCGGGTCTATGACGCGCCCACGGTGACCGCCTTGCTGAACGCCATGAGCGTGGTGGGGCTGCTGGATCAGATGGCGAACGGCGGCATCTATTTCTCAAGCGTGGATGCGAAATTCCGGCTTATGCCCAAGCGGTTGATCTTGCAGCAAGCCAGCGCGATTGGCCCTTCGATGGGGTTGTCGCTGGATGGGGTCATTGATCTGGCATCCAAGCGGCTGGACCTGCAAGGGGTGCTGTCGCCGATCTATATGCTCAATGGCATCGGCAATATCTTCTCGTCGCGGCAGGGCGAGGGGCTGTTCGGCTTTAACTTTACGTTACAAGGGCCGACGGAGGCCCCGCAGGTCGGGGTGAACCCGCTTTCGGTCTTGACCCCGGGCATGTTCAGAGAGATTTTCCGCCGCCCGCCCCCCAGCGTGACCCAGTGAAAGACAGACAGTGAAACTTAGCGACTTCGACTTCCACCTGCCCGAGACCCTGATTGCCACGCGCCCCGCCAAGCCGCGCAGTTCGGCGCGGCTCTTGGTCAGCCGTCCTAGCGGGATTTCCGATCTGCGCGTGACCGATCTGGTGGACCAGTTGCAGGCCGGTGACCGGCTGGTGTTGAACGACACTAAAGTGATCCCAGCGCGCCTGTTCGGGTTGCGCTGGCGCGACAGTGCGCAGGGCCGCGTCAGTGCCAAGATCGAGGTCACGCTGCTAGAGCCGCGCCCCAATGGACAATGGGCAGCCTTGATCAAGCCGCTGCGCAAGGTGAACGAAGGCGAGTGGATTGTGTTTTCGGATGCACTGAGTGCGCAGCTTGTGGCCCGCGAAGAGGGGCAGGCGGTACTAGAGTTCAACCTGTCGGGCGATGATTTCGATGCCGCACTGGCCGAAGCGGGGGCCATGCCCTTGCCGCCCTACATCGCGGCCAAGCGTCAAGCCGATGCGCAGGACAAAGAGGATTACCAGACCGTCTGGGCACGCAATTCCGGTGCGGTGGCTGCCCCGACGGCGTCACTGCACTTTGATGATGCGCTGCTTTCGGCGCTGCGGGCCAAGGGTGTTCAGTTCACCCATGTGACCTTGCACGTGGGGGCAGGCACCTTTCTGCCCGTGAAGGTCGAGGATGTAACCACCCACAAGATGCACGCCGAATGGGGACATGTCAGCGAAGAAGCCGCCGCCGAGATCGCCGCAACCAAAGCCGCCGGTGGCCGTGTGATCCCCGTGGGCACCACCGCCCTGCGCCTGATCGAGACCGCTGCCCGCGACACAGGCGCTATTGCGCCATGGCAGGGCGAGACCGATATCTTCATCTATCCCGGCTTTGAATTCAAAGTGGCCGATGCCTTGATGACGAACTTTCACCTGCCCAAATCTACCCTGATGATGCTGGTGGCCGCATTGGTCGGGCATGACCGGATATTGGACGTTTACGAACATGCAATATCGCAAGAATATCGTTTCTTTTCTTATGGGGACGCGTCATTGCTGTTCCCATAAGCCCCGTGTCATCCACGGGGTGCTATCAAGTGTGAATATGGTTGCTGTAGCCCGGTGAGGTGCAAACGCCGCAAGGAACAAGACGGAAGGAAACAGAATGCTTCAGGTTTTGGGCAGTGCATGGGCGCTATTGCTGGGTCTTATGCTGCTGATGGTCGGCAACGGGATGCAGGGCACTCTGCTCGGTCTGCGCGGAGCCTATGAAGGGTTTTCTACCTTCAACATGTCGCTGGTCATGTCGGCCTATTTCGTTGGCTTCCTTGGCGGTTCGCGTCTGGCGCCAGAGATGATCCGCCGTGTGGGCCATGTGCGCGTATTCGCCGCGCTGGCCAGCCTGATCTCCGGCGTTCTGATCCTGTATCCTGCCATCACTACCCCTTGGGCGTGGATGTTGGGGCGGGTGGCGATCGGCTTTTGCTTCTCGGCGGTTTATGTGACTGCGGAAAGCTGGCTGAACAACACCGCCTCGAATGAGACACGCGGTCAGGCGATGTCGCTTTATATGATCGTCCAGACCGTGGGCATCATCATCGCGCAGCTTCTGGTGAACGTGGGCGATATTAGCGGCTATCTGCTGTTTGTGATCCCGTCGATTCTGGTTTCTGTGTCCTTCACTCCCATTCTGCTGTCGATCAGCCCAACACCGGCGTTTGAGACGACCAAGCCGATGACCCTGCGCAAGCTTTACGGCATCTCGCCTCTTGGCTGCGTGGGGATGTTGTTGTCGGGCGGGTTGTTTGCGGCGCAGTTCGGGATGGCCTCGGTCTTTGGGACCATGATGGGCCTGACTACCGCCGAGATTTCGATCTTTATCTCATCGTTCTTTGTGGGCGCATTGGTGCTGCAATACCCTATCGGTTGGCTGTCGGACCGCATGGATCGCCGCGTGCTGATCCTGGCGCTTTGCGTGGGCGGCGGGACTGGTGGCCTTGTCGGGCTGTTGTTTGCCTCAAATTTCACCATTTTGCTGGTGGCGGCAGTCACAATCGGCGGAATGCTGAACCCGCTTTATGCGCTGCTGCTGGCTTACACGAATGACTATCTGGAGTTCGACGATATGGCGGCGGCCTCGTCTGGGATGATCTTCATCAACGGCTTCGGCGCGATCGCCGGCCCCGTGGTCACCGGTTGGGTGATGAACACAGCCGGTCCGGCGGGCTTCTTCCTGATTATTCTGGTTCTTTTCTATGCGCTTGCTGCATATGCGGGATACCGGATGACCCAGCGTTCGTCGCCCCCTGCGCAGGATACTATGACCTACACGCCCTTTAGTCCGACGGCGACTGCCGTGGGCGTTGAGGTGTCGTTCGAGGCCGCCCATGAGGCGCAGGAACAGGCTGATTCCGACATCCGGAACTGAAATCCTTGTTGTAATTTGTGACTTTCCACTGCTTCGTCGGAATGACACCCTTTCGGGTAGGATACGAGCAGGAGATAGAACAATGAAGCCCGAGGACGTACTTTCATTCTGGTTGGATGAACTGAAGCCAAGTGACTGGTACAACAGCAGCGAAGAACTGGATCAGAAGATCCGCGACCGCTTTCTGCCCATGTGGGAAGAGGCACAGGATGGCGCGTTCGGTCTGTGGCTGACGTACCCATCGGGGGCGCTGGCCTATATCATTCTTCAGGACCAGTTTCCGCGGAACATGTTCCGCAATCAGGCGAAAGCGTTCACCAGCGATGTGCAGGGCCATGCGGCGGCCAAGCTGAGCATTGATTACGGCTATGATCTGCGCATCGACATACCCGCGCGCCAGTTCTTCTATCTGCCTTTGATGCACTCTGAATGTCAGACCGATCAGGACCGCTGCGTCCGATTGATGCACGAGCGTATGGGCGCTGAAGGCGAGAGCAACCTGCTGCACGCGAAAGTTCACCGTGAAATCATTCGCAAGTTCGGCCGCTTTCCCTACAGAAATGAAGCACTTGGCCGCAGCAGCACAGCAGCAGAAAAGGCATTTCTGGAAAACGGCGGCTATGCCCAGTTGCTGAAAGAGTTGCAGGAAAAGCACCAGAATAAGGTTCCTGAGGCGGTTTCCTGACGGTTTCATTGCGACCTCTTTCCAGATAGTTTAACGTCAAACTAATTCTGGAATCGGAGGAGAGCCTATGGCCGCCAAGGAATTCGATGTAGTCGTGATCGGGGCGGGCCCCGGCGGATACGTAGCCGCAATTCGGGCGGCGCAGCTGGGTCTCAAGACCGCCGTGGTCGAGCGTGAGCATATGGGTGGAATCTGCCTGAACTGGGGCTGTATCCCGACCAAGGCGCTGCTGCGCTCGTCCGAGGTGTTCCACCTGATGCACCGCGCCAAAGAGTTCGGCCTGTCGGCAGAAAAGATCGGCTTTGATCTGGACGCGGTTGTCGCCCGTTCGCGCGGCGTGGCCAAGCAGCTGAATGGTGGCGTGGGTCACCTGCTGAAGAAGAACAAAGTCACTGTCATCATGGGCAGCGCGACCATCCCCGCAAAGGGCAAGGTTAGCGTCAAGACTGACAAAGGCACCGAAGAACTGGTTGCCAAGAACATCATCGTCGCCACCGGCGCCCGCGCCCGAGAGCTGCCCGGTCTTGAGGCCGACGGCGATCTGGTCTGGACCTACAAGCACGCCCTGACCCCCAAGAAGATGCCCAAGAAACTGCTGGTCATCGGCTCGGGAGCGATCGGCATCGAATTTGCCAGCTTCTACAACACCCTTGGCGCCGACACGACTGTGGTCGAAGTGCAGGATCGTATCCTGCCTGTCGAGGACGCGGAAATCGCGGCCTTCGCCAAGAAGTCCTTCGTGAAGCAGGGCATCAAGATCAAAGAAAAGGCCATGGTCAAGAAGCTGGACCGTGGCAACGGCAAGGTCGTCGCGCACATCGAAATGGGCGGCAAGACCGAGACCGAAGAGTTCGACACTGTAATCTCGGCCGTGGGCATCGTTGCCAACACCGGCGGCATCGGTCTGGAAGAACTGGGTGTGAAGATCGACCGCAGCTTTGCTGTGACCGATGAATACTGCCGTACCGGCATCGAGGGTCTCTTTGTCATCGGTGACGCGACCCAAGGTCCGTGGCTGGCGCACAAAGCCTCGCATGAAGGGGTCATGGTTGCCGAGTTCATCGCGGGCGGTCATCCGCATCCCGTGAAGCCCGAGACCATCGCTGGCTGCACCTACTGCCATCCGCAGATCGCCAGCGTCGGTTTGACCGAAGCGAAGGCGAAAGAGGCTGGCTACAAGATCAAAGTGGGCCGCTTCCCGTTCATCGGTAACGGTAAGGCAATCGCTCTGGGCGAGCCCGAAGGCATGATCAAGACGGTCTTTGATGAAAAGACCGGCGAGCTGCTGGGCGCGCACATGGTTGGCGCGGAAGTGACCGAGTTGATCCAAGGCTATGTGGTTGGCCAGAAGCTGGAGACCACCGAAGCGGATCTGATGGAAACCGTTTTCCCGCACCCGACCTTGTCGGAGATGATGCACGAAAGCGTGCTGGATGCGTGGGATCGCGCGATCCACATTTGATTTGCAGTCAGATTTGAATTCGGGGCTCAGGGGCAGGGATGTCTCTGAGCCTTTTTCGTTTGCGCAGGTGATGCGGGCGGGATTGTGAGTATTTAGGCAATAAAGAAGTTGGTTGTGCGATGTGAAGTGCGTCTGTTTCGGCTGCGAAGCCCCTAGGAAAAGGGCGTTCTGGTGCGGATGTTCTTAAAAAGTTCTTAATGAAGTGTTGGAGACTCGGCCAAGCTGGCCTATTTGATGTGGGTCACCTTGTGGGGATCGAGAATGGCCGAGTTGAAGCACATCGAAGTTCGCGGCGCGCGCGAGCATAACTTGAAGAACATCGACGTGGATATCCCGCGCGATCAGCTGGTGGTGATCACCGGTTTGTCGGGCTCTGGGAAGTCTTCGCTGGCGTTCGATACGATCTATGCGGAAGGCCAGCGCCGTTATGTCGAGAGTCTGAGCGCCTATGCGCGGCAGTTCCTTGATATGATGGAAAAGCCCGATGTGGATCACATCAGCGGCCTCAGCCCTGCGATTTCTATTGAGCAGAAGACCACCAGCAAGAACCCCCGATCCACGGTCGGGACGGTGACCGAGATTTACGACTATATGCGTTTGTTGTTCGCGCGGGCGGGGACTCCGTACAGCCCCGCGACCGGCCTGCCCATTGAGGCGCAGCAGGTGCAGGATATGGTCGACCGCGTGATGGGCATGGAAGAGGGCACCCGTGCCTATCTGTTGGCGCCCATCGTGCGGGACCGGAAGGGCGAGTATCGCAAGGAATTTCTGGAGCTGCGCAAGCAGGGTTTCCAGCGTGTGAAGGTGGATGGTGCCTTCTATGAGTTGGACGAGCCACCGGCGCTGGACAAGAAATTCCGTCATGACATTGATGTGGTCGTAGACCGGATTGTCGTGCGCGACGGGATGGAGACCCGTTTGGCCGACAGTTTCCGCACCGCTTTGGATTTGGCCGATGGCATTGCCATTCTTGAGACTGCCCCCAGTGAAGGCGAGCCGGAACGCATTACTTTCAGCGAGAATTTCGCCTGTCCGGTCAGCGGTTTTACCATCCCCGAGATCGAGCCGCGCCTTTTTTCATTCAACGCGCCTTTCGGGGCCTGTCCCGAGTGTGACGGCCTTGGGGTAGAGTTGTTCTTTGATGAAAAGCTGGTGGTGCCGGATGAGGACCTGAAGGTCTATGACGGGGCGCTGGCCCCTTGGCGCAAAGGGAAATCGCCGTATTTCCTTCAGACCATCGAGGCCATCGCCAAGCACTATGAGTTTAACAAGAACACCAAGTGGAAGGACCTGCCTGCCCATGTGAAGCAGGTGTTCCTCTATGGCTCGGGTGATGACGAAATCGAGTTCCGTTATGACGAAGGCGGCCGCGTCTATCAGGTAAGCCGCGTCTTTGAGGGCGTAATTCCGAATATGGAGCGGCGCTATCGCGAGACGGATTCCAACTGGATCCGCGAGGAATTCGAGCGGTATCAGAACAACCGCTCTTGCGGGACTTGTGACGGCTACCGTCTGCGGGATGAAGCATTGGCGGTGAAGATCGGCGGTCTGCACATCGGTCAGGTGGTGCAGATGTCCATTCGTCAGGCCTATGAATGGTGCCTGACTGTGCCTGAGGCGCTGTCGAAGCAGAAGAATGAAATCGCTAGTGCTATTCTGAAGGAAATCCGCGAACGTCTGGGTTTCCTTAATAACGTGGGGCTGGAGTATCTTACCCTGTCGCGGAATGCGGGCACTCTGTCAGGTGGCGAAAGCCAGCGTATTCGTCTGGCCAGCCAGATCGGTAGCGGTCTGACAGGGGTGCTTTATGTGCTGGACGAACCTTCGATCGGGTTGCACCAGCGGGATAATGACCGTCTGCTGACCACCCTGAAGAACCTGCGCGATCAGGGGAACACGGTGATCGTGGTCGAGCATGACGAGGATGCGATCCGTGAGGCGGATTACGTTTTTGACATTGGACCAGGCGCAGGTGTCCACGGTGGTCAGGTGGTCGCCAAAGGGACCCCAGCGGAACTGGCGGCGGATCCGGCCTCGGTCACGGGGCAGTACCTGAGTGGCGCGCGTGAGATCGCGGTACCGACCGAGCGGCGCGAGGGGAACGGCAAGAAGGTGCAGGTGGTCAAGGCCACGGGCAACAACCTGAAAGATGTGACGGTGGACTTCCCGCTAGGCAAGTTTGTCTGCGTCAGCGGTGTCTCGGGCGGGGGAAAATCGACCCTGACGATTGAGACGCTGTTCAAGACCGCCTCGATGCGGTTGAACGGGGCCAAGCAGGTGCCTGCGCCGTGCCAGACCATCAAGGGGCTGGAGCATCTGGATAAGGTGATCGACATTGATCAGCGGCCCATCGGGCGGACGCCTCGGTCCAACCCTGCGACCTATACGGGGGCGTTCACGCCGATCCGCGACTGGTTCGCCGGTCTGCCTGAGGCTAAGGCGCGGGGCTATAAGCCCGGCCGATTCAGCTTTAACGTCAAGGGTGGCCGCTGTGAGGCCTGTCAGGGCGATGGTGTCATCAAGATTGAGATGCACTTCTTGCCCGACGTCTATGTGACCTGTGAAACCTGTAAGGGGAAACGCTATAACCGCGAGACGCTGGAGGTCACTTTCAAGGGCAAATCCATTGCCGATGTGCTGGATATGACCGTTGAGGATGCGCAGGAGTTCTTTAGCGCCGTGCCCAGTATCCGCGAAAAGATGGATGCGCTGATGCGGGTGGGCCTTGGTTACATCAAGGTCGGCCAGCAGGCGACGACCCTATCGGGGGGCGAGGCGCAGCGGGTGAAACTGTCCAAGGAACTGGCCAAGCGGTCCACGGGGCGCACCCTGTATATTCTGGATGAGCCGACCACCGGTCTGCACTTTGAAGACGTGCGTAAGCTGTTGGAAGTGCTGCATGAACTGGTTGAGCAAGGCAACAGCGTGGTGGTGATCGAGCATAACCTCGATGTCATCAAAACCGCTGACTGGATCATCGATATCGGTCCTGAAGGCGGCGATGGCGGCGGTGAGGTCGTGGCCAGTGGCACGCCCGAGGCCGTCGCGAAAGAGCCGCGCAGCCACACGGGGCATTATCTGGTGGATATGCTCAAACCCAAGAAACGGGTCGCAGCCGAATAACGGATACGGGCGGAACTGTCACGGTTCCGCCTTTTTGTGCCTAACCCTCGCCAATTCAAAACGTCATTTCTTCTTTCAATTGACTGGAAGGAGACTTCTATGAAGACGCGGATTGGTTTGATTGCGGCAATGTGCCTGACGCCCGTGGTGGCCACAGCAGGGCAGCCCTTTGAGGAAAGTCTGGTGGAATGCGCGGTGCTGATCGAATTGCTGACAGGCGAGCAGACACCGATGCCCGGCGATAGCGCTGAGATGGATTTCTTTGTCGGAACAGCGAAGAATATGCGGGCCGAGGCGCTGCGGCGCACGAATGCGGCTTATGTCGAAAAGACTGATGCAGATAAGCGCCAGCTTTGGCATGAGCGTTGGGATGCCGGTCAATGGGATAACCCCGCCAACCGGCAAGAACTCGGAGAGTGGTGGACCTACTGCTTTAAATTTGCCGATCATCTGGGTGTGGATGGGCGCACACCCTTCGACAAATAGCGCCTTACTTGCGCGGGCAGGTGTTCAGGCCGAATATCGAATACAGCGGGCAGCTGGACATCAGTCCGGTTGCCAGCGGGATGATCCCGATCAGGTAGAGCCAACGGTATTCGGCATCCGCATTCAGCATGAAGCCCGCCAGCAGAGCGAGGCCAACGACGATGCGTGCGATGCGGTCAAGGCCGCCAACATTCTTGGAAAACATGAACGACTCCTACATAATATTCTTGAATTGGAATGTATATGAAGGAGTTGCTTTTGTACAGTGGCCTCAAGAGACCCGCGATGACAGCTTCGTGATGACTTAGTTCATCAGGTTGGCAAGCGCCCCGATGAAGGCCAGCACCTCTCCGGTTTCTTGGTTCATGCGATAAACGTTTCCGTCCGAGACAACGTAGTCGTCATGACCATCTAGGCCGTAGCGGGTAGGGCGCTCTAGACGCTGGTAGACCACGATCCGGTCGCCGCGTTGATAGTGCTGGACATGATCATCGTGCTTCTTCGCCTGACCGGGGGGCACGCAAGCGGGCGATTTTTTGGCCAGACCGGGTGGGCAGCCGCCAGCGTTTCGCGGCCCCGCCCATGCGGCAGAGCCAAGGGGCAGGGCGGCCAGTGCGGCAATCAGGGCAAGGGACGTGGCTTTCATGGTCGTATCCTTTCCATTTCTCAAGGATACAACGCGGCACGCGGGGCGGTCAGTTCCCGCCTCGCGCAAAGGTGAGCGGCGCTTACGGGCGGCTGCGGCCCGAGAAGCGCGGCAGCATGGCGCTGAAGTCGCGGCCCTTGCCGTCTTCTTCTTCGACGAACTGGGTATAAAGATCGCGGGCCAGTTGACCCATGGGGGTGTCCGCGTCCACGTCCTGTGCGGCGATCTGGCTAAGGCGCAGATCTTTCAGCATCAGGTCTGCGGCAAAGCCGGGCTTGTAGTCGTTGTCCGCAGGGGACTGCGGGCCAACACCGGGGGCAGGGCAGTAGGCGTTGATCGACCAGCTGGCGCCCGACGAGGTCGAGACCACATCAAACATCGCCTGCCGGTCCAACCCCAGTTTGTCCGCAAGGGCAAAGGCTTCGCAGGTGGCGATCATGGTGACACCAAGGATCATGTTGTTGCAGATTTTCGCCGCCTGACCGTTACCCGATGGGCCGCAATGCACGGCCTTCTGGCCCATGATGTCAAAGAGCGATTTGGCGGTGGCAAAGGCCTCGTCCGAGCCGCCGACCATGAAGGTCAGCGTGCCAGCCGCAGCGCCGCCGACGCCGCCCGAAACAGGGGCATCCAGCGCGCCGAGGCCCTTGGCGTTGGCCTGCTGCGCCACAAGGCGGGCGCTTTCCACATCAACGGTCGAGCAATCCAGATGCACCGCGCCCGGCTGCATGATGCCGAAAATCTGGTCGGTCACCTGACGCAAGATCGCACCGTTGGGAAGCATGGTGATGACGACATCTGCGTCTTTGACAGCCGCGGTCACGCTGTCAGCCTGAGGAATGTCAGCGTCGATGTGGCCTGCAGCGTCATAGCCAAGCACGTCATGGCCACCCTTAATGAGATTCAGTGCCATTGGTGCGCCCATGTTTCCGAGGCCGATAAATCCGATCCGCATGTGGGTCTCCTCTCTGAGAGCCGGTGGAGTGCTATTCTGAAGCGCCGCCCGTGGTGGGTGGCGAGATGATGAGTATTTAAATCAAGAAGAAAAGGTCAGGTCATTGTCTCCGAGGGGGGAAAGCATGGCCTGTAGCTGTTCGGGCGGAACCTCGGCGGCGCTGGCGTGGTGCCATTTGGGGTTTCGGTCCTTTTCGATGATTTGGGCGCGGATGCCTTCTAGGAAATCGCCTTCTTCCGGTGCGCGGTAGGTGTAGCGATATTCGTTGGTCAGGGCTTCGCGAATGTCTTTGGGTGCCATGCGGATAAGAGCGAGCGTGGCGCACATGGCCATCGGCGCGTGGTGTCCGAGGGTTTTCAAAGTGTCCTGCGCAAAGTCGCTGGTTGCCGCGGCGAGGCCGTCCAGTATCGCGGGAACATCAGCGGCGCTGAAATGCTGGTCGATCTGGTCTTGCAGTGGTGCAACAGGGCTATCGGGCAAGGGCGCGATGTGGCTGTCAATCGCGGTGATGTCGCCGGTCTGCGACAGCAGCGTCTTGAGCGCGTCCCAGCGGTCTTCGGGGATATAGGCATCGGCAAAGCCTGCGGCGACGGCGTCAGGTGCAGTCATCCGCGCGCCTGTGAGGCCGAAGTAGGCCCCCAACTGGCCGGGCGCTTTGGAAAGTAGGTAGGTGCCGCCCACATCGGGGATCAGGCCGATGCCGCATTCTGGCATGGCGATACGGCTGCTGTCGCCTACGATGCGGTGGCTGCCGTGGCAGCCAAGGCCCACGCCGCCGCCCATGACGAAGCCATGCAGAAAGCTTACCACCGGTTTGGGGTATTCGGCGAAATGGGCGTTCATCCGGTATTCGTCGGACCAGAACTGGCGGGCGGGGCCGAAAATGCCTTCGGTTCCTTGCCGGTAAAGCTCGGCGATATCGCCGCCGGCGCAGAAGGCACGTTCCCCTTCGCTATCGATCATAACCAGAGCGACGGTCGGATCATCCTGCCAGTCTTTAAGGGCTTGCGCGATGACCTGCGCCATTTCGTGGCTTAGGGCGTTCAATGCTTTGGGGCGGGTCAGAGTGATCCGACCCGCGCGGCCTTCGATGCGAATGTGGACGTCTTCGGTCATTGGCCCGCCGTCATTTGGCGCGCCACGATCACGCGCATGATTTCATTGGTGCCTTCAAGGATCTGGTGGACGCGCAGGTCGCGGACCAGTTTCTCGATCCCGTAGTCCGCCAGATAGCCGTAGCCCCCATGAAGTTGCAGGCACTGGTCTGCCACGCGGCTGCCGGTTTCGGTGACCAGTTTCTTGGCCATGGCACAATAGCGCGAGGCATCGGGGGTTTTATTGTCCAGTTTCCAAGCAGCCTGCCGCAGGAATGTGCGGGCGGCTTGTAGCTCGATCTCCATATCGGCAATGCGGAACTGCAAAGCTTGGAACTGGTCCAGCGTTTTGCCGAAGGCTTTACGCTCGGCCATATAGGTGAGCGTTGCGTTCAGGGCGGTCTGTGCGCCGCCAAGCGAGCAGGCGGCAATGTTCAGACGACCGCCATCAAGGCCTGCCATTGCGTATTTGAAGCCTTGGCCTTCGGTGCCCAGAAGGTTCGCGGCAGGGATCAGGCAGTCATCCATCTGGACCTGACGGGTGGGCTGTGCCTTCCAGCCCATCTTGTCTTCAAGGCCACCAAAGCTGAGGCCTGGCGCATCGCTGGGGACCACAAAGGCCGAAACGCCCTTGGGGCCATCCTCGCCCGTGCGGGCCATGACGATATAGCTGTCGGAATAACCGCCGCCCGAGATAAACGCCTTGGTGCCGTTCAGCACATAACCTTTGTCGGTCAGCTTGGCAGTGGTGCGCAAGGCTGCCGCGTCACTGCCCGAGCCAGGCTCGGTCAGGCAGTAGGACATGAAGTTCGCCATGGTCAGGGCGTCCGGCAGGTAGCGGTCGCGTAGATCGTCGCTGGCGTAGGCATCCAGCATACGGGCGCACATGTTGTGGATCGACAGGAACGCCGCGGTGGGCGGGCAGGCCATCGAAAGGGCCTCAAAGACCAGCGTTGCATCCAGCCTGCCAAGACCGGCGCCGCCGTTCTCTTCGCTGACATAAAGGCCGCCGAACCCCAGTTCGGACAGCTCATCCCATAGATCGCGCGGGATCGTTCCCGCCTTTTCCCAAGCCTGCGCGTTGGGCGCAATGCGGTCTTCGCCAAAGGCGCGGGCCATATCAAAAATGGCCTGTTGTTCCTCGGTCAGTGAAAAATCCATGCTACGGCCTCCCCTCCGTTCGCCTGAATTGAACAAGCGTTCAGATGGTCGCCCGCAATCGCGCGGAATGCAAGAGGGGATCAGCCTCCTTGGATTTTCCGATACAGTTGGCTTTTTGCTCCAAGAGCCCCTTGGGTCCAGCCCATCGCCACCCCGAGGGTGCGCATCGCCTTGATCCGCATGCGGGTGTTGCCGGTCAGACCGATCAGCAATCTGACGCTGCCGACGAGAGCTTTCACGAAAGCATCAAGCAGGGGTTTGACCACCGGATGACGGCCCTGTTTGCGATAACGAATGTGGTATTTCGCCAAAGTCTGACTGCGCGAGCGGTCATAGACGTAGCGATAGGTCAGGCGGCTTTGGGGGATCACTTCGCGCACAATCGCGTCGGGAACCCAGCCGATTTTCAGGCCCGCAGCCTTGGCGCGGCGCGACAGATCGGTGTCCGATCCGCCTGTGTAGCGCATGCCTTCATCAAAGCGCAGATTTGCCGAACGAAAGGCAGAAAGCCGCCCGATCCAGTTGTTGGTGGCGATATCGTTCCGGTCGGCCTGTCCGGAATGCAAACGCGATTCGCGAATTTTGCGGCGTCTTTGGCCCTCGGCGATAAAATAGTCAAAAACCGCCTGTTCGGATTTCGAAAGCGTGCCGTCGGGGGCAAGCTGCTCGACGGGACCGGCGGCCAGATCGAACTGCTGCTGCGCCGCGCCGCGCATCAGGGCGACAAGCCAGTCGGCGTCGACCTCTTCGTCGTCATCGATGTAGATCAGCCAATCGCAGTTCAGATCCTGAGCACGGTCCAGCGCCTTGTTGCGGGCGAACGGGATGCCTGCCTCGGGTTCCAGCAGCGCCTCAACACGGTGCGCGTCCCCCATCAGACTGGCAAGCTCTTCAGCCAAAGGCGCGATGGTCAGGGTCTTGTCATTCTCAACCAGCAAGAAGGTCAGAGCCGTATCCGCAGGCAGCTGCATCCGCGCAAGGCTTTGCAGGCAGTCGCGAAACATCTTGGGCCGCCCGCGCGTGGCAATGGCAATGGCGACAGAGGTGGTCATGCGCTAACCCCAAAACTCTGCGCGATCTGCGCCGATTTTCGTTTGCCAAGACGGTTCAGTCGCAGATAGCGCAGCTTGCCCCCCAGCTTGCCCCGCCGCTGGCGCATGTTTTCCCCGTGAGCGATCATGTAGAGCGCTGCAGGAAATGGGACTGGAGCAAGCGGATAGCCAAAGCTGGCCATCGTTTCAGGTAGGTTTTTATGAGCGCCGCGGTTCTGGATATGGGTCATGCCCGCCTCATCCGCTTTGGGGTCAAAGCGCAGGGCGGCGCAGGATCCGCATTGCTTGTAGAACGGCTTGGCAAAGGGGTGGAGCAAGGACTGCTGGCGCAGATGGCCCATTCGGAAGGTGTGGGCGTGGCAGATATAGCCGTCTCGGATCACGTAGCCGCTGCTGTTGTTGTCGCTGCAGATATATTCGACCAGATCGGGATGAAGAATGTCATCAGCATCCAGTTGGAACAGATAGCCTTGGCCGGTTTCCTCGCGGCACAGGCGCGCAATCATCCGTTGCTTTTTGCCAGCGTTGTCAAAGCCCTCTTCGGTTTTGGCCCGCTCGGCCTCTGGGCCGTCGAAAGGTTCGAACATAATACGGGGATCGTCGGGTAGGGTGTCGGGACGGGTCTGGCTACAGATCATTGCCTTCCACGCGCCCGATGTTTGCCGCAGCAGGCTTTGCAAAGTGTCATCCAGATTGCGGAGAACCTGATCCCAGTCATGGGCCATTTCACGCCCGTAAAGCGGTATGATAAAGTAGACAGTGGGGGTTTCGGTCCATGGGGTCGAGGCGAGGGGAGTGTCTTGTGTGCTTGCCATTCTTGGGCGCCTTCTTGCCTTCCGCAGCGGTTTGTTCGTCCTGTTGCCACAGTTTCGACAGTTTGACCACGTTGCGGTATGGAAAAGATACGGTTAGTAAGGCGCCGAGTAGTCAAGGAACCCCGCATGCTTGCCCAGTTGCGACAGTCTGTTGTCTGGAGAACTTTCAGATATGCGTGGTGTCAGGTGCTGAAACTGGCCAGCGCAGATGGCTGGCGTGCGAAGTTTGCTGACTTGCCGCCGCCCCAGCAACCGATGGTCCTGTTCATCATTCCACTGATTGCCAAGCAGAAAACCAAGAACTGGGAGACTGTCTGTGACAATCTGGCGATGACGTTGCGTTCACTTGATGCGCAGACATCCGGTGAGTGGAAAGCGATTGTCTGCGGTCAGGACCGGCCAGCGTTTTTTGAAGAAACCGATCAAACCATGTTCCTGCCTTTTCCCGTTGGCAGCGGAAAGTCCTACGACAAGCGCAAGAAGCTGGAGTATATGTTGTCCTCGCCCGAGGCTGCGTCTTGCAAGGACGCATATGTCTTCCTACTTGATGCGGACGACGTCTTGGCTGCCGAGCTGGTGGCCTATGTGGTCACCGATAACAACGGTCATGGGTACTACATGGACAAGGGATATCTATGGGATGCATCGGAAGACCGGATGTCATTTCTAGATCCTGACGACACGATTGAGGCGCGGCGGGTGCCATTTTATAAGCTGTGTGGATCGTCGGCTCTGATCAGGGTTGCTTTTGCGAAGGGTCTGCGATCAACTCTTCCGTTGCTGAAGCGTACGTCTCACACCAAGGTTGTCGAAGAAGCCGCAGGTTTCGGCCTATCCCTTGCGCCTCTGCCGATGTTCGGCTGCGTTTACACGCTTGCCCACGGCGAGAACATGCAGGAAAGACGCAATAATCTGGGGGGCAAGTTGAAGTTCGTACGGAACGCAGGCTTGCCAGCAGACGCCCTAATGAAGATCAAAACGGATTTCGGCCTTTCCCAGCAATAAACTAGGGTTGGCCGCTAGGTGCTTGCGCGATCTAACGCAAAAGTACGCACCTGACTTAAGGAGTGAGAACGTGGAACACAAGGAAGCGGTCCGGGTCACTACCCGCGTTTTGAAAGAAACGATCAGACCGAATTTGAAGCTCTATCTGATCTCGCTCGTCTGCATGGTCGGCGTGGCGTTTTTCACAGCGAATTTGGCCGCGGTGACCAAGAAAATCGTAAACGACGTGTTTTCCGCATCGGACTACAAAGCTGCGATGCAGGTCTGCTTTCTGGTGATCGGGATATCGTTCGGAAAAAGCTTTTTCCAGTATTTTAATCAGGTTATTGCCTTCACGTTCAATCGCACGATTGCAGTTGATTACCAGCGTCAACTGTTTGAGAAGACACTGCAAATGAGTGTGGCGCACACGACACAAGATCAGCCATCATCACTCATGACGCTGGTACGTATGTACGGGCAGGCGGCTGGCCGCGCAGTAACCAACATCTCCAACAAATTGTTGACCGATGTGCTGACCCTGATTGGTCTGTTTGTCGTTATGTTGATGCAGGACTGGGTGATGCTATTGGTCGCTCTCGTTCTTACGCCCTTGATTTCTATGCTTGTCGCGCATCTTTCAAAGCGGATCCGCCAAGTGGCCACGGCAGAAGCCGGAATGACTGCCGCCTTCATTTCGATTGGTGCCGAAGCCTTCGGTGGCATCAAGACGGTGAAAAGCTATTCGCTGGAAGACAAGGTCACTGGACGTTTCAATGAAAGCGTCGAGACCATGGAAAATCGCATTATGTCCATGGCAAAGACCAAATCGGCGACGATCCCGTTGATGGAATTCATCGCGGGTCTCGTGATCGGCCTGTTCGTCGTCTATGCTGCTTGGCAGGTGGTCGAAAACGGTCGCACGGCTGGCGAATTCACTGCCCTGATCACGGCCTTCCTGATGGCTTATCAACCCGCCGAGCGGGTTTCAAACGCTTGGGTTGCGCTACAAAATGATCTGGTCCAGACCAAATTGATGTTTGACGCGCTGGATGCTGAACCTGAGGAGCGGCCTGGTGAGTTGAAGCCTCTTGAGGTTAATTCTCCTACGATTTCTTTTGATCAGGTACGCTTTGCATACGGTCAAAATGAGGAAGTCCTGAAAGGTCTATCCTTTGACATTAAGGCCGGAGAGAGCATTGCGTTGGTCGGGCAGTCCGGCGCTGGGAAAAGTACAATTCTGGACCTTCTGCTGAAATTCGTCGAGCCTACGTCGGGCGCAGTGCGTATTTCTGGCGAGAACCTGCATGATGTCTCTGCGGCCAGCCTTCGATCGTCGATTGCACTTATTTCCCAAGATGTTTTCCTGTTCCAAGGCACAATTCGCGAAAATATCCTGTCTGCTCGTCCTGGTGCGACCGAACAGGATTTGGAAGAAGCAATTCGCCTTTCGCAGTTGGACCGCGTTCTATCTGTCCTGCCGAATGGTTTGGACTCGATCGTCGGACCAAACGGGAACACGCTTTCTGGCGGTCAGCGCCAACGGGTCGGTGTTGCTCGCGCGCTGCTCAAAGGCTCGCGCATCTACATTTTCGATGAGGCCACGAGTGCGTTGGACCAAAACACCGAACGTCGCATGCTCTCAGGTGTCTCTGAGGCCCTGAGCGACGTCACCGTCATCTATGTAACGCACCGACCTTCGACATTGGAATATGTGGACCGTGTCCTCATGCTGGAGGCTGGTGCCATTGTTGGGTTCGATACGCATGCCGCGCTTCAGGCTGGTAATGCGCAGTACCGAAATTTGTTTAACCTCTATCAACACGAACAGGACGAAGCAGCAAAAAAACAAGGTGTTGCATGACCATGATCGAGCCGATCAGCGTTGACGTTCGCAGCAGGCAGATCGTGCGGTTGCCAGCGCGTCGACATTTGGTTCTATGCCCTGCAATTGATGATACCGCTGCATTCAAGGCGCTGCGACTAATGTCCGTACGATCAGGTGTTGAAGATGTAGCCTTTGTCGCTTTGAAGGATGTTGAACGGCAGGGTTTTATCAAGACGATCAATTCGGCATTCAAGGATGCTGATGCAGACCTTGTCTCTTATGTCGCACAGGACGCATTTGCCGGGGTAGAGTGGCTTGCCTATATGGAAGCCCAGTTTCAAAGTGCAAAAGTCAATTTTGCAGCTTACAACTGCGGAAAATGGAATGGCCGCATTGCCGCATTCGGATGCGCGCGCACGTCGTGGGTGCGCCAGCTTTACGCTGGTGATTTCTTTTATCCAAACTATATCTCTCACCGAGCAGATAATGAATTGACGGTTATTGCTCGTGGACAGGACTGTTTTTCTTTTGATCCGCGGTCCCTTCTGGTCGAAGTCGATTTTGAAAAGCCGTTTCGAAGCAAAGAAGACGGCGCGTCGAACTTCCATGTGGAAGATCGGGAGACATTCGAACGGCGATTTTCCGAAGGCTTTGATGGTTTGGTGGAAATGCCTGCCCTTGCAAAGCTGAAGCCGGAGTATTTGAAACAGAAAAAATCGCTTTGGGAGCGTGGTAAGCGTTTGCTAGGGGGGACCTAGGTCTGACAGTCGCCATGGGTTGAAACATAGATTATGGTGCATTTCGACGATCTAAACGGGCATTCAAATGGTTAGAATTAAGAATCTGATTCTACGATCAGACGGTGTTGCGCCTCGGAAAATGCTTCAACCTATTCTGGTCAGCAGAGATTGCGCTGTGCGGCCGTTATTCCGTCGCTTGTTTTATAAGAAGAATGGCACACCACGTTCCGAATACTCTGTGTGGTTAAGAGAGTTGGACACGTCGAAGAGAGCGGCCAGTTTTGATCGCTCAATGGGGCAGATTAGGTTCTTTCCCGAGTTTGGTGATGTTCGGCGCTTGAATTTGATCCTCAGCGCTACTTCTGGCACAGCAGAATGCTTAAGTTTAGATGAGAGAAATTTGCAGTTCGCCTGCATGCATGCTGAAAAGCGCAGTTGCGTGTTGAGAGTGTTCGGAAATAAATGTTCATTTTCGTCGGATTGGATCCTTTCGCGGGTCGCGGTGAGTGCTACCGCGCTTATCGGGGTTGAAATTGTCACGTTAGTCGATGGACATTTGACTGTGGTCACGCTGGGCGATGAAGACCGTTTTATTGACGGTCAGCAGATAGCTTGGAGAAATTTGACAGGTGGGTTGGACATTGATCGGCAATGCGAACAACTCTCCACGTTGCCGGCTCCAATTGGGCTAGGGTGAAGCCGATGAATAAGGTCCAAACAGACCCTTGGTGGCTACAGAGCCTTGAGAATAGGATATCGGTACACGCCTCCGACAACGTACTGCGTGTCGCATATTTTTATCCGAAGCCAACGCCCAGTACCTTTCGTTATCGCGTATTCAACATGATCGAAGCGATAGAGAGATCGGCGAGAGAAGATGTCGTCGCATCATGGTTCTCAATGGAAGAATTGCGTTCGCTTCTGACAGTCCTTCCTCGACTTGATGTTCTTGTTCTTGTTCGCACTCCAATTGATCTACAAGTCGCAGATCTAATCGCGAAAGCTCGATTGTTTGGAGTGAAATTGATTTTCGACTGTGACGATTTGGTTTTTGATCCAAAGTACGCATTTTTGGCGGCTGTGAACAATAACCTGCCGGTTGATGATCCTGTCGAGTTGGATCGCTGGTTCGCTTATGTGTCGCGGTTGAATGCAACCGCTCAGCATTGTGACGCAGGAATGGCGACAAACAGTTTTCTCGCTGAGAAACTAGCCGCAGTGGTTTGTGGGCCGGTGCATGTTCTGGGGAATTTTTTGAACAAAGCGCAGGAGGACGTCTCAGAGGTATTGCTAGAGAAGAAGCTCGGCAGGGGCCATGTCCCTAAAGATGTGGTCACAATTGGATATTTCAGCGGCTCTAAGACACATCAGAATGATTTTCTGATGGTGGCGGATGCTCTTTCAGAAATGATGTCTGAAGACCATGAATTGAGGTTGAAATTGGTTGGATATGTTGAGCTTACAGTTGGTTTGATGAAATTCGGCGACCGGATCACGCACAAACCATATGTTAATTGGCTTGAGTTGCAGTCAGAGATATCTGAAGTTGATCTGAATATTGCACCATTGCAAAGTAATGCGTTCGCCTTCTCGAAAAGTGAGCTCAAATATTTTGAAGCGGCTGTCGTAGGTACATTTAGTTGTGTTTCTAACAGCTGTTGTTTTGAGCAGGCTATACCCGCGAGCGAATTGGGGCACATTGTACGAGACGGCAATTGGTTGACCGCATTAGGTCGTTCCGTTGCTTATCTCGCCGAGAATCGTGGTGCTGCGCACGCGGATCGATTGGCGCAGCATGCTAAACGGCGCTGGAGTAGCGCAAATTTTGGGCATAAAGTGGCCGATTTGCTTGTAGCTTTGGCAAGGTAGTCTGCAATTCTAGGTGATGCCACTTAAGTCGTTGTCGAGTCTGATGTAGAGTGGAGTTATCGAAACGGGTGGCTGCCCGTGTTATTTCGGGTGTACATGGGATATCCATCGTGACATTACCGATTACACTTCCGCAAGGGTTGTGCTCTGAAAGTTCATTGAAAAGTAGCGCCATGATAGACGATGTCAGCGAAATTTCGCGCTTCCGTAATTATAACCACGCCCTTCGAGCTCGTGCCAATCGCCTTGAGCTCGAATTGGCTCAGCGCAATAAAGACATTGTTACTTTGCATAAGGCGTTGCGTGATGCGCGTAGACGTCCTTTGAAAAATCTGAAGCGTAAAATTGAATTCAAGATTCTGAAAGCGTTGAGTAAACGTGGGTCTTGGCTTCCCGAAGATATGCGACACAGATTTGCACTGTCTGCCAAGAAACGTGATCCTGAACGCGATGAGTTGGCCGCGCCCATGAAATCCGAAAAACTTTTCACGTACAGCGCTATGGTTGAACGCTGGGAGATTTTGCGCAAGAGTAAAGAAGAAGAAAAAGCAAAGTGTATGCGAGGTTTTAACCATAATCCGTGCATTTCAATTCTTGTTCCGGTCTACAATCCTGACCCTGAACTCTTGCAGAAGGCAATTCACTCAGTTCTCGAGCAAAGTTATTCTAATTGGGAGCTGTGCATCGTCGATGATTGCTCTACGGACCCTTAGGTTCGTAAGGTTCTAGACGATTGTCTCGCAGAGAATGGAAACATCAAAGTAGTGTTTCGTTCTCAGAATGGGCATATCTCTCGAGCTGCAAATTCTGCGCTAGAGATTGCTTCAGGAGACTTCATAGCTCTTCTGGATCATGATGATGTTCTCGATCGCGACGCACTCTTCTATTTTGTTCGGGAACTACAAAGCCATCGAGACGCGGTCATTCTGTATAGCGATGAAGATAAAGTTGATGTTGGGGGGCAAAGATTTGACCCCCATTTTAAGCCTGATTTCAATTGAGAGTTTTTATATTCGTGTAATCATATTTCTCATTTCGGGATGTACCGAAAGGAGATAGTAGAGAAAGTTGGTGGTTTTCGCGTAGGGTTTGAGGGTGCGCAGGATTACGACTTGCTTCTGCGTGTCCTCGAACACTGCTCCGAGAAGCAGGTGCGACACATACCTAAAGTCCTTTATTCTTGGCGCACCTCTCCTGGAAGTAAAGCCAGCGAAAGGTCTGAAAAAAAATACGCAGTTGAAGCGGGGCGATTGGCACTCGAAGAGCACCTAACGCGGCAAAATGGCGTGAAGGTTGGTGTCCGTGAGGGCGCATTTCCATTCACTTACCGAGTAGATTGGCCGATAACCGAGGCTCCCTTGGTTTCGCTTATCATCCCGACGCGGGATATGGTGAATGTTCTTCGGGTGGCTGTTGAGAGTATTTTGGAGAAAACTACCTACGAAAACTATGAAATAATCATTGTCGATAATGGATCCCAAAAAGCAGAGACTTTGAGCTGGTTTAGAGAAATTCAGGCTTTTGACACCCGCGTGCGAGTGGTGAGTGACAGCAGCCCATTTAACTACTCGAGGCTTAATAATCGCGCTGTGCGGATGGCAAAGGGTGAAGTATTGGGCTTGGTCAATAATGACGTTGAGGTTATTTCACCTGACTGGTTGACTGAAATGGTTTCACTCACAATTCGCGATGATGTTGGCTGTGTAGGCGCAAAACTCTATTATCCCGACGATACCGTCCAACATGCTGGTGTTGTGATTGGGATGGGGGGGGTTGCAGGTCATACCCACTTACGTTGTAAACGAGGCGACCATGGCTACTTTACACGCCTTTGCAATCGACAAGAATATAGCGCGGTAACAGCCGCATGTTTGCTAGTAGAGAAGGATATTTATCAGGAAGTCGGCGGCCTAAACGAAAACGAACTGACTGTTGCTTTCAATGACGTCGATTTTTGCCTGAAAGTCGGCGCAGCTGGCTATCGAAACGTTTGGACCCCGTACGCAGAGTTGTATCATTACGAGTCGATTTCTCGCGGATATGAAGACACGCCTGAAAAGCTTACGAGATTCAATCGAGAGAAGCGTTATATGATTGACACCTGGGCAACCGACAAATTTAGGGATCCCGCTTATAACGCAAACTTGACCCTTAAGAGGTCAGATTTCTCCATAGGCGAACCTCAATGGGAACTCTAACTTAGCAATAAAATAGAGAAAGGCTCCCAAAATATTGGGAGCCTTTCTTTTTTAGAGTTTATAAACCTTAGTCCATCGCTTTGAAGTTCAGCGCGGCGCCGTCTTTGATGCCGGAGAACCAGCGGGCGGTGACGGTTTTGGTCTTGGTGTAGAACTTGAACGCGTCGGGGCCGTATTGGTTCAGGTCGCCGAAGGCCGATTTCTTCCAGCCGCCGAAGCTGAAGTAGGACAGCGGGACCGGGATCGGGAAGTTGATGCCGACCATGCCCACATTCACGCGGTGCGCAAAGTCACGGGCGGTGTCGCCGTCTGCGGTGTAGATCGCGGTGCCGTTGCCGTAGTTGTTGGTCATGATCAGATCCAGCGCCTCTTCGTAGTTCGAGGTGCGGACGGTCGACAGCACGGGGCCGAAGATCTCTTCTTTGTAGATGTCCATGTCCGGGGTCACGTTGTCGAACAGCGACGGGCCACAGAAGAATCCGTTCTCGTAGCCTTGCAGGCTGAAATCACGACCGTCGATGACCAGATCCGCGCCTTGCTCGACACCCGAGGTGATCAGTTTGTTGATACGCTCTTTCGAAGCAGCGGTGATGACCGGGCCGTAGTCCACGTCGTCGCCTGCGGTGTAGGGCCCGACTTTCAGCGCCTCAACGCGGGGGACCAGCTTTTCGATCAGCTTGTCTGCGGTCTCCTGACCAACAGGAACAGCAACCGAGATCGCCATGCAACGCTCGCCTGCGGCGCCGTAGCCAGCGCCGATCAGGGCGTCAGCAGCTTTGTCCATGTCCGCGTCGGGCATGATGATCATGTGGTTCTTGGCACCGCCAAAGCACTGGGCGCGCTTGCCGTTGGTTGCGGCGCGGCCGTAGATGTACTGGGCGATCGGGGTCGAGCCTACAAAGCCAACAGCCTGGATGGTCTCGTTGTCCAAAATGCCGTCAACGACTTCTTTGTCACCGTTGACCACCTGCAGAACGCCCTTGGGCAGGCCTGCTTCGGTCAGCAGTTCAGCCAGACGCAGTGAGGTCGAGGGGCAGCGCTCGGAGGGCTTGAGGATCATGGCGTTGCCGCAGACGATTGCGGGGGCCATTTTCCACAGGGGGATCATTGCGGGGAAGTTGAAGGGCGTGATGCCGGCCACAACACCCAGCGCCTGACGCATGGCGTAAAGGTCGATGCCCGGGCCGCCGTCGTCCATGTATTCGCCCTTCAGCAGGCTGGGGGCGCCCATGCAGACTTCGACCACTTCCAGACCACGCTGAACGTCGCCTTTGGCGTCGGGGATGGTTTTGCCGTGCTCACGGCTGACCAGCTCGGCCAGTTCTTCCATGTGCTCGTTGATCAGGGCACCGAACTTCATCATCACGCGGGCGCGACGCTGGGGGTTGGTGGCAGCCCATGCAACCTGTGCTTCAGCGGCATCTGCGATGGCTTTGTTCAGCTCTTCAACAGTGGCCAGCGGTACTTTTGCCTGCACTTCGCCGGTGGCGGGGTTGTAGACATCTGTGAAACGGCCCGAGGTCCCTTTGACCATTTCGCCGTTGATGTAGTGGGTCAGCTCTTGCATCGCATCCTCCCGGAGTTTGAATTCTGCCCAGAACATAGTCTTGCATTTATCGGCCAAGAAGAGGAAGTTTGCCAAATTCATTTTGCGCAAATGCAGGTACGTGGCGATGGCAGCACAGTGGGATGATTTGCGGGTGTTTCTAGCCGTGGCGCGGGCAGGGGGGCTGACGCCCGCAGGGCAGCGGTTGCGTGTGGACCCTGCAACAGTGGGGCGGCGCATCACGCGGTTGGAAGAGGACTTTGGCGCGCCGCTTTTTGCCCGTTCGCCGCAGGGCTATGCCCTGACCGAGGCGGGCCAGCGTCTATTGCCACAGGCGGTTGCCGTTGAGCAGGCGATGGAGGCGGCGTTCGAGACGGCCGAGAATGCCTCAGGTGGGCTATCGGGTCAGATCCGGATCGGGGCGCCTGATGGTTGCGCGAACTATGTGCTGCCACAGGTTTGCGCCCGGATCGTTGAGGATAATCCCGACCTTGAGGTGCAGATCGTGGCCTTGCCGCGGGTCTTCAACCTGTCCCGCCGCGAGGCCGACATGGCTGTAGGGGTCAGCCGTCCGACCGCGGGGCGCCTGACTGTCCAAAAGATTAGTGACTACCATCTGCATCTTGCCGCGTCCGAGGATTATCTGGCCAGCCATCCGGAAATCACCAGTCTTGCGGATCTGCAAGGCCATCGGATGGTGGGCTACATTCCCGATATGATCTTTGACAAAGAACTGGATTACCTGACCGAATTGGGGGTCGAGAGGGTGAATCTGGCCTCTAATTCGGTCTCTGTGCAGTTCAACTGGGTCCGCTCGGGCGGCGGTTTGGGGGTGGTGCATGACTTTGCAATTCCCTCGGCCACGGGAATAAAGCGTATTCTGGCACCAGACATTAGTCTTACCCGAAGTTTTTATTTGATCCGTCATGCAGATGACAGGCGACTTGAACGCATGAATCGCTTTGCAAAATTGGTGGCTGAAGGCATCCGAACTGAGATCAGCCGATTAGAAGGGATGGCTTGACAGTCGCTCGTATTGCGCGGACGCTGGTGGAAACGAAACATTATTTCGAGGAGGGGATAATGCTGGTCCAGCAGATTCTTAAGAGCAAAGGGGATCAAAGCGTCGTCACGGTTTTGCCGGAAAGCACAGTCGCAGAAGCGGCAGCGGTGCTTGCCAAGTACGGGATCGGTACGGTGCTTGTTTCGTCCGACGGTAAAAAGCCCGAAGGCATCCTGTCCGAGCGGGACATTGTACGTCATCTGGCCAGAAACGGGGCGTCGGTTCTGGACGCGCGCGTTGACAGCTTGATGACCAAGAACCTCAAAACCTGCGGTCGCGATGCGCGCACCCATGAGGTCATGAGAACGATGACAGATGGTCGCTTCCGTCACATGCCTGTGGTCGAAGATGGCGAGTTGATTGGCGTCATCTCTCTGGGGGACACTGTGAAAGCTCAGCTTTCACATCTGGAGATGGAGAAAGAGGCCCTTGAAGGAATGATCATGGGCCAATGATCTGAGCCCTTGCATTCTGCGCCGCAATAATATTGCTTCGGCGCAGAATGAATAAGGGGGACTTGGCCATGCGGATCGGACTTTATCCCGGAACGTTTGACCCGATTACACTTGGGCATGTGGATATTATCCGGCGGGCAGCCGCATTAGTGGACCGATTGGTCATTGGTGTGGCCATCAACCGCGATAAGGGGCCATTGTTCTCGCTGGAAGAACGTGTGGCGATGATTGACGCCGAATGCGCTATCCTGTCCCAAGAGACTGACACCGAAATCGTCGCTCATCCCTTCGAGAATCTGCTGATCGATTGCGCCAATGATGTGGGCGCACAGTTGATCATTCGCGGTCTGCGGGCAGTCTCGGACTTTGAGTACGAATACCAGATGGTCGGTATGAATCGTCAGCTGGATGATAGTATCGAGACCGTCTTCCTGATGGCCGAAGCGCAGCATCAGGCGATTGCCTCCAAGCTGGTGAAAGAAATCGCCCGACTGGGTGGGGATGTCAGCAAATTTGTAACGCCGAACGTGCAGCAGAAATTGGCTGCGCGCCTGCGCCGCTGACCTCACTCAAAGGGGGCTAGGGCCCCCACTGCGACCATCCCGTTTAGCATGGCGTCAACGGCGACGGCGGCAAGGATCATGCCCATAATCCGGCTGATGATCGATGCACCGCCATTGCCGATTACACGGTGAATCGGGTTGGCGGCCAAAAGGATGCCCAAGGCCGCCAGCATGACAACTGCCATGATGCCGGTTGTCATCGCCTGATGGGCGATCGAGTTGCGGTCATTGTCGGTCAGGACCACCACCGCCAACATTGCGCCCGGCGAGGCGATAGACGGCATGGCGAGCGGAAAGATCGCTGTCTGGGTGGTGTCGATACTGGCCATCTCGGATTCGGGTTTGCTGTCGCCAAAGATCATGGTCAGGGCAAACAGCAACAACACCAAACCGCCTGCGATCTGAAAAGAGGCAAGGCTAAGGCCCAAAGCCTCAAGTACGATTTGTCCGATAAGGATGAACAGCAGCAGCACGGCAAAGGAAATCGCGATGGCGCGAAATGCGGTGCTGCGGCGTTGTTCGGGGTTCATTCCGGCCGTGACAGCCAGAAAGACGGGCAGGGTGCCGATGGGGTCGATCACGACCCAAAGCGTGATCAGTTCCTGAAGGATAGCTTGGGTCGTGAGCAATATATGTCCTTAGCGGATCAGATAAACTTGGCCATTGCGACCGCGGTATCCGCCATACGGTTCGAGAAGCCCCACTCGTTGTCGTACCAACTCAGGATACGGCACATGGTTCCTTCCATCACCTTGGTTTGATCCGTCGCGAAGATCGAGCTGTGCGCGTCGTGGTTAAAGTCCATCGACACCAGCTTCTCGTCGGTGACGCCCAGAATGCCTTTCAGCTCGCCAGCGGCAGCTTCGTGGATGGCGGCGTTGATCTCTTCGGCAGTGGTCGCGCGGGCCGCTTCGAAGGTCAGGTCAACGACCGACACGTTCGGGGTGGGAACGCGGATGGCCACACCGTCCAGCTTGCCGTTCAGCTCGGGCAGAACCAGACCCACAGCCTTCGCCGCACCGGTCGAGGTCGGGATCATCGACAGGGCCGCTGCGCGCGCGCGGTAGAGGTCCTTGTGCATGGTGTCCAGAGTCGGCTGGTCGCCGGTGTAGCTGTGGATGGTGGTCATGAAGCCACGGGTGATGCCGATCTTGTCGTTCAGCACCTTTGCCACGGGCGACAGGCAGTTGGTGGTGCACGACGCGTTCGAGACAACCAGATCTTCTGCGGTCAGGGTGTTGTGGTTCACACCGTAAACGATGGTCTTGTCCGCACCCGAAGCAGGGGCCGAGACCAGAACCCGCTTGGAGCCGTTCGACAGGTGGAACGCGGCCTTGTCACGGTCGGTAAAGATGCCGGTGCATTCCAGCGCGATGTCCACGCCTTCCCAAGGCAGCTCTTTGGGGTCGCGGATCGCGGTAACCTTAATGGGGCCACGGCCTGCATCGATCACGCCGTCACCGACGCTGACAGGGCTGGGGAAGCGGCCATGGACGCTGTCGTATTTCAGCAGGTGGGCGTTGGTTTCGACGGGGCCCAAATCGTTGATGGCCACGACTTCGATATCGGTACGGCCCGACTCGATGATTCCACGCAGAACATTGCGGCCAATGCGGCCAAACCCGTTGATGGCGACTTTGACGGTCATAAAAGTATCCTCCCGCGAAGTGTCGTATGATAACGCTAACAAAGTTAACGCTAACATGGCGATTTAACGCGAGAAGTCAACCAAAGAGACGCGCGCTGGCCTCAGCGCCAGAAGATCAGCTTTTCGAGAAGCAAAATTCCCTTCTTCCCAAGGAAGATAGTGGCCGCGCCGTCTTGCACGATCCAGTCAAAACAAAAGGCGCCCAAGATGAGGGCGCCTAGAATCAACGACAGTTTGTTGGTCATGGCCGGGGCCGCGCTCCTTAGTGCAGGAGGCGTCCCATGGCTGCGGCCACATCGGCCATGCGGCACGAGAAGCCCCATTCGTTGTCGTACCATGCCAGAACGCGCACGGTCCGGCCACCCACAACCTTGGTTTGATCGGGTGCAAAAATCGACGAATGGCTGGTGTGGTTGAAGTCGATCGAAACCTTGGGCTCGGGGTCGTAGCCCAGAACGTGGCCCATGTGGCCTGCGGCTGCCTCACGAACGATCTCGTTCACGTCGGCAACGGTCACATCTTTGCCAGCTTCAAAGGTCAGGTCAACGCAAGAGACGTTGGGGGTGGGCACGCGCATGGCGGTGCCGTCCAGACGGCCTTCCAGCTCGGGCAGAACTTCTTTCAGGGCCTTCGCCGCACCGGTCGAGGTGGGGATCATTGCCATCGCCGCAGCGCGGGCGCGGTACAGGTCCTTGTGGCGACGGTCCAGCGTGGGCTGGTCGCCAGTGTAGCTGTGGATGGTGGTCATGATGCCGCGCTCGATGCCGATCGCGTCGTTCAGAACCTTCGCCAGCGGCGCCAGACAGTTGGTGGTGCACGATCCGTTCGAAATCAGACGGTCGCCTTCCACCAGGCTGCGGTGGTTCACGCCGTAAACGATGGTCTTGTCCACGTTGGTCGCAGGCGCCGAGATCAGAACCGACTTGGCACCGCGCTCCAGATGGACCGAGGATTTCACACCGTCGTTGAACTTTCCGGTGCATTCCAGAACCACGTCACAGCCGTCCCAGTCCAGTTCCTTGGGCTCGTAGGTCGACATCACGTCAATCGGGCCACGGCCCAGATCCAGCGTGTTGCCATCCACCTTCACCACACCGCCGAAACGGCCATGCACGCTGTCATACTTCAGCAGGTGCGCGTTGGTCTCAATCGGGCCGGTTGCGTTGATCTTCACAACCTGCACGTCGTTGCGTGCGCTTTCAGCGATATGAGCCAGAGTGCAGCGGCCGATGCGGCCAAAGCCATTGATGCCAACGGTGATGGTCATGGAGGGTCTCCTGAGGCGACAAGGTGTAGCAATCTTGCCTCGCTATATGCCGCAAGCCTCTCTCGGGGGCAAAAGAAAATCGCTAAGATTTCCAATATGTTAGCGATAAACCATGCCGCGCGCACAGGTTTGCGCTAACGGTCCTGCGCTAACATTGCCGCAATGCGGCATCTGCCGCTGCGTCAACGCAACCGGCTTCCTTATTGCCCAAATACTCGATTCTCGTACTCGCCACGCAAGCAGGCGCAAAAGAAAAGGGCGCCCCGTAGGACGCCCTCTCCGAATACCGTGTTCTCTAAGATCAGAGCAGGTCTTTGACCTTCTGGGCCACATTGGCCGCAGTGATACCGAACTTCTCATAGAGGGTCTCGGCAGGGGCCGATGCACCAAAGCCTTCCATCCCGACGAATGCAGCCTTGTTCTCGCGGCCGCGCTCACCCAGCAGGTACTTGTCCCAAGGCTGACGGACGGCAGCTTCGACAGCCACGCGAACAGGGCCTGCGGGCAGCACGCGCTTGCGGTAGGCTTCGTCCTGCGCGTCGAAGAGCTCCATACAGGGCATCGAAACAACGCGGGTGCCGATGCCTTCGGCTTCCAGCAGCTTCTTGGCTTCCATCGCGATTTCGACTTCCGAGCCGGTCGCCATGATGATCGCCTGACGCTTGCCTTCCGCTTCGGCCAGAACATAGCCGCCCTGAGCGGTCAGGTTCTTCAGCTTGTGCTCGGTCCGGACGGTGGGCAGGTTCTGGCGCGACAATGCCATCACGGTCGGGGTCGACTTCGACGACAGGGCAATCTCCCACGCTTCCGCAGTCTCTACCGCATCTGCAGGGCGGATCAGGTAGGTGTTCGGGGTCGCGCGGCAGTAGGCCAGATGCTCGACCGGCTGGTGAGTCGGGCCATCTTCGCCAAGACCGATGCTGTCGTGGGTCATGACGTAGGTCACCGGAACGCCCATCAGCGCCGACAGGCGCATCGAGCCACGGGCGTAGTCGGCAAAGCACAGAAAGGTGCCGCCGTAGGGGCGCACGCCGCCGTGCAGCGCCATACCGTTCATGGCAGCGGCCATGCCGTGCTCACGGATACCGTAGTAAACGTAACGGCCTTTGCGATCCTCGGGGCTGAAGACACCCAGATCACCGGTCTTGGTGTTGTTCGAGCCGGTCAGGTCCGCCGAGCCACCGATGGTCTCGGGCGCGATGGGGTTGATGACTTCCAGCGCCATTTCCGACGCTTTGCGGGTCGCAACCTTGGGCGCGTCTTCCGAAATCTGCTTTTTCAGCGCCTTGATAGTCGCCGACAGCTTCTTGGGGGCCTCGCCGGTCATCATGCGGGTGAATTCCGCCTGACGGCTTGCGGATGCTTCGGCAAAGCGGGCTTCCCAAGCGGCGCGCTCTGCCTGACCGCGGGTGCCGATGGCTTCCCACTGGGCCTTCACGTCTGCGGGGATCTCAAACGGACCGAAGTTCCAGCCATATAGCGCCTTCGCAGCGGCCAGTTGGTCCGCATTGGTCAGGGCGCCGTGGCCTTTGCTGGTGTCCTGTGCTGCGTGACCCAGTGCGATGTGGGTTTTGCAGGCGATCATCGACGGCTTCTTGGTGACTTTCGCCTTGCTGATCGCGTCGTCGATCTGCGCGGGGTCGTGGCCGTCGATTTCGATCACATGCCAGCCCGACGCCTTGAAGCGTGCAACCTGGTTGGTGCGGTCGGTCAGATCAACGGTGCCGTCGATGGTGATGTTGTTGTTGTCCCACAGGACGATCAGCTTGCCCAGTTCCTGACGACCGGCCAGTGCGATGGCTTCCTGGCTGACGCCCTCCATGAGGCAGCCGTCACCGGCGATGACATAGGTGTAGTGGTCAACGATCTTCTTGCCGTAGCGACCGCGCAGCGATGCTTCGGCCATGGCGAAACCAACCGCGTTCGAGATGCCCTGACCCAGCGGGCCGGTGGTGGTCTCGATGCCTTTGGCGTGGCCGTATTCGGGGTGACCTGCGGTGATCGCGCCCCACTGGCGGAAGTTCTTCACCTGCTCAAGGGTCATATCCTCGTAGCCGGTGAGGTACAGCAGGCTGTACATCAGCATCGAGCCGTGACCGGCCGACAGGATGAAACGGTCGCGGTCGAACCAGTCGGGGTTCTTCGCGTCGAATTTCAGGTGCTTTTCGAACAGGACGGTTGCCACATCCGCCATGCCCATCGGCATACCCGAGTGACCCGAGTTCGCGGCAGCAACCGCATCCAGCGTGAGTGTGCGGATGGCGGTGGCCTTCATCCAGTGTTCGGGGTTGGCTGTGCGCAGGGCTTCGATATCCACGTGCCTTATCCTCTGTCAGAAGCGTATCTGCGCTCAATAACACCCCAAGGCCAGAGTGCAACATCCTTGCGGCATTGGATGTAACCTATTGACGGGCAAGGGGGCGCATTTCCGCGCACGACCCGTTAGAGTGGTCGCTGAAATCGGCAGAAGCGATTCGTCGCCCCTGTCAGAGCAGGAATGTCTCTTAGAAAGGCACCACGCAATGAATGATATCGAGGAGATCCAGCGCAGACTTGCGTATGCGCTTGACCGGATCGGCAAAGGCGTTGAGGGGTTGGACAAGGCGCCAGCACCCGCTGCCGCCGCAGCACCCGACCTTGAAACCCAAGCAGAAGTGACCCGTCTGCAATCGGCTTTGAAAGACGCAGAGGCGCGCATTGTTTCTCTGGAAGCGGACCTGAGCGCTGCCAAAGCCGCAGAGGCCGCCGCGAAAGAGGCGGCAGAGGCCGTTCCCGAAGCGCCGATGATCGATGTGGACGCCGCCGCAGAACTGGAACAGCAGGTGGCACGCCTTAAAGCGGCGAATGTTGCGCTGCGTGAAAACAACGCGACCCTGCGCGAAGCGGTACAGGCGGGCAAGGACGTGGACCTGGACGCGTCCTTGAAGGCCGAGTTGGAATCCCTACGGGCCGAGCGCGCCTCGGAAGCGGCAGAGATGCAGGTGCTTCTAGGGGCCGTGCAGGATGTAGCGGATGGTAAAACCCCGCAGGAGGCAAACTGATGCCCGAAGTTGATGTGATGATCGGTGGCCGCAATTTCACCGTGGCCTGTCAGCCCGGTGAAGAGCAATACCTGCGCAACGCCGCAGCAGCCCTTGATGTAGAGGCAAGCGCATTGGTCGCGCAGGTGGGCCGCATTACCGAAGCTCGTATGCTACTGATGGCCGGCTTGATCCTTGCGGACAAAACCGGTGGCCATAACGATCAGGTCCGCGCCTTGACTGACCGGATCAAAGCGTTGGAGGCCGAACTGAACGCCGCCCGCGCCGCGCCAGCCAAAACCGTCGAGGTCGCGGTGATCCCTGAAGACGTCACCAAAGCGCTGTCCGATCTTGCCGAACAGGCCGAGGCGCTGGCCGATCAGGTCGAAGACATCGCAACCCGCTAAAGGGTGCTTAAATGTTGGAAGGCGTCCGGTGTGCGATTTCTCTCGCACGATAACCGGACGCCTTTTGCATGCCTTCCCACCGGCGGATCAGGGCGCTGCGCTTGGCGGGGTAGGGTGTATCGTGCACCTCTAGCGCGGCAATGCGGTCTGTTCGGAAATGTCGAAAGTCCTGCCGCGTCTCGCACCACGCAACCACGATACGCACTTCTTCAAGATAGGCGATAAACAAGGGCCAGATCGTGCGGCGGGACTGTCGGTTGTCTGCATCAGAATAATCGAAGGTCAACCGCAGCCGCTCGCGGATCGCAAGCCGCAAGTCAGAGGTATCAAACGCCTCGGTCGGGTTCGGACGGAAGGACACCGTTCGCGCTCCGCTTTCCAGAATATAAGGGCGCAGCTCTTCGGGTATTGCCTCTGAGAGTTTCGCCACCAGATCACGGGCCGCAGCCGCCAGCGCTGGATCACACCGCGCTGCAACCCAAGCGGCCCCAAGGGCGGCGGCCTCTAATTCATCCGGTGTCAGCATCAGGGGCGGCATGTCATATCCGTCGCGCAGGACATAGCCAGTGCCAGCCTCGCCTTGCACAGGGACGCGTTGGGCAATCAGTTCGGCCATGTCGCGGTAAAGGGTGCGCAGGGAAATCTCTAGCTCATCGGCCAACTCACGTCCCGTGACGGGACGGCGGGCGCTGCGCAGAATCTGGATGATTTGAAACAAGCGATCGGTGCGGCGCATTTTTGGGACTCCTGCTGCCATACTGCTGACAGAACGCTGTCAGCATAGCAGGTCTAGAGAAGGTGTCAGTTGTTTCTGACACGAAGGAATCGAGAGATGCACAGAACCGGTCAATGCGCCTGCGGCGCCATTCATTTTGAAATTACCCAGCCCTTTATGGCGTCGGGGGCGTGCCATTGCACCGATTGCCAGAAGATCACGGGCGGTGCTGCAAACTATGTAGTGCTGGTGCCGAAGGACGGTCTGACGGTCACCAAGGGCGACTTGGCCCACTACCGGAAAACCGGTGACAGCGGCGGAGTGGTGTCACGGGCCTTTTGCGGCGATTGCGGCACCCATCTGTGGGGCGAGCCGACACATGAACCCTTCTTCACGGTCAAAGTAGGCACGCTGGATGATCGGTCTGACTATGAGCCCCAGATGGAAATTTTCACAGCCTCCGCGCCTGCGTGGCACCTGAAGCACGACGGTATCCCCCATTTCGAACGGATGCCGACCGCGCCAGCTAGCTAACCCTGAAAAGACAAAAGCCCGCCTAATTGGCGGGCTTTTCCAAATCATGCGAAAGAATGCTTAGGCGTTGGCTTCGCGGATCTTGTTGGCGGCTTCCTTGTCGTAGGTCACGCCGTTGTCGTCGAACATCTGGTCCAGCTCGCCCGAGAGGGTCATCTCGGTGATGATGTCACAGCCGCCCACGAATTCGCCTTTCACATAAAGCTGGGGAATGGTCGGCCAATCCGAGAAATCCTTAATGCCCTGACGGATGCCTTCGTCGGCCAGAACGTTCACGTCGGTATAATCAACGCCCATGAAGTTCAGAACGCCAGCCACGCGGCTGGAGAAGCCGCACTGGGGCATTTCTTTGGTGCCTTTCATGTAAAGCACCACGGTGTTGTTTTCGATCGTGTCTTTGATCTGCTGTTGTGCGTCGCTCATTCGACCCTCCTTGAGGTCTTGCGATTGTGGGCGCGGTGAAAGCGCCGGGCATAATCGCCGTCATCTGTTTCTTTCGGGATATGAATATCGGCCTCGGTCAGCGATTTTCTACCCCAAATCGTGTTCCGCTCCAGTGATGCGTTGCGGCGGTTCGCCTCGGCAATGATGGAGTGATCGACCGCCTCTAGCCCCAGTTCGGGTCCATCAGGCGCGTCATAGTCCGGTTGCCGCCGTGCCAGCGGAGTGTAGCGAGAGGGCACTTTGCGCAATCCCCAAAGGATCAGCACGGCCCCGAACGCCAGCACCCCGATTAGGGCGTCATCCATCAGGCAGGCGCCCGCGTGGTCAGGGCCAGCGCGTGCAGCTCGCCTTGCGAGCCGTCCATCTTGCCCTTCAGCGCCGCATAAACGGCCCGTTGCTGCTGGACGCGGTTCTGGCCGCGGAAGCTTTCATCAATGACCTCGGCGGCAAAGTGGTTGCCGTCGCCTGCGGTATCCGTAATCACGATTTTCGCGTTCGGAAAGGTCTCGCGCAGCAGGTTTTCGATTTCATCAGCACGCATTGGCATGTGCTAGGGGCCTCCGTCATTTACCGAATAAAGGGTAGGCGTCGCGTGCCCCCTTCGCAAGGGGCACGCGTGATTGACATATCAATTTTACTGAGTGTTTGTGGCCTTAACCCAGACGGTCGGCCAGCGCACCGCGGAACAGCGCCGAGAGTTCGGCCAGCGATGCAGAGGTGCCACCGAACGAGACGGTGTCACCGTGGAATTTACCGACAGTCTGGATCGACACGTCAGCGGTTGCCGCTGCAGTCATCAAGGCTTCGGCCATGTCAAAGTTACAGGCGATCAGGTAGCGGCCCTGATCCTCACCAAAGAGGGTCGCGGTGTCTGCGGCATCCAGATGCACGCCAACGCCATGAGCTTCGGCCATCTCGAAGGCTGCGACCGCCAGACCACCATCGCTGAGGTCAGTGCAGGCGCGGATGAAGTCGCGGTTCGCGCGGATAAAGTCGCCGTTCTTGCGTTCAGCTTCCAGATCCACGTGAGGCGCGTCGCCATCTTCGCGGTTGAAGACCTCTGCCAGCAGAGCAGACTGACCTAGATGACCTGCGGTGTCACCCACCAGCAGCGCCACATGACCTTCGCGTACGTCACCACCGATCACGTTGTCCACGTGGTCAATGATGCCAACGGCACAGATGGTCGGAGTGGGCAGGATCGGCTCGCCATCGGTCTCGTTATAAAGCGAGACGTTGCCCGAAACGATCGGGGTATCCAGCGCAAGGCAGGCCTCGCCGATACCCTGAATGGCGCCCACAAACTGGCCCATGATCTCGGGCTTTTCGGGGTTGCCGAAGTTCAGGTTGTCGGTGGTGGCCAAGGGCTTGGCGCCAACGGCGGTCAGGTTGCGGTAGGCTTCGGCCACGGCCTGACGGCCACCCTGAACGGGGTTGGCTTTCACATAGCGCGGGGTCACGTCGGACGAGAAGGCCAGAACCTTGTTCGTGCCGTGAACGCGGACCAGACCTGCACCGGCACCGGGGGTGCGCAGGGTGTCACCCATCACCTGAGTGTCATACTGCTGGTAGACCCACTGGCGCGAACAATAGTTCATGCTGCCGATGATCGCCTTCAGGCCGTCGATCGGGTTCACCTCGGCGACGGGTGCCAGTTCGGCTGCCGCGGGGGTGGGGACGTGGGGACGGTCATATTCCGGCGCGTTGCCCGAAAGGGCGCGCAGGGGCAGATCGGCCATCACCTTGCCGTTGTGTTCAATGATGAACTTGTCTTCGGGGATGGTCTCGCCAACGATGGCAAAGTCCAGATCCCACTTGTCGAAGACAGCCTTGGCTTCGGCTTCCTTCTCGGGGCGCAGCACCATCAGCATACGTTCCTGAGATTCCGACAGCATCATCTCATAGGCGGTCATGTTCTTTTCGCGGCAGGGCACGTTGTCGAGGATCAGGCGCACGCCCAATTCACCCTTGTCGCCCATTTCCACAGCCGAGCAGGTCAGACCCGCCGCGCCCATGTCCTGAATCGAGATCACAGCGCCGGTCTGCATCAGTTCCAGCGTCGCTTCCATCAGACGCTTTTCAGTGAAGGGGTCACCAACCTGAACGGTGGGACGCTTTTCTTCGATGGTCTCGTCGAATTCCGCCGAAGCCATGGTCGCACCGCCAACGCCGTCACGGCCGGTCTTCGCACCAAGGTACACCACGGGCATGCCCACGCCGGACGCGGCCGAGTAGAAGATCTTGTCCGCATCCGCGAGGCCCGCCGCAAAGGCGTTGACCAGACAGTTGCCGTTGTACGCTTTGTTAAAGCGCAGCTCGCCGCCCACAGTTGGAACGCCAAAACAGTTGCCGTAGCCGCCGACACCTTCGACTACGCCGTGCAGCAGACGCTTGGTCTTGGGATGTTCGGGCTCACCGAAGGACAGACTGTTCATCGCTGCGATGGGACGGGCGCCCATGGTGAAGACATCGCGCAGAATGCCGCCCACGCCGGTTGCCGCACCTTGATAGGGCTCGATGTAGCTGGGGTGGTTGTGGCTTTCCATCTTGAAGATGACAGCCTGACCGTCGCCGATATCGACGACGCCTGCGTTCTCGCCAGGGCCACAGATGACCTGCGGGCCGGTGGTGGGCAGAGTGCGCAGCCATTTCTTGGAACTCTTGTACGAGCAGTGCTCGTTCCACATCGCCGAGAAGATACCCAGTTCGGTGAAGGTCGGTTCGCGGTTCAGGATGCGAAGGATTTCAGCATATTCATCGGGCTTGATGCCGTGGGCCGCGATGAGGTCGGGCGTGATTGCCGGCTCTTGCATGGAAAAAGTCCCCTTAAGACGGATTGCCGCGCTTTTATGACAGAGCGGCCACGGGGAAAAGGGGCTTGGGGGCGCAAAACGCCTCTGCGATGCGTTTTGGGGGCAAATCCTTCGCCGAAGGATTTGAAACGCGCTTTGCGCGTCGGATATTTTTCGGGAAAAATATCTCTTCGGTGCGGTTTGGGCTTGTCAGGGAATTTCCCTTGTTTTGTTGGGCGAAAAAAAAGGCCGAGCACTAAGCCCGGCCAAAGTCCAACAGGGAGGTATGAAGGTGACGCGCAAAAGGGCGCCGTCGCCTTCGAGTGCTGAAATAGGCATCAGGAATGAATCGATCAAGGAATTAAATGCCGCAGGCGCATCATGCCTGATATGCCCTCAGCGCATGGCTGGGGGCATTCAGCCTTACAAAGGCGGCTCGTCCGGATTCGCGCGGCGTGTTTCTGCGATTTCATTCTGCACGAAATCGCGGAAGGCGGCGATGCGCTGGGACTGACGCAGTTCCTCGGGGTAGGCCAGATAGACGGGCACTTCGGCGCTTTCTACTTCGGGCAACACACGCACAAGATCAGGGAAGTCCACGGTCAGGTACTGGGGCAGGACCCCAATGCCCAGATCATGGATAACCGCTTGAAGAACCCCGAAATAACTGTTCACCGTCAGGGTCGAGGTCACGTCATTGGCCAGCAGCGATGCCACCAGTTGCGCCCCTGCGCCCACCTGAGGCGTACTAGGGCTTTGACAGATCAGCCGGTGGTTCGCGATCTCAGACAGGGTTTGCGGCGTGCCGAATTGGTCCAGATATTTCTGGGTGGCATAAAGGCGCATGGTCACGTTGAACAGGCGCTTGCGGACCAGATCGGCTTGGCTTGGCTCTTTCATGCGGATGGCGACATCCGCTTCGCGCATGGGTAGGTCCAGTACGCGTTCTTCCAGCATCAGGTCGATTTTGAGATTCGGATACTGTTCGTACAGCTTGGGCAAGCGCGGCGCCAACCACAGGGACCCGAATCCCGTGGTGGTGGTCACACGCAATTCGCCGAACACTTCTTCTTCACTGTCTTTGATGCGAGCCGAGGCCGTATCTAGGCGCCGCGTCATCGCCGAAGTGGCGTCAAACAGCAGCTCGCCCTGTTCGGTGAGAATCAGTCCGCGGGCATGACGGTGAAAAAGGGTGGTATTCAGGCTCTCTTCCAGTGCCCTGATTTGTCGGCTGACCGCCGATTGGGACAGGTGCAGCACGTCACCGGCATGAGTCAGGCTGCCCGCATCGGCAACCGCGTGAAAGATTCTTAGTTTGTCCCAGTCCATAATCGTAACTTTCTGCCCGTTCCTGCCACTCTATCCGAAACGTTTTTTATGTGAACGACCCAAACACGGAGAATTGTGGAAATTTCGCAAAAACCGCTTTGTTAGGTCGTAATTGCTGACCTATTATTGCGATATCGTTAAGCAAGCACATTGAGCGAGGGGAGGCGCGACATGAGCATGCAAAAAATCACCCTGAAAGATCGTTTCGATTTGTCGAAGTCCCCGATTCTCTTGAACGGGACGCAGGCTTTAGTCCGATTGATGCTGATGCAGCAAGCCCGTGATTCTGCCGCGGGGCTGAATACGGCCGGTTTGGTGACCGGATACCGTGGCTCGCCTCTTGGTGCGGTGGACCAGCAGATGGTCAAAGCGGCCAAACCGCTGGCAGAGTCCAATGTCACTTTTCAGTCCGGCCTGAACGAGGATTTGGCCGCCACCGCTTTGTGGGGCAGCCAGCAGGCGGAACTGCGGGGAGAGGGCAAGTTCGACGGCGTCTTTGGCCTTTGGTACGGCAAGGGGCCGGGTGTGGACCGCTCCGGTGACGTGATGCGTCACGCGAACATGGCTGGCTCTAGCAAGCATGGCGGTGTGATCATGGCGATGGGCGATGACCACACCGGCGAATCCAGCACCGTTCTGCACCAGTCCGACTGGGCCATGGTGGATGCATACATGCCTGTGGTGAACCCCGCCGGTGTGCAGGAGATTCTGGACTATGGCGTCTACGCTTACGCCCTGTCGCGTTATTCCGGTGTCTGGGTTGGTCTGAAGACCATGAAAGACACGGTCGAGGCGACTGCTGTCGTGGATGGTGATCCGCACCGGATGAAGCTTGTCACGCCCACGGACTTTGCCATGCCCGAAGGCGGGCTGAACATCCGTCTTGGCGATACGCCCCACGCGCAGGAAGCGCGGATGATTGATCACAAGCGCTTTGCTGCCGAGGCATTCTCGCGCGTGAACGGGATGGACAAACGCGTCTGGGGCAAAGCCGGTGCAAAGATCGGCTTTGTGGCAGCGGGTAAGAACTGGCTGGACTTGGTCCATGCCTTCAGCCTGCTGAATATTGATGCGAATGAGGCCGAGCGGCTTGGCCTGACCACCTATAAGGTCGGGCAGACTTGGCCGCTGGATATGCACGGCTTTCACGACTGGGCCGAAGGTCTGGACCTGATCATTGTGGTTGAGGAAAAGCGCAAGCTGATCGAGGTGCAGGTTAAAGAAAGCATCTTTGACGACCGGCGTGGTCGCCGTGTCTACGGCTGGCATAAAGGCGGCGGGGCAGGGGCAGACCACGGGGAAGAGCTGTTCCCCACCCGTATGGCGCTGGACCCCGTGATGATCGCTGAGAAGATCGGCGGCATCCTGATTGAGGAAGGCCGCGGCACGGATGGCATCAAGGCGGGTCTGGCCACGCTGGACGACGCACGCCGTGCCGACAACGCCGAGGAAATCGCCAGCCGCTTGCCCTATTTCTGCGCAGGCTGCCCGCACAATACCTCAACCAAGGTGCCTGAAGGGGACCGCGCTTATGCGGGGATCGGCTGTCACTACATGGTGCAGTGGATGGACCGGAACACCACCGGCTTCACCCATATGGGCGGTGAAGGAGCGAACTGGATCGGTGAGGCGCCCTTCAGCAAGCGGCGCCATGTGTTCCAAAACCTTGGGGACGGGACTTACAACCACTCTGGCGTACAGGCGATCCGTGCCGCGTTGGCGGCGGGGACGAACATCACCTATAAGATCCTCTTCAACGATGCGGTGGCGATGACCGGCGGACAGCCGAACGAAGGCGGGCTTTCGCCCCAGCAGATTGCCCGCGAATTGAAGGCGATGGGCGTTGGCCATGTGGCCGTGGTCTATGATCCGAAGGAAGAGGTCGATCCAGCTGACTTCCCAAAGGGCCTGCAGTTTGCCGAACGGGACGAGATGGCCCGCATTCAGGCGGATTGCGCCAAGCGGGACGGTGTCTCGGCCATTATCTACATCCAGACTTGCGCGGCGGAAAAGCGGCGGCGGCGCAAGCGGGGAACGTTCCCCGATCCGGACAAGCGGGTGTTTATCAACACCGATGTCTGCGAAGGCTGCGGCGATTGCGGTGTGCAGTCGAACTGTGTCGCCATCGTTCCGGTCGAGACCGAACTGGGCCGCAAGCGTGCGATTGATCAGTCGGCCTGCAACAAGGACTTTAGCTGCCTCACTGGGTTTTGCCCCTCCTTCGTGACACTTGAAGGGGCAACGATCCGCAAGCAAGCCACCCAGACGCTGGACCTGCCGGATATGCCACTGCCCGCTTTGCCTGCCATTCAGGGCACATGGAATGTGGTGATCACCGGTGTTGGCGGCACAGGCGTTGTGACCATCGGCGCCGTGATGGCCCAAGCCGCGCAGGTCGCTGGGCTGGGCGTCGGCATGATGGAGATGGCGGGCCTCGCACAGAAGGGCGGGGCGGTGCATATCCATTGCCGGATTGCCAACAAGCCCGAAGACATTAGCGCGATCCGTGTGGCCACCGGCGAATGCGATGCGCTGATCGGCGGCGATCTGGTGGTTAGCGCGGGGGCCAAGACCCTTGGCCTGACCGCAACGGGCCGCACTGGCGCTGTGGTGAACAGCCATGACACCGTGACGGGCGACTTCACCCGTGATCCGGGCTTCAAGTTGCCCCATGATCGGCTGGAACTGGCCCTAGAGGCGCGTCTGCGGTACAAAGTGCAGATGTTCGACGCGATTGAATTGGCCCGCGTGACGCTGGGGGACAGCATCTTCTCGAACATGATGATCCTTGGGGCTGCATGGCAGCAGGGGCTCGTGCCGCTACCCCTTGACGCCTTGATGCATGCGATTGATCTGAACGGCGCGGCTGTGGCTGCGAACCAACGGGCGTTCGAGATTGGCCGTTGGGCGGCTCTGCATCCAGATGCGGCAGCAGGACTGCTGACCCCGAAAGAGGTGGCAAAGCCTGAGGCGGATCGTGTGGCATTCCGTGAGTCGCATCTGGTGCAGCACTCGGGTCCGCGCATCGCCCGCCGCTACCGCAAGCTGGTAGACAGCATTCAGGACAGCGATCTGCGTCTGGCCGTGGCCGAAGGCTATCACAAGCTGCTGGCCTACAAAGACGAATATGAGGTCGCTCGCCTGCTGCTGGACACTGAAGCAAAGGCGAAGGAAGCGTTTGAAGGGGACTTCCAGATGACCTTCCACCTGTCGCCGCCGATTTTGGCGAAAGAGGGAGCCAATGGTCGCCCGAAGAAGCGGGATTTCGGCGCAGGAATGGTGCGTTGGTTCCGCCTGCTGGCTCGGATGAAGGGTTTGCGCGGCACGCCACTGGATATCTTCGGCTACACCGCAGAACGCCGGATGGAGCGTGCCTTGATCAAGCAGTATGAGGCCGACATGGCCCGCATCCTGCCCAAGGTCACGCCTGAAACCCGTGATTTGGCCTTGGAACTGGCCCGTCTGCCTTTGGAAATTCGCGGCTTTGGCCCCGTAAAACACGGAAATGCCGAAGCGGCTGCCAAGCGGCGCACGGCCCTGCTGTTCTCAATCGATGAGGGTGGTCCGCAGATGGCGCAGGCTGCGGAATAATCGATAGTTTCCAGCGGCTCAGACCGCTGGAAATCCTCTCTCGGGCGGCGTATCACTGCGCCATCCGAGAAGGAGGCGCCTATGACCCGCGATCGCGATGTCGCCCGCGATATCAGCTATGCCCATTCGGCGGGCTCTCGCAAAGGGCGCGCCCTGATCCGTTTGATGGAGAATGCCACGGGCCGCATCGGTCTGATCCGCCGCGCCGTTGGCTATGATCTGGAGGTCGCGCAGGGCCGTGATTTCTGGCAGGTGATCGTAGATCGATACCGGCTGTCGCTTGAGGTCATTGGCGGGTCATTGGACAATATCCCCAAAGATGGCCCGCTGATCGTGGTCGCCAATCATCCTTACGGGATTCTGGACGGGCTGATGATGGGGCATATCCTGTCCAAAACGCGGGGCGATTTCCGCATTCTGGCCCATCAGGTGTTCCGCAAGGCCAGCGATCTGGATCGCGTGATCCTGCCCATCAGCTTTGACGAGACGAAAGAGGCCGTGCAGCTGAACATCGAGACCCGCAAACACGCGCTGTCCTATCTTGGCGCAGGCGGGGCCATCGGGATTTTTCCGGGTGGCACGGTCTCGACCTCGGCGCGGCCATTTTCACGGCCAATGGATCCGGGCTGGCGCAATTTCACCGCGCGGATGATCGCGAAATCAGGGGCGACCGTGGTGCCGATCTACTTTGACGGCCACAACTCGCGGCTGTTCCAACTGGCCAGCCATCTGCATGTGACCCTGCGCATGGGCCTTTTGATCAAAGAGTTCCGCGCCCGCGTCGGAACGCCCGTGCGTATCGTGGTGGGCGAACCCATCGCGCCACAGGCCTTGCAAGAACATGCGGGCGACACGCGAGAGATGATGGATTTCCTACGAAAATCCACATATGCCCTGTCGCCAAAGCCGTATACTTCCTATGATTACGGCTTCGAATTCGAAGAAAAACATAAGGCTTGAGGCAGATGGCAGTAGGAATTTTCGACTCGGGGCTTGGTGGACTGACCGTCCTGAACGCAGTCAGCCGCCGGTTGCCCGATGTGCCGCTGGTATATTTTGGCGACAACGCCCACGCACCTTACGGTGTGCGTGATGCCGATGACATTTATAACCTGACCACCAAAGCAGTCACCCGCATGTGGGACGAAGGGGTCGATCTGGTCATCATCGCCTGTAACACCGCCAGCGCGGCCGCCCTGCGCCGGATGCAGGAAAGCTTTCTGCCCAAGAATAAGCGCTGCCTTGGCGTATTCGTTCCGCTGATCGAGGCTCTGACCGAGCGTGAATGGGGCGACAACAGCCCGCCCCGTGAAGTGCGCGTCAAGCACGTGGCGCTGTTTGCGACGCCCGCCACTGTCTCTAGCCGAGCGTTCCAGCGCGAACTGGCCTTCCGCGCAATCGGTGTGGACGTTGAGGCGCAGGCTTGCGGCGGTGTGGTGGATGCCATCGAAGACGGTGACATGATCCTTGCCGAGGCGCTGGTGCGCAGCCACGTGGATGCGTTGAAGCGCAAAATGCCCCAGCCGCAGGCTGCCATTCTGGGCTGCACCCACTATCCGCTGATGGAAAGTACTTTTCAGGACGCTCTTGGCCCTGAGGTTGAGGTCTATAGCCAAGCCAATCTGGTGGCTGAAAGCCTTGCGGACTATTTGGGACGTCACCCCGATATGTTGGGCTCTGGTACGGAATCCAAATTCCTGACCTCGGGCAATCCGGCAAAGGTCTCGGCCCGCGCGACCCAATTCTTGCGACGCGAAATCAAATTCGTCTCCGCTTGAACTTCACGACTATAAAGCCTGTTAAAACAAGGACTTTGCCATGACGTATAAGATCGCAATTCTGGGCGCTTCGGGCTACACCGGTGCCGAGCTGATCCGTCTGATCGCCACCCATCCCGAAATCGAGATCGCAGCCCTCGGGGCGAACGCCAAGGCTGGTCAAAGCATGGCTAGTGTGTTCCCCCATCTGCGCCATTTGGACCTGCCCGATCTGGTGAAGGCGGATGACATTGATTTCAGCCAGATTGACCTGTGCTTCTGCGCGCTGCCCCACAAGACCAGCCAAGAGGTGATCCGCGAGCTGCCGAAAGACCTGCGGATCGTGGACCTGTCGGCGGACTTCCGACTGCGTGATCCGGCGGCATATGAAAAGTGGTATGGCAACCCCCATGCGGCGGTCGAGATGCAGAAAGAGGCGGTCTACGGCCTGACCGAATTCTACCGTGATGACATCGCCAATGCGCGTCTGGTGGCAGGCACGGGCTGTAACGCGGCCACTGGCCAGTATGCTTTGCGCCCGCTGATCAGCGCCGGTGTGATCGATCTGGACAACATCATCATGGACCTGAAATGCGCCGTCTCGGGCGCGGGTCGGTCCTTGAAAGAGAACCTGCTGCACGCCGAACTGTCTGAGGGCTATCATGCCTATTCCGCGGGTGGCACCCACCGCCACTTGGGCGAGTTTGATCAGGAATTCAGCCTGCTGGCCGGCCGTCCGGTGCAGGTCCAGTTTACGCCACATCTGATCCCCGCGAACCGCGGCATTCTGGCGACAGTCTATGTTCACGGTAATGCGCAGCAAATCCATGAGACGCTGTCTGCGGCATACGCGGCAGAGCCCTTCTTGCAGGTGCTGCCCTTTGGCGAGCTCCCCTCGACCCGTCACATCCGCGGCTCGAACTTCTGCCACTTGGGCGTTGTTGCAGACCGGATCGAAAACCGCGCCATCGTCGTGGCCGCTCTGGACAACCTGACGAAAGGTTCCAGTGGTCAAGCATTGCAAAACGCGAATGTGATGTTAGGTATCGAGGAGACCACGGGCCTGATGCTGGCTCCGTGCTTCCCGTAAGGGCTTAGGAGGAGGACGTTTATGAAGTCGCTGAAAAAGACCCGTCGTATTCAGGTCATCGCTGTCGCCGCTGTGGCGCTGGCGCTGTCCACCGGTCTGATCGGTTATGCGATGCGCGACGGCATCAACTTCTTCCGCTCGCCCTCGCAGGTGATGGAGAACGCCCCCAAACCATCCGAGACTTTCCGTCTGGGCGGTCTGGTGGAAGAGGGCAGCCTCAAGCGCGGTCAGGGCGAGGTTATCTCTTTCGCCGTGACCGACGGCGGGGCGACGGTGCCGGTGATCTACAAAGGCGTTCTGCCTGATCTGTTCGGCGAGAACCAAGGCATGATCGGCACAGGCAAGTATGTGAACGGGGTTTTTGAGGCCTCTGAAATCCTTGCTAAACACGATGAAAGCTACATGCCGAAAGAGGTCACCGACGCGTTGAAAGAACAGGGCGTTTACAAAGACCCGAACGGTAAAGACACCAACAGTTAACGCCTGAGTAACAGTCTTGCCTTCGAAGGGGTTATCCCATCGGAGGCAACATGCAGGACATTACTCAAATGACGCGGGGCATCCTCGCGCGTGAAGGCGGTTTCGTGAATGATCTGGATGATCCGGGCGGCGCGACCAACCGCGGCATCACCATCGGCACCATGCGCCGCCTTGGCGTTGATCTGGATGGGGATGGTGACACCGATATCGCCGACCTTAGGCATTTGACCGAGGAGCAGGCGGTCGACATCTACCTACAGCACTACTTTTACGGCCCACGTATCGATCAGTTGCCAGATTGCCTGCAGGACAGTGTGTTTGACATGTATGTGAATGCGGGCGGGCAGGCGGTTAAGCTTTTGCAGCGACTGCTGTGTCAGATGGGCCATGTGCTGGCCGTGGACGGGGCAATCGGGCCCAAGACTGCGCAAGCGGCGCAGGCGGCCTCGGTCATTTCGGGGGCGCATTTGCGGGACGCCTACGGGATCGCACGGCGGAACTACTACTACAGCCTTGCGGATCAGCGTCCTGCCAGCCGCAAATACGCCCGCCGTAAGGATGGCGGGAAGGGGGGCTGGATTCGCCGCGCCGAGGCGTTCATCTCGGACCGCTATCACCTGTCGGACGCCGATCACCTGGCGCGGGTGGCCGCATGGGGATGATGGCCACGCTGCTGACGGCACTGTTTGGGTCGGGCACCAACGTGCTACGAGACACCGCCACCATCTGGCGCGAGAACCCCGAGGCCGCCGCCATCCGCGCCGCCTCGTCCCGCGAGGCGGCGCTTGGTCAACTGGCCGCCGAATTTGCCCGTCCCCAGCGTGGCTGGTTTGATGGTTTTGTGGATGGGTTGAACCGTTTACCGCGCCCGATGCTTGCCCTTGGGGTGCTGGGGATGTTCGGAATGGCGATGTATGATCCCTTGTGGTTTTCTCAGCGGATGCAAGGGCTTGCGCTGGTTCCCGAGCCTTTGTGGTGGCTGATGGGGGTGATCGTCAGCTTTTACTTTGGCGCCCGCCATCAGGCCAAGATGCAGGATTTTCAGCGGCAACTGGCCGCGGTTCCAGCGCGTCCCCAAGAGGCGCAACAAGTAGCCCCCGCGAACGAGAATGCGGCTCTGACGGAATGGCAGGCACTGGCCAAAAGTACCGCGACAAAGTGAACATCGGGCAGGGTTGATTGTGATTGGCCCTGCCTGATCAAACGCCTATGATCCGGGCATGATTACAGAGCTCGGACACTTCGCCCTTATCCTTGCCTTTCTGGTTGCGATCGTACAGGCGATCGTTCCGCTGATCGGCGCGCATAAACGCTGGCACGGCTGGATGGCCGTGGCGGAACCTGCTGCCACTGCGCAGTTCTTGCTGACGGCCGCGTCCTTTGCGGCGCTGACCCATGCCTTTGTTACTTCGGACTTCAGTCTGCGCCTTGTGGTGCTGAACAGCCATTCGGCCAAGCCGATGCTCTATAAGATCAGCGGTGTCTGGGGGAACCACGAAGGCTCGATGCTGCTGTGGGTGCTGATCCTGACCCTGTTCGGCGCCTGTGCCGCGTGGTTCGGAGGGAACCTGCCCCCCACCTTGAAGGCCCGCGTTCTGGCGGTGCAGTCCGCGATTTCTCTGGCGTTCTTTGCCTTTATTCTCTTCACGTCGAACCCTTTCCTGCGTCTGGCGATGCCGCCCTTTGACGGGCAGGATCTGAATCCCCTGTTGCAGGACCCCGGTTTGGCGTTCCACCCGCCGTTCCTCTACTTGGGATATGTGGGTCTTTCGATGGCCTTCAGCTTTGCCGTCGCCGCTCTGATCGAGGGTCGCGTGGACGCCGCTTGGGCCCGCTGGGTACGCCCTTGGACATTGGCCGCGTGGGTTTTCCTGACCATTGGCATCGCGCTGGGATCGTGGTGGGCCTATTACGAGCTTGGCTGGGGCGGCTTCTGGTTCTGGGATCCGGTTGAAAACGCCAGCTTTATGCCGTGGCTGGTCGCGGCGGCTCTGCTGCATTCGGCCATCGTGGTCGAAAAGCGTGAGGCGCTGAAAAGCTGGACCATTTTGCTGGCGATTCTGGCGTTCGGCTTCTCGTTGATTGGCACGTTTATCGTGCGTTCGGGGGTGCTGACCTCGGTCCACGCCTTTGCGAATGACCCTGAGCGCGGTGTTTTCATCCTGTTTATCCTTGCCTTCTTCATGGGCGGTGCGCTGACACTGTTCGCCGCCCGCGCCAGCGCGATGGAGGCCAAGGGCGTCTTTGGGGTTGTCAGCCGTGAAAGCGCGCTGGTCTTCAACAACATCCTGCTGGCAGTTGCGGCCTTTGTGGTGTTCTTCGGCACCCTCTGGCCCCTGATGGCCGAGATGTTCTTTGACCGGAAACTTTCAGTGGGTGCGCCGTTCTTCAACATGGCCTTCACGCCCTTCATGGTGGTGCTGGGGGCGCTGCTACCCTTCGGGTCCATGTTGTCGTGGAAACGGGCGAACGGTGGCCGCGTGGCGAAGTCGCTGGTACCGCTGGTGGTCCTAGCGATTGCCGTTGCCGCGCTGGCCTATGCGATCCAGACCGAACGCACAGCACTTGGTCCCATCGGGCTGCTGCTAGGCGCGTGGATGATTTCCGGCGCGGCGCTTGACCTGTGGGGACGCACGGGGCGCAGCGGCAACCGCTTTGCCCGCCTGTTCCGTCTGCCCGGTGCGGATTGGGGCAAGGCTGTGGCCCATGCGGGTCTGGGGATCACCTTCATCGGGATTGCGGGCCTTATGGCTTGGGATCAGGAAGACATCCGCGTCGTGAATGTAGGCGAGCCCTTTGAACTGGGCGGTTACCAGTTCGTGCTGAGCGATGTGCAGCAGGTGCAAGGACCGAACTATATCTCGACCACTGGTGTGGTTGAGCTTGGTATGAATGGTCGCCAACTGACGACCCTTTATCCGGAAAAGCGGGTCTATCCCGTGGCCCAGATGCCCACCACCGAAGCCGCGATTGATAACGGTTTTCTGCGTGACATCTACGTTGTGATCGGTGATCCGCAGGCAGACGGCGGTTGGGCTGTGCGCACCTATATCAAGCCGCTGGCGAACTGGATTTGGGCTGGCTCGATCATCATGGCGCTTGGCGGATGCTTCAGCCTTGCGGATCGTCGTTTCCGCGTCGCTGCTGGCGCACGCAAGGCGGCGATGAAAGGGGTACCTGCGGAATGAGTTTGAGATCCACTTTGGCGGCTGCTGCGCTGGCGTTGCTGACGCTGGCGCCGGTTGCCTATGCCGTGCAGCCCGACGAAGTGCTGTCGGATCCCGTTCTGGAAGAGCGGGCGCGGGGCATCTCGGCCGGTTTGCGCTGTCTGGTCTGCCGGAACGAGAACATCGATGATTCTCATGCCGAACTGGCCCGCGACCTGCGCCTTCTGGTGCGTGAACGGCTGGTGGAAGGGGACACCGACGAAGAGGTGGTGGACTATGTGGTTGACCGCTTCGGCGAATATGTCCTGCTGAAACCCACCACAGGCGGCGCGAATATGTTGCTGTGGCTGGCGGGGCCGATCATGGCGCTGATCGCGCTGTTTCTGGCTTTTGGCTACCTGCGCGGGCGTTCCAACGCCAAAACGGGGGCAGAAGATCAGTTGACCGAAGATGAACAAGAGCGCCTGAACGCGATCCTCAAGGACTGACGCGGGGTTTCTCTTTCCGTGGCTGGCCGCTTGGGGTTTCATGCGGCCAAGCAGTCATGCAGGAGGCGACATGGACTACCAAGCAATCACCTATGAGGTCCGCGACGACATCGCGGTTCTGACCCTCAACCGGCCCGATGTGATGAACGCGCTGTCCTCGCAGATGCGGGCAGAGATTCTGCACGCGGTGAAAGCCGCAGCGAGTGAGGCGCGCGTTCTGGTGATGACCGGCGCGGGCAAATGTTTCTGCTCTGGGCAGGATCTGAGCGATGCGGGCAATCTGAACACGTTGGACCTTGAGCGGACCCTGCGCGACGAATACGTCCCCATGTTGCAGGCGATCTATGACAGCCCGATCCCGACGATCAGCGCGGTCAACGGCACCGCTGCAGGGGCAGGGGCCAATCTGGCACTGGCCGCCGATGTGGTGATCGCCACCGAAAGCGCAGTGTTCTTACAGGCATTCACCCGCATCGGCTTGATCCCTGATGCTGGCGGCACCTACTGGCTGCCCCGCCAGATGGGCGCGGCCAAGGCGATGGGTGCGGCTCTTTTTGCCGAGCCGATCACCGCTCGTCAGGCAGACGATTGGGGCATGATCTGGGAAGCAGTCTCAGACGATGCCTTTGCCGATCACTGGCGCGCCCGTGCGTTGAAATTGGCCACTGGCCCCTCGGTCGCCTATGCCAAGGTCAAAGAGGCCCTGCGCGGTAGCTATGACAATAACCTAGAGCAGCAATTGCTGGTCGAGGCCAAGCTGCAAGGGGTCTGCGGCAAGACACGGGACTTTAAAGAAGGTGTCGTCGCCTTCCTTGAAAAGCGCCCCGCCAAATACGAAGGCCGTTAAGCCGATCCGAATGAATAAGGCCCCGAGAGCTGCCGCCCTCGGGGCCTTATGCTGTTCAGAGGGCCGCTTTACGCGGCCGCTTGCAGCACGATGGCCGAGATCACGTCAAAGCCGTCGGGCAGGGCGTTTGTCAGGGTCATGATCAACGTGCCATCGGCATAGATGTGCGTTCCATCCAGATCGGTTTCACTGGTAAGGATCGGTGTCGCGCCCGTATAGACATATGCCAGCGTGTCTTCGGTCGGGTCAAAGTCCGTGACGGTTACCGCGCCTGCGTCGAGGTCCCAGTCGCCGGTGACCAGCAGATCCTCGCCGTCCGCACCCGTCAGGATATCGGCCCCTGCGCCGATCAATGTATCCGCTCCGTAACCGCCGTAGAGCGTGTCCGAGCCGTCCGCAGCGGGCGCGCCATAGGGCGCGTTGGCGATGTCGGCCAGCGCAGTGGCGCCCCGTGCGAGCTCAAGGGTCGTGCCGTTCAACACGTCATCCCCGTCGCCGCCGTCCAAGGCATCCTGACCGTTGCCGCCATCCAGAACGTCATCGCCGTCCTCGCCATAAAGCGCATCGATCCCCTTTGCCCCCAGCAGGTAGTCATGTCCGTTCCCGCCGTAGATTGTGTCGTAGCCCGCGTCGCCAAGGATAACGTCGTTGGTGTCATAGCCTGTGATCAGCTCATTCGTCCCCGAGCCGATAAAGTAATTCTCATAGAGAACTGTCGAGCTGTCGGTTGGAGAGTCGTCATTCTCGACCAAGGTGATGTCACCGGCCGAGAAGCCTTCGGGGGCATCTTCGATCCGCAGGACGGCGGCGTCGCCGTCATAGACAATCGCTGCGCCGTCATCGGTGGTCTGGACTGTCAGGGACGGGGTGCCTGTGCTGGCGTTGTAGTAGTATTCCAGCGTGTCATCAGCGGGGTCATAGTCGGTGATCACCGCAGGGCCCAGATCATTGGTCCACTGGCGGGCGGTGACAAAGACATCCGTACCAGCGCCGCCGGTCACAGTGTCGCCGCCGTCAAAGACCAACCAGTCACCCTGCGTGCCGCCGTCCAGAACGTCGGCCCCGTCGCCGGTGCTGGTGTCGTCCAGAGGCGAATTGCTAGCAGCCGAGAATTGGTTGGGGTTGTCCTGCAAGCTGACGACAAGGTCCAGATCGTAGTCGCCATCCACCGAGATTAGATCGTCACGCCCACCGCCACCGATCAGCGTGTCTGCGCCCGTATCGTCGACGATCAGATCATTGACCGTGCCGCCCGTGGACAGATCGTTGCCGCTGCCGCCGATCAGCAGGCCGATCCCGTCGCCGCCATTCAGGGTGTCATTCCCCGAGCCACCAAACAGGATGTCCTGTCCGCCGTCACCGTTCAACAGATCATTTCCGGAGCCACCCACCAGCGCATCCTGACTGGCACCGCCGCTTAGGGTGTCATTGCCCGCCCCGCCGCTAAGGTAGTCGTCATTGGCATTGCCATTCAGGCGATCTGCTCCGTCGCCGCCCACCAGCGTATCATCGCCAGCGTCGCCGCTCAGCGTATCGGCATAGGCGGTGCCCGTGATGAAATCGTCGCTGTCCGTACCCGTGGCCACCGTGCCTATGGCGGGGCCTTCGGTGTTCTCAGCGGTATCTTCAGTCAGATCGCCGTCATCCGAGTCGCTGTCGTCAGTATCACTTTGATCGCTGTCATCATCGGCACCGTCCCCGCCAGCTAGTACCAGTGCAAAGGTGTAGGCGGCCATCGTCGCCAAGAGACCAATTAAAAAATTACTCATATTGAAACCGATTTCTCAAAGAGGCGCTTAAATATCAGCTTATGGTAATGTAATTATAACTTTCATACTAGTTCTGCGATGGTCGCGGTGCAGATGAAAAAAGCCGCCCCCGAAGGAGCGGCTTTCTTTTTGTTGAAACCAGCTAGGCTTAGCGGGTTTCGATGTCGGTGTAGTCGCGCTGAGCCTCGCCCAGATACAGCTGACGGGGACGGCCGATTTTCATCTGCGGATCCGACAGCTGCTCTTTCCACTGCGAAATCCAGCCCACGGTGCGCGACAGCGCGAAGATCGGGGTGAACATCGAGGTGGGGAAGCCCATCGCTTCCAGAATGATGCCCGAGTAGAAGTCCACGTTCGGGAACAGCTTCTTCTCTTTGAAGTAGGGGTCGTTCAGAGCGATGTGTTCCAGCTCTTTGGCGACCTGCAGCAGCGGGTTGTCTTCGACACCCAGCAGCTCCAGAACTTCGTCGGCCGACTGCTTCATCACGGTCGCGCGCGGGTCCATGTTCTTGTAGACGCGGTGACCAAAGCCCATCAGACGGAAGGGATCGTTCTTGTCTTTCGCACGCTCGATGAACTCGGGGATGCGATCGACGGTGCCGATCTCTTTCAGCATTTCCAGACATGCCTGGTTTGCGCCGCCGTGTGCGGGGCCCCAGAGGCAGGCGATGCCAGCTGCGATACAGGCGAAGGGGTTCGCACCCGAGGACGACGCCAGACGCACGGTCGAGGTCGACGCGTTCTGTTCGTGGTCCGCATGCAGGGTGAAGATACGGTCCATCGCGCGGCTCAGGATCGGGTCTACGTGGTACTCTTCCGCAGGCACAGCAAAGCACATGTGGATGAAGTTTGCCGCGTAATCCAGATCGTTGCGCGGGTACACGAAGGGCTGACCGATCGAGTATTTATAAGCCATCGCCGCGATGGTGGGCATCTTGGCGATCAGGCGGTGCGATGCGATCTCACGCTGGTGGGGGTCCGAAATGTCGGTCGAGTCGTGGTAGAACGCCGACATGGCACCAACCACACCCACCATGGTTGCCATGGGGTGCGCGTCACGACGGAAACCACGGAAGAACATGTGCATCTGTTCGTGGATCATGGTGTGACGGGTGATGGTGGTCTCGAACTTTTCCAGCTCTGCGGTGGTGGGCAGGTGACCGTAAAGCAGCAGGAAGCAGACTTCCAGATAGTGCGATTTCTCGGCTAGCTGGTCGATGGGGTAGCCGCGGTGCAGCAGCTCGCCCTTGTCACCGTCGATGAAGGTGATGGTGCTGTCGCACGACGCGGTCGAGGTGAAACCGGGATCGTAAGTGAACACACCTGCCTGACCGTAGAGCTTGCGGATGTCGAGAACGTCCGGGCCCAAGGTCGGTGAGTGGATGGGCAATTCGTAGGTATTCTCGCCGATCGTCAGCTTTGCGGTCTTGTCGTTGTCAGCCATCGTCATTCCTCTCGAAAGGCCCGAGGCACCATCGGTGTCGGGCGGGACTAGCGCCAGCCCTTATCCATGGCCGGTGCACCTGTTGGTCGGGCCGGTGGCAGCTGCAATAAGCTGCCATCCGGAGTGCGACGACGGCCTAGGCGTTAAACGCCTTCTGCGCTCGCCGCGTCTTGGATGCGTGCAACCGACTCCTCTCGGCCAAGCACAAGCATCATATCGAAAACGCTAGGGGTTACTGCGCGTCCGGCCAAAGCGGCCCTGAGGGGGCCAGCCATCTTGCCGAACTTGATCCCGTTGGCCTCAGCGACCTGGTTCATTACCTCCTCTAGCGCGTCACGTGTCCAGCTAGCATTTTGCAACTGCGGCGTCAATTCTGACAGTATACCACGGGATACCGCATCCAGATTCTTGGCCGCCTTCTCATCATATGATAGCGGGCGATCAGCCATAATAAAGGCAGCTTTTTCAATAAGTTCAGGGAAAGTTTTTGCCCGTTCCTTCAGACAGAACATCCCAGACAAAAGCAAAGCTTTTTTGTCATTTTGTAGCGACCCGTTGTCACTGGCGATCATAAATGCGTCCAGTTCTGCCAACAGTGCAGCATCGTTAGCGGTAGCAATGTGCTGGCCGCATAGATTCTCGAGTTTCTTGAAATCAAGCCGTGCAGGTGATTTGCCAATTCCGCCCAGATCGAACCATTCTTTTGCCTGTTCGTCGGTGAAAAATTCATCGTCACCGTGGCTCCAACCCAGACGCGCCAGATAGTTGCGCATACCGGCGGCTGGGTAGCCCATCACCTGATATTCCTCGACACCCAAAGCGCCGTGGCGCTTGGACAGCTTTTTGCCATCGGGGCCGTGAATCAGCGGGATGTGCGCGTAAACGGGCAGGGGCCAGCCCATTGCGGTGTAGATGCCCATCTGGCGGGCAGCGTTGTTCAGGTGGTCATCGCCGCGGATCACATGGGTGACGCCCATATCGTAGTCGTCTACCACCACAGCCAGCATATAAACCGGCGTTCCGTCCGAGCGCAGCAGAACCATATCGTCCAGCTGGTCATTGCGGATCGTCACGTTGCCCTGCACCTGATCTTCGATCACGGTCGCGCCTTCGGTCTCGGTCTTCAGGCGGATCACATAAGGCGCGTCGGGGTGGGTGCTGGCATCCGCGTCACGCCAAGGGCTTTGGAACAGAGTGCTGCGGCCTTCTTCTTTCGCGGCATCACGGAACGCCTGAATTTCGTCCTGCGTGCTAAAGCACTTATAGGCCTTACCCTGTGCCAGCAGATCAAGCGCCACTTCGCGGTGACGGTCGGCACGCTCGAACTGGCTGATCGCCTCGCCGTCGTGATCCAGCCCAAGCCAGTCCAGACCCTTCAGGATCGCAGCCGTTGCCTCGGGCGTGCTGCGCTCACGGTCGGTATCTTCGATACGCAGCAGGAATTTGCCACCACGTCCACGGGCATAAAGCCAGTTGAACAGCGCGGTGCGCGCGCCGCCGATGTGCAGATAGCCGGTGGGCGAGGGGGCGAAACGGGTGACAACGGGGGCATTCATGGGCGCGTTTACCTTTGGTTAGGGAAGTTTCGGCAGCGTCTGGGGCGTGTGTATCGACCGCTCTGTGAGGTGGCAAGAGTGCGCGTCCTTGCGTGGATCAACAACGAATGGCTGGAACAGAGGGGGCATCTGTTCCCTTGGGCAGCAGTCTGCTTCGGGCTGGGGTGCGGTGCCTATTTCCTGCCAAGGGCCGAGCCTGCCATCTGGTTGCTCTGGGCCTGCCTTGGCTTGGGACTTGCCGGACTTTGCGCGGCGCGGTTTGGGGGCCTTTACATGGGGCCGCTCTTGGTGGGGCTGGCCTGTGTGCTATTGGGCTTTGGCTCGGCGGGATGGCGGACCCATCGCGTGGCCGCGCCCGTCATGCAAGGCCACTACTACGGCCCGATTGAGGGGCGGATCGTGGACATGGACCGCTCTGGTTCCGGAGCGCTGCGGTTGTTGCTGGATCAGGTGGTGCTGGATGCAGCAATTCAGCCTATCCGCGTGCGCGTGTCCTTGCATGGGCGGCAGGACTGGCTGACCCCAGCCTATGGGCAAGTGGTCATGATGACTGGCCATCTGTCGCCGCCCTCTGGCGCGGTCGAGCCTGGCGGCTTTGATTTCCGTCGTCACGCTTGGTTCCGACAGATTGGCGGCATTGGTTATACCCGCACACCAGCGCTGTTACTGGGACCCGCGCCGGATCGGTTGGGTGTCGGGCGGGTTCGCAGCCTCTTGTCCCAGCGGCTCAGGGCGGCAATGCCTGATGTGTCGGGCGGCGTCGCGGCGGCCCTTCTAGCCGGAGACCGAGCCTATTTGCCAGCAGAGGTGGTCCAGAACCTTCGCGATAGCAACCTTGCCCATTTGCTGGCGATTTCTGGTCTGCACATGGGTCTTTTGGCGGGACTGGTCTTTGCTGCGGTCCGGTTCGGATTGGCGGCAATGCCTTGGGTGGCCTTGCATTGGCCGATCAAAAAACTGGCGGCGGTTGTAGCATTGGTCGGAGGGGCGGGTTATCTGGCTTTGTCGGGCGGCAGCATCGCGACACAGCGGGCTTATGTTATGGTTGCCGTTGCGCTGCTGGCGCTGCTGTTTGACCGTAAAGCCTTTAGCCTTCGGTCGGTTGCCTTGGCGGCAATGGTCGTTCTGGCCCTCGCGCCCGAGGCGGTCACCGGTCCCGGCTTTCAGATGTCCTTCGCAGCAACAACCGCGCTGATCGCCGCCTTCGGTGTGTTGCCGAAGGGCCAACGGATCGGGTGGCGAAAATGGCTGTTCGCTTGCCTGACTGTGGTGTTTTCATCTGCAGTGGCGGGATTGGCGACAGCGCCCTTTGCAGCGGCGCATTTCAACCGGATCACGGACTACGGACTGCTGGCGAACCTGCTGGCAACGCCTTTAATGGGAACAGTGGTCATTCCTGCTGGCCTTGCGGGCGTGTGCCTGATGCCATTCGGGCTCGAGGCTTTGCCCCTGTGGGTGATGGGGCAGGGGATCGCTTGGATTCTATGGGTGGCCGATTTCGTGGCAGGCCTTGAAGGCGCTGTCACGCCGGTTGTGGCACCTTCCCCGAGTGTTCTACCATTGATCGCGGCGGGCGGTCTCTGGGTTTGCGTGATCAAAGGACGCTTGCGGTTCGCAGCTGTCTTGCCCCTATTCGTTGCCATAGGGCTCTGGAGCCAGACCCAGCGCCCCGAACTATTGATCTCCGATGATGGCAAGCTGGTGGGTGTTCAAACCCCAGAGGGGCGCGCGCTGAGTTTCCCTAAAGGCGCTGGTTTTGTTGCCGAGGTTTGGCTGGAAAACGATGGCGACATGGCGACACAGGCAGAGGCCGCATCAAGGCCGCTGTGGCAAGCGGTGGCGGACGGGGTAGGGATTGCGCAGTTTGGCACGACTACCCTGCTGCATCTAAGGGGGAAGCGCGGTGTGGCCTACCGATTTGACTGTTCTGAGGAAATTTGGGTGATCAGCGATCAATTCCTTGGCGAGCATTTGGACGTTGTGGCCCCAAACGCTGCCTGCCGCGTATTTGATCGCCGATCTCTGTTTAAAACTGGCGCTGTCGCTGCCAGAGCGTCGGATAGCCGGCCAGAGTTTGCTTCTGATCGAACTGGCGGGCGCCTGTGGGCGCGCGCCAGATAAGGTGGCCTTAATAGCTGCGGATCAGGCCGACCAGACGGCCTTGAACCTCAACCTGACCTTCGCGGAACATGCGGGTCGGGTAGGCAGGGTTTGCGGCCTCTAGCGCGATGGTCCCGCCGTTCTTGCGATAGCGCTTCAGGGTAGCCTCATAGCCTTCGACCTGCGCCACAACGATATCGCCGCTTTTCGCGCTGCCGCATTCCTCGATCACAACGATGTCGCCATCATTGATCCCTTCTTCGATCATCGAGTCCCCCCGGACTTCCAGCGCATAGTGATTACCACGACCGCGCAGCATCATGCCCGGAACGGCAATCGACATCGAGCCATCCTCGATCGCCTCAATCGGAACACCAGCGGCGATGCGGCCCATTAGGGGCACTTCGTTGCTATCGTTCCGTTCGACCTCAAGGCTCTTGCGGGGCGTTTGCGCTGCGGGCGCTTTACCGCCATCGATCACCTCGGGGACAAAACCGGTGCCACTCATGGCGTCGGGCAGCTTAACAATCTCAATCGCGCGGGCGCGGTGGGCAAGGCGGCGGATAAATCCACGTTCTTCCAGCGCGGTAATCAGCCGATGAATCCCCGATTTAGATCGTAGATCCAGCGCCTCTTTCATCTCATCGAACGAGGGCGGAACCCCGTCCCGTTGCACGCGCTTATGGATGAATTCCAGCAGGTCTTTCTGTTTTTTCGTCAGCATCGGTCCCCCCGAGATTGGAGCGCAATTCGGGTTTGTTCTACCGATGTTCTGGTTTTGTGTCAACAGAACTGCTTAAAATGCAATGTATTCTATCTGCTCACCGGCCTTGCGCGCTGGATCACGGGGTGGCCTGATCGCAAGCGCGTTGGATGAGCTAAGAATGCTTAGTAATGAACTGTCCTGATCAGGGAAAATCGAGATGCCCCCATCCTGAAAATAGGCGCGCATATAGTGTTCACGCGGCCCGTTTTCCGGCAGATCATGCTCTAGCACAGCCATTTGGCGCGGCACCGCCTTAGCGGGCAAGCCAAGCATTACATCTATCATCGGGCAGAGGAAAATCGCGCCACATACAAGGGCCGAGACAGGATTTCCGGGCAGTCCGACCATCGCCAGATCGCCCAGTTTGCCTGCCATCAGCGGCTTTCCAGGGCGCATGGCGACTTTGTAGAAACTGGTTTCCATCCCCAGATCGCGGGCGACGGGGCCGACCAGATCGTGATCGCCAACCGAGGCACCGCCGATGGTCACCACCAGATCCGCGCCCTTGGCCAGTTGGAACCCAAGACGCAAGGCCTCGGGGGTGTCTTTGGCGATGGGCAGCATCTGCACGATGGCACCGCGTGCTTCTAGCATTGCCTTCAGGCCAAAGTTGTTGCTGGCGATGATCTGGTCTGCGGCGGGGTCTTCGCCGGGCATGACCAGCTCATTCCCCGTGGCCATGATCGCCACGCGCGGGCGGCGGGTGACGGGCAGGGTGGGCAGGTTCATTGCGGCGGCCAAGGCGACCTCAGCCGGTCCCAACAGGCGGGGCGCACCAAGAGGCGTGCCTTCATGAAAATCGCCGCCTGCGGGGCGGATATGACTGCCCTCATCCAGAGCGTCACCCAAGGTGATGCGGTCGCCATCGCGGGTGACATCTTCTTGGATCACGACGCGGGTCGCGCCCGACGGAATAGGAGCGCCGGTGAAAATCCGGACTGCTTGACCGCTGCCGACAACGCCTTCGAACGCGCCACCAGCTGATGCCTCTCCGATCACCTGAAACGATGCGCCGCTCACGGCCTCATCGCCGACCACCGCATAACCATCCATCGCCGAGGCCGCAAAGGGCGGTTGTGTGCGGCGGGCAAAAACGGTCTGTCCCAAAACGCGGCCACCACAATCGGCAAGGGCCACATCCTCAACCCCGAGAGGCCGAACCAGCCCAAACAGATGCTCTAGCGCCTCGGAGACAGAGATCATTCCGCTTCGATCCTTCCGGATTTGCCGCCGTCTTTCAACGTCACCCGAATGCCGCCGATTTCCATATACTTATCAACGGCTTTCACCATGTCGTAGACGGTCAGAGCGGCGGTGCTGACAGCGGTCAGCGCCTCCATCTCGACGCCGGTTTGGCCGGTGGTCTTGACGGTCGCGGTGATCTGCACGCCGGGCAGATCGGTGTCCACCTCCAGATCGACGCTGACTTTGGTGATCGGCAGCGGATGGCACAGGGGGATCAGTTCGGGTGTCTTTTTGCAGCCCATGATCCCTGCCAGACGAGCGATCCCCAGAACGTCACCTTTCTTGGCGCCGCCCTCGGCAATCATCTCCATCGTGGCGGGGGCCATGCGGACCCAGCCTTTGGCGGTCGCGATGCGGCTGGTGACGGCCTTTTCGGACACATCCACCATATGGGCCTGCCCCTGCGCGTCGAAATGGGTCAGGCCGCTCATCACAGGCTACCCGAGGTCAGCGGGTTCGCCAGCAGCTGGCGGGTCGCTGCGGTCACATCATCCTGACGCATCAGGCTTTCCCCGATCAGGAAGGTACGAGAGCCATAGCGGGCGATCTCGGCCAGATCCTCGGGGGTGAACAGACCCGATTCCGACACGATCAGGCGATCTTCGGGAACCAGTTTCGCCAGCGTCTTGGTGGTGTCCAGCGTGGTCTCAAAAGTCTTGAGGTTACGGTTGTTGATGCCCATCAGCGGAGATTTCAGCAGGCACGCCCGCTCAAGCTCTTCCTGATCGTGGACTTCCAGCAGCACAGACATGCCCCATTCAAAGGCAGTTGCCTCAAGCTCTTGCGCCTGCGCGTCACTGACGCTGGCCAGAATGATCAGGATGCAGTCTGCGCCCAAGGCGCGGGCTTCGGCCACCTGATAGGTGTCATACATAAAATCTTTGCGCAGGGCGGGCAGGTTCGTGGCCTCACGTGCCTGAACCAGAAACTCTTTCGCGCCCTGAAAGCTGGGGGTATCGGTCAGAACCGACAGGCAGGTCGCGCCGCCATCCTCATAAGCCTTTGCCAATGTCGCGGGATCGAAGTCCGCGCGGATCAACCCTTTGGAGGGGCTTGCCTTTTTGACCTCGGCGATCAGGCCGTAACCGGTGCGGCTGGCCTTGATCAGATTGTCGGCAAAGGGGCGCACGGGGCCTGCTTCGCGGGCCTCGGCCTCAACAGCCTCAAGGGATTTGGCCTGCTTGTCAGCGGCCACTTCTTCCAGCTTGTAGGCTTTGATCTTGTCCAGAATGGTCGCGCTCATTTCGCCCCCGAAGTAATTTTGGCCAGAGTTTCGACCGATTTCATTGCCGCGCCGTTGTCGATGCTTGCTTCTGCCAGCGCGACGCCCTCTTTCAGATCGGCGGCCTTGTCGGCCACAACCAGCGCAGCTGCGGTGTTCAGCAGAACCGCATCGCGATAGGCCCCTTTTTCACCCAAGAGCAGGGCGCGCATCGCTTTGCCATTCTCTTCCGGTGTGCCGCCCAGAATGTCCCGCAGGGGATGGACGGGCAGGCCCGCATCCTCTGGGTGCAGCTCGCGGCTGTGGATCTTTCCGTCTTCCAATGCAGCGACAGCGGTGGTGCCGGTGATGGTGATCTCATCGGTGCCGTCACTGCCATGCACCAGCCACGCTTTCTCCGAGCCAAGCTGCTGCAAGGTTTCCGCCATCGGGTGGATCAGGTCGATCGCAAAGGCACCGGTCAGCTGGCGCTTGACGCCCGCAGGGTTGGTCAGCGGCCCGAGGATGTTAAAGATCGTCTTGCAGCCCAATTCCGTGCGGACCGGCATGACGTGTTTCATCGCCGGATGATGCATGGGGGCCATCATGAAACCGATGCCCGCCTCGGCAATGCCGCGCTCGACCACATCGGCGGCGACCATCACATCGATTCCCATCTGACCCAGCGCATCGGCCGAGCCCGACTTGGACGACAGGTTCCGGTTGCCGTGCTTGGCCACCGGTACGCCTGCGCCTGCCACCACAAAAGCGGTCGCGGTGCTGATGTTCAGGGTGCCCATGCCGTCACCGCCGGTGCCGACGATGTCCATCGCGCCTTCAGGCGCTTTCACGGGGATGCATTTGGCGCGCATGGCTGCCGCAGCGGCTGCATATTCCGAAACCGACTCGCCCCGCGCGCGCATGGCCATCAAAAGGCCCGCGATCTGCGCCGGAGAGGCTGCGCCCTCAAACAGAATCTCGAAGGCTTCATTGGCTTGCGACCGGCTCAGAGGGCCTTCGGAAGCAGCGTAGATCAGCGGCTTGATTGCATCACTCATGCGGGCACCTTCATTTCATTCAAAAAATTCTGCAGCAGGGCATGGCCGTGCTGGCTGGCAATCGACTCGGGGTGGAACTGGACGCCGTGAATCGGCAGCTCTTTGTGCTGCAGGCCCATGATAGTGCCGTCTTCCAGATGGGCGGTCACTTCCAGACAGTCAGGCAGGCTTTCACGTTCCACGACCAAAGAATGATAGCGCGTCGCTTCAAAGGGCGAGGGCAGGCCCGCGAACAGGCCCTTTCCGGTGTGATACATGGTGCCCATTTTGCCGTGCACAATCTCATGGCAGCGGACAACTTTGCCGCCAAAAGCCTGACCGATGGTCTGATGGCCCAGACAAACGCCCATCAGCGGTGTTTTCGTCTCGGCCGCCGCTTCGGTCAAAGCCAGACAAATGCCCGCCTGATCAGGGTCACAAGGGCCGGGCGACAACAGAATCCCTGCTGGTTTCATCGCCATAGCCTGTTGCACATCCAACGCATCATTGCGTTTCACGACGACATCGGCACCCAACTCGCCTAGATAGTGCACCAGATTGTAAGTAAAGCTGTCATAGTTGTCGATCAGCAGCAGCATGGGCAGACCTTATGGGAATTGGGGCTAGAGGCCCGGTTGCGGGTCGCGGTATACATGTTCAGGCTTAGCCGGTGACGTCAAGGGTAGCGCGAAGCGCATCAGCAGGGAAAAAGCCCCGCGATCAAACAGGGGCAAGCCCGCAAAGGGCGGCAGAGGAACGGAGTAAGGGCAGTGGCAAAAGGATTTCTGAAAGGCGTGTTCTGGGGCGCGACGGTCTCGGTCTCGGGGGCCGCGATCTTGTCGCTTCTGGCAGAGCCACCCCGATGGCAACCGGCAGAGATTGCCGTCGCGCCGGCAACTGTCGCCCCTGAAACCCCGATTGAAACTGCGCCGATTCCCGCGACGCGTCCCGAACCCTCGCCCGAGGTGGATACGCCACCTGTGGTGAACGATCCCATCCCCGAGGCCCAGTCCGAACCCGCCCCGCAGGTCGATCTGCCGGTCGCCCCAGAACAGCCCGAGGTCGACGCGACCGACACAACCGAACAGGCCTCTGATCTGATGCCGGGCAGTGCCGAACAGCCCGATCCCGGCCCGCCCACGGTCACCTTCGAAGAGGCCCCGACCGAAGAGAGCCCCGCAGCAGATGCTGCGCCTGCAATCGCCGCCGAGGCCACATTGCCCGCGCCCGAACCTGCCCCAGAAATGACCGCCGAAGCGGACGCTACGCCATCGCCCGAAGATGAAGCGCCCGAAACCGCCGCAGGAGAGACACCCGCGCTGGACGCGCCGCAGCAGGCTCCTGACATGCAACCCGAAGCCTCGCCGCAGGTCTCTGACGTGGCACCCGAATTGCCCGCGATCCAGCCAGAAGGTCTGCCTGAACCCGCGAATGAGGAACCGAAGACAGCAGAGGTCGCGGACCTCCCGCAAGCTTCGGACACATCCAAAGACGTCGCCCCGCAGGTGGGCACCCCCGCAGGGAACCTCATCGACAACCGCCGCGCCGCCGAGGTGCCGCTGGTGGCAACTGACGGCCCTGGCCCCTTGACCACCGATGCGGTCCTCTTTGAGGCCGCCGAAAACCTTCCGCTTCTGTCGATCATCATGATCGACGACCGCACTGGCGCTCTTGGCCCCGATGTGCTGCGCGATTTCCCCTATCCGGTCAGCATCGCGGTAGACGCCAGCAGCGCCAACGCCACCGATCGCATGCAGGCATGGCGTGATGCCGGTTTTGAGGTGCTGGCCCTCACCGCTCTGCCCGCAGGGGCCAAAGCCTCGGACGTCGAGACCACCCTTACGGCAGCCCGTGGCGCGGTTCCCCGCGCTGTCGCGGTGATAGAAGACCCTGACGCCAGCTTCCAGCAGTCCCGCTCTATCTCCGATCAGGTGCTGTCGACCTTCAGTGGCCCCGAACAGGGTCTCGTGCTGCAAGCCAAGGGCCTCAACACCGCGCAAAAGATCGCCGCCCGCACCGGCGCGCCGGTGATTTCGATCTTCCGTGATCTGGATGGCAAAGACCAAACCGCCGACGTCATCCGACGCTTCCTCGACAACGCCGCCTTCCGCGCCCGTCAGGAAGAGGGCGGTGTCACCGTCCTCACCCGCCTGCGCCCTGAAACCCTCTCGGCACTGCTGCTTTGGGGCCTGCAAGACCGCGCCTCCACGGTCAGCATTGCGCCCGTTTCGGCGCTTCTGAAAGGCGCAATGGGCGACGGCTAACGGCCAGCCGCCTACGTCAAAACAAAGGGCGCAGTCATCACGACCGCGCCCTTTCATCTTGGTAAAAATACCTCGGGGGTGAATTGGCCGTCAGGCCAAGAGGGGGCAGCGCCCCCACTCAATCACATATTCCCGCCAGCGAACCGCGCCGCGTCCTCTGCCGCGCGCTTGATCGCTTTGGATTTGTTGACGGTCTCTTCATATTCCGCCTCGGGATCGCTGTCGTAGACGACGCCGCCACCGGCCTGAATATACAGCTTGCCGTCCTTCACCACGGCGGTACGCAGGGCGATACACATGTCCATGTCGCCGCCCGCACTGAAATAACCCAGACCGCCCGCATAGACGCCGCGCTTTTCCGGCTCCAGCTCGTCGATGATCTCCATCGCCCGCACTTTGGGCGCACCCGATACGGTGCCCGCGGGCATCCCCGACAGCAGGGCCGCCAGCGCATCGTGGTCCTCGGATAGCTCGCCAATCACGTTCGAGACGATATGCATCACGTGGCTATAGCGCTCGACAATGAACTCTTCCGTGGGCTTCACGGTCCCGATCTTCGAGACCTTGCCGGTGTCGTTTCGTCCCAGATCCAGCAGCATCAGATGCTCTGCCAGTTCTTTTTTGTCCGCCAGCAGATCTGCTTCCAATGCGTTGTCCTCTTCTGGCGTCGCGCCACGGGGACGGGTGCCTGCGATAGGACGGATGGTTACTTCGTTGCCGAAGACGCGCACCAGAATCTCGGGGCTTGCACCCACGACCTGAAAACCGCCGAAGTTGAAGTAGAACATGAAGGGCGACGGGTTCGTTCGGCGCAGCGACCGATAAAGCGCGAAGGGCGGCAGGGGGAAATCCTGCGTCCAGCGCTGGGATGGCACCACCTGAAAGATGTCACCGGCGCGGATGTACTCTTTGGCCTTCTCGATGGCTTGGAAGTAACCCTCTTTGGTAAAGTTCGACACCGGCTCGCCCAGAGCCTTTGCGTCTCCCAGATCGCGGGGGGCGTGCGCAGGGCGGTCCAGATCTCGCAGGGCGTCCATGACGCGCTCGGCTGCCTGAGCGTAAGCGGCGCGGGCCGAAAGGCCGGGCGTGACCCATGCGGGGCTGACCAGCGTGACCTCACCCTTCACGCCATCCAGAACCGCCACAACAGTGGGGCGCATCAGGCGGGCATCGGGCAGGCCGATTGGGTCGGGGTTTACGTTGGGCAGATGCTCGACCAGACGGATCATGTCATAGCCCAGATAGCCGAACAGACCCGCAGACGCCGCGGGCAGATCGTCGGGCAGATCGATTTTCGAGCTGGCAATCAGATCGCGCAGGCTGTCCAGAGGCGCTGCTTTTTCGTCCTGCCATGCGGTGGGGTCGAAGCGGGCGTCGCGGTTGATCTTCGCGGTTTCTCCGCGGCATTCCCAGATGACGTCAGGCTTGAGGCCCACAATCGAATAGCGACCGCGCACTTCGCCGCCTGTGACGGACTCCAGCACGAAGGCATCCGGTGCGTCACCGGCCAGTTTCATCATCAGCGACACAGGCGTATCCAGATCGGCCGCCAGTCGCATGTACACTACCTGATGTTCGCCTGCCTCATAGGCTTTGGCAAAGGTGTCAAAATCGGGGGTCAGAGCCACGGGGCAGACCTTTCTTATTGGTACTGTGCGTTGACCGCGTTGATGGCGGCCTGATCAAGTTCCAGCCCCGCATCCTTGCGCAGGGCATTCACATAGGCGCTGAACACATCCTGAGCGAACTGGGCGTCCGCCTGCGGCTGCATCAATTCGCGCATCTGCTTCATCTCGTCCGAGCCAAGATCGGGCGCGCGCACGTCATCCAGACGCACCAGCACCGTGGCCGTGTCGTCCGAGATCACCTGCGTCTGGCCTGCTTCCATGTTGAAAACGGCTTCGGCAAAGTTGTCGGGGGTCTCGGGGACAAAGTCGCTGCGGCTCATGTCGGTCATGGTCGCGACTTGCAGATCGCCTTCCAGAACCGTGGTGTCTGCTGCCGCCAGTGCTTCTTTCAGCGCCTCGGCGCGTTCGGTCAGCAGGCGGTTGGTTTCAGCGGCGTGCCATGCTGCGGCCACCTCATCGCGCACATCGTCCAGAGGCTGCGGGCGTGGGGCAAGAATTTCATCAAGACGCATGGCAAAGATACCGCCGTCGCTGAGCGTCGCGATGTCGGGGAAGTCATCTTCAGACAAGGGTGCTGCGGCGCTGCGGAATTCAGGGTAGGCGGCGATATCAGTCGAGACACCGTCGAAGTATTCGATCTGACCAAGGGTCATGTCGGTCTCGGCGTCCAGCTCTTCCAGAGTGGCACCGCTGGCCAGCAGATCGTTGATATCCTCGGACTGCTGTTCGATCACGCGGCGGGCGCGGTCGATGGCAAACTCGGACCGCAGATCGGGCAGGGCCTCTTCAAAGGTGGTTATCTGCTCGGGGAGGGCGCCGTTCACGCGGAATAGGGCCGGACCCAGATTAGTGGGAACGGGGCCGGTGACCGAGGGCACTTCGGCGGCGAAAACCGCATCGCCCGCATCCCCCAGATCGCTAGCACTGACATCGCCAAGATCCAGATCCATCAGCTCAAGGCTGCGGGCTTCAACCAGTTCTTCAAAGGTAACTTCGCCGGCATCCAGACGGTCCTTGGCCTCATTCGCGGCCTCATCCGAGGGGAACACCAGACGCTCGACCAAGCGGCGCTCGGGCGAGATGTACTGCTCCGAGCGTTCGTCATAAGCGGCGCGCAGGGTGGCTTCGTCCACCTCGACCGTGTCAGACAACATGTTCGGGGTCAGCAGCACATAGGTGATCTTCTTGCGCTCGGGCAGGGTGAAGTCACCGATGTTGGCCTCATAGAATTCCTGAAGCTGTGCGTCGGTGGCTTCGGGAACCTCGATCTGCAGGTCTTCGGGATGCAGGATCACATAGGCGATGTCGCGTTTCTGGGCGATGTAGGTCAGCAGCGTGTCCAGAAACCCGTCCGCAGGGCGCAGGCCATCGGCTGCGGCGCGCTGAACCATAGCGCGGGCAGTCTCTACGCGGATCGAGGTCTCGAACTCGGCCTCTGACAGACCGGCGCGGTCCAGTGCAAAGCGGTAGGCTTCGCGGTCGAACTGGCCGTTGCTGCCTTTGAAAGCCTGAATCTCGACGATCTGGTCAACCACGTTCTGGTCGCCCACCGACAGACCCATCTGCGCGGCTTCATTGTCCAGCGTGGTCTGGATGATCACCTGCGACAGGGCGCGGCTGTCTGCGCCAAAGTCTTTTGCCTGCTGGAACGTGATGGTCTGTCCCAGCTGCGCGGAAAGCGCGTCGACCTCGCCGCGCAGGGCGCGGGCATAGGCATCTACGGGGATCGGCGTTTCACCGACGCGGCCGACCTTATCGATCTGCCCGCCAAAGTTTGTGACCCCGAAGCCTCCAAGACCTACGACCAGTGCCCCCATGAGGCCCCAGACCATAATCTTGGCACCTTTTCCCGATCCAGCCATATTGTGACGCCTTCCCAATGGTTCCTTGTCCGCAACTGTCTAAGTGAGCGCACGGGTCGCCGCAAGGCGCTGGAACAGCTCAGGCAATCTCTCTTTCGCGATATTGGCGATTGCGATGCGGATTTCGCGGCCTTTTGCCGGATCGCTTTCGGGGCGGAACATGGTGTCGGGCAGCATTAAGACCCCTTCTTCGCGCAAAATCCGCTGGCAGAGGTCAAAGCTGTTCTCTGCATAGGGGTGTTCCAGCCACGCGAAATAGGCCCCGCTGGACCTGATGCGCCAGCCTTGGTCTGTCAGGGGACTAGCCCCGTCGATTAGCGCCTGACGGGTGTCAAGGATGGCCTTGCGTTCCCCTTCCAGCCAGTCGTCCAGATGCGTCAGGCTCCACGCGGCAGCCCGCTGTCCCAACTGAGGCGCACAGATGATGGTGGTGTCGAGGAACTTTTCGATCTGGTGCAAAAGGTCCGGATTGGCAGCGATGGCGCCGACGCGGTGGCCGGTCAGGCGGTAGGCTTTCGAGAACGAATAGAGCCGCACAAGGGTCTGGTCCCAGTCCGGATCATCAAAAAGATCGTGGGGCCGCGCGTCGCTTTTTAGGAAGTCGCGGTAGGTTTCATCGACGATCAGGGTAATGCCGCGCTCTTGCGCCAGTGTCATGAACGCGCGGATGAGCGGCGCGGGATAGATCGTGCCCGTGGGGTTGTTCGGGGTGACCAGCACGATGGCTTTGGTCTTTGCTGTGATCAGGGCGGCGGCCTGATCAGGATCGGGCAGCATATCGGGGCCGACGGGCAGAGGCACGGCCTTACACCCGCTCATGTCGAGCCACATTTTGTGATTGAAGTACCACGGCACCGGCAGGATCACCTGATCCCCTTGATCGCAAAGGGCGGCGATGGTGGCGGCGAAGGCCTGATTGCAGCCGGGCGTGATGGCGATGTGAGTATCTTTGACAGATGCCGCGCCGTATTGGGCACAGATCTTTTGCGCGAGAGCGTCGCGCAGGTCCGGATTGCCGAGCACAGGGCCGTAGAGATGGGTGGCAGGCTCTTCCAGCAGGCGGGCCATTTCGCGGCGCAGCGCCTCTGGCGGGGCGGCCATGGGCGCGGCTTGCGAGAGGTTGATCAGGGGCTTGCCTGCGGGCAGGTCTGTGGCCGCCAGCCAGTGGCGGGCCTGCACGATCGGAGAGGTGAAGGTCGCGCCGGTGCGGCTGGTCATGGGGCTGTCTCCTGAGAGGCGTTCGAGCATCGGTCGAGCACGGGGGAGATGCAGGGGAGGGGGCTGTCTGCCCCCTCTTGGGCCTTGGGGCCCAATTCACCCCCGAAGGTATTTGCGCCAAGATGAAAGCAGGGCGCGTTTTTGTTTTAGTCGTCTTTGCCGCGCAGGGGCTGGACGTATTGCAAGGCCATGTCCCAAGGGAAGAAGATCCATGTGTCCTGACTGACCTCGGTCACGAAGGTGTCCACCATCGGGCGGCCCATGGGCTTGGCATAGACCGTGGCGATGTGGGCTTTCGGCATGTGCTTGCGGACCACTTCGAGGGTTTTGCCAGTGTCCACGAGGTCGTCGACCACAAGAACGCCGGTGCCGTCGCCGATCAGCTCCATGTCGGGGGCCTTGATGATCTTGGGCTCGGACTGGGTCTGGTGGTGGTAGCTTTTGACGCTAATGGTATCGACCGTGCGGATGTCGAGTTCGCGGGCGACGATCATGGCAGGGGCCATGCCGCCGCGGGTGATCGCGACGACAGCACGCCAGCCGGTGTCCTCGGGGGCCATGGATTGCAGGCGCCACGCCAATGCGCGGGCATCGCGGTGCAGTTGGTCCCAGCTGACGTGGAAGCCTTTTTCGTGGGGCAAGCGGTCTGTCATGGCGTTACGTCCTTCACGTGAGTGCGATCTTGAAGCCGAGGGCGGCGAGCATACCGCCAAGCATCCGGTCGATCGGGGTCTTGAGGCGGATGTAGCCCGCCCTTGTGCGTTCCAGCGAGAATACGCGGGCGATGAAGATATTCCAGAGCGCCTCGTTCAGGAAGACAATTCCAAGGATTGCCGCAAATGTCGTTGCGTCAGCATGGGCGGGCACCACCGACACGAAGACAGCGCCGAAGAAGACCGCCGGTTTCGGGTTTGATAGCTGGATGCCAAGCCCCAAGAGGAATGAGCGCAGGCCCGAGGGGGCCGGTCCGGTGATGGGTGCGATTTCCATCGGAGCGCGGGCACCGCGCCACATTTTGTAGGCGCACCAGAGCAGGTACGAGGCCCCCACAGCCTTGAACGCGATCAGCAGTTTGGGGGCGATCTCGAAAAGGGCCGCGAGGCCCAGAATGGCGGCGGTGGCCCAGACCACCGCACCAAGGGCGATGCCGATGCTGAGGGCGCTAGCCGCTTGCATGCCGCGCACCATTGCCACCCGCACCGTCATGAGCACGGCGGGGCCGGGGCTCATGGCGGCGACGAGGTGGACCGCAAAGACCGGCAGCAGGACCGACAGCACCGCCGCTTAGCCTTTGGTGATGTCGGGCGCGTCGACGGCCTTCATGCCGACAACGTGGTAGCCCGCGTCAACGTGCAGGTTCTCGCCAGTCACACCGCTGCCCAGATCGGACAACAGGTAGAGGGCGGACTTGCCTACGTCCTCGATGGTGACGTTGCGGCGCAGGGGCGAGTTGTATTCGTTCCACTTCATGATGTAGCGGAAATCGCCGATGCCGCTGGCGGCCAGGGTCTTGATGGGACCGGCGCTGATGGCGTTCACGCGGATGTTCTTTTTGCCAAGGTCTTCGGCCAGATACATCACCGAGGCTTCCAGAGCCGCTTTGGCGACGCCCATCACGTTATAGTGGGGCATGACCTGTTCCGCGCCGTAGTAGGTCAGCGTCAGGGCGCTGCCACCTTCGGTCATCATCTTTTCCGCGCGCTGCATGATTGCGGTGAACGAATAGACCGAGATGTCCATAGTCATCGCAAAGTTGCCACGGGTGGTGTCCACGTAGCGGCCGCGCAGTTCGTTTTTGTCCGAAAAGCCGATGGCGTGGACAACAAAGTCCAGCTTGCCCCATTTGGCTTCCAGTTCGGCGAAGAGCGCATCCATCGAGGCTTCGTCGCTGACATCGCACGGTAGCACGATGTTCGAGCCCAGTTGCTCGGCCAGGGGGCCGACGCGCTTGAGCAGCGCTTCGCCCTGATACGAGAAGGCCAGTTCGGCCCCGGCGTCCGCACAGGCTTTGGCGATGCCCCATGCGATGGATTTGTCGTTCGCCAGGCCCATGATCAGGCCGCGCTTGCCGGCCATCAGTGAAGTTGACATGAGGTATCCCCCGCTCAAGTCTGAGATTGCCGATTTCGTTTAGGCGATACATATCATCGCTTCAAGGCACTTCACCCAGAGTAAAACGGGGGACCTATGGACGACCAGAGCAAACGCAGCGGAATTTTCGCGGGCAATGATCCTTTTGCCTTGGCAAAGGACTGGCTGGCAGAGGCCGAAAAGACCGAAGTGAACGATCCCAATGCCATCGCCCTTTCGACGGTGGACGAAGGCGGGATGCCCAATGTGCGGATGGTTCTATTGAAAGAGATAGAGGACGACGCCTTTGTCTTTTACACCAACTATGACAGCGCCAAAGGGCAAGAGATCAACAGTGCAGGCAAGGCTGCCTTTGTGATGCATTGGAAGTCTTTGCGCCGCCAGATCCGCGTCCGCGGTCTGGTGACCCGAGAGGATGGACTGCAGGCCGACGCCTATTACTCCTCGCGATCTTTGCAAAGCCGGTTGGGGGCTTGGGCCTCGCAGCAGTCGCGCCCTTTGGATAGTCGTGCTTCCCTGATGGCCGAAGTGGCTAAAGTGACCGCTACGAAAGGGCCGAATCCTAAACGCCCGAGTTTTTGGGGTGGATATCGAATCAAACCACTAGAAATTGAGTTTTGGGCCGATGGCGCGTTTCGCCTGCATGACCGCTTTCGCTGGACGCGCAACGATCTGATGGAAGACTGGGCAATTGTTCGCCTTAACCCGTAGAATTATCGGCGCATCATAATTGTATGGGGTTCTTTCCACATTTATGCAAACTCTTTGGGGTTGCATGTTTGCTCTACGCAGCACACAAACAAGATGTTGGGGAATATTTGTTGGAATATCGTCGTGAGCGGAGAAAAAGTCGGCCGTAGGGTCGTTGGTCACGTAAAGTGGTTCGATCCGGCCAAAGGATTTGGTTTCGTTGTCGCCTCTGAGGGGGGACCTGATATTTTGCTGCACGCAAACGTGCTGCGGAACTTTGGGCAAAGCTCGGTGGCTGATGGAGCTGGTATTGAAATTATCGCGCAGGAAACCCAGCGCGGGGTGCAAGCGGTAACGGTCGTTTCGATCGAACCGCCAAGTTCGACGACCGCAGCAGCGCTTGCGGATTTCGAAGAGCTGGACCCGGCGATCTTTGCTTCGGCAGAGTTGGTAGCGGCCCGTGTGAAGTGGTTCGATAAAGGCAAGGGATTCGGCTTTGCCAACGTCTGGGGCAAGCCTGAAGACGTCTTCGTCCACATCGAGGTGCTGCGCCGGTCGGGTCTTGCGGACCTGCAACCCGGCGAGGCTGTTGGCCTTCGGGTGATTGACGGCAAGCGTGGTCGCATGGCGACCGAAGTGCTGGCCTGGGAGGCAGCGGTTCGCCGCTGATCCAAGATGTCTCTATTGCGGGCCATTTTTGCTGTTTACGCAACATTTACCAGTGCGGCCCTAGCAAACTGCGAAGCAGATCGCATTTTGCTGACCGGAGAGTGGGGCTCTGTCTCGTTCTCGGTCGAGATTGCCGACGATGACGCTGAACGTGCGCGGGGATTGATGTTCCGTGAACGGCTGCCTGCATCGTCCGGTATGCTCTTCATCTATGAAGAACCTCATGATTTGTCCTTCTGGATGCGGAACACGTTGATCCCGCTGGACATGATCTTTCTTGATACCGAAGGCCGTGTCGTGCGTGTGCACGAAAATGCCATTCCCGGGGATGAAACCCCGATCCGTGCCGGTGCGCCTGCCGTGTCGGTGCTAGAGATCAATGGCGGTCTGGCCCGCCGCATCGGCATTGATGCCGATAGCGTGGCGCAGCATCCCGCCTTTGGACCAGATGCGGCTTTACCCTGCAAATAAATCATAACATCCCTCTTTCCTTTGTCTTTTCTTCGGACTAGAGAGGGGCCAGTCGGGGCGTGGCGCAGCCTGGTAGCGCGTCTGTTTTGGGTACAGAAGGTCGTGAGTTCGAATCTCGCCGCCCCGACCACTTTCCACTGATCCGCATCGATTACGGACGTTGCAATATCATGTGATGTTGGCGCTCTCATCGCCGCTATTTTCCCACTTGCGGAAATTTGGCGCTGTGACAATCTGAAGGTGCCCGCCATAGACCATTATGGGTTGCCACAGAGGCAGCCGCGTCTTGCCACCTACGACGGACGGTCACGCAGCCCGGACCATGCGCGCTGCAAGAGGGTCGGCAATGGATATTCGGGGACGTTTCAGAACACCCTTGGGGCCAGTCAGACTGGCAGAGCTTACGGCGGCCGTGCGCTACTTTCGCGCCGCGCCAGAGCAACACATCTTTCGGGCCGCTGTCGCCGCCTCTCTTCTGAACACCGCCTGATATTTTCTGCCCGCGCGACCGGCCTGAGATGCTGTCGCGTCTTCGTAGGACACCCGCAATGAACCACCTGATTGCACTTCTTTCCAGTGTGACCTGTCTGACCCTGATGGCCATGGTCTACTACTGCAAATTCCTCACCGGTCAGCGCAGCTGGCTGCGGTCTGATGTGATCCAGATGAACCTTCTGGCCATCCTGACCGGTCTTTTCTCGCTGGCTTTGCCTGCGACGATCATGGGCCTGCTTGGCGTGACCGCGACGGGTTTCAGCTTTGCCACCCTTGGCAACAGCGCTATCGAGATCGCCAGCGCTGCCGCGATTACCGCGACGGTTTGGCTGTATGTCTCTGCGGTCAAACGTGGCAACAGCGAAGCGCGCTTCAGCGATAACGTAATGCCCTTTACCCCGACTCCTCCCGCACCACGCACACCCACCCGCCCTATGAAAAAGGCAGCTTGAGGGCATTTGAACCTTGGTGACGAGGGCAGAGAGCCCGGTAAGCCTGCATGCCGCAACATGACGTTGCGGCATGCAAGTTTTTTAATATCCTCCGATTTGGGCGGGGTTTTGCAAAAACATGCCCTATATCGCAGGGCGGGAAATAGGGACGCCAAGGGGAGAAAGTCCCGCGATGGGTTAGCTAGTCCTGCGTGGACAGTGAGGCACCCGTAAAACAATCCAACCTGTCGGGAACATGCCCCCTAGATCTGGGGAATTCGGCGTGCTTGCGTGTTCGGCAGGGCGCTATCTTGCCAGTGAACATGCGGCTGATGCGTGAAGATCTGGGGAAACCTAACGGGTAGCATAGCCGCCTGCATTGGCAGAGCGATGCCCTTCCCAATTCCCTCAAATTCCATCGCGGCGGGCATGGGTGCAGAATCTCACGACTTTTGCATTTGCCGCCGCCGAGGAAAAGAATCCCCCACTGTATATTGTGTCGCCAAAGGGAACTGCGCCGATTTGGGCGGCGATTATGCGTCGATTCTTGGCCCTTCGACCGTTTCGACTGCACGAAAGACAGTGATTTGTTAACCAATTCGCCATTTCCGGAGGCTTCGAATCGGAATTCAGCGCGAAGATATGTAATCTCAACTTTGGATATGTCTAATCACCCACAAGGTAGAAAGACTATCCTTTTGGGATGGTGGTCCGCTCTCGCTTTGCGTGTGTGCCGAAAGCCGTCAAAAAGCATCCACAGTCTAATGCGCAGTAGATAAAGAGAAAAACCCGTGTGTGCAAAAATATTGTGTAAAAGTTGACGATCCGACATGAATCACTTGCCCCTCTTTGACCCTTCAGGAGGCGGGGCGCTGCAAGTCCATTTTTGTCTCATTTTGGGTAAAAAATTCGTTGACCGTTTAGGCCCTGCTACGCCAGATTGTGGGGCATGAAGCGAACTGCACTATATTTAGTGCCATGAGCAAGCCTCTAGAGTTGTAAGTTCTTACGGTTTGTCGCCTCGCTCGGGCAGCGTGTTTGCCTGTTAAGTAAAGAATAACTGTCCATTTTAGGACTTTGGCCGCCTTGGCGGGCCGATGGATTATTGTCAGACGGGACAAAAGAATGAAGATCGACAGGAAGTTTACCAAAGCCGGCCAAGACGCATATGCTTCGCTGGATTTCGTGAAAACGGTTTCGGAAATCCGCAACCCTGACGGTACTGTAGTATTCAAGCTGGATAACGTTGAGGTTCCCGCAGGTTGGAGCCAGGTTGCCAGCGACGTCATTGCGCAAAAGTATTTCCGCAAGGCCGGTGTTCCCGCTGAAACCAAGCGTGTCCGCGAAAAGGACGTTCCCGAATTCCTGTGGCGCTCGGTCCCCGTTGAGGGTTCTGCCATGTCGGGCGAGACCAGCGCCAAGCAGGTGTTTGACCGTCTGGCAGGTGCTTGGACCTATTGGGGCTGGAAGGGTGGCTATTTCACCACCGAGGAAGACGCGCAGGCCTATTTCGACGAGATGCGCTATATGCTGGCCCGCCAGATGGCCGCGCCGAACAGCCCCCAGTGGTTCAATACCGGTCTGCATTGGGCCTATGGCATCGACGGCCCCAGCCAGGGCCACTTCTACGTAGACTACAAGACCGGCAAGCTGACCAAATCGAACAGCGCTTATGAGCATCCCCAGCCGCACGCCTGCTTTATCCAGTCGGTCAGCGATGATCTGGTGAACGAGGGCGGCATCATGGACCTCTGGGTTCGCGAAGCACGCCTGTTCAAATATGGCTCGGGTACCGGCACCAACTTTTCCAGCCTGCGCGGCGAGGGCGAGAGCCTGTCGGGCGGCGGCAAATCCTCGGGCCTGATGGGCTTTCTGAAGATCGGAGACCGTGCTGCGGGCGCGATCAAGTCCGGTGGTACCACCCGCCGCGCGGCCAAGATGGTGATCTGTGATGCGGACCATCCCGATATCGAGGATTTCATCAACTGGAAGGTCAAGGAAGAGCAGAAGGTTGCCAGCATCGTCGCCGGTTCGAAGATGCACGAGGCACGCCTGAACGAGATTTTCGCCGCCATCCGCGAATGGGACGGCAGCACCGAGGATGCGGTTGATCCCACCAAGAACGGCGCGCTGAAATCCGCCATTCGCGGCGCGAAAAAGAACGCGATCCCAGAGACTTACATCAAGCGCGTGCTGGATTACGCACAGCAGGGCTACAGCAGCATCGAGTTCCCGACCTACAACACCGACTGGGACAGCGAAGCCTATGCCAGCGTGTCGGGCCAGAACTCGAACAACTCGGTCCGCGTGACGGATGCGTTCCTGCAGGCGGTCAAGGATGACGCGGATTGGGAACTGATCCGCCGCACCGACGGCTCGGTCGCCAAGACGATCAAGGCCCGTGATCTGTGGGAGCAGATTGGCCACGCCGCATGGGCTTGCGCCGATCCGGGCATCCAGTACCACGACACTGTGAACGCATGGCACACTTGCCCCGAAGACGGGCAGATCCGCGGTTCGAACCCGTGCTCGGAATACATGTTCCTTGACGATACCGCGTGCAACCTTGCCTCGATGAACCTGCTGCAGTTCTACAAAGGCGGTACCTTCCGCGTTGAGGACTACATGCACGCCTCGCGTTTGTGGACCCTGACGCTGGAGATCAGCGTGATGATGGCGCAGTTCCCCTCGAAGGAAATTGCGCAGCTGTCTTATGACTTCCGCACGCTGGGTCTGGGTTATGCCAACATTGGCGGCCTGCTGATGCAGATGGGCTATGGCTACGACAGCAAGGAAGGCCGTGCGATGGCTGCCGCGCTGACGGCGATCATGACAGGCGTGTCCTACGCAACCTCGGCCGAGATTGCGGGCGAATTGGGTACCTTCTCGGGCTATGAGCGCAACGCGCATCACATGCTGCGGGTCATCCGTAACCATCGCAACGCGGCGCACGGCAATGCCGAGGGCTATGAGGAACTGGCCGTCAAACCGATCCCGCTGGATCTGGTGAACTGCCCCGATGCCCGCTTGACCAAGATCGCGGCCAGCACGTGGGACGAGGCCCTGCGTCTGGGTGAGCTGCACGGCTATCGCAACGCGCAGGCCACTGTGATCGCGCCCACCGGCACCATCGGTCTGGTCATGGACTGCGACACAACCGGTATCGAGCCTGACTTTGCGCTGGTGAAATTCAAGAAGCTTGCAGGTGGCGGATACTTCAAGATCATCAACCGCTCGGTGCCTGCTGCGCTGGAGAAACTAGGCTACGGCAGTGCGCAGATCGAAGAAATCATCAGCTATGCGGTCGGCCACGGCAGCCTTGGTAATGCGCCCGGCATCAACCACACAAGCCTGATCGGCCACGGTTTCGGCAAGGCCGAGTTGGAAAAGATCGAGGCCGCGCTGGCGACCGCCTTCGACATCCGCTTTGTCTTCAACCAGTGGACCTTGGGCGAAGAGTTCTGCAAGAACGTTCTGGGCATTCCGGCGGCCAAACTGGTGGACCCCAGCTTCGATCTGCTGCGCCATCTGGGCTATACTAAAGCCGAGGTTGAGGCTGCCAATGACCATGTCTGCGGCACCATGACCCTTGAGGGCGCGCCGCACCTGAAGACCGATCATTACAACGTCTTTGACTGCGCGAACCCCTGCGGCAAGAAGGGCAAGCGTTACCTCAGCGTCGAAAGCCACATCCGCATGATGGCCGCCGCGCAAAGCTTTATCTCGGGCGCGATCTCCAAGACCGTGAACATGGCCAACAACGCCACCATCGAGGACTGCCAGAAGGCTTATGAGCTGTCGTGGGAACTGGGTGTCAAAGCCAACGCCCTCTACCGTGACGGATCGAAGCTGAGCCAGCCTCTGGCAGCGGCGCTGGTAGAGGATGACGACGACGCAGCAGAGGTGCTGGAAAGCGGCACCCCGCAGGAAAAAGCCGCTGTCATTGCCGAGAAGATCGTTGAGAAGGTGGTCATCAAAGAGATCGCCAAGACCCAGCGCACCAAACTGCCCGAGCGTCGCAAAGGCTACACCCAGAAAGCGGTTGTGGGGGGGCACAAGGTCTATCTGCGCACCGGTGAATACGGTGATGGTTCCTTGGGCGAGATTTTCATCGATATGCACAAGGAAGGCGCAGGCTTCCGCGCAATGATGAACAACTTTGCCATCGCGGTCTCGGTTGGTCTGCAATACGGGGTGCCGCTGGAAGAGTTCGTGGACGCCTTCACCTTCACCAAGTTCGAACCCTCGGGCATGGTGCAGGGCAACGACAGTATCAAGAACGCAACCTCGATCCTGGATTACATTTTCCGCGAACTGGCGGTCAGCTATCTGGACCGGACCGATCTGGCACACATCAAGCCTCAGGGCGCCAGCTTTGACGATCTGGGCCGCGGCGAAGAGGAAGGCAAACGGAACTTTAAAGAGGTTCCCGAAAGCCGCGCCCATGACCCGCTGGAAGTGCTGAAGCAGATCAGTTCGTCGGGCTATCTTCGTAAACGTGTGCCCGCAGACCTAGTTGTTTTGCGTGGCGGGCAACATATCCACAGCGAATCCGTTGACTCCAAATTGGACTCTGGGGAATCCCTAGCAACTCTGGTCACGTCGAAGGAATCGACTCAGCCAGTTACAAAAATCGACGCCCGTCAGAAGGCGAAGATGCAGGGATATGAAGGCGAGGCCTGTGGTGACTGTGGCAACTACACCCTGGTCCGCAACGGAACCTGCATGAAATGCAACACCTGTGGCGCCACAAGCGGCTGCAGCTAAGGATCGAGCGGGGACATCGATGCAGTTCCTTTTGAATAATGACCTCGTCGCACCCAAAGAGGTGCGCCGGGGGGTAGGCGGGCTGACGGCGCAATTCCCGCGCCAATACAACAGCTGGCTTGTTAACGAGGCTTTCGAAGGTGCGGGATGCCTGACCGTACTGGCAGAGGGTAGGGCGCTTCGCGCCTACGAGATTGTAGAGTTGAAACTTGGGTCGAGTGATCTGGAGGTGACGCTGAAGCGTCACGCGGATCAGCCCAAACTACACTGAGGTCTGGGGCGGGTGCGCTCGCCCTGAACACGGGTCCGGACGCAGGCATGAAAATAATCGGGCAGTCCCAACTATACGAGTCGGACCCGTGAAACTGGGGTCGCTGTTCGCAGCGGCCCCCTTTTCTTTGGGGGCAGGGATGCGACGGATCAGTTGTTTCGATTTGTTTAATGATTAGATATGATGCACATGCAGAATTGCATCTTAAGGGATTGTCCGAGTGACTGATAACGCGACCAATGGGCAGATGATTGTTTGCCCCCATTGCGATGCGCTGTACCGCGTTCGGATGCCCGAGTTCGGCGAGCGTGCCGTATGTAAGCGCTGCCATACGGTGCTGATCGCACCGCGGGCTCATGCGATGATCCGTATCGTGGCCCTCTCGGTGACGAACCTGATCCTTGTAATTGCGGCCCTCTTTTTGCCCTTTCTACAGATCAGCCGCGCGGGCTTTTCCAACGCCACATCCCTGATGGATGCGGTGCTGGCTTTTGCGACCGGCCCGCTGTTTGTGCTGTCCTTGGCTGTGGGGGCGCTGATCGTTGTGGTGCCCATGCTGCGGATGCTGCTGTCGATCTATGTGCTGGCCCCGATGGCCTTTGATCGCAAACCGCTGCCCGCATCGAAACGGGCCTTTCGCCTGTTCGAGGCCCTCAAGCCGTGGTCTATGGCCGAGATCTTCGTGCTGGGCTGCGGCGTCGCTTTGGTCAAGGTTTCGGCCCTTGCGCAGGTGCATCTGGGCTCGGCCTTCTGGATGATGTGTGTGCTGGTCGTGGTGGTTCTGCTGCAAGACAACATGATGTGCCGCTGGTCTATCTGGAACGCTCTGGAGCGCCGGAAATGACCCATTCACACCATGCAATCTCGGCGCGCTCTGCGGGCCATCTGGCGTGCGAGCGTTGCGGCGCGGTCTTTCCTCTGTCTCAGGAAGGCCAGCCTTGTACCCGATGTGACCACAATCTGCGCTCGCGGGATATGCGCTCGATGCAGAAGGTCTGGGCGTGGTGGCTGGTGGGCGTGATGTGCTACATCCCCGCCAACCTGGAGCCGATGCTGCGCACCCGTACCCTGGTGCATACCAGCGAAGATACCATCGTTGCCGGTGCCATCGCCCTGATGCATCACGGCGATTACGGTGTGGCGGCGATCATCCTGATTGCCTCGGTTGGCATTCCGGTCGCCAAATTCGCCGCCGTTGCCTATCTGGCCCTGTCGGTGCGCGGGGTGGGAAAGATGGCCCCCGGCCGCCGTCAGCACCTCTATGAACTGGTGGAATATATTGGCCGATGGTCGATGATCGACGTCTTTGTGGTTGCGATCCTTTCGGCTCTTGTGCAGCTAAACGTGGCGGCCAGCATTTCGCCCGGCCCTGCGGCCCTGACATTTGCGCTGTCGGTAATCTTTACGATGCTGGCGGCCCAGTCCTTTGACTCGCGTCTGATCTGGGACACTCTGGGCGATGACGTCCAGAACGATGCCCCTGACGCCGACCTACAAAAGAAGGAGCGCCCGTGAGCGAGCCCGAAAACACCCCCGACGAGATTCTGGTCGAAAGCGCCGGACGTAGCATTCTGGAACGCGTGTCGATTGTCTGGCTGGTGCCCTTGGGCGCGCTGCTGATCGCTTTGGCGATTGCTTGGCAGCACTGGCGCGACCGTGGCGCGTTGATCGAGATTATCTTTGAAGATGCCGCCGGTATCCGCGTGTCCGAAACGGAACTGAAGTTCCGCGATGTGACCGTGGGTGTGGTGGAAAGCGTCCGCTTGCAGGACGACATGCTGCATGTGGCCGTCGGTGTACGCATCGACAACCGCGTGGTGGAATTCGTGGATGAGGACGCAGTGTTCTGGGTCGTCCGCCCCGAGGTCTCGGCCCGTGGGGTGACAGGTCTGGATACGGTTCTGTCCGGTGTCTATCTGGAAGGCGAATGGGATAGCCAGCCGGGCACGCCGCAAGACAGCTTTGAGGGCCGCGATACCGCCCCCTTGCTGAGCCCCGGTCAAAAGGGCCTGCAAATCACCCTGCGCGGTGTTGGCGACGAAGGCATCACCGGCGATGCGCCCATCCTCTACCAAGGCGTTGAGGTCGGCGAGATCGGCCCCGCACGCATTGCCGAAGACGGGAACACCGTTCTTGCCGATGCGGTCATCTATGCGCCTTACGACCGGCGGATTACCTCGACCACGCGGTTCTGGAACACGTCGGGCTTTTCGCTAAGCTTCGGGCCGAACGGGGCCTCGGTGGATTTTGCGACCATCTCGTCGCTGCTGGCAGGGGGGATCACCTTTGACACGGCAGCTTCTGGCGGCTTCCCCGCTGAAGATGGCGATGTTTTCGAGCTGTACGATGCCGAAGAAGACGCCCGCGCCAGCCTCTTTGCCCGCGCCGAAGGGCCGTCCATCGACATGACGCTGATCTTTGACACCAACGTTGCAGGTCTGCGCCCTGATGCGCCGGTGGAACTGGCGGGCCTGAAGGTGGGCCGGATCACCAACCTGACTGGTCTTGTCGATCCCGAACGCTTCGGTGATGCGCAGGTGCGCCTACTGGCCACGATGGCATTGCAGCCCGAACGTCTGGGTCTATCGACGGAAGATGACGCTGAGGGGCTGGATGTGATGCAATACCTGCAGCAAGCTGTGGCGGGCGGGATGCGTGCGCGACTGACCAATGCCTCGCTGCTGACCGGCGGCCTTAAGGTGGATCTGGTCACATTGGAAGGTGCACCCGCCGCCGAGTTGGACATGAACGGCGTGCCGTTTCCGGTCTTTCCGACAGCACCGGCTGAATTGACCGACGTGGCGGCTACCGCTGAATCCGTCTTTAACCGAGTGAACAACCTGCCCATTGAAGAGTTGCTGCAAAGCGGGATCGATTTCCTGAACAGCGCCACCTCGCTGGTCAGCAGCGAAGACGTGCGTGGCACACCCGAAGACCTGCGCGGCCTTCTTGGCGATATCCGCGGGATTGTCGGCTCTGAGAAGGTGCAGCAGGTGCCGGATCAGCTGTCCACCCTGATGACCGAGCTAACCGGCACGGCGTCCGAGTTGAACAAGACCCTAGCCGCGATCAATGAAAACGAACTGGTGGCCCATCTGACCAGCACCATCCAGACGTTGGATGAAACAGCCGCCTCGGCCAAAACCGCCATTGATGGGGTTCCGGAACTGCTGGATCAGGCGAATGTCGTGGTGGCCAAGCTGAACACCATTCCGGTGGAACGCCTGTCCGACGACCTATCTGGTCTGATCCAGGCGACCGAGGCTCTGATCGACACGCCGCAGGCCCGCAACCTGCCCACCGACATGAGCGCCGCCCTGAGCGAGCTGGCGCTTGTGCTGGAAGAGTTGCGCAATGGCGGTACGGTTGAGAATGTGAACCGTACGCTCCAGTCCGCTAGCAATGCGGCAGACCGGATCGCAGATGCCTCGCAAGAACTGCCCGCACTGGTCAACCGTGTGAACGGGCTGGTGGCCAAGGCGCAGGGGCTGCTTGGGGACTATGACGGCAACTCGGCCGTGAACCGCGACGTGCGCAATGCCTTGCGTGCAGTGACCGAAGCTGCCCGTGCCTTGGATGGTCTGGCCAGTACGATTGAGCGCCGTCCGAACTCGTTGATTTTGGGAAGATGATATGAAGACCTCTTTTGCAATTGCCGCCCTGATCGCCCCAGTGATGACGCTGGGGGCCTGTAGCTCTGACGTGCGTCTGTCCGTGCCGGAGGTTCCCAGCGAGGTACGCGCCAACTCCAGCTACCCCTCGCTTGAGGTGCGTCTGGTCAGCCTGCCCACCTATGCGGGCGAAGAGACCGTTGCCACCCAGAACGCCGATGGCACCATCACGGCCAACGCGGGGCTTCTGTGGGCCGACGATCCTGCGCGGTCACTGACCATGGCGCTGGCGCGCCAGTTGACCCAGATCACCGGTGCCACCGTCGCGCCCGAGCCGTGGCCCTTTGATGCCTATCCCGCAGGCCGCGTGGATATCCGCTTCAGCGATCTACTGGCGCAGGCAGACGGGACGCTGCTGTTGGCCGGTCAGTATTTCGTTGTGGACAGCGAAGGGCGGGGTCGGGATCGGGCGCGTCTGTTCCGGATCACCGAGACAATCGACGGTACCGGCAGCCCTGCCGATATTGCGCGCGCGCGCAGCGCAGCACTGGCAAAACTGGCCGAAGAGATTGTCCAGAACGGTCTTTGACCTATCCAAAAGGTGTCGGTTGGGCGGTTGTCCATCCGATTTACTGTGACTCCGATACATCGGGGAACGCGACCCTCGCTGCCTTGTCAGGCTAGTCATGTGCAAGACTTGAGATGTCTTCACGTAGGATGGCAAAGAAGAGCGAGGGTACAATGTCAGCTATTTCCACCACCCAATGCGAGCAGGTTCTGCTTAGCAGCAGCGACCTTTCCAAGGCGTCGCTGGCGACGCGCATTCTGATTGGCCGACTGCGCAACGAAGTCAAAGGCGCCCCCGATAGTCTGGGCGAGAAGGCCGCTGAACTGGCAAAGTTCGCGTCCGAAAATGACTACGCCGCCAACGATCTGGCCAATCTCTGAGTAGGTAAGGAATATCCCGATGAAAAACGAACTGCTTACCGTTGCTGAAGCTGCTGCTCGTATCGAAGCTGGCGCGATCATGTCGATTGCAGGCGATGCCCCTCTGCTGGCACAGCTGCCCAAAGGAAACTGGATTGGCGGCACGTCGGTCTATTTCGTGACTGACGCTGGCGGCGCTGTTGTCCGCGATAAGGTCTTCTGCACCACCTTCGAAGGCGTTGCTTCGGCCGCCCCTGCCTACTATGGCGCGGATAGCCTGAAGGCCATTTCGAACGGCTACAAGCGCGGCGGTTTCACCGTCCTGCTGATCCCTGCTTTCAGCGGTGCGCACACCACCTTTGCGCTGGAAGCGCCCATGTACAATGACCTGTTTGCACAGCCGCTGGTGGGCTGGATCTCGGGCATCCATCTGGATGATCTGGGCAAGGCAAAGCCGATGGTCTTTGACGGCGCCACCGGCACCGGCCACGAAGATGGCGCTGTGGCACTGCATGTGGCTCTGCCCGAAGGCGCCTCGGTCTCGACCGACATCGTCAACATCTTCAGCCAGGGCAATGATGCCAAGACCACCTTCACCTTCCCCGAAGGCGGCTTCTCGGCCAAGAATGTTTCGGTGAACGGCGAGACGGTAAATCTGGCCCAGTACCTGACCGACAACAACATCGATACCCGTTTGCCGCTGGTTGCGAACTACGCCGGCGCGCTGGTCAACGTATCGGTACAGGCGGTGGACACCGATGCAGGCGAAGTGGCCTTCTACGCGCCCGTCGTTCCCGGTGTTGAGTACCAGATGGCATCTCCCGTGGCAGACTACGCTGGCACCTTCGCGGCAAATCTGACCGATGCAGGTGACGGCCAGTATTCGTGCAACTGCATTCTGAACTACCTCTACGGCGAGCTGGAAGGCAAATCGACCGGCACCTTCACCGGTCCTGTGACCTTCGGCGAAATCGCCTACATCCTGCTGAACCAGACGCTGGTCAAGCTGGACATCAAAGCGGCATAATCCCGTAGACTTACCTGAAATCCTTACGGGATAAGAAACGCCCCGCAGATCACTGCGGGGCGTTTTGTTTTGGCTCAGTTCTGGTGCGGTGAACGCGGCGATCAGCCGTCGTAGTCCACCTGTTCGGTCAGGCGCAGGGCGTCATCGCGCAGGCGGGCCAGATCCATCAGATCCACGTTGTCTGCGGTAAAGCTGCCCCAGCTTGCCACCAGTTCGCTGGGTGTCGAGCCGTTGGCGATCGGGTATTCGCTGTTCACTTCGGCGTAGATTTCCTGCGCTTCGGGCGAGGCAAGGAATTCCATCAGCTTGACAGCGTTGTCGTGGTTCGGGGCGGCTTTGGTCATCACAACGCCCGAGATGTTCACATGGGTGCCGCCGTCTTCGAATTCGGGGAAGATCAGGCGCACGCTGTTGGCCCATTCGGTCTGCTCGGCATCACCCAGCATCTGGCCCATGTAGTAGGTGTTGCCAAGGCTGATGTCGCACTGGCCGGCCCAGATCGCTTTGACCTGTGCGCGGTCGTTGCCTTCGGGTTTACGCGCAAGGTTCGCCTTGATGCCTTCCAGCCAAGTGGTGGTGTATTCTTCACCGTGGTGCGAGATCATCGCAGCGGTCAGCGCCAGCATATAGTCATGGGTGCCCGAACGGGTGCAGATGCGGCCTTTCCACTTGGGATCGGCCAGATCCTCGTAAGAGGTCAGATCGCCATCGGCCACACGCTCTTTCGAGGCATAGACCACGCGGGCACGGGTGGTGAGACCCCACCAATGACCTGCGGGATCATGGTAGAGGGCAGGGATGCTTTGGGTCAGCACGTCGCTGGTCACAGGCTGGCTAAGGCCCGCATCCACTACGGCGGCCAGACGCGAGATATCGACGGTGAAGACCAGATCGGCAGGGGTGCGGTCACCCTCGGCCACCAGACGCTCCAGCATGCCGTCCTTGAGGTAAGCCATGTTTACGTCGATGCCGGTCTCTTCGGTGAAGGCGTCAAACAGCGGCTGGATCAGCTCGGGCTGACGGTTCGAGTAGACGTTGACCTCTTCGGCGAAGGCAGGCGCGGCGATGGCCAGCGCGGTTCCGGCAAAAAGGGCGGTCTTAACTTGCGCAAACATGGTGATCCTCTGCGTTGGTCAATTTCCGCCCTTAAACCTGACTAAACTTGTCGGGTCAATACCTGATTGCTTTAGTCGGCTTTCTCTGCGGCCTTGGCTGCGTCCCAGAGCGCGTCCATTTCCTCTAGGGTGCTGTCTTTGGGATGTTTGCCCTTTGCGGCAAGGGCGGCCTCTATGCTGCGGAAACGACGGGTGAATTTCGCATTCGTCCCGCGCAGAGCCTCTTCGGGATCAACGCCCAAGTGACGGGCCAGATTGGCGACCACGAACAGGATGTCGCCCATCTCGTCGCGGACTTCGTCTTCGGTCAACTTATCGCGAGCCTCGACCAGTTCTCGGGCTTCTTCTTGCAGTTTATCTAGGACCATCTCTGTCGCGGGCCAGTCAAAGCCCACACGGGCCGCTCGGTTTTGCAGTTTGACCGCCCGTTGCAAGGCGGGCAGTGCAATGGCCACATCATCCAGCACACCGGTTTGCTTTTTCGCGGCACGCTCCGCTGCTTTGACCTTTTCCCAATCCAGTGTCTGCTGCGCTGCGCTTTTGTCGCGGCTTTCATCCCCGAACACATGGGGATGGCGGTTGATCATCTTTTCGCTGATCGCCCCGACAATATCCTGAAAATCGAACATTCCCGCGTCCTGCGCCATCTGTGCGTGGAACACCGACTGGAACAGTAGATCACCCAGTTCCGATTTCAGTTCGTCCCATGCCTCGCGCTCAATCGCGTCGCGCACCTCATAGGCTTCTTCGATGGTGTAGGGGGCGATGGTCGCGAAGGTCTGTTCAATGTCCCAAGGGCAACCGTTTTGCGGATCGCGCAACCTGCGCATGATCTCCAGCAGTTGCGGCATTCCTTGCAGGTCATGGATCGGATCTTGGGGCATTGCGTGTTCCATCAGTTTCGGATTTGGTGCCACCGTGCCGCCCAACGCCGAAGGAGTCCAGTCATGGCCGTGGTAAACCGCATCGCAGATTATGCCGCCGAGATGACGGCATGGCGACGCCATTTGCACCAGATGCCGGAACTGGGGTTTGGTTGCGTCAAGACGGCGGCTTTCGTTGTTGAAAAGCTGAAGGAATTTGGCGTCGACGAAATCCACGAAGGCATTGCCCAAACCGGCGTTGTTGCGATCATCAACGGTCAAGGCAGTGGCCCGACCATCGGCCTGCGCGCCGACATGGACGCTCTGCCGATCAAAGAGGCGACGGGCGCGGAATATGCCAGCAAGGTCGAAGGCGCCATGCACGCCTGCGGTCACGACGGCCACACCACCATGCTGCTGGGGGCTGCCCGCTATCTGGCCGAGACGCGCAAATTCTCGGGCCGCGCGGCGCTGATCTTCCAGCCCGCCGAAGAGGATGGCGGCGGTGCAGGCGTGATGGTGGATGAGGGGATCATGGATCGCTTTGACATCGCCCGTGTGTTTGCGATGCACAATGCGCCGAACCTTCCTGTGGGCGAAATCGTCACCACCCCCGGTCCCATTATGGCCGCAGTGGATACCTTTAGCATTAATGTGAAGGGCAAAGGCGGCCACGCCGCGCAGCCCCATAGTTGCGTTGATCCCGTTGTAGCCGCTTGCGGCATTGTGCAGGCGATCCAGACCATCGTCAGCCGCAACCACCATGCGCTGGACGATCTGGTGATCTCGGTCACCCAGATCCACACGGGCAGCGCCGAGAATATCATCCCCGACAGCGCCTATATCAACGGCACGGTCCGCAGCTTTGATCCCGCAGTGCAGGACATGGTCGAGGGTCGCCTGAAGGCCATCGTTGAGGGCCAAGCCATGGCCTACGGAGTCACCGCTGATCTGACCTATTTCCGCGATTACCCGCCCACCGTGAACGATGCGCAGCAGACAGCCTTTGCCGCGCAGGTCGCCCGCGAAGTGGTGGGTGCTGATAAGGTGGACGCGAATGTCGATCGCGAAATGGGGGCCGAGGATTTCGCCTACATGCTACAGGCCCGCCCCGGTGCCTATCTGTTTTTGGGGCAGGGGGAAGGACCCGTCTGTCACCACCCCGCCTTTGATTTCAACGATGAGATCGCCCCCATTGGTGCCAGCTTTTTCGCCCGTCTGGTCGAACTGGCCCAACCGCAGAATGACTTTGAGGAGGTCTAAGAGATGGCTCTGGAAGACGCAAAAAAGCAGGTTGATACCGCGTTCACCCATGAGGACCGCCGTGGTCTGCGCTATGAGAACGCCTTTGGCGGCGCGACATCTTTCCTGCGCCGGAACTACACCAAGGACCTGACCGGCGTGGATGTGGCCATCACCGGCGTGCCCTTTGATCAGGCCGTGACCAACCGCACCGGCACCCGACTTGGCCCGCGCGCGATCCGCGAGGCAAGCACCCTGCAGCCATATGATCCGCCCTATGGCTGGGGCTTTGATCCGCTCTCGGAATTCACCGTGGTGGACTATGGCGATCTGGCCTTTGACTATGCCCATACCCCCAGCTTTCCGGGGCGCTTGACCAGCCATATCAAGGGTATTCTGGACGCGGGCGCGGCCAGCATAACGTTGGGCGGCGATCACTATATCAGCTTCCCGATCCTGCGGGCTTATGCCGAGAAATACGGCCCCCTCTCGCTGCTGCATTTCGACGCGCATTCGGACACTTGGGCCGACGATGATTTCGACCGGATCGACCACGGCACAATGTTCTACAAGGCCGTGAAAGAAGGTCTGATCGACCCCAAGCGCAGCGTGCAGGTGGGCATCCGCACGGTGAACGACGACAACCTTGGCGTTCCCACAATCGACGCCCGCGAAGTCCATGAGACCGGCCCCGTAGCCGTCGCCAAGAAAATTAAAGAAATTCTGGGGGATAACCAGACATACCTGACGTTTGACATTGACTGTCTGGACCCAGCTTTCGCCCCCGGTACCGGCACGCCGGTCTGGGGCGGCCTGACCAGCGGGCAGGCCTCGATCATCCTGCGGGATATTGCAGGCATCAACATCGTTGGCGGTGACGTGGTTGAGGTTTCGCCCCCGTTCGACACCACCGGCGCAACTGCCATTGCAGGGGCGCATGTGGCGATGGAAATTCTGTGCCTTTGGGCTTGGACCCGCCGCACCAGCACCTAAGTAAACAGGGTAAACGCTGGAAAGGACCCCCATGAAGGCTTTGGCTGTCGTCTTATTGTTGGTGTTGCTGGGTGTTGTCGGGTTGATGGCGTGGGTGCGTCTTGCACCCTCGGACGTTGCGCGGTGGCACGGGCGTGTCAGCTTTACTAAGGATGAGACCCGCGAAGGGGCTGCCGTCCGCGTATTGGCCTCTACGAATTCGGCGTCGCTGCTGTCGCAACTGGACCGGATCGCGATGGCCACATCGCGCACCACCCGCCTTGCGGGCAGTGTGGAAGAGGGTAGCGTAACCTATGTCACCCGCTCGGCCTTTTGGGGGTTTCCCGATTACACCACCATTACAGCCACGGGCGAGCGTGTGGTGATGTTCGCACGCCTGCGTTTCGGGAAATCCGATTTCGGGGTGAACGCGGCACGTCTGGATGGCTGGATTTCGCAACTGCCCGATGCCGGCGCCTCTTGACGATAGGCGCCAGTTGGGAAACGTAGGCGCATGGTTCCGATAGAAAAACTTGAACAGATCCGCCAGCGCTACGAATTTCTGGAAGCCAAGCTTTCGGGGGGCGACTTCTCGGATGAGATCGCACAACTGTCCCGCGAATATGCGGCGCTGAAACCCGTGGTCGCAGAGATCAATGACTATCGCCAGCTTTTGGCCGATATGGCCGAGGCGCAGGTGATGCTGTCCGATCCCGACATGCGTGAACTTGCCGAAGAAGAGTTGCCCGTTCTCAAGGCGCGTTTGCCTGACATGGAACACCGCATGCGTCTGGCTTTGCTGCCCCGCGATGCGGCCGATGACCGTCCCGCGATCATCGAAATCCGTCCCGGCACCGGCGGGGACGAGGCGGGCCTGTTCGCAGGCGATCTGCTGCGCATGTACCAGCGCCATGCCGAAGCGCAGGGTTGGAAGTTCGAGATTCTGGAGCTGACCCAAACCGAGCTTGGCGGCATCAAGGAAGTCGTGGCCAACGTCAAAGGCGAGGGGGTCTTTGCCCGTCTGAAGTTCGAATCTGGCGTGCACCGTGTCCAACGGGTGCCGACCACCGAAAGCGGCGGGCGGATACATACCTCGGCGGCGACGGTGGCGGTGCTGCCCGAGGCCGAGGACGTGGACATCCACATCGACCCCGCCGACATCCGGATCGACACCATGCGCAGCTCTGGCGCAGGCGGTCAGCACGTTAACACCACCGACTCGGCGGTGCGGATCACCCACATTCCCAGTGGGATCGTGGTGACCAGTTCGGAAAAGTCCCAACACCAGAACCGCGCCATCGCCATGCAGGTTCTGAAAACGCGCCTCTTTGACCTTGAGCGTCAGCGGATGGACAGCGAACGCGCCGCCAACCGCAAAAGCCAAGTGGGCAGCGGAGATCGCAGCGAACGCATCCGGACCTATAACTTTCCGCAGGGGCGGATGACCGATCACCGGATCAACCTGACTCTCTACAAGCTGGATCAGATCATGCAGGGTGATCTGAACGAAGTGATCGACGCCCTGATTGCTGACCATCAGGCCACGTTGCTGGCCGAGCTGGACGGATGACCGGCGCTGAGGCACTGCAACAGGCGCTGGCCGCGTTGCGCGCTGCAGGGATTGAAGATCCCGCTGGGGACGCACGGCGGCTGTTGGCTTTTGCAGCCGGAATCGATCCGTCGCGGTTGGTTCTGGCGATGCATGATCCGATTGACGCAGTCGCAGCGGCTCGGTTTGAGGAGCTGATCGTCAAACGGGCGCAGCGCGCGCCGGTCAGCCATCTGGTAGGCGGACGCGATTTCTATGGGCGGCGCTTTGTGGTGACCGGCGATGTGCTGGACCCGCGCCCCGATACGGAAACCCTGATCGAACAGGCGCTGTCGGTGCCCTTTGCCCGCGTTCTGGATTTGGGGACAGGCTCGGGCTGTATCCTGCTGACCCTTCTGGCCGAACGTGTGGGGGCGACGGGTATCGGTGCGGATATGTCAGAGGCTGCCCTGAGCGTTGCGCAGCAGAATGCCGAAAGCCTGCAACTGACAGACCGCACCAGCTTTGTCACCTCGGACTGGTTCAGTGCTGTGCCTGAGGGGCGCTTTGACCTGATCGTGTCGAACCCGCCCTATATTGATGCGGATGAAATTCCAGGTCTTGCCCCCGAAGTGCGCCTATATGAGCCGATGATGGCCCTTAGTCCCGGCGCTGACGGAACCGCGCCGTATCGCGTCATTGCCGAAGGGGCCAAGCAGCATTTGATCCAAGGCGGGCACCTGATGGTTGAGATCGGGCACAGACAAGGTGACGCAGTTGCGCAGATTTTTGCAGAGGCCGGCTTCGCGAATGTGCAGGTGATTCAGGACCTGAACGCCAAAGATCGTGTCGTTCGCGCCATAATCCGATAGAAACGGGCGGTTTTTAGGTATATGATTGCCATAATCCAACGCTAACCTCTTGCAACCTGTGCAGCAAAATGGTTAGTCAGAACCTGTCGCATGTGGGCGCTCTCATACAGCCCCGGTGACGCCATGCCACAAAAATCGCGCTTCCGGATTGCTGCAAATCACTGCGGTACGCTCGCGAAGCACCTTAGGCCAACAAGGCTGGACAGCTAAACCTATGAGATCATCCAAGTCACGGTCGCGGTCCAAATCGAACCGCAACAACCGCTCGGTGGGCAACATTGTTAACCGAGTCTTTGACAGCTCGGGGCCGGAAGGCAAGGTGCGCGGCACCCCCCAGCAGATCATCGACAAATACAATCAGCTTGCCCGTGATGCCCAACTGAGCAACGACCGGGTCGCTGCCGAAAACTTCCAACAGCACGCAGAGCATTACCTGCGGATGCTGGGTGAAGCGCAGCGCGAAATCGACTCGCGCCGTGAGCAGCAAGAGCGTGAAATGCGCGAGCGTCAGGCCGAAAAAGACCGCGAACGCGCAGAGCGTCAGCAAGAGCGTGACGCATCGAAACCCGCAGACGAAGACAACGGCGCTGAGGCTGAAGAGACTTCGGCTCAGGTTTCGGACGCGGCGGATAGCAACAACGACGATGACAGCGGTTTGGTGGAAACACCGGAAAGCCGCTCTGGCGACAGCCAGCCGTCGGACGCACCCGAGCAGCCCGCGGCGGCTGCTGCACCCAAACCCAAGCGCGCACCGCGTAAGCCCCGCACTGAAAAGGCAGCGGATGGCAACAGCGAGGGCGGCGATAAGCCCAAGCCCAAGCGCACTTCGACCCGAAAGCCCCGTGCCAAGAAGGGCGAAGACGGGGGCGCGGCTACCACTCAGGCCGAGACCGCACCCGCACCCGCCGGTAACGAGGCCGCTGAATAAGCGCCTCTCCGGTATTACCTCGTGACTGAAAAAGCCTCTGCGATTGCAGAGGCTTTTTTTCGTTTGCGGGGTTACTTTGCGACTTCGCGGGCCAAGGCGCAGAAGGCCTCAAGGCTGACTTGCTCGGCCCGTTCTGTGGGCTGGATGCCAGCCGCCAGCAGGCGGTCTTCGATGTCCGGTGCCACGCCTTTCAGCGAGGCCCGCAGCATCTTGCGGCGCTGGTTGAACGCGGCGGCGACCACGCGGCTGAGCGTTGCGGCATCGGCAGGATAGCGCGGCTCGGGCAGGGCGGTCAGATGGACCACAGCGGACGAGACCTTAGGCGGCGGCGTAAAGGCCCCCGGCGGCAGGTGAATGACGATCCGCGCATCGGCCCGCCATTGGGCCAGAATCGCCAAGCGTCCATAGGCCTTGCTGCCCGGTGTGGCGACGATGCGTTCCGCCACTTCTTTCTGGAACATCAGGGTCAGGCTTTCCCAGAAGGGGGGCCACTCCTTGGGGGTCAGCCAGCGCACCAGCAGCTCGGTCCCGACGTTGTAGGGCAGGTTGGCCGCCACGCGGATGGGCGGGCTCAGATGGGCCAGCGGGTCAATTTCCAGCGCGTCGCCCTCGATCACTGTCAGGCGACCATCATAGGCGGCCGAGACCTCGGCCAGCGCGGGCAGACAGCGGCTGTCTTTCTCGATCGCCAGAACGCGGCGCGCCCCTTCAGACAGAAGGCCACGGGTCAGGCCACCGGGGCCGGGGCCGATTTCCAGCACGTCGCATTGGGTCAGATCCCCTGCCTGTCGTGCAATCTTTGCGGTCAGGTTCAGGTCCAGCAGGAAGTTCTGGCCAAGGGACTTGCGGGCTTGCAGCCCGTGGGTGGCGATCACCTCACGAAGGGGAGGCAGGTTGTCGATAGCAGTCATGAGGTTGTCCCATTGCGGGCAAGGGCCATAGTCTGCGCCATTTCCAGCGCCGCGATGGTGCTGGAAGGGTTGGCGCGGCCGGTGCCGGCGATGTCAAAAGCCGTCCCGTGATCGGGAGAGGTGCGGATGAAAGGCAGGCCAAGGGTGACGTTCACACCGTCATCAAAGGCCAGCGTCTTGATCGGGATCAGCGCCTGATCGTGATACATGCAGACCGCCGCGTCATAGCGGGCGCGGGCGGCGGGGTGGAACATGGTGTCGGCGGACATGGGACCGATCAGGTCCAATCCCTCGCCACGCAGACGTTCGCACAGGGGAATGATCATCTCCAGCTCTTCGCGGCCCATGGCGCCATTCTCGCCCGCGTGGGGGTTCAGGCCCGCCACAGCGATGCGCGGGGCTGCGATGCCGAAATCGCGGATCAGCGCATTGTGGGTAATCCACAAGGTCTTTTCCAGCAGTTCCGGCGTCAGCGCGGCCTTCACGTCAGACAGGGCGATGTGGATGGTGGTTGGAACCACGCGCAACAAGGGCGAGGCTAGCATCATCACCACGCGGTCCACCCCCGCCAGTGCGGCCAGATATTCCGTGTGACCCGGATAGGCAAAGCCCGCGCCCGATTGCAGCACATGCTTGTTGATGGGCAGGGTGCAGACCGCACTGGCCGCGCCCTTTTGCACCAGATCCACCGCGCGGGCGATCACGTCGATTACCCCTTGGGCGTTGGCCGCATCGGGTTTGGCAGGGACCGCAGGGGCGGGGAAATCGTGGCGCAGGACTGGCAGAGCGGTTGCACTGGCGGCCACGGCCTCTGCGGGATCGGCAATCTCGGCAATCTCGGTGCCAGCAGGCAGATGCGCCGGATCACCCAGATAGAAAAACGGCAAGCGCGCGCCGAGGGTCTCCCAAGCGCGCACTGCGATTTCAGGACCGACGCCTGCGGGCTCGCCACAGGTCAGGGCAATCGGTGCCGTGGTCATTTCCGCTCGATCCGAGCGTCGGATTCCAGCTGGCCCAGATAGCTGTCCGCGTAAGAGCCCAAACGCTGGTTGCGCAGCTGCGCCGCCACCTCATCGCGGTTCACATCTTCGCTGATTGCGGCGGTACGGCCACACATCATCAGCAGAACCAGATTGTCGCCACGGGTCAACGCGACCGAGGTTTCGCCTGCGTCCAGTTTGGCCAGTTCGATCCCGATGTCGTTGGGAATTTGTGCGGGCGGCAGGGTGGTGCGCTCCAGACGCGCAGGGTCCATACCTTTGGCGACGCCATAGAGATCATCGCAGGTGTCGGTGGTGCCGCTGATACGGGCAGCCTCGGCCAGATTTTCAGTGGTGCGGCCGCCGGGCAGGTAGAACTGCGCATATTCGATCGCGGCATATTCGGGGGTCAGGGCTGTGGTCTCTTCCAGACCGCGCAGCTGGAACAGGGCGATGCCGTTCGGGATTTCGATCGGCTCGCTCACTTCGTTGGTGGCCAGCCCCATCACGATGGGATGCAGGATCGGCGGCAACTGGTTAAGCGGGGTCCAAGGCAGACGTCCCCCAACCTCACGCGAGGGCGTGGCCGAATAGTTGCTGGCAAATTCCGAGAACGCCCCCGCCGAACGCACCTTGGTGATGCGCGCGGCCAGTGCTTGGGCCTGATCGACCTCGCCCGGGACTTCGGGGCGGGCAGGCAGGATGATTTCGGACAGAAGGACACGCAGACCGCCGCCGGTCCCTGCCAGAGATAGAGCGCGGTCAATCTCGGCTTCGCTGACGCTGGCGTTGGCGGCAAAGCGGCCACGGACAACCTCGCGCCAGACCAGACCGGGCACGATGAAATTGCGGATCGTTTCGCTATCGACGCCGTCTCCGCCAAGGTTCGCGACGAACTCTTCGCCCGTCATGTTGGCGCGGCCTGCCAGTTCGGTGATCCCGCCTGCGATATCCTCTTCGGTGATGGTGATGCCCATCGCGCGGCCCGCCTGCACTTTGAGGCGGTCCTCGATCAGCTGCTGTTCAGCTAGCGAAGACAGATTGCCGGGCGTGCCGAAGGCGCGCAGCAGGGTTTCCCGCTGGCCCAATTCATAGGGGGTGATGGAATCGCCGTTCACCGTAATTGCAGGCGAAAACAGTCCCTGCGCAGGCGCCAGTGCAGGCGTCAGGGCCAGAAGGGTCGCGGACAGAAGAAGAATTTTGCGCATAGTCCCTCGCAGGTTCGGGGTCAGGTTTTACACGACTGGCGGACGGCACCGGCCCGTCCGGCACTAAAGCCAAGAAGCGAGACGATCACTTCGAAATTGCTGGTCGGGTCAAAGTTATCGGAATCCGTAAATCGACGCGAGGTCGAAAGCTGTACGTTAAGGCATTCATTTTCATAGACCAGCCCCATGGCGGCGCGGGTACTGCGATCATTTTCAAGATCATAGCGCCAGCTCAGGTTGCCGGTCCATGTGTCGGTCAACTTGTAAGCGGTGGCAAAGGTCCATTCGGACACCGGACTGTCGCGGTCTTCGGCGGAATCCTCGGTCAGCCACAGATAGGTGGCATTGAAAGTCCCGCGGGGGAAAGCCCAGTTCAACTGCGCCTCGGCCTTGGCCAGTCGCAGCTTGTCGTCCAACAGGCTACGGGCGCTCAGCAGAGGGCCGTCCAGTTTGCCAACGCTAGCCTCGAACAGCCAATCGGACTCCAGCCCGCTGAGGCCCGAGGTTTCGCTGAACCGGTCTTCGCGCTCTTGCCGGATGACGCGGCCAAGGGCCAGACGGGAATAGGTGCCATCCTGTCCCAGTTGGGTCCATTGGGCACCGATGTTGGCGCGCAGGCCATCTTCGGCCTGATCGGGGGCAGGGAAGCGGTTCATCGAGAACAGGTTGCCCCAGTCAAACTCAACCCGCGTGCTTTCATCGTTGGGAACGTTGAAGCTGCTGGCATCAGACCAAGCGATCTGGATGATCGGCTCTAGGATCTGCGAACTGCCATCGGGGCCGCGCCCTTGCAGCGGCCAGCGCAGGGTCGCAGCAGCGTAGGGGATCGTATAATCCTCGGCCTGAGTCAGGGTGCTGTCGTCATCCAGATCGAAATGGCCAGCGGTCACGCCCGCCATGCTCTGGAAATCAAAACCTGGCCCGAAGACCCAGCTGCGCCGCCAATCGGCATTGGCTGTGACGCGCTGCACGTCGCGCCCCACGACATCCTCATCGCTTTCGCGGGTGTGTTCATGGGCCTCAACACCTAGGCGGACCTCACCGCCAACGGCTTTGGGGAACAGGCGGTGTTCATAGCTGAATTGCCCCAGACGGCTGGCCTGAGTGGCGTTCGTCTCGAACGAGCGCAGAGTCTCGAACAAGGTGCCCGAGACCTCAAAGGCGCTGTTGTACTTGTGGCGCGACAGGGTGACCGAGCTATCAAGCCGGTCCTTGGTCGAATAATCGTAGTCGATCAGATAGGCGTCATCGGACACAGTCTCGACGTCGAATGACAGTCGGAAATCTTCCGGTAGATAAAAACTACCTTCGGCAAACAGATAGCTGCGGAATTCTTCCGGTCGCAACGTGTCACGCGATCCTGCGGCGTTTACTTCGATCTCGCCACGGCGGAATTTCTGGCGGAAGCGCAGTTCCAGCGTCGTGGTTTCAGCCGACAGATAGGGCGTCGCGGTGATATCCGCATGCTCGCCCAAGGGCAGGAAATACGGTGTGCGTACGCCGGTCCCTAGGGTCGAGGACGATACCAGTTCGGGAATCAAAAAGCCCCGCGCCCGTTTCACCGTTGGGTCGGGCAGGCGCATCTTGGGCGCGTAAAAGACCGGTACGTTCAGGAAGCGTAGGGTCGCGTCTTCAAAGTAGATCTGCTTTTCTTCCGTGTCGTGAATGACGCGGCGGGCGCGGATCTGCCACAGGGGCGCGCGGCCATCGTCGCAGACCTTGCACGAGGTCACGCTGGCCTTGGACATCTGGCGATAGCGTCCCTGACTGCGGCCCATCTCGGCGGCGGCAATCTGGAGCTGCTGGTCCAGTACGACGCGGGCCCCTTGCAGGATGCCTTCGCGCATCTCATCGGTCAGTTCTGCCGAATCCGCGACCAGCACATCGCCGTTCTCATCGGTGATGCGCAGGGGCCCTTCGATGGTCAGCGTGTCCGTGATCTGGTCATAGGTGATCTTCGAGGCGGTCAGGCGGCGTTCCCCTTGCATCGCTTCGACGTTGCCGGTGGCGACCAAAAGGTCTTCGCCGTCCAGAAATACCTCGTCCGCGATCAGGTAAACGGGGGCGTCTTCGCTGGTCTGTGCTAGCGCCGCTGTTGAGGACAACAGTGCCGCCAGCACCGCGCCTTTCATAAACCCGTTCAATCGCATTATCCGTCCTCAAGATGCAGGATCAGCCCCAGCGGTAATAACATCGCCGCGACCAGTGGCGCCCATATGGCCAGTTGTAGTGGCAGTTGGCCGTTTTCGCCAAGGATCTGCGCGAAGTTGCGCATGAAGTACAGCCCGAAAGCCATCAAGACCGCCATCAGAACCATCAACCCTGTCCGGCCAAAGCGAGTGTGGCGCATGGTAAAGGCCGCGCCCACCAGAACCATCGCCGCCAGAAACAGGGGGCGCGATAGCTCCATGTAGAACCAGACCGCGTGGCGGCGGCCCGAAAAGCCCGCGCGTTCCAGATCGGCGATATAGGCGGGCAGTTGCCAGACCGGCACCACCAGCGGATCACCAAACGTGTCCGCGATGCCTTGACGTGTCAGGTCTGTTTGCACCGTGATCCGGTCCATCAACTGCGCGTTGTCTTCGGGGTTCTGGCCACGTGCCAGCGGCCAGACTTTCGCTTTTGTCAGCACCCAGCGGTTCTGTTCCAGCGTGGCCTGACGGGCCTCGATCCGCTGGGTCGGGTTGCCCACGTCGTCCAGACTGATGAAGGTCACATTCCGCAGAATGCTGCCATCCGCCGAGGCGGTCGTGGCGCGGATCACCGTCTGACCGGTCTGGTCCCCCTGACGCAGCCACAGACCTTCGTCACTGATCGAGAAGACGCTGAACTCGCCCGCTTTATAGGTGGATTTGAGTACCTCATAGCGCTTTGATGTGCTGGCCACGATGGGATTGAAGACCCCCACCAGCAGTGCACCCACCAGAAGCGAGGCCGTGAATGGCGAAATCAGCGCCCGCATGGCCGAGCGCCCAGAGGCCCGCGTCACCACCATCTCAGAGCTGCGCGCAAGGCCAAGGTAGAGGATCAGCGTCGCCAGAATCATGATCAGCGGGGTGATCTGGTAAAGGCTGCGCGGCACGCTTAGCAGGGTCAGTTCGATCGCGCCCGCAAAGCTCAGGACATCGGGGCCAAAGCGCCCGATCTCTTCCACCAGATTCAGCAGGAAGGTCAGGGCGAAAAAGACCCCGAAGGTCGCGCCGAAGGCTTTCAGGAAACGGCGGGCAAAGTAGAGGTGCAGGATCATACTGTCGCCTCTGTCTTGGGTTTGCGGCGGAAATATCCGGCGGCCACCATCAGCAGCACCAGCACCATCCCGAATCCGACGACCGAGGGTAAATAGGTCAGCGGCCAAAGCGCGGCGTTGTCCCGCACCGGGTCTTTGACCGCACTTTGCACCATCATGATCACGATGATCAGCAGCACTGCCAGCATGATGTAAGAGCCCGATCCAAAGCGCGAAAATCCGCCTGCCAGTAGGGCCGAGAAGCCAAGCAGCGCCGCAACCACGCATAAGATCGGGTCGTTCAGACGCTTATGCGCCTCTTCCAGAATCTCGCCACGGGAATCGCGGGCCAGCGTGGCCATCTCATCGGTGGCCAGCAGCAAGGCGGCGGTGGACATGTGCTTACGATTGGGGGAAATCACCTTGCTTGTGTTCAGTAAGTCACTGATATCATAGGTGAAGTCCTGAAAATAGGTCACTGACAGGCTCTGGTCGTCGCGGGTCAGGCGTTGGGACATGCCGTCCACCATCACCATACGTGTCCGACCATCGTCCGAGCGTGTCAGGTAGGCCGTGCGCGACATATAGGTCTGGCGGGCCTCGGTGTTGCGGTTGTCGGACAGGAACACGTCCTGCAATTCGCCTTGGTCTGAAATATTGCGAATGAAGAAGGTCACGCCATCGGTGGGGTGCAAAAACTCGCCTTCTTTCAACAGCTTGGCCGTCAGGTTTTCCGAGATTTCCTGTTCGCGCAGGGCAAGGGTCTGGGCCGCGCTGGGAATCAGGAAGTTGGTCAGCAAAGCGCCCAAAAGGGCCACCAGCATTCCGAAGACCAGAACAGGCCGCGCGATCCGCCAAGGGCTAAAGCCGGTAGCCTGCATCACGACCAGTTCGCTTTCATTGGAAAGACGGTTGGTCACCTGCACGGCCGCTGCAAAGGCCGCCAGCGGCATCACCATGCCCATAACACCGGGAAGGGTCAGCATGGACATTTCCAGAAACACACCGATGCTCTGGCCGTCGCCAATGATAGTGTCGAACAGCACAACAGCGCGGTTGATCCAGTAGATACTGACCAGCACCAACGCGAAAAAGCCAAACAGCACCATCAGCTGCGACAGCATATAGCGATCTGTACGTCCCACGTCTGTCCCCGGTGTTCTTGTTGGCGCGGACCCTAGCGGAAAGCCCGGCGGGTGCAAACTGCTATCTGGCAAATACAGGTCAGGCGTACTAGGTCTAAGAACAACCAAGGAGGTACAACATGACGCAACCTGTCACCGTAGATTTCATTGCCGTTGATGCGGACGCTCTGGCCACGCTGGAAGGCCGTATTGCTTTGTTCGTCGGTGACGATGGAGGAATGGACGTGCTGGCCAAACGAGTGAACCGTTTGACCCGTGGCGCAGTTCAGCGGGTCTTGGATGACGAAGGCTGGAAAGACCGCAAAGCAGGCGAGATTGTCAGCCTTGCCTATCCCCAAGGTATGGCCGCCAAAGCGGTGGATGTGGTCAAGTTGGACCGCCGCGCCGATCAGGATGTGGCCCGCAAGGCAGGTGCCGCGCTGGCCAAGCTGAAAGGTAAAGGCGCTCTGACCATCGCGTGTCCGCGTTTGAAATCCCTGACCGATGTGGCGCTGGGTGCGGTTCTGCGCGCCTATGCTTTCACCGATCACAAATCTGCCGATCAGGGTGCAGCCCCCAAAGGTGTCACCGTAATGGCCTCGGACGTTGAGGCGGCTCAGGCCGAATTCGCCCCCAAGGCGGCCGTCGCCGAAGGCGTGTTCTTCACCCGCGATCTGGTGTCCGAGCCTGCCAACGTGCTGACCACCACCGAATTCGCCGCTCGCCTACAGGCCCTGAGTGATCTGGGTGTCGAAGTTGAGGTGCTGGAAGAAGCGGACATGGAAAAGCTTGGCATGGGCTCGCTGCTGTGCGTGGGGCAGGGTTCTGTCAGCCCGTCCAAGCTGGTTGTGATGCAGTGGAAAGGTGGCAAGGACGGTGACGCGCCGCTGGCTCTGGTCGGCAAGGGCGTGGTCTTTGACACCGGCGGCATTAGCTTGAAGCCTGCGCAAGGCATGGAAGACATGACCATGGACATGGGCGGCGCGGGCGTCGTGGCTGGCGTGATGAAAACGCTGGCACTGCGTAAAGCCGCTGCCAACGTGGTTGGCGTTGTCGGGCTGGTCGAGAACATGCCCAGTGGGAACGCAACCCGCCCCGGCGACGTTGTGACCTCGATGAAAGGTGACACGATTGAGGTCATCAACACCGACGCCGAAGGCCGCTTGGTTCTGGCCGATGCGCTTTGGTACACACAGGACCGTTTCAGCCCCAAAGGCGTGATCAACCTTGCGACCCTGACCGGCGCGATCATCATCGGTCTGGGGCATGAGAACGCGGGCGTGTTCAGCAACGACGACGGGTTCTGCGATGCCTTCCTCAAGGCCGCCAAATCCGAGAATGAAGGCGCATGGCGCATGCCCATCGGTCCCGCCTATCACGAGCTGATCAAATCCGCGATTGCCGACATCAAGAACACCGGTGGCCGCCCCGCAGGCTCGATCACCGCAGCCCAGTTCCTGAAGTGCTTTATCAAGGACGACATGCCCTGGATCCATCTGGATATCGCAGGCGTTGCCAGCCGCGCCGAGGCTGCTCTGCACCCCAAAGGGGCCAGCGGCTGGGGCGTGATGGCGCTGGATCGTCTGGTGCGCGACGGCTACGAGGGCTGATCAAAATGGGTGCCGCGTATTTCTACCACCTGACACGGCAGAGCCTTGATGAGGCCCTGCCGATGCTGCTGTCCCGTTCCTTGCAGAACGGCTGGCGGGTGACAGTGCGCGGCACGCGGGCGCCCATGCTGGAGCATCTGGATCAGAGGCTCTGGCAGCGCGGGCGTCCCGAAGACTTTTTACCCCACGGAATGGCGGGCGGCGAACATGACGCCCGCCAACCGATCCTGTTGACGACCGGTGCGGGCGTTCCCAATGACGCCCAATGCCTGATGGCAGTAGACGCTGCCGATGTGAGTGTTGATGAAGTCAACGGGCTGGAACGGGTCTGCATCATCTTTGACGGCAATGACCATGACCAACTGACCCACGCGCGGGGCCAGTGGAAGGCACTGACAGACAACGGCTGCTCGGCCCAGTATTGGAGCCAAGAAGGCGGCGGCTGGCAGAAAAAGGCCGAGAAATAAGCGGCTTAACGGGTCAGGATCAGGCGATTTCCGGTGATCTCGATCTTCTCGAACCGCTGAAGATAGCGCATCCCCAAAAGCGATTCCCGCAGTTGCCCGCCGTTGACGGACGCGGTCACTTTGCGATCCTGAATGCCGTCGATGTCGATGCTGTCCAGCACCACGCGGGCGGTCGAGACCTCACCGTTCGCGGTTAAAGCGCGACCGAAATACTGTAGCCCGTCCACATCGATGCCCGCAGCGCGGGCGGCCTCTTGGGTCAGCACAATGTCCGTGGCACCAGTGTCCACGACAAAGCGGGTGGCCGTGCCATTCACGTCGGCGGTCAGGTAATAGTGCCCGTCCCGCGCACGAGGCAGAATGATCTGTCCGGCTTCGGAGGATACCGACTGGATCGGCAGATCGCCCCTGATATCGTCCCAGACCCCGTAAGCGGCAACGATGCCCACAAAGATCAGTCCCCAGACTGTCAGGTTCTGTAGTGCCTTCACCATACTGCCGCGCATCCGCACCAGCATGATCGCGATCAGCGCGCTGCCAAGTAGGACAAGGTAGGCCAGATTGGCCAGATCATCGCCGGTCATGTCTACGGGCATGGGCTCTCCTAAATATCTTCTCCGAAGATATGGGGGCAGGGAGAGCCGATGTCACCCCGCCAGACCAAAGCCTTTCAGGCCGTCCAGCACGAATTGTACCGAAAGAGCCGCCAGCAGCATCCCCAGAAGGCGCGTGACCACCTCAATGCCTGTGCGGCCCAAGGCGCGCTCGATCACGCCGCCGGTCAGGAACAGTAGCAGCATGATGCCGATCACACAGAGCATGACCCCCAGCACCGACAGAAAGCCGATGATGCCTTCGGTCTGGCCGGTCAGCAGGATGATCGTTGCAATCGATCCGGGGCCAGCAATCAGCGGGATGGCCAGCGGAAAGACGGAAGGGTCATGATGGTCATGCTCTTCCTCGGCCTCTTCCGCCTGATCCGCACGGCGCTTGGTGCGGCGCTGGAACAGCATGTCCAGCGCGGTCAGGAACAGCAGAATGCCCCCTGCGATGCGGAAGGCGTGCATCGAGATGCCCACAAACCCCAGCAGCGCCTCACCAAAGAACGAGAACGCGCAGAGAATGCCAACGGCCACCACACAGGCGCGCAGCCCGATGGCGCGCCGCTGGCGGGCAGACATGCCCTGCGTCATCGCTACGAACAGCGGTGTCAGGCCGATCGGATCGATGATCACGAACAGGGTGAAAAAGGCGGTGATCAGGAAATCGATGCTCACACGTCTCTCCGTCTTGGGGCGGGGGAAAATTCTTCGCCGAAGAATTTTCTGTCAAAAGGATTTTCGGCGAAAATCCTTACGCCGGATTTTCGGCCTCTTCGAGTTTTTCGAGGGCAGCTTCCCACAGACCTTCGGCGCGGGCCAGTGCCTCTTCGACTTCGGCCATTTTCTTTTGCCATTGAAGGGCTTCGTCCTTGCGGGACGGATCGTATAGATCGGGATCGGCCAGCTTTTCTTCCAACTTGCCCTGCATCTCAAGCAGCTTTTCTACCCGATCCTCGCATTTGCGGACCTCGGATCGTAGGGCCTGCATCGCCTCTTTGCCGGGGCGCTTGGGCTTGTCGTCGGCTTTGGGCTTTGCGGGTGCTGGGGTGTCTGAGGTCAGCAGTAGTTTGCGGTAGGCCTCAAGATCATCCTCATAGGGCGTGACGCGACCGTCTTTGACCAGCCATAGGCGGTCGGCGACAAGCGACAGCAGGTGCATGTCGTGGCTGACCAGTACCACCGCGCCGGAATAGGCGGTCAGTGCCTCAACCAGTGCCTCACGACTTTCGATGTCGAGGTGGTTGGTCGGTTCGTCAAGGATCAGCAGATGGGGCGCGTCCAGCGTTGCCAGCAGCAGTGACAGACGTGCTTTCTGACCACCCGAAAGCTTGCCCACTTCGGTCTCGGCCTGATCTGCGCCAAGGCCAAAGCCTGCAAGCTGCGCACGCAGCTTGGATTGGTGGACCTCTGGGCGCAGGCGCTGGAGGTGTTGTAGGGGCGTCTCATCAATGAACAGCTCATCCACCTGATGCTGTGCGAAATAGCCGATCCGCAGCTTGGACGAGCTGGTCATCCGGCCCGCCATCGGTTGCAGGCGGCCCGAGATCAGTTTCGACAGGGTCGATTTCCCCTCGCCGTTCTTACCCAAAAGCGCAATGCGGTCGTCCTGATCGATGCGCAGGTTCAGGCGCTTGAGGATTGCTTTGTCCCCGTAACCCACTTCGGCGCCTTCGATGTTTACGATGGGCGGCGACAGTTCTTCGGGTTCGGGAAAGCTGAAGACGCGCTTTGCCGCCTCTTCAGGGGCGCTGATCGGGTCCATCTTCTCGATCATCTTCAGGCGGGCCTGCGCCTGTTTGGCTTTGGTCGCCTTGGCGCGGAACCGGTCCACAAAGCTTTGCAGATGGTCGCGGCGGGCGGCCTGTTTTTTGGCCATTGCCGCCTGCACTGCACGCTGTTCGGCGCGGGTCTTGGCAAAACGGTCATAGCCCCCCTGGTAAAGGGTCAGGCGGCGCTCTTCCAGATGCAGGATTTCGGTCACGGCGCGGTTCAGAAGGCCGCGGTCGTGGCTGATCACGATGACTGTGTGAGGGTAGGTGGCCAGATAATCTTCAAGCCACAGGGCCCCTTCAAGGTCCAGATAGTTGGTCGGTTCGTCCAACAGCAACAGATCGGGTTCCGAAAACAGCACCGCCGCCAAAGCCACGCGCATCCGCCAGCCGCCAGAGAACGCCGAACAGGGGCGCAGCTGCGCCTCGGCGTCGAAGCCCAGACCTTTCAGGATCGCGCTGGCGCGGCCTTCGGCGCTCCAGGCGTCGATGTCCGCAAGGCGGGTCTGGATGTCGGCGATGCGGGCGGCGTCGGTCGCGGTTTCCGCCTCGGCCATCAACTCGGCGCGCTCGGTGTCGGCGGCCAGAACCGTATCGATCAGGCTGACCTCGCTGCCGGGGACCTCTTGCGCGACACCGCCGATGCGGGCGCGTGAAGGCAAGCTGATTTCCCCTCCGTCCAAGGTCAGCTCGCCGCGGATCAGGCGGAAGAGGGTGGTCTTGCCGGTACCGTTCGGCCCTACCAGACCCACTTTGTGACCATCGGGAATCGTGGCGCTTGCCCCTTCAAACAGGGGGCGGCCTTCGATCGAATAGGAGATATCGGAAATCTTGAGCATGAGAGGCGCTTATCAGAGCCTTTCGTCCGCGAAAAGCGGTCTGTTGCGCCCCGCATCGCCAAGTTTGTCACCAGATTGCGACAAAGCCTATGTTAACGCCCTCAAAGCCATCTTTCCCCGTCGTGTTTATCGTGCTAGGGGGCGGCAATCGCGGGTGAACCCCGCTCAAATATCAACTGAATGAGGTCTCCCATGGCTACCGAACGCACCCTGAGCATCATCAAGCCGGACGCAACCAACCGCAACCTGACCGGCAAAATCAACGCCAAGTTCGAAGACGCAGGTCTGCGCATCGTTGCCCAGAAGCGCATCCACCTGAGCCCCGCTCAGGCAGGCAAGTTCTACGAAGTACACGCAGAGCGCCCCTTCTACGGCGAACTGTGCGAATTCATGGCATCGGCACCTGTTGTTGTTCAGGTTCTGGAAGGTGAAGGCGCAATCGCGAAGAACCGCGAAGTCATGGGTGCAACCAACCCCGCAGACGCAGCAGCCGGCACCATCCGCGCCGAGTTCGCTCTGTCGGTTGGCGAAAACTCGGTCCACGGTTCGGATGCTCCCGAAACCGCAGCGAACGAAATCGCGTTCTTCTTCTCGGGTCTGGAACTGGTAGGCTAAGCCTTCCGCCGGATCTTGGGGTCGATGACCCCGATCATATCAAGGGCCGCTTCAAGCTCGGAGCGGCCCTTGTCATGTCTGGCGTCCTTCAACGCGTCGAACGCCACCCGCAGATCGTCCTTTTCCTGACCTTTGCAGTCATTCCAGGGACGGCCCTGCAGCGCCATGACAAGCGCGTAATATCCGATAAAATGGGGTGCATGCCCGCTGGCCAGCATCCGGCCATAAGCCTCATGGGCGCCGACCGCACGCAGGGTCTCTGCGTCGTGGATGCCGGCCTCTGCCAGCGCTTTGGCCTGTGCGGGGCCGATGTATTTGATCGTGGTAACAGGAGTCGTCATGGGGCTGTTTTACCAGACCCATGACACCTGCCTAGCCATTAGATACTGGCGAAATCGGTAAACAACACCCCCGCGGGCTGCGGTGCCTTTGCCATTGCCGGGGCCAAGGAATGCGGGCCTTCTGATTGTGGGGTGGGGGTCTGCTGCGTGGGCATGATAGGTCTCCTTCTTTATTCGCATATTGGAATAAGAAAGAGGGGCCGCTAGGGCCCCTCTCGAAGATGTTAACTGCCCCTGAGTGGCAGGATCAGCTGGCGCCGCGCGACAGGGCTGCAACGCCGGTGCGGGCGATCTCGGCCAGACCCAGCGGGCGCATAAGATCCGCGAAAGCGTCGATCTTTTCGGGGGTGCCGGTGATCTCGAAGATAAAGCTGGTCAGGGTGCTGTCCACGGCCTTGGCGCGGAAGATGTCTGCCAGACGCAGCGCCTCGACGCGCTTTTCACCTTGGCAGGCGACCTTCAGCAGGGCCAGTTCACGCTGAACAGCAGGGCCTTCGACGGTCAGATCGTGCACTTCGTGGACGGGCACGATGCGACCCAGCTGCGCTTTGATCTGGTTGATTACCTGCGGGGTGCCGGTGGTGACGATGGTGATGCGGCTCAGGTGACCTTCGTGATCCACCTCGGCCACGGTCAGGCTTTCGATGTTGTAACCACGGCCCGAGAACAGACCGATCACGCGGGCCAGAACGCCTGCTTCGTTATCTACCAGAACGGCAAGGGTGTGGGTCTCTTCCACATCCGAAAAGTTCGGACGTAGGGCGTATGCGGAATGCTTCGACGAGCCTTTTTTGATGTTTAGCGGCGACATTTGTCTAAATCCTCTTCCCGGGTCAGCAGGCGGGGCCTGCCATGGGAGGCGGCGGGGCGGACCCGCCACCTGTTCAACCTGTTCGTTACACCAGAACCGCGCCGGTCGCGCCGATCGCGTTGGTCGCGTTCGCATCTCCCAGCAGCATCTCGTTGTGGGGTGCGCCCGACGGGATCATCGGGAAGCAGTTCTCGTGCTTTTCAACCAGACAGTCGAAGATCACGGGGCCGTCGTAGTTCAGCATCTCCATGATGGCGTCATCCAGATCCTTGGGATCTTTGCAGAGGATGCCTTTGCAGCCGAAGGCCTCGGCCAGCTTGACGAAATCAGGCAGGGCTTCGGACCACGACTGCGAATACCGCTCGCCGTGCAGCAGCTGCTGCCACTGGCGCACCATGCCAAGACGTTCATTGTTCAGGATGAACTGTTTCACAGGCGCGCGGTACTGAACGGCGGTGCCCATTTCCTGCATGTTCATCAGCCAGCTGGCCTCACCGGCCACGTTGATCACCAGCGCATCTGGGTGGGCGATCTGCACGCCGACCGAGGCAGGAACGCCGTAGCCCATAGTCCCCAGACCACCCGAGGTCATCCAGCGGTTGGGGTCTTCGAACCCAAGGTACTGGGCTGCCCACATCTGGTGCTGGCCCACTTCGGTGGTGATGTAGCGATCCATGCCTTTGGTCAGGGCCTCAAGGCGCTGCAGCGCGTACTGCGGCTTGATGGTCGCGCCTTCCTGCTTGTAGGCCAGACAGTTGATCTGCTTCCAACCGTCGATCTGCTTCCACCATTTGGCCAGCGCCTCTTGGTTGGTTTTGCGACCGCGCGCTTTCCAGACCTTCAGGATGTCTTCCAGAACGTGGCCCACGTCGCCAACGATCGGGATATCGGCCGGAACAACCTTGTTGATCGAGCTGGGATCAATGTCGATGTGCGCTTTCTTCGACTTGGGGCTGAACGCGTCCAGACGGCCGGTGATCCGGTCATCGAAGCGGGCACCGATGTTGATCATCAGGTCGCAGTCATGCATCGCCATGTTGGCCTCATAGAGGCCGTGCATCCCCAGCATCCCCAGCCAGCCCTTGCCCGAGGCAGGGTAGGCACCCAGACCCATCAGGGTCGAGGTGATCGGGAAGCCGGTCGCATCCACCAGCTCGCGCAGCAACTGGCTGGCCGCGGGGCCAGAGTTGATCACGCCGCCACCGGTGTAGAACACGGGGCGCTTGGCTTTTTCCAGCGCGTCTACCAGCTCGTTGATCATGTCCAGATCACCTTTGACCTGCGGCTGGTAATGGCTGATCTTGATCTGCTTGGGCGCGGTGTAGGTGCCGCTGGCGAACTGCACGTCCTTGGGAATATCGATCAGCACGGGGCCGGGGCGGCCTTTGGTGGCCACGTGGAAACCCTGATGGATGGTTTCCGACAGCTTGTCGGTGTCTTTGACCAGCCAGTTGTGCTTGGTGCAGGGGCGGGTTATGCCCACGGTGTCGGCCTCTTGGAACGCGTCCGAGCCGATCATGAAGGTCGGAACCTGACCCGACAGAACCACCAGCGGGATCGAATCAAGCAGCGCATCGGTCAGGCCGGTCACAGCGTTCGTGGCGCCGGGGCCCGAGGTCACCAGTACAACACCGGGCTTGCCGGTCGAGCGGGCATAGCCTTCGGCGGCGTGTACCGCACCCTGTTCGTGGCGAACCAAGATGTGCTTGATATCGTTCTGCTGAAAGATCTCGTCATAAATCGGTAGAACGGCGCCACCGGGGTATCCGAATACGACTTCCACGCCCTGATCTTTAAGGGCCTGGACTACCATTTTCGCTCCGGTCATCTGACGTGTCATCTGCGTGTCTCCGTTTACGACGTCAATTCTATGTTCACTAAACAAAAAAGCCCCCGATCTTCTCGGGGGCGCATGGGGTTACCGTCTGGTGTCCGTTACCGGCCCATGCGCCATTTTCCTACCACTACATCGACTAGGATCATCGGTCTCTCCGTTAGCTGCGCATCTGCTTAAAAGCGGCAAAAACCGAGGTCAACCGCATTCTGTAGGAAATTTCGCCCTCACGGGTAACTTTGAAATAAAATTACGCCAGATGGGTCAGAGGTCGTGACCTGTTCCTTGCAGAACGCCATGTTCCAATGCATAGCGCGTCAGGCCTGCGGTCGAGGAAATTCCCAGCTTGGACTTGATGTTCTTGCGGTGGGTTTCCACCGTCCGGACCGAGATATCCAGTTCCTGCGCCACCTCTTTATTCGACTTGCCCTGCGCCAGTTGCAGCAGCACCGTCTGTTCGCGTGAGGTCAGAGGCTCTCGTCCGCCGGTGTCGGTGGGGGTCAGGGACCCTTGCGCGCCGGTACATAGATAGGTCTGGCCGGACATAACTGTGTCGATGGCGGTCTTGATCTCTTCGGTGGGGCGGTCCTTCAGGACATAGCCGCTGGCCCCGTGACTTAACGCACTGCTGATGTATTCGGGGCTGTCGTGCATCGAGAGGATCAGGATGCGGGTCTGGGGGCGACGCTCCAGAATGATCTCGGTCGCGGTCAGACCGCCGACGCCGGGCATGTTCAGGTCCAGCAGGATTACATCGGGGGCCAGTTCCTCGACCTGATCGATGGCGTCCTGTCCGTTGCCCAGACGGCCCACCACTTGCAGATCGTCGTAACCTTCCAGAATGGCCTCGATCCCTTCAGCAACCATCGGGTGGTCATCGACAATCAGCAGGCGGACGGGTGCGGTGGTCATTCCGATAGCTCCGTGGCGGGTTTGTTGGTGTTCCGGCGGCCGCTTTCCGGTGTCAGAAGGTGGCTTAGCGGGACTGTGGCAATGATCGTGGTTCCTTGCCGGTTTGACTGGATCGAGAGGCTGCCGTCAAGCTGGTCCACCCGTTCCTGCATGTTCCGCAGGCCCATCCCCCCCGAGGGGTCCCGTTCCGCGTCCCGATCAATCCCGTGACCGTTGTCTTTAATGGTCAGGCTGGCCCCGCTGCGGTGGCCGCGCAAATCGACGATCACATGATCCGCGCCTGAATGGCGTTCGATGTTAGTCAACGCTTCTTGGGCGATCCGGTACAGAGAAATGCGGGCGTCCTGATCCAGCCGGTTGCGGAACACCACGGTCGAGAAATCGGTCTTGATGCCGGTGCGGGTGCTGAAGTCATCGGTCAGCGCCTTGATCGCAGGGCCAAGGCCCAGATCATCCAGCACACCGGGGCGCAGATCGCGGCTGATCCGCCGGACCTCCTGAATGGCGCCCGAGAGGCTGTGCATACTGCGATCCAGCGCCTCACCCGCGCGGGGGTCGTTGGTGGCAAAGCGTTTACGTGCCAGTTCCACCGCATAGCGCACGCCCACAAGGATCTGGCTGATACTGTCATGAAGTTCACGCGCCACGCGCCCACGCTCTTCTTCCTGCGCGTCAAAAACCCGTTGCGTCAGACGCTTCAGCTTTGAATCCGCCAATCGACGTTCGCGTACGTTTATGAACATGCCGCTGGCAAAGACTGCCAGCAGGGCGAGCATGGTAATGACACCTATGTATAGGAAGGTGCGGCGGATGCGGGTTTCCATCTCATGTCGGGCATTGATGACGGTGGCGATGACGTCATCCACAAAGACGCCGGTCCCCACAGCCCACCGCCAACTGGGGAAGCTGGTGACATAGGTGACCATCTGCGCCTCGACCCCTGAGCTGGGTTTGGGCCAGAGGTAGGTGTGATAACCGCCCCCAGAACGCGCGATACGGATCAACTCGTCCGTGACGGGGACACCATTGCTGTCGGTCAGGCCGGCCCAGTTCTGGTTGATCATGTCGGTCTGGCGCGGACTGACCAGATTGGTGCCGTCATAATCATAAACGAAAAAATAGCCTTCCTGCCCGTAGATCATCGCGGCCAAGATTTGCATGATCTTGCGCTTGGCGAACTCGTCATTCGGGGCTGCATTGCCGTAAATGTAGTAAAAGCTGTTCCGCGCCAGCGTGACGTAGTTCTTCAACTCCTGCTTCTTCGCATCGATCAGCTGGGCCTCAAGCGTGCTAATTTCGCGCTCGGTCAGGGCGCGGGATTGCAGGGCCACCAGCACCGAAATTGCTGCAACCGCAACAATGAGGGGCAGGGTGGCCAGCAGGAACAGCTTTTGACCGTAGCTGAGATTCGGGCGGGTAAGAATCTTTCTCATGAAAGCGATTCGGTCACTGTTCAGGTATGTTTGCAAGAGCGGGCGGGAGAAAAATGTTAGTTTCCTCTGGCGAGGCTCCCCCCTTATTTCAAGGGGATGCGGTCAAAAAAACTATCCAAAATGCCCCGACTACGTAGTACTTGGTATTTGCCATTGGAAATTGTGTCGCTAACGTCTGCCCTACCTATAACGATCCGCCTGCCTTGAACGGGCAGGCTTTCAATTGGGAGGAGAGACCAAATGGATCGTCGTTCTTTTCTGAAGACATCGGCACTTGGCGGTACTGCAGCCGCAGCATCGACGCTGGCAGCACCTGCAATCGCGCAAGGCAACCGGACCCTGACCATGGTGACATCGGTTCCCCATGGCTTTGCTGTGTTCGATGACGCCGCTGTCTACTTCAACAACGTCGTGTCGGCTATGACCGATGGTCAGATCACCATCGACAAAAAAGCTGCCGGCGAACTGGTTGGCGGTTTCGAAGTGTTCGACGCGGTGTCGTCGGGCCAGGCAGACATGTACCACTCGGCAGACTACTACTTCGGTGGTCAGCACCCGGGTTACTACTACTACACCGCAGTTCCCTTCGGCGCGACCGCGCAGGAACTGTCGACCTGGATGTACCACGGCGGAGGTCAGGAACTGTATGACCAGCTGGGCCAGATCTTCGGCCTGAAGTCGTTCCACGCAGGTTCGACCGGCATGCAGCCCGGCGGCTGGTTCCGTAAGGAAATCCGCTCGGCAGACGACTTCAACGGTCTGAAGTTCCGTATGCCCGGCATCGGTGGCCGCGCACTGGGTCTGACCGGCGCATCGGTTCAGTCGATCCCCGGCGGCGAAATCTATCAGGCACTGGCATCGGGTGCGATCGACGGCGCCGAGTGGATCGGTCCCTTCGCAGATGAGCGTCTGGGCTTCCAGGAAGTTTGTAACTTCTACTACACCTCGGGCTTCCACGAGCCGGGTTCGGCCCTGTCGGTTGCCTTCAATCAGGACGTTTGGGAAAGCCTGACCCCTGCACAGCAGGCGATCATGGAGCAGGCAGCGAAAGCGGCCACCACCCACAGCCTGACCCAGGGTATCGCGAACAACGCAGCCGCGCTGAAGCGTATCCAGAGCCAGGGCGTCAAGCTGATGGAATTCACCGACGACGTTTGGGATCTGTTCGGCGACGCGTCGCTGAAAGCCATGGACGAATTCATGGACGATCCGCTGTACGCAGAAATCCGTGCCAGCTTCGAAGCATCGATGAAGGCAAGCTCGGAATGGCTGCAGCGCGCAGACAACGCCTACGTTGCACAGCGTGACCGCGTTCTGAACCGCGGCTAAGCCAAACGGATAAACCTATCGGGGCCCTGCAACTGCGGGGCCCCTTTCAATAATCGCGGACGTCTTCGGGCCGCGATCTGACCCGCGCGGGGCGGGTATTCGGGGACATCATGGAACAAGAAAGCATCGGACTAGGGGGCTTCGTGTCCGCGGTTTGGGACGGAATTCTCTGGGTTCTGACCAATATCGGGCTGGCCTTCTACGATTTCTTTTACGCTGTGTCGCATCCGGGCCTATGGCTGGATTGGTCCAACAAAGAAGCAATCAGCCGGTTCGTCTATTACGGCGGCTCGGTCGAGTTTTTCTTCGTTGTATTCACGACATTTCTTATCATCACCGCCTTCGGTATCTGGAAGAACGGATTCCTCTGGGCGGTCGTGCGCGGGCTTGAGGGGTTTGCCAACACCGCTGGCCGCTTCTTCGCTTGGGCCGGCCTGATCATGGTGATCCAGCAAACCATCATCGTTGTCATGCAGCGGATTTTCACCCGGCCGGACATCGTGCTGGGTTTCGGGATTCCGATCGGCTTTGACGTCAGCTGGTGGTCGGAAGAGCTGAAGCTGTACAACGCCATCATCGTCTGCATGTGTGTGACATATACCTTCGTTCAGGGCGGGCACGTGCGCGTTGACCTCGTGTACGCAGCAGTCAGCCACCGTGTTCAGCGTATCATCGACATGGTCGGCTCGCTCATCTTCATGATGCCGCTGGCAACCATCACTTGGATGTATGGCTGGTTCTTCCTGTGGCGCCACTTGATCGTGCCCAAGCCCTCGGCTTCGGACCAGCTGGACCGCATGCTGATGAAGTCCCGCGCTCTGCGCTGGAACGTCGAGACCATTGGCTTTAGCGCCAACGGCTTTACCGCCTACTTCCTGTTCAAAATCCTGCTTGTGGCCTTTGCCGGTATGGTCTTCATCCACGCGTGCTGCTTCTTCTGGCGCTCGTACCTTGAGTGGAAAGAAGGCCCCGATTCTGCCGGACGTTTCGTTGATCGCGACACGCTTGGCGAAGGCGAAGAAGCCTACGAAGGCGCACATTAAAGGGGTCATCCAGACATGCTATTCGGACTAGACGGCGTCGAGATCGGCCTGATCATCGTCTTCCTCTGCCTCTTCGGGGGTATTCTTTCGGGCTTCCCCGTGGCGTTCGCCATCGGTGGGGCCGGCGCGATTGCCTTCGCAATCATCGCCGCACTGGACAGCGCAGGCCTGCTGATCCACCAAGCAATTGATACGGGCAGCCAAGCCTACCGCGACCTTGTGGCCAGTGGGGTGAAGGACACCACAATCTCGATATTCAGGTATCCAGAGTTACCACGGGTCGCCCAACACGTATTCGAGCAGGGCTGGCAAACCGCCCTTGACCGCAACGTGTCGTTCCTTGTGAACCGTATCAACGAACGTGTTCTGGCAGGCCAGTCGATCGAGACCCTGCTGGCAGTTCTGATGTTCGTTCTCATGGGCATCACGCTGGAACGCTCCAAGATCGCAAACGATCTGCTGACCACGATGGCAAAGGTCTTTGGCCCGCTGCCCGGCGGTCTGGCCGTGTCGGTTGTGGTTGTGGGCGCGTTCCTTGCCGCATCGACCGGTATCGTGGGCGCAACTGTTGTGACCATGGGCCTTTTGTCGCTGCCCACCATGCTGCGCAACAACTACTCGCCGGAACTGTCGACCGGTGTGATCGCCGCCTCGGGGACCCTTGGCCAGATCATTCCGCCGTCGATCGTGATCGTTCTGCTGGGTACGCTGGCGGGTGACCTCTATTCGGCCGCGCAGGAAGACCGTGCGCGCGCTCTGGGGTGCTCGGACGCGTTGACATATTTGGGCGAGCCTGCAGTGGTTTCGGTTGGTACCTTGTTCCAGGCAGCACTGCTGCCGGGGATTATGCTGGCCGCGCTCTATGCGTTCTATGCATTCGGTTATGCGATGCTGAACCCCAGCCGTGCGCCTGCAGTCCAGATGGGCGGCAGCACGTCCGGCGAGGTGATCTCCCGCAATGAAGGCTTCACCTGGTTCCTGTTCGCGCCGGCGGCTCTGATTGCGATTGTTATCTTCCTCAGCAACCTGAACGTCATCGGTAACCAGAACGTGGTTGTGGACAGCTTCACCGACGCTGGTGTTGCAGCCAGCCTGCGCACCAATGTGAGCCAGGAATGTCAGGCCGCGATGATTGAGCTGCACGGTCAAGAGGCGTGGGACACTGCCGTCGCCGAGACCAAGGCCATTCAGGATGCAGGCGGCGTGCAGGAAAGCCGTCGTCTGACCCCGGAAGAGATCGAGCAAGTGCGTGCCGAAAAAGTGGCCGCGTCCGCACCGATCGGCACCGGTGTGACCATCATGATCGTCATGTTCGGCATCGCGCTGATGATCGCACGGGGCGTTGCCCCCAGCCGCGAGCCTCTGCCTCTGCTGATCGGTGCCGGTGGTCTGGTTCTGATGGTGATCGTCGATCTGCTGTTCGTGAACCCGCTGACCAGCGCGACCATGACCTTTGTGTACATGGCGATCCCGACTTTGATCGTCCTGTGGTCCATGAAGGAAGCGGCAGCGCGTCTGGCCTCGAACGAGCTGATCCGCGTGGTCTTCCCCCCGCTGGTTCTGATCGTTGCGGTGCTGGGTTCGATCCTTGGTGGTATCACCAACCCGACGCCCGCTGCGGCGCTGGGTGCCGTGGGTGCCATCATGCTGGCGGCTTACCGCAAGCTGCAGGACGAAAACCGCTCGGGTCGCGTGATCATCTGGTCGACCTTCGCGGTGGTGATCCTGCTGGTGCTTGGCGCCAACTTCGATCTGCGCATCAACACTGAAAGCGTTTCGGTCGAAAGCTGGGGTGCCTTCACGCTGGCCTATGCCGCTTACCTCTATCTGGTATTCGGCATCGGTTACGCGTGCTGGGTGCTGTTCAGCACGGGCGTTCTGAGCCCTGTGATCCGCGAAACTGCGAAAGTGACCAGCATGGTGTTCACCATCCTGATCGGCTCCCAGTTGCTGAACCTGGTGGTTATCGCCTTCGGCGGCGAGCATTACATCCAGATGTTCCTCAAGAGCTTTGACAACGAATTCACTGTCTTCCTGATCGTGATGCTCGTTCTCTTTGTTCTGGGCTTCGTGCTCGACTTCCTTGAGATCATCTACATCGTGGTGCCGATTGTGGGGCCGGTGATCTACGGCGGATCGTTCGATCCTAAGTGGGTGACCATCATGATCGCGGTCAACCTGCAGACCTCGTTCCTGACACCGCCCTTCGGCTTTGCTCTGTTCTACCTGCGTGGCGTTGCGCCTCGTGAGGTGACCACCGGGCACATCTACCGCGGTGTGGCACCCTTTGTGCTGATCCAGGTCATCGGCATCGCGATCCTCTGGGCCTTCCCGGGTATCGTGACCATCGTACCGGATCTGATGCCCAAGTAAGGCATTAGGGATAAGACAAAATCAGGCGGGCCTTCGGGTCCGCCTTTTTTATGCCGGTCTCTACGAGGAGGGCAGAAAAGAAAAAACCGCAACGCGAATGGCGTGCGGTTCTTAATGTGTGGCAGTCGGTGTGCCGTTTAGCGTCGCACGGCCCGCACATGGGGCAGGCGTAGGTTCGAGACCTGCTCGGCGATCGGGTCGGTGGACAGGGGGTGCAGGTCAGCCGAATAGTCATCGGCTTTTTGCATCGGCTCCCATGCGCCGTTCCGGTATAGCTCTAGCGCCGAAAAATTCGCCTTATATCCCATCTTGGCGCTGTGGGGGACCCAGTAGCCTAGATAGACATAGGGCAGCTCCATTTTCTTGGCCAATTCGATGTGGTCGAGAATCAGGTAGGTGCCAAGGCTGCGTGGGGCCATGTCCGGCTTGTAAAAGCTGTAGACCATGCTGAGGCCATCGCTGAGAACGTCCGTCAGACAGACGGCTGTCAGCGGGTCTTCTCCGGCCTCGGAATATTCGATCAGTCGGGTTTTGACGGGGGTCTCTTCGATCATCGCAGCGAATTCGAAGACATCCATATCGGCCATGCCGCCGTCCGCGTGCCGACCCTCAAGGTAGCTGCGGAACAGGGCGAACTGTTCCTCCGTCGCCCAGGGGCTGCGCACCTCGCGGGTGAGAGTCTCGTTCTTTTTCAAGGTCTTGCGCTGGGTGCGGCTCAGTTCGAAGTCCGTGACGCGAATACGCGCCGACAGACAGCCGGCGCATTCGGTGCAGCTTGGGCGGTACAGCACATTCTGGGACCGGCGGAACCCTTGCTGGGACAGACTGTCGTTCAACGAGGTCGCATCATCGCCTTGCAGCGCAGTGAACAGCTTTCGCTCAAGCCGCCCCGGTAGATACGGGCAGGTCTGAGGGGCCGTCACATAGAACTGAGGAGCATGAGGGAGTGTGTGGCGCATATCTTGTCACGTTAGTTTCAAGAAGAAGATAGCAACCGTGCCCCCTTGCGCCAAGAGGGCAGAGTCATAGGTTCGGGGGCGTCAGTATACCGCCATACGGTTTACGGGGGCTGTTCCGATGATGTGATCGGTGAGGCCCTGTCTCCGTGCGGATGTGAGCATCAGCACAATCGAGATCACCTGTAGCGGAAAGACCGCCAGCGACACGTTGTAACCCAGCGTATGCAAGAATGCCGTTCCCAGATCCAGACGCTGGCCTTGCAGGGTGCGGATCTCCATTCCCATCAGGCGCATTCCCCACGTGGCCGAGCCACGGGCCAGAGTGACCGTCCGGTAGGCAAAGCCGACCACCATCATCAGGAACGGAAAGAAGAATATCCCCGTAAAGGCGGTGAAGGGCAGGACCAGCGCACACAGTAGCGCAATCGCGACCATATCCACGATCCACGCCAGCAGGCGCTTGCCGGGAGTGTCGGCGTAAATCTCTTCGTGGCGGTCAGGGTCGGGGAGGGCGTCGTAATAGGACATAGAGGTCATTATGCCAGCTTTGTGTTGCAAGGGATAGGGTCTGCCCGTTTCCGGGCAGACGATCGGAGCGCGAATGACGCTTAGGCGTCTACGGTTTCGGGGACGTCCCGTTTCTGCGCGCGCTCGTCCATGAAGCGGTCGAACTCGGCTTTGTCTTTGGCTTCACGCAGACGCTCGAGGAAGGCTTCAAAGGCTTCCTGCTCGTCTTGCAGGCGGCGCAGGGTCTCTTCTTTGTAGGCATCGAACGCGGTGTTGCCGCTGGACCGTGTGCGGCCACCAAAGCCACAGGATTTGCGGTTGGTACGGCAGGACGATTTGAACATTTTCTTACTCCAGATCATGTAGGCCAGAAGGGCAAGGCCGACGGGCCAGAAAAAGACGAAGCTCAGCACCATAGCGGCGATCCATGCACCTTTGCCGCGGGCATCAAGCCAGGCTTCGGTACGAGAGAACCAGCCCATCGTGTGCTGGGGGGCAGTTTCGGTGTAGTAGGTCATTTCAGGCTCCGTTGGTTGTTAATGTGAATGCTTTTCACATTGAATAGATCGGAACCGCCCCCGTTGTTTTCAATAGGGAATGTGAAAACTTTTTACATTATCTGGATTATAACGTGAAATCAGCAGCTTGCGCGCCAGTTAGCCCCTTTAGAAGGGTGGGGTTCAGCGGAAAAATGTGCCGCGGTGTGCCTGCGGCGGCCCAAATTACGTCGAAATCCAGCAGGCGCGGGTCCAGAAATGCGCGGATCGGGCTAAGGTGACCCACGGGGGACACGCCGCCGATGGCAAATCCGGTCTGACTGCGGATCAGAGCGGCGTCTGCCTTGCCCAACGCCTCGCCTGCGACGGCGCTGGCCTTGTCGGCGCAGACCTGATTGCCGCCAGCGGTCAGGAACAGGATGGCCTCGCCGCTGGTCTCGCCCCGAAAGATGATGGATTTGGCGATCTGGTCCACATGGCAGCCTGCGGCATCTGCGGCTTGGGCAGCGGTGCGGGCCTCTCCGGCCTCAAAGATGTCGGGTGTCAGGCCCGCCGCCTCGAGGGCTGCTTTCACACGTTTCAGGCTCTTACTCATATCTTCAAATCCAGTGCATGTTTGTGGGCCATTGACGCTGCCTATGGCCCCTCGCAAAGTGCGGATATGAGCTTTGCATCCCGCATGACCCGCACCCCGCGTCCCTATGAGCCCGACCACAGCGCCGAGGCTTTGTCGTACTTTCCCGACCTTTCCGGTGAACTCAAGACCCTGATCGCGGGCACGGCTGCCTGTAGCCCCTATTTGCGGGGCTTGATGGCGAAAGAGGCTGAATGGATTGCTGCCTCTTTCGATGATCCAGAAGAGGCGGTGAAGGCGGAAATGGCGCGGCTGGGGGAGCTGCCGCCCGATGCGCTGTCGGCAGGGCTGCGGCAGGGCAAGCGCCGCGTGGCGCTGTTGTCGGCACTGGCCGATCTGGCGGGCGTCTGGCCGTTAGAGACTGTCACCGGCACGCTGACCGATTTCGCAGGCTATGCGACCCATCTGGCCATGCGGGCCACCGTGGGCGCTGAAATCCGGCGCGGCAAGCTGCCCGGCATGACCGAGGCCGATGCGGAAACCGCAGGCGGCATGGTGGCGCTGGCGATGGGCAAGATGGGCGCGGGCGAGCTGAACTACAGTTCTGACATCGACCTGATCTGTTTGTTCGATGAAACACGCTATGATCCGTCCGATTATCTGGATGCCCGCGCCAGCCTGATCCGCGCCACCAAAAAGATGACGGCGCTGCTCAATGACCTGACCGAAGAGGGCTATGTCTTCCGCACGGACCTGCGCTTGCGTCCTGATCCGTCGGTGACGCCGGTCTGTATGCCGATGGAAGCCGCCGAGCGTTACTATGAAAGCCTTGGACGCACGTGGGAGCGTGCCGCCTACATCAAGGCGCACCCCTGCGCGGGGGACATTGCGGCGGGGGCGGCGTTCCTCAAGACCTTGCGGCCCTTCGTGTGGCGCAAGCATCTGGATTTCGCGGCCATTCAGGACGCCCACGACATGCGCCTTGCGATCCGCAACCACAAAGGATTGCACGGGCCGATCCGCCTTTACGGTCACAACATGAAGCTGGGTCGTGGCGGCATCCGCGAGATCGAGTTTTTCACCCAGACCCAGCAGTTGATCGCTGGCGGGCGTGACCCCGATCTGCGGGTGCGCGGCACGGTTGAAGGGCTGCATGTGCTGGCCTCCAAAGGATGGTTGCCGCAGGCCTTGGCCGAGGAACTGTCTGGCCATTACCGCTTTCACCGTGAAGTCGAGCATCGTCTGCAAATGGTGAATGACGCGCAGACCCATTCGCTGCCGAAATCCCCTGAAGGAATGGCGCGGATCGCCGCCATGATGGACCGGGACCTGCCTGACCTTGAGGCGGAACTGCATCAGCGCTTGTCGGCGGTCCACGCCAAAACCGAAGAGTTCTTTGCCCCTGACGCGGCTCCCATCAAAGACGAAGAGATCGCGGCGGAAACCGGTTTTGATTCTGCGATCCTGTCGCGTTGGTTGACCTATCCGGCTTTGCGCTCTGAACGGGCGGTCGAGATTTTTGAACGGCTGAAGCCTGAAATCCTGCGCAAGCTGGCTCAATCCCCGCGCCCTGATGAGGCGCTGGTGGCCTTTGACGGCTTTCTTGCCGGTCTGCCTGCTGGGGTTCAGTTGTTCTCGCTGTTTGAGGCGAACCCGCAACTGGTCGATCTGATTGTCGATATCGCAGGGACGGTAAAGGCGCTGGCCCTTTATCTGTCGCGGAATGCAGGCGTTCTGGATGGCGTGATCGGCGGCAGTTTCTTTAGCCCATGGCCGGGCAGGGCGGCCCTGACCGCCGAGCTACAATCGCGACTGGCGGCAGAGGTGGACTATGAGCGTCAGCTTGATGGCACCCGCCGGTGGGCCAAGGAATGGCATTTCCGGATCGGGGTGCATCTGCTGCGCGGCTTGATCGATGCGAAAGAAGCGGGGGCAGAATACGCTGATCTGGCCGCTGCGACACTCGCAGGGATCGCCCCTGCGGTCGTCGCAGAATTTGCCCGAAAGCACGGCACTCCGCCGGGGCGCGGGGCCGTGGTGTTGGGGATGGGCAGCTTGGGGGCTGGCCTGCAATCGGCAACCTCTGATCTGGATGTGATTGTGATCTATGATACGTTGGATCAGGAAAGCTCGGACGGGCGGCGACCCTTGAACAGCCGCACCTACTATGCGCGTCTTACGCAGGCGCTGATCACTGCGATGACCGCTCCGATGGCCGAAGGCCGGCTTTATGAGGTGGACATGCGCCTGCGCCCCTCGGGAAATCAGGGGCCTGTCGCGACCAGTCTGGATGCCTTCCGGAACTACCAGACGAATGAGGCGTGGACGTGGGAACATCTTGCCCTGACGCGCGCCGCCATCATCGCCGGTGGCGAAGAACTGGCCACAGATGTCGAGGCATTCCGCCGCGAGGTTCTGCAATCCCCACGTGATGCCGCTGCCGTACTGGCCGAGGTGCGCGACATGCGGGCGCGGATCGCAGCCGCTAAAGCGCCCGATGGGCTGTGGGATGCCAAGATCGGCGCAGGCCGGATGCAGGACATTGAACTCTTCTCTCAGGCGGCGGCATTGGTCTCGGGCAGTGCTGAGCGGACCGTCACGGCGGGCCTTGATGCCGCCTTTGAGCTTGGCTGGGTCGCGGATGAGGAACGGCATGTGCTGGAACAGTGCTATGAGCGCTTGTGGCAAATCCAGATCGCCACGCGGCTGCTAGGGACGGGCTGTCTTGCGCCCGAGCAGTTGGGCCTTGGCGGGCAATCCTTCCTGACGCGCCTGTGCCGCTGTGATGATCTGGACAAGCTGGCGACAGATCTGGCGCTTGGGCATGAGGCAGCGCGTCAGATTATCGATCACGTCATTGCCGCGCGGGCAACGGCACCTGAAGGCGGAGAAGAGGGTGATGAAGACTAAAGGTGACGCAGTTGATCCCAAACGTCTGGTGGCCGAGGCCTACCGGATCGAAGGGATCACAGAGGCTGAATGCCGCAGCATTTTTCTGGATTGGGCCCTAAGCCTTGAGGCGCTGTCCACCTCTGAGGCATTGGCACAGCTGCTGGCCGTCTATGGTGGGGACGAGAGCCACCCCATGACAAAGGTCCTGACCGAGGGCCTCTCGGTCCCGACAACCCCGCGCCGCCGCGGCGGCTGGCGCAGTCGCCCCAGAGACTAGGCAATTCCCTACAAACAGGAACGCGGCCATATGCATGGCCGCGTGCAGGTCTCACAGGCAGGCACTTCGCGTGCCTGCGTCATGTGGCATTGTTGCCCTTTAGCGCGGCAGGGCAGCAGCCTCTTTGGCTAGGGCAACGATCCCCTCCCAGTCGCCTGCTTCCATAAGGTCTTTCGGTGCAACCCAGCTGCCACCGACGCAGGCGACATTCGAAAGCGACAGATAGTCATTAGCGTTCTTCAGGCTGACCCCACCGGTCGGGCAGAAGGTCACCTGCGGGATCGGCGCGCCAATCGCCTTCAAGGCCTTTGCGCCACCGTTGGCTTCAGCGGGGAAGAACTTTTGGGTGGTATAACCGCGTTCCAGCAGCGCCATTGCTTCCGATGCGGTGGCCGCGCCGGGCAGAAGCGGTAGATCATGGGCTTCACATGCGGACAAAAGCTTGTCGGTCGCGCCCGGAGAAACGCCAAAAGTCGCACCTGCGGCGACCGCTGCGGCGACATCTTCTGGGGTTAGCAGCGTGCCCGCGCCAACAATGCCCCCTTCAACCTTCGCCATTTCGCGGATCGCGTCCAGCGCTATAGGTGTGCGCAGGGTTACTTCCAACACGGGCAAGCCGCCAGCCACCAAGGCTTCTGCAAGGGGACGGGCGTGCGCTAATTCATCAATGACAAGAACTGGGATCACAGGCGCTTTGCGGCACAGGTCAATCGAGCGGCTGCTGGCTTCGGTGGGGGTCATGAAAATCTCTCCGGTTTGCGCTTCGGATATGTTGGATGCCTCCGGCGGAGGTATGTCAAGCGTCTTGAAGCCTTAAATTGCCGGTCATCGGAGTTTGGCCTCCCCGATGACCTACATTTATGCCTACTATTCGAGTTTTACCCATCGGAGCAGTGCTTGGTCGAGTAGTGCTCTGCCTGCTGAAAACTGGACCATCTGGAGCTGAAAGTCTGTCACCGCCATGTTTCGGCGCAGAACCGAGTACAACGCGGACCACCAAGCCCGCGCTGCCAAATTGCTTATACGAAAGTGAAATCATCCGCTGCAATTGAACTGATGTTGATGTTATCGAGCTTTACAGAACCACCGTCCCATTCAACGCGGACGCCGCTGCCTGTAGCAACAAAATTCAAATCACCAAAGGTTACGCCGGTCATTTCAAGAAGATCAACACCTTGTTCAAAATCAGTGATAACGTCCGCGCCCAATTTGATATTGGTGTTGAATTGGAATACATCAGCACCTGCCCCACCCGTCAGAGTGTCGTTTCCAGCAGCGCCGCTAATCGCATCATCACCAGCACCGCCAATAAAGGTATCGTTGCCACCGCCACCATTGATGGTGTCGTTTCCGGCTCCTCCGTCAACATTGTCATGAGCATTGGAGCCCGTCTGACCATTGTCAAAAAACACGTCGTTGCCATTACCGAGCGATACAGTGTCGCGTCCGTCTCCGCCCCACACGATGTCATTCCCATCCCCAGCATGGATGGTATCCCACCACGTTCCACCATCAATAGCGTCGTGGCCTGCTCCGCCATAAATGACGTCCGCACCATCGCCGCCTTCGATAATGTTGTCAGCCCAGTTTCCAGTCAGACTGTCCGAATGACTTGAACCTACTAGGTTTTCAATGTTTGTGATTGTATCACCTTCAGCGTCCCCTCCTGAAGCCGCCCCAGTTTCCAGGTTGATTGTGACCGCGGCAGACGAGCCTTCGTAATTGGCAACATCTAGAATGCCATCTCCACCATTCAGGACATCAGCACCTTCACCACCGTTGAGAACATCACGCCCATTGCCACCTTCTAGCGTATCCGCGCCGTCACCACCAAAGAGCCAGTCATCATCTTGACCGCCTTGGATTAGATCGCTTCCAGCATCACCGTAGAGCACGTCAAAGCCATCGTGGCCGTGTAGCGTATCATTGCCCGTGCCGCCGGTGATCTGATCCGCGCCTTGGTGACCTTGCAGAAGGTCGTCGCCCTCATTGCCATTCAGGCGGTCGGAACCCGTTCCGCCATAGAGTGAATCGTTTCCTTCACCACCGAAAAGGTTATCATTGCTATCATGGCCGTGTAGTTCGTCATTACCTGAGCCGCCACTGAGCATGTCGCCACCTGCGCCGCCAATCATCAAGTCATTGCCCGCATCGCCCCACATTTGGTCCGCGCCCTGTTCTCCGTATAAGGTATCGTTCCCGTTTCCCCCGGTCATTGCATCCGCACCGGAACCGCCGTGCAGGCTATCGTTATCGTCACCCCCCCACATTTCATCCGCGCCCCCGCCACCGTACAGTGTATCGTTTCCGACGAATCCAGCAATCTGGTCGGCTCCTTGAGCGCCATCAATGATATTAGTGCCGTTGCTTCCGGCAATTGTGTCATTGCCGGTCCAGCCTGCCAGTATATTGCCAACGTAATGAATGCTCATGCCAGAATTTACGGCGCTGTCGCCCAAATACGCGTCTGGGTTTACGCGTTGGTAGTTGTCGCTTGTATCAAGCGAGGTGTTTGTGCTGAGCGTGATGACGCGTCCATCGGAATACTGCACACGCTCAATATCCTGAAGATCGATCACAACCTTTGTGTCAGGACTATTCCTTAGAAGAAGCTGCCATTGGTTGCCACCGATACGCTGGATGCTATCTGTATAGTAACCGCTTGTGCTCATATTCACATACAAAGTGTCGAAGCCAGTACCACCTTGGGCAATTGTCCAACCCCAATGGGCATCGGAGCCGTATTGAGCATCGCTTTGCAGATAGAAGTTGTCGTTGCCTGCGCCGCCAGACATGTGATCATCACCACGCCAGAAGAACAGGCTATCTGCACCATCCCCGCCGCGCAGGATATCATCGCCATAACCGCCGTTCAGCACATCGGCTCCGGCCCCGCCATCCAACACATCATCATGGTTGTTGCCGTACAACGTGTCTGCGCCTGCGCCTCCAATCAGATTATCATCGCCGTTTCCACCATTTAGGGCGTCCGTTTGATCGCCTCCAAGAATAAGGTCGTCACCATTGTCACCATTTAGCGTATCGGCCCCAGTTCCACCTAAAATGATGTCACCACCATGCCCACCATTGATCTGGTCATTCCCACTATCGCCGCTCAAGCGGTCATTGGCTTCGCCACCCGTAATTGTATCGTTACCATCGCCGCCATAAATCGGCAGGTCATCCCAAAGCCCCGCACCGGACAGAATGTCATGGCCTTCGCCGCCATAGGCAGCTTCTACTTGATGGCTAAGGAGTGTGACGTTCACACCGGCGTTACCAGTGACTATCAAGGTATCAATACCATCATTCCCTGAAACATGGCCGTTGTTTAGGTCAGCAGCATCAACGAAGAGTAGATCATTACCTCCATGCCCACGAATATCATCTGAGCCAGCATTCCCAGCCAGCATATCGTCGTTGTTCCCACCCCAGACACTGTCATTTCCGTCACCGCCAGAAATTTGAACAGATCGCGAATGGCCTGCTGCGTTAAGTAGGTTGTTCCGTCCATCACCGGTGGCACCGTCCAAAACCAAAACGTCGAGGTTTACATTTGCTGAACCGGACCCATCCAGAACCCGATAATGCAAAGACTCCCCGTTTTCGAACTCAATGGAATAGCCGCTGGACGTTTCAATCTGACGCCAGCCTTGGGTGTTGTATCCTAGTGCAACGTCCCCTACGCCGCCCTCAACAACTTCATCGTTGCGGGTGAAGGAAGCCGTCCCCAATAATGTGCTACCGAACACAGCGACATCGTTTCTGTTGTCATCATATGCAGTGCCATCATCATAGGTCAGGTTGATTTGTGTAAATCCTAGTGAGGCCAGGGTACGCAATTCTCCATCATCAGCAATACCGTTAGAGTTTGCATCTTGCCAAACCCGCAACTCGGACCAGACTGTATCAATTGAAGAGAGTACCCCATCTCCGTTGCCACCCAAATCGGAAAGAGTGTCGAACATCGACAGCGCCTGAAGATCCGTGACTCCGCCGGTTGGCATCCATTCTGTGAATGCCAACTCATGTGTCATATTAATTTTACCATCACCCTCTCCGCGAGACCCGTCGGCATTCAAATCAATCACAAGAAAGGCATCATCAGGGCTAACCCAAGCTGTCTGTTCCTTAAAACCATCCGCATCTATGTCAAATGACACCGAACGATCGACAGAAATTTCAATACCGTCCCCATCCAAGTCGAGGATAATTGGCTTGCCACTACCTTCAGTATCACCACCACCACCAGGGTTATTGTCTCGCCAGCCTACTCCATCGTTGTAATCTTTATAATTGGGCACACCATCGCCATCACGGTCCCCATTCCAATGTCCAATATTTGAATAGGTTTCGTCCCTCCAATCGGGCTCTCCATCCTCGTCCTGGTCGCCAGACCAATCGACACGATATGGTGCGGGTTGTCCTTCCTCATGAAAACTTGAGCCAGGCATTTGGGGAGGGTGACCCGCAAATGTTCCTTGATAACCCAAACGCCCATCCAATCCAATTGCATCAGCAAAACTACGGCCAAAATCAGACAGGTTTTCCAGAAAATTTCCTGAAGTCAATGTCGGCGTTGTTGTGCCATCTCCATTATCAACTTCGACAATGTGTCCGTAGTGATATGCTTGCCCTGGTGTCCAGTTGCCTTGAATTGCGATATCTTCTCCATCTGGTCCCGTGAGCGTAGCAATGCGCCCTTCATCATCCAAGGTATAGGTGGTTGACCTGTTATGAACTCTCGTTCCTGCAGCCAGATAGGTGTGATGCTCTTCAACTTCAAAATTGTGGATCTGCCAGCCCTGTGCAGGGTCAGTTTCATCAAGACCTTGAAGACCACTTGCGATGATCCTATTTCGCGTTAATTCGGGCGCTTGAGCCATAGATATTTCTGCGCCCAGCTCAAACGTCTCAAGCTCATCGCCGATGTACGCCACTTCCTGATCCTTTAAGGTTGCGGAATGTGTGGCTTCGGATGCAAGCGCATGTTTTGAAAGATCAAATTGATTTTGCATAACTTCCCCCGATAAAGCGATAGCCGCGCTTTTTGATAAATGAATGTGTTCTTTGAAGCTCTACGTCTGATGTGACGTGGAACAAAATTTCTGATGCGTTTCGAGCCTGAGACCAAGACTCTACACCGCGCAAAAGCCCAAGTGCTGCGTAACCACCGCGCAGTTTATGGCGAACGTCTGGGCGAACATTCATGTTGTGGATTGTCGTCAGCAACGTAGCCGCGCCAATGTGATATTCGCCGATAGAGCAATAGACCATGCCAACAAGTTGCGTGGCATCTCGGCACAGCAATACGCCGTGCCGTTTGGTATCTTCCATACTACGCCGGATGATCGCCTCAACCTTTTGCGGCGCAAAAGGAATATAGGAAAATCGGCTTTCATCGTGCGCGCTGCGCGCCAGTTCTACAAGCCCCTGAACATCCGTGAAGGACTGATCCAAAACCTCAAACCGGAAACCATGGCGCAGAGTCGGTGAGGCTGTCTGCGCGTTATCGCGCAGGCCTAAATCACTGGTCATAAATTCTGTACTCTAGCTCAGAAAAGGAGTGGCGACTTTGGTAGAGCGCTGTGCAGGCGCATCTGGGTGGTCTGCAAAGGCGGGCGGAATATTTGGTACAGGTCGCGATCCCAATGCCACGTCTATAGCTGGTGCATCCTGTCCTGCAAGCGGTGCAGACAACTTAGTGCCGATACTCTCCCATTCACCGGCCGCGTAGATCGCCTCAAGCGTGACGTCAGAGCACTGCAGAATGTAATCCTCCGGCGCAGGCAAGTGCTCTGAAAGCTCCCAACGGAAGGGCAGTTTGCGACCATCAGATGTCTGCACAAGTCCATCATTGGTAACTTGTCCGCCATTGGCGGTAATTAACTCCAACAGCGATGTATCTTGCCCGTCTCGCAGGATTATCCGCGTCCCGACACGAATTTTGCGTGCCTCAGAAATTTTCACACGGCCGTTGGGCTGCTTTTCACCCACCACAGCCAGTACGAACTGGTCTTCGGGAGAGCCAACCTCACAATTGATCGCAGCGCGAATCAAAGTCCCATCATCCAGCATAATCGCACCATCTGTACGCAGAATGTCCATTAGCGGGACGTGCTGATCTTTGAACACACCATCCGCGCACAAATAGGCATGTCCTGGCGTCACACCAGTGCCCCAGAAATCCAGAATATGTGTTGCCTCATTGCGGAAGGTCCGCAGTACACGTCCGGGCTTTAGATTGCCATCTTTGTCGTCGTAAGAGACAACCAGATCGCCAACGCGGATTTCGCAGATCGGCTTTTCCCATACCTTTGAAAGAACAAGCTGTTCGTCATATGTGCCATCAGCACGCGGTTTGATCGATGGATCAAGAGGCCAAATTTGGATGGGCGTATCAGACTTGAAGCAGTTAGTATTGAACGGTGTACCAGTACCGCTTGCGATGTACCCGGCATGTTCGAGTGCAACATTTTGAGAAATCAACTGCCATCGCGCGAGCTCTGCTCGCGACGACAATGTAGCCCCCTGAAAGTCGATCATTCGTCCAACGGCAAACTGGAATTGAAAAAACTCAGCCACGGTATCAAGCGACATCATGTAAGCCATGGCTTCGTTTGCCGCTTGTGTCGGGTTGTCGAATCCCAAGGCATCATAGTTTTCGATGTAATATTCGAGAGGTTCAGCGGCAGTCCAGTTCTCAATGCCTAGACCATAGTCGGGTTCACTGAATACGTCTTTGTGGTTTTCGTAATGAACTTCAGCATCCAACAGGCCTGCGTAACCATTCGCAGCGACCATAGCAGCGCGCGCGTTCAAATCAGCAACCATCAGATCATAGCTGATTTCCAGACTGGTACTCAGGTTGATCGCATTCCCGGATTGAGCTGCTGTCTCTGCCAAAAAGGCGTTGGCGATCCGGCCAGAGAGTGAATCTTCTCGAACGACACCCCCGGCCAAGCCGCCATATTGATAACCACGTTCTTCCAGATATGAGTAATAAGCATCACGATTGCCGACCCCTTCTGCGTAGCTGTTTCCAACAAGCCCTTTAAGGTGGTCGATATCTTGCTGTGTAAGATTTTGGACCATTTTATAATTACCCTATAATGCATTCCATGAGACGGTCCGCGATGAATTCAATCACAGGGAGATCGTCGAAATTCCTGCCATCGAACCTGACCCTGTAAAAAATCGGTTCAAGTTTCTTATGTAAGTGGCATTGCGAATATTCGGTTGGTCCATCTTCCCAACGCTTGCAGCTGAGAATCGCTTCGATTCCTGCTAGCTCCGGGGTTCCGCGAAAAAAGGTATCTCGATTATATGCGACACCTGTTTCATCTGGGTAGGCATACCGCATCCAATCGCCATGGTCTTCGTCTGGGAAAGTCTCAAAACCTTCGGACGAGTGGTAGGTATAGCCTTGCCCGCTATCTAGAAGTTTCCCCGATCCGGGCATGCCGCCAACGCGTGCAAGGCTCGAGTACAGGGGGTATAGATCAACCCCATTTCCGACAAGAACTGTGAAACTTGGAAACGGGGATTGATTGATACTACCGTTCTCTCTGGGAACAGATACCTGCCCATTGGGAATGTTGAAGACCAAGGTACGCGTAGCTCCGTCCTCTCGCCCCGGTGGCACTCCCGAGAGGGGGCTTTCAATATCTCTGGGCCATTGCACCTGAATAACCCGGTCACTGCCCGGCACGCCGGTGGTGTGATAGGTGCTGACGATGTATGGACCAGTCTCAAGAGGAGAAACTAAATTCGGCGGCAATTCGCAGGCAGCTGCGTTTTGGGTGAGGGCAGGGCTTGCTGGTACGGATAGTGCCGAAAGCAATGCTGCACCTCTTATTAAGTTCTTCATTAATCTCTAACGCCCACAAGTGTAATGACCACTGGAAATATGAAGGAGAGTTACACAAACGGTCGTTTTTGTCACGCTCAATCTCCGCGCGAGTGATCAAGGTGCTTGTGAACTTGATCGCTAATTGGCGGTCTTTCTTGATCGTTAATTGGCGTTACCGATGACGAGGGTTTGAGCGGCGGCCTCGACGACGTCTTCGGTGATGGCGGCGATTTCGTTGATCCGGGCGATGCGTTCGATCTGCATGAAGAGGCGTTGCAGGAGGCGGAAGTTTCCCGCTGTCAATCGAATGATGGCTGCGGCGGCGCGGGCATCGGTGAAATCGGCATCATCTTGGCCGAAGCCGAGCTTTTTCCATTGACGCTGCAGGACGAACTGCATCTCGTCTTTGGAGAGTGGCGGGTATTCATGTACAAATCCGATGCGGCTGTAGAGCTGCGGGTATTGCGACATGCGTTTCTTGATGCCGGGCATGCCGATCAGGATCAGCCCTGCGTCACTGCGGTCGAATTGGTCGCGCAGGAACTCCAAACCGGACATGGTCAGACGTTCGGCCTCGTCTACGATCACCAGCTCTATCGGGCCAAGTGGCTTTGAATAATGGCCTGTCCACTCGGGGCGCTCATGGCTATCGATGCAAATGCTGAGCCGCGTTATAAATGGTTGGATGTCCTTGCGCAGGGCTGAGAGGCTGCCGCTTATCGGCGCTGTGTAGAACAAGGTCCGGGCACGGGCAGAGGCGGCATAGACCTTGGCATCCGAGTCCTCGCGTTTGCCCCATTCTGTCACGAGCGGTTCGATCAGGTCCCAATGCGCATAGCGTCGGGCTGAGAGGGTTTTGCCGACGCCCGCCCGGCCATGGCACAGGCCCATGGTGGCGTTGCGGCGCACCGTATTGGCGAACTCGACAAATCGCTTGTGTTCACGGGTAACAATGAAGGTGCCAGTGCGACGGGATTGACGGCTCATGACATCTTGTCCGTTTTGTACAGGATCAGCTTTTGGACCGGGCTGTCCGGTTTTGCGGGCTCTTGCTTTTCAGGGCTTTGGGGCGGCGCAGGGTCGGGAAGGAACTCCGTGACCCGCCGCGACTTCGCCATGATCTCGTTACGCAAAGCCTTTCGCCGCGCCGTGCGCGCCTGTTGGATATCCTTGAGAGAAATTGCCTGATGCGCGTGATGGGCGCTGACAGCGCGGCATAGGAACCGGTCGCGGTGGAACACGCGCAGCTCAGTGATGTCGCGCGGGTCATACCTGATGCTGACTGTTTCGCCGACATAGGCGGCGAGGGTTGGATCAGTGTAGAGTAGCCCCTGGAACCGAATGCCGTCCCGTCTCACCTGCCGGGTTTTCACCGACATGACCAGAAGCAGGTCGAGTTGCTCAAGACTGTCAGGCATCCGGGGCAGCCACCCGTCGCCCCGCCAGGCATCGTTGGGCGATGCGCCGATTTCGCTGTGCGCGCGGGCGTTGTAGGTGGAGGTGACAAAGGTTTTCACGGAAGCCTCAAGATCACCAAGCGACAGGCGCGGCGGGTAGGCGGGCTTTCCGTTTGACAATGCCCCCGGCAATTCGGGCAGAAGCTCGGTGTTGATGGTGCCGAAGAACCGCTCGATCTTGCCCCGCCCCTGAGGGCGGCCTACCGTCGAGAAGACGAGCTCGATGCGCAAATCAGCCGCGACCTGTTCGAGGTGCTTGCTGGTGAATTGCGAACCTTGGACGCCCTTCTAAGAGGCAAGCGGCGATTTGTGTCTGATTGATCTCTTTGTAGCGGCGCATGATGATGCCGAAGACTTCGCGCGCGATGTAACGTTTGAGGCTGCGAATGGCTTCCAGCTTTGAGTTTCCGGCAGCAGTCCGTTTGGCAATGTAGGCTTGAGTGCGTGGGTCAAGTCGCAAACGTCCGATGGCGATAATGTGGATCGCACTATTGGCTGCGCGATCACCGCCTCTGTTCAACCTGTGCCGGACAGTTTTTCCGGATGACGCGGGTACCGGACTGACGCCGCAAAGGGCGGCAAAGCTGGCTTCGGATTTCAACCGCTCCGGATTGTCGCCAGCCGTCAGCAATAGTTGCGCCGCGCTGTTCAGGCCGATCGCGGTCCGGTCGAGCAGCTCAGGAGCAAGGTCCTTGACGATGGCTTCGATCATTTCATCCAGATCGGCGATCTCATCATGCAGTTCGAGGTAACGCCTCGCTAGGGATTTGAGCGAGATGCGATAAGCTTCTTCGACCTGCCGAAAGGCCGTGAGATCAGGCCGCCAAGCTGCCAGTGTGCGGATCAATTGCATTCGCGTCATCTTACGCAGGGGTTCTCGCAATCTGTCGGGGGCACAGACGATCGTCGTCTGGATCATTTGCAAAGCAATGCGGCGCGCCTGAACGGCTGTCTTTCGGCAAACCCTTAGAACACGAAGGCTTTCGACCATACCGTCACGGCTTCTCGGTGTGACAGTGCGCCGTTCGGTGAAGGCGGCATGGGCCGCACTTTCTGCATCGAAGTCGTCGTTCTTGCCGCGACGACGGCGCTCTTGTTTGTCAGGGGCAGTGACCACCTCCAGAACTTCGATGCCAGCTGCCTGCAAATAGCGCAGCAACCCTGCGCCATAACTGCCTGAACATTCGATGCCGACGCGTTGCAGATCCCCGAAAGACCGCATCCAGATCAACATCAAGCGATAGCCATGACGGGTCGTGGGAAAGCTCTCGGTGCCGAGCACGCGGTCGTACTGGTCTACGACAGCTGCAACATGTAAATCCTTGTGGGTATCTACGCCTCCGACGACGTGCGATGTTTCTGGGCTTTCGGCCATTTGTTGATCCTTTCCGGCGACAAGAGAACAAGCATCGCCTCAAGGAATGCAGGGACAGGACAGTCATGAGACCGGATGGTCAGGCCCTTCTTGGGTCACGACGCACCTTTGAGGCAAGCTCGCCACAAGGCGTTCCCAGATGATCGACAGGTCCAGGGAAAGACACGTGTCAGGTCGATCGGAGTGAGAGTCAGATCACACCGAGAAGCCATGCGGCACCAACCCAGCGAATGGTCGATCGGTATTCGAGTCAAACCACCCGGGAACTGGCACCAATTGTATGACTATCGGTATAGAGCACGTCCGGAACGCCGCAGATCGGTCAGGACGGCGTGTCTTTGCGCCAAATCGCTTGCCGCAGGGCAAGGGCGGTCTGGATGGCAGAAGGTGCGCCAACAAAAACAGCATATCCGGCCACGGCGCGAGAATGATCATCAAGCACGATGGTCAGCCACGGCCGCATCGGCACGCCGTTTGCATCGAGGATAAAAAGATCGAGTTGTGTGTGGTCGGCCTGCCAAACCGCGTTCGGTTTTTCGGCACGATGGCGGCGGATTATTTCGAACCGGTCGCGGTAGGCGGCTGCGCCGTCATGGGCGAGCGTGACAAGTCCCGGATCAAGTGCATCCACGATGGCATGCACCGTGGCATAGGACGGGACCGGCCAGTCCCGCGCGTTAGCAATCGGGGTGATGCGCCGGTAGATCGCTGCTGCCGACAGCTTGGGTTTGTGCAGGGCCAAACCTTCAATCAGATCGACCAACTCAGACGGTATCTTGCGCCGTCCGGCATCGATGCGTGGTGCCCGCGCCAGCCCGACAAGCCCGTGTCGGCGATATCGGGCCACCCATCTTTGCAGGGTGCGCAACGGAACCTCACTGGCACGGGCCACTTTCGTCAGGGGAACTGCATCGACCAAATGCGAGCGCAGGATGTTGAACCGGCGCAGTGCCTCGGCGCGCCGGTCATCGGACAGCGTGGTCAAACTGTCCGTAAGGGGATCGGTGAGCGGACGTTTTGGCATGATGGGACACCTCGCATGAAACCAGCACCCCACTTGTATCAGATAAATGGTACGCTTTAATTTGCAAAAGAGGCCCCTTATCCGTACAATACAGGCATGAGTTTCACAAAAATCGGATACGCGCGCTGCTCGACCGACCGGCAGGACCTGTCGGCGCAGAAGCAGGCGCTCGAAAATCTCGGCGTAGCGCCGGATCGCATCTACACGGACCATGGGCTGACCGGCACCAACCGCGCCCGCCCCGGTCTGGACCAAGCCCTTGCCGCTGTGCGCGAGGGGGATACCCTCGTCGTGCCCAAGCTCGACCGGCTCGCCCGCTCTGTGCCCGACGCCCGCGACATCGCCGACAAGCTGAAGGCGCGCGGCGTGAACCTCGCTTTGGGCGCGTCGGTCTATGACCCGACCGATCCGATGGGAAAGATGTTCTTCAACATCCTCGCCACCTTCGCCGAATTCGAGGCCGATCTGATCCGTATGCGCACCCGCGAAGGCATGGCCATCGCCCGCGCCAAAGGCAAACTGCGCGGTAAACAGCCAAAACTCTCCGACCGCCAATCCCGCGAGCTACGCCGCATGTACGACACGGGCGAGTATTCCGTCAGCGATCTGGCTGAGGTGTTTTCCGTCTCACGACCAACCGTCTATCGGACGTTGCAAAGGGTGCCGGGGGTGGGTTAGCGTTTGGTGTGGATGCCCGAGGAGATGGGGCGTGACAAAGCCAACCGTTTCCGATGGAGTCCTATCAACAGCACACTGGCTGCAGTTTGGTGCAGACAAGCACGGGGAGCCACTTGCGGGGAATAATTTTATGAGGAGGAATCCAGTGTTTTGGTCTTTAGCGTTTTCGTTCTTTGTGATTGCCCAGTCGTCCTGGGGCGAAACAGTATCCCCCAGATTAAGCCAAAACACAATCGAACGTATTTATTCAGCGCCAGAAAGCGCCTCGTTCTCACATCTTCCAGATTCAGAATGTGAAGTTCAGCAGGGCATAAAGAGGTGCATTGGCATATACATCCCTGAAATCCGATCATATTTCCCAGAACAAACAAACCCGACACCTAACCTCCAAATATCATACAAAATCCTAGAGGTCAGAGTATGGTCTTCGGAGAACGGTCGATTCATTGTAATGACAATGGAAACTAGAGGGGCAATTGATTTGGTAGCAACTGTACAAGCCGATATGCATCGAGACTATTTTGAGAGTGTTTTGCCAAGCGATCAACTTGACCGTCTGGCATCTGAAAATTGGTCTGGTGATGATTTCTTTGCTAATGTTGATTTGCAAACCAACATAGTAGAATCTGATATTTTAGATCGCCTTTCTGAGATTACAGGAGCAGACCTACAAACAACGCTCGGACACGGAAGAACTTTGATATTTGGTTATCCAGATCACCATGCAACAATCAGCTACGATGAAATTTTACTATTAAGCGGAGAGTCTTAACCATGTCTCAATTTTCTATTGAAGTCGTATCAACAGACCTTCCGGGCAATAACGGCCATGCTGGCGTCCATATAGTTGACCAAGACGGCAGCGTTGTCGCGAGCATTCATGGCGGACCAGCCACTGGCATCGGTAGCTCAGAACGTGGTTTTGGAAACGCAGCGTACCGTGATGATGTGCCGCTTGTCGTCAACATGGGCGGCGGTAATTTTTCACTCGGAGATCAAGGTTACACCCCAGAGCATCGCCATACGTTGGTTTCTGGCCTCACACGACAGGAAGCAATCCAAATCCTAGATGATGCTGGACGCGGCGCAAACGCACTGTTCGGGAATGATACGGCTTATCAAGCCGCATACCACCCCGGCGACTTACCTTTATATGAACGAATTACAGGAAGCGTTGTTGCTGGAAATCAAAATGCATTGTTTCAGAACTCGAACTCTGTTGCATATGTAGTGGCTCGTGAAGTCGAGTTTTACGCTCAATCTGTATATCAAGCAGGAACAGTCACTCCGGTTGACTGGGAGAACTGGCCTGTAGCGCTTCCGGGATATCTTGGTGGGTGGTATGGAGAACTGCAAAGAGTTAATGGCAGCGCTCAAAATAACCAGTGCTTCAAAGCAGACACGCCCATTCAGATGTGGCCGCTCGATCCATCGATTAAACCGCGCGCGGACGGTACATACGACGAACAGCTTGTTCTTTCGAAGGTCTGGGAAAAGCCAATCAGCGAAATCCGCGTTGGCGATCTGGTCGTGTCCTATGACGACAAAGGCCGGATCAAACCCGGCCCTGTTACACGCACCATGACCAACACAGCCACGCATCTGCTGGATTTCTGGAATACGGGCGTGACCCCCGGCCATGCTTACTATTGTGCTGATGGCAAATTCAAAGACCAGCACGTTCCGCTGATGGACATCCTGCGCACCGATGGCGCGATCATGCGTGCCGATGGCACAATGATCCGCGCCGCGACCAACTGCAAAGTTGGCTCCATGGGCGATAGGATGATCCACGCCTCGGCCACCGTGCAAAAAACCGATGGTACTTGGACAGAACCAAAACCCGGCAAGGTACGCTTCGGCACGCGGATTATCCTGCCGGATGGAACACACGTGTCCTTCATGGAGATGGCTGCAAGCGAGGGCTGGAAAGTCACCGACGATGGCTACATGGTCGGTAGGATGAAGGGCGAGGACGGAACGGTCGAAGAACGCGCGTTTCACTTCCCCTATTCCCATGGCGAAGAGCTGCCCAAGCCAGAGGATTACATTCTTGCTCGCTCGGATGTAACGCTCGAAGCGATCTACGCTGCCGGAGAGTGGGAACAGATCGGCACGCGTATGCCCGCACCTGTTGGCATGTTCGGCCTGAACACCAACCACACAAGCACGCTCTTGCAGCCCTCCAAACCAGAGCCGAACATCCCGCCCGCCTTTGCAGGTCACCCGGACGCACCCCGCCATCCGCAAGGTCACTCCATGAACCGCAAACAGCGTAAGGCCATGGAAGCCAGGCAACGTAAAGCGGCCAAGTCCGGAAAACGGATCGCGGGCTGAGAGATGAGCTCCAAGGACATCAAACCCAGCGATACGGTCAAAGCCTTCTGCCCCAGTGACTACGGGTTCAAGAAATTCGAGTGGGTCAAACAGCCCACTCACGTTCCTGAGCCACGCAAGCAGACACTCTATGGCATTGAGGTTGTAGACATGCACGGCAACCCCGCGCCGTTCTTTGCGCATCTAAAACCATTCAAGGATGCGCTGAACTGACGGGCACGATGCCAACTTGGGGAACGCTGATATCACCCGACTTGGCGCGGTATCGGCAATCAAATGTGCCATTTAACGATCAAAAAAGACCGCCACTTAGCGATCAAGTTCACAGGTGCTAGCCGTTCCAACAACTTATGACAAAACGTTTGGGTTTTTGGAAGGTTTTGTCATGATAGTGCATGATTATCGGGTCACGGGGAATGTCCGGGAGGACCTTGTCACCATCGGTGGTTGTCTGACGTCAGCGCTAATGCGACATTTTAGGTTGATTCTAGAACATTGGTTCTGGTTCTCGGGCGCATCTTCTGCGCGCTCCTCTTCGAGAGGGGAGCCATCTCCGTGCTCAGTACACGTTTCGACAGGCTTCCCAATCAGGCCGAACAAATCTTTCTGTGAACGACCTATATTGTGAAAGGTCTGATTTTTGTTAGCGAGCCATGTTTTTGTTACACAAAAACGCTCGCCGTCATTCGCTTTGCTCACGCCGGGACGGGAGTGCGCGCTTCGCTTGCACTCCCTCTTGTCAGCTTGCCGTTGGGTGTTTGTCTCGTCATCTGAGCTTGGTTTTGCCTTGAGATATCACCACCCACGTAAAGCGTAAACGTTCTCTTAATCCTCGAATCTTAACTGCCTAGTGCGGACGTTGTGATGTGCCTCTTGGGATGCCAACTGCGTCCAGCATGTATTCGAGGTGATCATGGAACGAAGGAACAACGGCGGCAGACCAAAGGCAGTTGAGAGACGCAGCAGGCATTTGAATATTCGGCTGACAGAAGCCGAGTATGCCAAACTTCGCGGAACGTCAGGCAGTCTGAAGATTTCAGCTTATGCTCGCCGTCGCCTGCTTGGCAAAACCGTCTCGAGATCTGTCCCTCAGATCAATCAGTTGGCTTGGGAAGAACTGGCGCGGACTACTGCAAACCTCAATCAACTCACACTCCATGCCAACCAAGGGCACTTCGCCCATTCTGAAGAATTCGCTCAGGTGCTTGTCCGACTTTCGCACACGCTGAAGACAGTCAGGGAAGGGCTGATCGGAGGCAAGCATGGCCATCGGTAAGCTCATCAAGGGATCCAATGCCAGTGGTCTTGTCGATTACCTTCTGGGCACAAAAGACAACCAAGGTCGGCGTCGGCCAAAGGTGGCGATTGTGGGTGGATCCCTTGGGTTTGATGCCTCTTCGGCAAAGCGGCAGTTTGCGTCGCTCAGGAAACTGCGCCCCTCTCTTTCAAAGAACACCGTGCACATGTCCATTTCCTTGCCCGTAGAAGACCGTGAACTGACCGATCAGGAATGGGCAGCCATCGGCGACCACTGGGCCAAGGGGATGGGCTTTCAGGCCTACCTGACCGTCTGCCACGGCGACCACATTCATATCGCAGCCAGTAGGATCAAGCTCGACGGCACAGTCGTCTCGGACAGTCACGACTATCGCCGCAGTGAAGCGCTGATCCGGGAGATTGAGATGACCTTCGGGCTGATCCCTGTCGAGCCCTCCCATTTGCTTAAACCAGATCGCAAAACCGATCACGTCGCCGCGCCGAAATCCAGTGAATTGGTCTTGGCTGAAAAGGGCGAGATCTCATCAAAGGCACAACTGCAGCAGTTGCTGACAGACCTGACCGCAACACCGATCACGGCATCCGATTTCGTCGATGCTCTGGAAGGCTGCGGCGTCGATGTGCGCCCGAATATATCCGCGACCACAGGCAGGCTCTCTGGCTTCGCCTTTGGCCTGGAAGGGCATGTTTTGTCCGCGTCCGCGCTTGGGCGGGGCTTTTCATTGAAGAATTTAGAGAAGAGAGGATTTTCCTATGTCAAAGACCGAGACTTTCAAAAACTCAGCGACGCAAAGGAGCGCAGCCTTGAGCGCGCCGCTGGTCCTGCACTTGGAGACGAACACAGCTACGCAGCAAGAGGTGCTTCAGGCGATACACGCGCTGCCCTTCCAGATCAGCCAAGCCTTGGATCCGTTGGTGACCCAATTGGAGGAGCAAAAGGCACAGAATGTCCAGTTGCTGGAGCGCATGGAGAAGCAGGACCAACTGATGCGGTCCTTGGGCAAACTGCTGCAGACACTGAAACCGCGCGAGTGACTCAGCCGTTGCCACGTCAAGCCCAAGCCCACACAGCGAAAGACACCGCGCGTCCCAAGCAGCCAAAGCCCATAGGGTTGCAAGACTTTCTCAAGGAATTTGAGGCGCGCATTCGGCGTGTAGCGCGGCCTCTTTCAGTGCTTCAGCAGGTGCTCTTTGGTTTGGAAAACGTCCGCCGAATGATCCTCGGCGGGCAAGAGACAATTAGAAATTTCCTCAAAGCCCGCTCTACCGCAAAGCTTCTTCCTCCAGAGAGGCCCGAGCAGCTCCAAAGCCAAGAAGATTGGCCAGAAAGAAACCGCGACGGCCCCGAATCGGAGCCACCGTCTGTTCCATGACCATGATCACTCCAAGCGTTGTCAGGGCGCAAGGGACCTACTCAGATCTGAACGCTGAAGGTCCATCGCCTTTGTAGCGGGTCAGCCCGTTCTGCCTTAGCTCTGCGAGCCGACTTTGGAACTTGCAGATGTAGGCGTCAGGTAGAAAGCTGTCGGGCGTGATGACGCTTTCAGCGCGGTTGCGCATAACTTCCACGGGACCAATGCCCTGCATGTGAAGAATGCAGGACATGGATAGAAGGCTGCCTTCGTTCATGCCCATGGGATGAGGATCGGTCAGATCCCGCCCTTTCTGCGTGATCTGGAAAGGTCCAACGGGTGTCTGAGCAATGAGGCCTAGGGCCAGCAGCATCTTAATGTCTTCGGACGGGGCGCTTCCACGGCAGCGGAGCATGAAAAGGGCAAAGCTGCCGGGCATGCAAATGCGGGTATCCGCTATGAAGGTTGAGTCAGGATCAGGCATCGAATCACTCCTATTTTGGGAGTAATGATTATCGAGCGTAGGAGGGTGTGTCGACACCAAACGGACCCCTCCATGGCTGGCACCCTCCACACGCAGGCGCACCGCGACCTGATCAAGTCACTGGTCGCAGCGCGCAAAGCTAAGGGCCTCTCGCAGGCTCAATTGGCCGCGACACTCGGGAAGCCTCCATCTTACGTGGCGAAAGTCGAACTCTGCGAACGCCGTCTGGACGTGCTCGAGTTTTGCGCTTGGGCAAAGGAGCTGTGTGACGAGCCGTTTGCTCTGCTGCAACCATATTTGGACTGAGAAACAGCTTCGCTCCGAGGGGGTGGATATTCGCAACAAGGCAATCGCGCATTTCCTACACAAAAAATAGTTTGTGTAGGAAAAACAGCTGAAATGATGCTTCTCTGATAATCTACCGATTTCGTCTGCGGCGAACAGAACCAAGGGCGGGAGCCTGACTTTCGCTGCTTGTGCGAGCCAGCCATGCAATGATTTTGGAACCCAACATTTAGACGACATCGAAGCCGATCATTGCCCTGCTGCGCTGAAAGTCGTCTTCGGACCACAAATTCCCTTTGCGAGCGTGGATATCGAGTGATAATTCATTCGGTAAATCACGGCTCCAAAACGGGTCTCACACTCAAGCGTATTATTGCCATGCATATTGAACAGATTAAAATTGAAAATTTTCGACTTTTACAGGATTGTTGCCTGGACATGCGAAAAAAAACAACGCTCCTCGTAGGCAAAAACAACACCGGAAAAACGTCATTTGCTGTTCTTCTGGAAAAGTTCCTGGAAAAGCCCGAGCATTTTGACTACACTGATTTTCCAATCCCAATAAGGAATAAAGTGCTCGATATTGATGATGAGACGAATATTGAGGAACTCGCGATCAGGCTGGTTCTGCGTATAGCTTACGACGAGACTGATAACCTTGCGTTACTCTCCGAGTTCATGCTGGACCTTGATCCGACGCGACGAAATACCAACATCCTTTTCGAGTGCTGCATAGACAAAAAGAAACTTCTTCGCGCGTTGCCGAAGGACACGAAGGAACGAAAGAAGTTCATTGAAAACAACCTTGGCGGTAAGTTTCTGGTTTTAAAGGTTTATGCATTTGATGATTTCGGGCACACCGAGGAGACGCCATACTACCTAGCGCACCGCGATCAACTGGAGGAGAAAGCGCGATCCGATGTGCGGGCGCTTTTGAACTTTAAAGTCATTCATGCCCGCAGAAATGTTGCTAGCTCGGAAGACAACGGGCGTGGCCCCAAGCCTCTGTCAGAGATATCTACAAAGTACTTTAGAAAACGCGACATCGAGGCCAATGACGATGACGACGATGAGGCCACCGAGTCAGACGGTGAGAGCATTGAAAAGCTCAGATCAATGCTTGCCAAAATCGACGATCAGCTTGAAGAGCAGTATGCGGAGGTTTTCGGGGGGTTTTTAAAAAGCTCGGGCGACTTTCTGGAGCTGGGCGACTTGAAGGTCGTCTCAAATATCCAATCACAATCGCTGATCGAAGCCTCATCGCAAGTCATATACGGCGAAACCGACAACTTTCTTCCTGAGCACCATAGCGGACTCGGATACTTGAATATCCTTTATCTGCTGTTGCAGATCGAGTTGTGCCGTGACGACTTTGCCAGACGAAACGCCCCGCTGAACCTCCTGCTTATCGAAGAACCCGAAGCCCACACGCATCCGCAGATGCAGTATGTCTTCGCTGACAAAATCCAAGGATTGATCTCTCAAATTCCAAATTTGCAGGCTTTGTTGACAACCCATTCCTCACACATCGTTTCCAAATCGGACTTTGAGGACATCAGATATCTTTCACGGCTTTCTGCGGCAGAGCCTGTCACGATAAAGAATTTTCACACTGATCTGAGCGCAAAGTACGAAAAACTTGGAGCGGATGGGGCCGCGCTTTTTCAATTTCTCAAGCAATACCTCACCATTAACTCTGCTGAGCTGTTCTTCGCAAGCAAAGCGATCTTCATCGAGGGAACTACAGAACGCATATTGCTTCCTCTATTCATTGAGATACATGACAAGGAAAATGTTGGTGAAACGTCGGAGAGCGGGCTCTCTTCGCAGAACATATCCGTTCTCGAAGTGGGTGCTAACGCGCGGGCGTTCGCTCCATTTCTTGAATTCATTGGCATTCGCACATTGGTCATTACCGACATCGACACGACCAAAGCTGTTGTCAGTGAAAAGACGGGAAATACCAGTTATTCCGCCTGTCCAGTTGCAGAGTCGAGCCACACCTCAAATGAAACCCTGAAGCACTTTCTCTTCGCCCCTGATCCGAAAGAAAAGGCGAAATTCTCGGAATGGCATAGACGACTGATAGATGGAACTGCCTCTTCAGGCGAAGGGCAGATTAAGCTTGCCCACCAGCTTAAGGAGAAAGGGTACCACGCAAGAAGTTTTGAAGATGCGTTCATTTCGATCAATCTGGACAAAATAAAGGCCCGCAAGGACATGTTGGCGGGCTTGAAAAACAGGGAAACGCTAGAGAAATTTAGCGGCAATGAATTTTATTCCCTCACAGATCAGATACTTGGTAAGAAATCCGATTTTGCCGGATCGATCTTATACTTGGCATTAGTAGAAGGCGAAAGCTGGAATGTGCCAAAATATATCATGGATGGTTTGAAATGGATTCGCAAAAATTGAATCCGGTAGATCGGATTGTTGAGCTTGTTTCTAGTGGCGAGAACTTTGTTCTTCAAGGCGGAGCCGGAAGCGGGAAAACAGAGAGCCTGAAGATAGTCATTCAAAAGGTTCTGAAAACAGATCCAAACCTTCGTATTGCCTGTATCACGCATACGAACAAGGCCGCAGACGAAATTGCTGACCGTGTGCCCTGCGATATCACGGTTTCGACCATTCACTCGTTCTTGCACGAGATAATTTCGCCCTTCAAGAAAAACATCCAGCAGGTTTTTCCGAAGCTCTTCGAGTTACCCGAGTTTGGCGCCCTTGGAGATGAACACTATGGCGGCGACGAAAAGGCAAGAAAGAAGGGGGAGCACGAACGCTTCAAGAAGGTGCACGGCCAACTCGAAAAACGTCGCAGGACGGTACTCGGGGAAGACACTACTAAGGTCACTGGAAAACGAGATTATGACAAGGATCCCAACACATACAATGTACAGCTCAATGGGTTGATCCGCGGGGTCAATAAGGAAATCTGCGACGTGCTGGCTGCGAGACAGCCGAATGAGTTTTTCTACAATGATACTTCCTTTGACAACTTCAGTGATCCTTCATACGGTCATGATGGCTTAATCGCGTTAGCCTGCCACATATTTGAAAGCTTCCCGTTTCTGGGCAGGATCGTATCAAATCGATACGACTGCATTTTTATTGACGAGTACCAAGACACAAGTGCTGATGTCATTCGTGTCCTTCTCCGCTGTTTGCCTGAAAACGCTAAGACCGTAATAGGCCTGTTTGGCGACTCCGAACAGGCCATCTACTCAGATGGCATAGGAAGCGCTCAATCACATATCCATGCCAAAGAACTTATTCTTGTCAAGAAGGAGGACAATTATCGGTGTTCTCGCCAGGTCATTGATTTTAGCAATAAATTTCGGACAGATGGACTAAAGCAGGATGTAGCACTGAAATCGCTTGATGATGGAACCCTTGAAACCATTGAGAGCCGCCAGGGCAGCGTGAAGCTGGTGTACGACTTGGCTCCTGAGGAGGTTGATACGGGAGATAAGGTGGAAGATCGGAAGACAAATATGGCATCGTTCAGAAGTGCGCTTGATGCACTGGTTGAAAAGACCGCCTCTGATTATCCGGGCTATGTTCAATTGAAACTGACGAATAAGTCTATCGCGAGCGATGTTGGCTTTGGAACACTATATCAGATATTTGATGATCGATATTCAGAACCACGGGACCGCATGCGCAAGACGCTTGACAGGTTGCAGTTTGGTGAGCTGTTTGACCTAGTTACTCTATACAGAGGTTTGCCTGGTGATAGGCGCTCGTATAACCGTCTAATCTCGAAATTACGGAAGCGCGGATTTTCGATAACGTCAGTGGCTGATAAGGCCAAGCTCAATGAAATGCTTCACTCATTTGAGTCGAAGGATCGCGCCGCCTATGAGGCAATAGAGTATGCCGCCGCATATGGCTTGCTAAGGGTTTCAGACAGCCACAAGGCATTTGTTGATCGTCGCGACAAGCTTTTGGCAAGACTTACGGGTGATCCTGTTTTTTCTGAATTTGAAGAACTACATCGGAACGGCCACCGTACCAAAATCCAAATGACAAATGAGGTCGCTGCCACGAGTATGAAGCACATCAACGTTGAGGTTCTGGAGCTGGAATACGATGACATGTTGAGTCACTTGAAAGAGAAGAATTTCTTGAAATCGTTTTTTTCTGAGGCGCTCTCGCTTAGTGAGATATGGGCATTCTATGATTATGAGGACAGCGAAAGCCAGTTTTCAACGATGCACAAGACGAAAGGGACGGGCATTGAGAACGTGCTTCTAGTTATCGACGAGTATGGTTGGACGACTGAATATGACTTTCAGAGTTGTTTTACGAAAAACATTCCAGAAACAAGGCAGGAGGCCGCATCCAGAAAGCTTCTTTATGTTGCATGCTCACGAACAAAGAAGAATCTTTTGTGTGTTCGTCTAATGAAAAGTCAGGAAGAGGCGGATGATATCGCATCGTTCTTTCCTGAATCCGCTAGGGTTTAGGGGGGAAACAAAATTGCCGCTATATGAACGACGGAGCTCCGGTTTGACGGGCCGCACCGCAGCATCTGGTGAGCGTTATGAATGTCGGTTCTGGGCCGTTTCGGGCCGAAATCTCGGCTTGCCCCGCCACTCCCATTCTGGCAGTAAGCCTTGTGATCCAATCTCGGGGCTTTAGCCGATGACAATCTGGTACACTGCCGACACCCACTTCGGGCACGAGAACATCTTGTCCCACTGCAAGCGCCCGTTTGGCTCTGTCGCACAAATGGATGCGACGCTGATTGAGAACATGTGGAAGGTTGTCGGGCCGGAAGACGATCTCTGGATCTTGGGCGACTTTGCCTTCGGCGCGAAGGCTAAAGACCCTGCGTACTTGGAGGCAATTTTTCTCCAGCTTCCAGGAGCAGAGAAACATCTGATCGTGGGTAACCACGATCTTGCGCCGACGCTGGAGTTGCCTTGGACGTCAGTGTCCCAGTTGGTTGAACTTCGAGACGGCGCAAACGGACCTGCCAATACCCTCTGCCATTACCCGATGATCACGTGGAACCACGCGCGCAAAGGGGCGCTGCAATTGTTTGGCCATGTTCACAACAACTGGAAAGGCTCGAACAATTCGGTCAATGTGGGCGTGGATGTCTGGGACTTCATGCCCGTATCGATCAACGACGTCGCCCGACGTACCAAGACATTGCCGAAGAACAAGCATTGGGATGATGTTGAGCCAAGATCGAGGTGATTGGCGAAGTCCATCCGTCAAAGGAAACAGGCCGAGCGATATACACTCGGCCTGCTTAGGCATTCAAAGTCGGGGAAGGCTTTCCATCCATTCTATGACCTCATTTAACCGCCAGCGGCTGGACCGCGCACTGGTCTTGATGGGCTTCGGAAACGCGTCATTCGCGATCTTCCGGTAGATTGTGGATCGGCTCTGGCCGGTCATTTCTACGACTTGGTTACATCTGATAAATTTGTCTTTCATATTGTTGTCCTATGGCATGGAGACATAGGTACCAGAGGATCGTTAAAACGGCGTTTACACTTTTTAACTTTTGCCGCTGATCACGTATTTTTCCCACTCCGTCATGATCGGCACCCGTTTTTCGAAGAAGTCTGTGCGCTTGTAGGCCTTCACCACCTTGTTGGCCTCGAAGTGACCGATGCAGGCCTCGGCGACTTCCTCTGCCGTATCAGTGGTTTCTGAAATCCAAGTGCGCACTGCCGACCTGAATCCATGTGGGCGTGCTGAGGTCCCGAACCCTTTCATCAACTTGATCAAGGCCATGCGATCTAGCGCTTTGCCTTTTGAATTGGGGAACAGGAAGCCATTCCACTCATGACATTTCGCCAGTTCGATGACAGCCAGCGCTTCTGGACCCAGCGGCAACCGGAACGTTTTTGCGTGACCCACGCGCCCCTTCACGTGATCTTCGGGCACGGTCCAGACGTCGCCTTCGATCTGATCCAGCTGCAAGTGACGGATCGGATCGGTCCGTAACCCTGTCAGGATGAGAAGGCGGAGAGCAAGGTGATCAACCGAGATGTCATTCAAGCTGCTGTAGAATGTGGGAACGTCCTTCCAGTGCATTGCGGGCATGTTTTTCTGTGATTTCAAACGCGGCCCGAGCAGCGTTTCAGCCTTCTCGATCTCGGTGATGTCCACGTCAAAGCCATGCGCGAAGGCGTATTTATAAACCTTGCGCAAACAGTTCATCGACTTGCGACCGGACTCTGGAGCCTTCTTCCAAGCGGCCTGCAGGCAATGGGCCAAATCGTGCGCATCGATCTTCATAATGGGCGTGGACCCCAGTTTCGGCAGAACATGGGTGCGCAGGGGAGACGACCACTTGTTCGTCGGGTCACCGTGTTTCAGTTCCGCTCGGAGGGAGTCGTGCGTTTTTTCAACGAGTACCGCGAGCGATCCATTTTCGACGTTCAGCAGCGACTTTTCCCGCCGCTTCACTCTAATCGGATTTTCTCCGTTCGAGACGGCTTTCCGAGCCGCCTCCGCGCGATCCCGAGCGTCCTTGAGGCCAATCGCTGGATAACCGCCAAGACCCGTCCAATGCTCTACGCCCCAGAGTTTAAAGCGAAATTCCCATTGGCCGCGCCCTTCGCCTCTGACATTGAAGTAAAGGCCTTGGCCATCGCAATGCCTGCCTTTGGCCAGAGTTTTCAGCTGTTGTGGCTTTAGTCTGTAGTAATGAGTCATGTATTGTTAAGCTCCGTAAATATATACATTTTTTGCCGCGCTGCCCTGAGACAATGCGAGACATGACGGGAGCTTAACAGTTTGAAGTTTCTAGAAGATTTAAGACAATTGACCCTGCATGCGCCCTCATGACACATACAGGGTACCGCTCCGGCGGAGGTATTTTGCCCAAGTTGAATAACGCAATGCGCTCTGGTTTCATCTTGGTTTAAAATACCTCCGCCGGAGGCGAAAATTACACCACGACGGCCGCCCCTTGCGAGGCTAGACCTACGTTGCGGCGGAAGGTTTCGAACATTTCGCGCCCAAGGCCGGCGCTATTTTGAGTTAGGTCGGCGGTAACAGTCTCTCGATCTGCGAAGTCTGTTTCAAGGCAGTCGATTACGCCGTTTTTTGCGTCAACGCGTAGAAGGTCGCCGTCTTTCAGTTTGGCCAGAGGGCCGCCGAGGGCCGCTTCGGGGCTGACATGGATTGCCGACGGCACTTTGCCAGAAGCGCCCGACATCCGGCCATCAGTCACCAGTGCGACTTTCAGGCCGCGATCTTGAAGAACGGCAAGCGTTGGGGTCAGAGAATGAAGTTCGGGCATGCCGTTGGCTTGCGGGCCTTGGAAGCGGACGACGACCACGGTGTCTTCGGTGAACTCGCCTCGCTGGAAGGCAGCTTTGACGTCGGCTTGATCGTGGAAGACGCGTGCCTTTGCTTCAATCACATGGCGTTCGGGGGCGACGGCAGAGACCTTCATGATGCCTGCGCCGAGGTTGCCGGTTAGTTGCCGCAGGCCGCCGGTTTTCTGGAAAGCGTCATTTGCGGGGCGCAGGATTTTGTCGTTCTGGGTCTCTTTCGATCCAGCAACCCATGTGAGCTTGTCGCCATCCAGCTTCGGCTCTTCGGTATAGCGCGACAGGCCTTGCCCTGCGATGGTTTGCACGTCCTCATGCAAGAGACCTGCATCCAGAAGTTCGCCAATCATGTAGCCAAGGCCACCGGCCGCGTGGAAGTGGTTCACGTCGGCCAGACCGTTCGGATAGACTTTTGCCATCAGCGGCACGACTGAGGAGAGTTCGTCAAAGTCTTGTAGCTCAAGCTCAACACCAGCGGCACGGGCCATGGCGGGCAGGTGCAGCACAAGGTTGGTCGAGCCGCCCGTGGCCATCAGGCCGACGATGCCGTTCACAAAGGCTTTTTCGTCCAGAACGTCGCAGACCGGCGTGTAGGCGTTGCCAAGGCCGGTGATGGCGGCGGCGCGTTCCACACCGGCGATGGTCAGGGCATCACGGAGGGGCGTGTTGGGATTGATGAATGAGCTACCGGGCAGATGCAGGCCCATGAATTCCATCAGCATCTGGTTGCTGTTGGCGGTGCCGTAGAAGGTGCAGGTGCCAGGTCCGTGGTAGCTGGCCATCTCGGCCTTCATCAGTTCTTCGCGGCCCACTTCGCCGGTGGCGAATTTCTGGCGCACTTTGGCTTTCTCGTCGTTCGGCAGGCCGCTGGTCATGGGACCCGCGGGCAGGAAGATGCCCGGGATATGGCCGAAGGTGGCGGCGGCGATGATCAGGCCAGGAACGATCTTGTCACAGACGCCCAGATAGAGCGCTGCGTCATAGGTGTTGTGCGAGAGAGACACGCCGGTGGCCAATGCGATCACATCGCGGGAAAACAGCGACAGCTCCATTCCCGTCTGGCCTTGGGTCACGCCATCACACATGGCGGGCACGCCGCCTGCGACCTGCGCGGTTGCGCCGATGCGGCGGGCAGTCTGGCGGATCAGTTCGGGGTAACGCTCATAGGGTTGGTGAGCCGACAGCATGTCGTTGTAGGCGGTCACAATTCCGATGTTGGGCGCGCGGCCAGCGGCCAGTGCGTCTTTGTCCTGCCCCATGGCGGCGTAGGCGTGGGCCTGGTTGCCGCAGGCCAGATGGGCGCGGGCAGGGCCTTGCTCGCCTGCGCGGCGCATCAGATCCATATAGGCATCGCGACGGTTTTTTGAGCGTTCGCGGATGCGCTGGGTCACGTTATGGATTGTATTATTGAGGGGCATTGGGTAGCTCCTTTGCGTCCTGTCGCGCGGTCTATAGCAGCTTCAGTTAGCGCTAACAAGGTGGGTCGGTCTATAACAAAGGTCGAAGAGTTCCCTTTTCTTGCGCCGTCGGGATCGATAGAGGGCCATTATGACAACAGATTACCCCACCATCCGCATGAAACCAAAGGCCGAAGCCCGCGCCATTCGGCACGGCTTTCCCTGGGTCTATGATAACGAGCTTGTGACAGACCGCCGCACACGCGGCATCGAGGCAGGTGCTTTGGCGATCCTTGAGGACGCAGAGCGGCGCCCGATCGCATTGGTCACCGTGAACGCCGGATCGCGCATCATGGCGCGGGTCATTGACCGGCAGCTGGACGCGGTCGTTGACCAAAGCTGGTTTGAGGCCCGCCTGACCCACGCGCTGGCCCACCGCGAACGCCTGTTCGACCAGCCCTATTACCGTCTGGTGCACGCCGAGGCTGACGGTCTGCCCGGTGTAGTCATCGACCGTTTCGGCGATGTGGCAGTGGTGCAGCCAAACGCGGCTTGGGCCGAGGTGCGCTTTGACATACTGGCGGCAGCGCTGGTGAAGGTCACCGGCGTCTCTACCGTGATCAAGAACGGCACCGGACGGGCGCGTAGCCTTGAAGGTCTGGATGAGGAAACCGTGGTTGCCATCGGCGCGGCGCCTAAGGCGGCCTTGCAGGTGCCAATGAACGGTGCGGTCTACATGGCCGACGTCATGGGCGGTCAAAAGACCGGTATCTTCTACGACCAGCGACCCAACCATGCTTTTGCCAAAGGTCTGGCGAAGGATGCCAAGGTGCTGGACGTGTTCAGCCACGTTGGCGGCTTTGGTCTGGCGATGCTGGCAGGCGGCGCGGCGTCGGCTCTGTCGGTGGACGGCTCGGCTGCAGCGTTGGAACTGGCCGAGGCCGGCGCAGCCGCGTCGGGCTGTGCCGACCGTTTCGCCACCCGCAAGGGCGATGCCTTTGATGTGCTGGAAGCTCTGCGCGAAGAAGGCGAGATGTTTGATGTGGTGATCTGTGATCCGCCCGCCTTTGCGCCCTCGAAACAGGCGCTTGAGGCTGGTTTGCGGGCCTATGAACGTATCGCCCGTCTTGCAACGCCGTTGGTAAAAGAGGGCGGCTATCTGGGTCTGTGCTCCTGTTCCCATGCGGCGGACCTGACGCGGTTCCGCGGGGCTTGTACCCGTGGCATCGGACGGGCAGGGCGCTATGGCCAGCTGGTCTACACGGGCTATGCGGGCGCGGATCATCCGCTACTGCCGCAACTGGCCGAAAGTGGCTATCTCAAAGCGCTGTTCTACCGCGTATGAAGGTGCTTTTGGACGCCTGCGTGCTGTTCCCGACCGTGATGCGCGAAGTGCTGATCGGGGCGGCGCAGGCGGGCCTTTATGAACCTCTGTGGTCCGACCGCCTGCTGGAAGAGTGGCGTCGGGCTGCAGCCCGTTTCGGTCCCGTTGAGGCGATGCAGGCTGAGGCACAGATCGCCCTGTTACGGGCCGCATTTCCCAAATCCGCCGTGCAGGGGTATGAGCCGATTGAAGCCCGTCTTTATTTGCCGGACATGGACGATCTGCATGTGTTGGCAGCGGCGATCAAAGGGCACGCCGATGTGCTGGTGACCCTGAATGCCAAAGACTTTCCTCGTCACACTCTGACCGAAGAAGGGCTGGAGCGTCTGGATGCGGATCAATTCATGATGATGCTGCACGACCGCGCCCCCGATCAGGTGGGCGCTGTTGTCGAAAAGGTCCGCGCTACCGCAGAGGCGATGGACGACGCCCCCCGCGAAACTCGCGCCCTTATGAAAAAGGCGCGGATGCCAAGGCTTGGGAAACGGCTGGGTTAAGCCTTCCAGCGCAGTTGGTTCGCCTCAATCGCTTTGATGCGATCGTCGGTCTTCGGGTGGCTCATGAGCCATGCCGGCGTGACCCCACCGCGGCTTTGGGTCAGAGCGTCTAGTTTACGGAACAGGGTCTTTTGCGGCTCGACCCCGATTCCCGCTTTCATCAGCAGGGCCGAGGCATAGGCGTCCGCTTCATATTCGTCATTGCGCGACAGACGCGCGGCCACAAGGCTGGTCAGGGTGTTCGCAATCCAGACCCCGATCCCGGGCAAGAACCGGCTGAGGATCAGCGCAAGCGCTGTGCGCATGGCGTTCTGGCCGGAAAAATCGATCATCCGTTTGCGGGTATGTCCCAGCGCCACATGGCCCAATTCATGGGCGATCACGCTGGCCATTTCTTCCGCACTGACCTCACCGGCGCGGTAGCGCTGGAAGAACCCCCGCGTGATGAAAATCCGCCCGTCGGGGGCGGCCAGACCGTTTACAGGCTCGACTTCGTAGATGTGTACGCGGATGCGCGGCAGTTCCAAAGCGGCGGCCATACGGTCGGTCAGTTTATTCAGATCAGGATCTGCCAGTTCGGTCGAGCGGGCATCCAGTTCCTTACGGGTGCGCCAAGCACTGAACTGGTACATGACCAGCCCGTATAGGATCGCAAGCAGAAGGGGCGTGAATTTCAACATGAGTGAAAGATGGGGTCTTTCACGCAAAAAGAAAAGCGTCCGGCCAAGGGAGGAGTGGGCCGGACGCTTCGTTATGCAGGGCGGGCGGGGGAGGCCCTGCGGATTTACTCGAACTTATGAGGCACTGGTGATTGCTAGCTGATGAGTTTGGCATCCATCGTGATCTCTGCGGTGCCGCCCATGAGAAGGCGCGAAATCGGGCAGTTTTCCTTGGCGGTGCGGGCGGCCTCTTGGAAGGTGTCCTCGGAAATGCCGAGGACCTTGGCTGTCACATCCAGATGGATTTTCTTGACGGCAAAACCATCGCCATCTTTGTCCATGCTAACCGTTGCTGTGGTATCGATGGCGTCAGGCGTATCTTCGCCAAGGATCATCGACAGAGCCATGGAAAAGCAGGCTGCGTGCGCCGCGCCAATGATCTCTTCGGGGTTGGTGCCGACCTTGTCTTCAAAGCGGGTGTTAAAGCCGTAGGGTTGCTGCGAAAGCGCGCCGGATTCGGTCGAGACCGTACCCTTGCCTTCTTCCAAGCTGCCCTCCCAATGGGCCGAACCTTTTTTGTTGATCATTGGTCGTCTCCGTCCTGTCGTGTCTTCGCGTTGCGCAAAGACAATGCAGGGCGGGCGGAAAGGTTCCCGCTATGTGTGCTTTTTCGCCCGTTTGGCCCGATGCAGCAACCAAGCCCCCAGTGCAATCGCCGCCGCGAGCGAGGTGACAAAACCAATGGCGTTGCTCAGGATCTCGCCGACCGCGCTAAAGCTGGTCGAGAAGGCGAAACCCAGACCCACATAGATCGTGACCCAAATCGTCTCGCCCAGGGTGTCCCACAGGGTGAAGCGGGGCCAAGACAGGCGTGTTGCGCCCGCGACCATGTTCACCCAAGGCCCCAAAGGCGCGAACAGCCATGTGCTGAGGAACACGCCGATCCCGCCATGCTTGTCGACTGTGGTGTGCGCACGCTCCAGCAATTGCTGGCGGCTATGGCTGCCTTTTGTCAGCCGGTGCAGGCCCGCACCTGCACGGCGACCGATCTGATAGCCGCTTTGATCCCCAAGCACAGCACCGGCGAAGGCGCTGGCCGCGACTTGCCACAGCACCATGTCACCAACTGCCGCCATCGCGCCGCTGGCCAGCATCATGAGCGAGCTTGGCATCGGCACCAGCAGACACGACAAAAAGGTTGAGGCAAAGATCACCCAGACGCCATAGTCGGTGACGAGGCCGAAGAGATACTCAGTCATGCTTGCCGCTCTGGTAGTCCTGAAGGGCAGCAGTCAGATTTTCGATCAGTTCTTGCGGCGGGATGCCCGCGGCGGTGGCGATGCCGTCAAGAGGCTGCGGCTTGCCATCGGGGGGCGGCATGTCGGTCAGTTCATGCATGATCTGAAACATGTCGGGTTTGTCGATGTGCCAGCTTTCGGCCACATAGCGCGGTGTCATCCAGCCTTGGATGGGCTGGTTTTCGGCTATCGGGTGATCCCAGAAATCCCGTGCTTTGTGAAAGGTGCGCCAGCCGAAGAAAATCACCAACGCCAGCAGCCCCACAAAGACCGCAGTCGCCAAGGGGTGCCGTTTCCAGACCGTCAAAGCGCGTTTCATCGGCCAAGCTCTTTCATGCCGCGCTCGATCCCTTCAAGGGTCATGGGAACCATCCGGTCTTCGAAAATCTGACGGATCATCTGGATCGACTGGGTGTAGGGCCAGTAGTTTTCCGGCACCGGATTGATCCACAGATGGTTGGGCCAGTGGTGGCGAGCCCGCTGCAACCAGACCTGTCCGGCCTCTTCGTTCCAATGCTCGTTCGCGCCACCGGGAATGGCAATCTCATAGGGGGACATGCTGGCGTCGCCGACAAAGATGCATTTGTAGTCCGGCCCGTAGGTGTTCAGCACTTCATACGTCGGGATCTGTTGGTTCCAGCGGCGGGCATTGTCGCGCCAGACCCCTTCATAGAGGCAGTTGTGGAAGTAGTAGTATTCCAGATGCTTGAACTCGACCCGCGCCGCCGAGAACAGCTCCTGCACCACCTTCACGTGGTCGTCCATGGACCCGCCGACGTCCAGAAACAGCACGACCTTCACGGCATTGCGCCGCTCGGGTCGGGTTTTGACGTCCAGATAGCCGTGTTCGGCGGTTGCGCGGATGGTACCGTCCAGATCCAGCTCTTCATGGGCGCCGTCGCGGGCCCATTTGCGCAGGCGCTTCATAGCGACCTTGATGTTGCGGGTGCCTAGTTCGACCGAGTCGTCCAGATTGCGGAATTCGCGTTTATCCCAGACTTTGACCGCGCGGCGATGGCGGCTTTCGTGCTGGCCGATGCGGATGCCTTCGGGGTTATAGCCATAGGCCCCGAAGGGCGAGGTGCCCGCCGTTCCGACCCATTTGTTGCCCCCCTGATGGCGGCCCTTTTGTTCGTCAAGACGCTTTTTCAGCGTCTCCATCAGCTTGTCAAAGCCGCCCATCGCTTCGATCGCGGCCTTTTCCTCTTCGGTCAGGTGCTTTTCAGCCATCTTGCGCAGCCAGTCTTCCGGCAATTCCAGCGCATCTAGAACAGCATCATTGGGGATATTCTCGATCCCCTTGAAGCTTTCGGAAAAGGCTTGGTCAAAGCGATCCAGATGGCGTTCGTCCTTCACCATGACGGTGCGGGCGAAATAGTAGAAGGCTTCGATGTCGTAGGTGGTCAGACCCGCCTGCATCCCTTCTAGGAAAGACAGATATTCACGCAAAGAGACGGGGACACCGCGTTTGCGCAGACTTTCAAAGAAGGGCAGGAACATGGGTTACATCGCGTTGCGCATCAGGATGACTTGCACGATGACACCAAGGAGCGCGAAAATCACCCCGTAGGTTGCGATATAGTGCAGCTTGTCGGCAGTTGTGCCTTTGCCGCGCTTGGCTTTTAGGCCGCCGATGGCCGCACCGAAAATGACAAAACCCAGCACTAGCAGCATATCAGGCCCCTTCGCATGTCGTTACGCGGGGCCCGACACTGTGGTGATCAAAGCGGGCTGAAACCCGTCATGGCACGCAGTCTCTGGCGGGTTTCCCGCTCTGAGCCAAAGCCGTACCGCGCCCACGCCAGACTGTCCACCCGTGCGCTGCGGGCGTCAGTGGCCATGCCGGCCTGCTTAAGCGCTTCCGAGCGCAGCAGCATCAGGGCTGACAGCAGCGCGGCGTTTTCTGCGCGATTGGCGGTGGGCAGGTTGGCCTCGATATATTGCAGGGCCAGCATGGGATTGTCCTGCCGCAGCGCCAGTGCGGCAACCTGACTGGCCACATGGGCGCGGTGCAGTTCAGTGCCAGCGTTGGCAGCGAAATACTGGTCCGCGTTCATATAGGCCTTCATCGCCATATCTAGGTCGGTCCGCTGGGCCAGCCGCCCGATCGAGAACCACGTAAAGCCCATGCGCACATCGTTCAGCCCGTACAGTTGGGCGATATGCAGCGCGCGCTCGGCGGCGGGAAGACGTTGCGCCATCGGTGTGCCAACACCCAGTGCGGCGATCATCTCGCGTTTCCACTCATCAGGGGTGTAGGGCAGGTTGGGGCCAGGAGCCTTTTCGCCCGCAGGGTTCAGACGGGCCAGAATGCCGGGTAACCTGGATGCGACCTGCGTGCGCGTCATGCCGCTGGACAGCTCTGGCGCATAGGTTGTGCGCAGCACCAGCATGTCAAAGCCGGTCAGCACTGTATGGATGTTGTCATCGTTAAAGATGCTGTCGGGCAAACGGTAGAGGTCATTGAGCGGCCCCAGCGCCTGCGCCAACTCTTCGTGCAGACAGTCGCGGGTCTCTTGCGGACTGGTGTCGTTCGGGACGAAAATTGTAATCTTGCGTCGCGTGTCCAGGCTGCCCCAATCGGTGATTTTGGTCCGGCGGGTCAGGCGGTATTCGGCAATAGAACTTACATTCGGGGCCACAAAACACGCCGCCGAAGGGATCGCCTTTTGAATGTCAGAACGTCTTACAGCCATGACGGTGATGCTGGCGTCAGGTTCGTAAGTTCTGTTGATATTCAGGTGGGCCTCATTTCGAAGTCGCAGCAGCAGACGTTCCAGATCGGGAACCAGCGTGCTTGAGGGGTCGCCCTTTACCGTCACACTGATCGGCCCTTCAAAGCGGGTCATCGCCTTAAGGTGGCGTCCGCTTTCCATACGGAAGGTCAGATCCAGAAAATCGCGGGCAATTTCGGTGTTCGATCGCGAGGCAGGCGTGGCCTGCGGATGCGAGAAAACGCGCATCTGTGGCATGTCCGGCGCAGCAGAAAATGCACGGGAAGCAGTGTTTTGATCAGGAATGCTTGCGCCACAAGCCCCTAGGAACAGGAGGGCAGACAAGAGCAAAGGTCGAAACATCATACGGCACCCGCAAAGCTACTGCGCCCGTAAATTCCTGCTTCGTCCGAATCATTCTTAGGTTGTGGGGCCCGCTTTGCTCTGCCTTGCACCAGTCCGGCGCGGGGGCGGAAATCGTTAAGAAACACGTCAGCAGTCCTTATTTTGTTGCTGACTTAGGTGTGTTTCAGGAAGCGGGCCACATCATGCTAAGATTAGGAAATTTGTAAGGCTACATTACTGTTGTTTCCCTTTTAACATAAAAGCCAGCCTTTCAAATAGGTGAACGTCCTGTTCGTTCTTCAGAAGCGCACCATGCATTTTGGGCAGGGCGCTTTTGCCGTCGCGGCGCAGATCCTCGGGTCCGAGATCTTCGGCCAAAAGCAGCTTGAGCCAGTCCAACACTTCGGAAGTAGATGGTTTTTTCTTCAAACCGGGGGTCTCGCGGATTTGGTAGAACTGGGTCAGGGCCTCGGTCAGCAGAGACGATTTGATGCCCGGAAAATGGACATCCACGATCTTACGCATTGTTTCCGCATCGGGGAAAGTAATGTAGTGAAAGAAGCACCGGCGCAGGAAGGCGTCAGGTAATTCCTTCTCATTGTTGGACGTAATTATGACGATGGGCCTTTGTTTCGCCCTGATTGTCTGGCCGGTCTCGTAGACGAAGAACTCCATTTTATCGAGTTCCTGAAGCAGATCGTTCGGGAATTCGATATCCGCCTTGTCGATCTCGTCGATCAGCAAAACAACGCGCTGGTCCGCGTCAAAAGCCTGCCAGAGTTTCCCTTTGCGGATGTAATTCCCGACGTCTTCAACGCGCGGATCGCCCAGTTGCGAGTCGCGTAGGCGGGACACGGCGTCATATTCATAAAGGCCCTGCTGAGCGCGTGTTGTCGATTTGATAGACCATTCCAGCATCGGAAGGCCCAAAGAGTCAGCAACCTGACGGGCCAGCTCGGTTTTGCCTGTACCGGGCTCTCCTTTCACAAGAAGTGGTCTTTGCAATGTAACTGCTGCGTTTACTGCAATTGTCAGGTCGGGCGGCGCGACATATTTGTCGGTCGAGGTGAATTTCATCAGTATTTTCCTAATCTTTCCTCAATCGTGACTGAAGCTATCAGAAAGCAATCGGGTAGCAACGCGGTCTGTATTGTGTAGTGACAAGGGCGGATTGGTAGGCTAATTGCATGCACGGAAAGGGGGCCCATATGTCTGATAATTCAAGCACCTCAGACGAGGGCTACATTGAGGGAGCGGAGATGAAAGCAGAGTCTTTTCTGCCTGACGATTATCAGCCGGCTGAAGACGAGCCGTTCATGAATGATCGCCAGCTGGAATATTTCCGGCGCAAGTTGGTCACGTGGAAGAACGAGATTCTCGAAGACAGCCGCGAGACGATCGAAACCTTGCAAGGTAGCACGCGTAACATTCCTGATCTGACCGATCGCGCCAGTGAAGAAACCGATCGCGCCTTGGAACTGCGCACCCGTGACCGTCAGCGCAAGCTGGTCGCCAAGATTGAATCGGCCCTGCGCCGGATCGAAAACGGCGAATACGGTTACTGCGAAGTGACGGGCGAGCCGATCTCTCTCAAGCGTCTGGACGCACGTCCGATCGCCACCATGAGCCTTGAGGCGCAAGAGCGTCACGAGCGCCGTGAAAAAGTCCACCGTGACGATTGATCCGGTGGCTGTAGACCGAAATTGATAAAGGCGCCGGACCCCTATGGTCTGGCGTTTTTTATTTCTGAAGGACGCAATTGATGTCTGTGCTGCAAAAGAAATTCGTGGTGGCCGGTGGCGGTATCGCTGGTATGGCTATGGCCTTGGGGCTGCTGCAGAGGGGGGCGGATGTTACCGTTCTGGAGCAGGCCGAAGCCATCACCGAAGTCGGTGCGGGTCTTCAAATATCGCCCAACGGTCTGAAGGTGCTGCAATCTCTAGGTGTGGCGGACGAATTAGCGGCGCTCAGCCAGAAGGCGAAGGCGGTTGTCCTGCGGGATTATCGCCGCGGGCCAACTGTGGCGCGGCTGGATCTTCAGAAATACGCCTCGGGCTCGTCCTATCTGCTGGTCCATCGGGCCGATTTGATTGACGTGCTGGCCCGCGCGGCACGGGCCGCAGGGGCGAAGGTGCGTCTGTTGCAGCAAGTGGCCCGCTATGAGGACGGCCCGAGCCAAAAGCTGGTCATGACCTGCGGGACGGTGATCCATGCGGATGTTGTTATCGGCGCGGATGGGGTCAAATCGGTGATCCGTCAGGCGCTGAACGGGACCGAGGCTCCGTTTTTCACAGGGCAGGTTGCGTGGCGGGCGATTGTGCCGAACGTGATCGGGCAGGGGCCTGAGGCACGGGTCTATATGGGGCCACAACGCCATCTGGTCTGCTATCCGCTGCGGGATGGCAACAGTCTGAACATCGTCGCGGTGAAAGAACGCGCCGCTTGGGCCAGCGAGGGCTGGAACTTTGAAGACGATCCCGCCCATCTTCGTGCCACCTTCCACCAGTTCCACCCCGAGGTGCGGCAGATGTTGGATCAGGTTCAGCAGGTTCACCTGTGGGGTCTGTTCCGTCACCGGATTGCGCCGAACTGGCACAATGGTCAGGCGGTCCTATTGGGCGACGCCGCCCATCCTACGCTGCCGTTTCTGGCGCAGGGGGCGAATATGGCGCTGGAGGATTCGCACATTCTTCTGCGCTGCCTCGAATCCTACGCCACCGAGGCCGAGGCATTCGATGCCTATCAATCGATTCGCGCACCCCGCGTAAATCGAATCATCGAGGCCGCAAATGGCAACGCGTGGAAATACCATTTGGCGTCCAAACCGCTTCGGTTCGGGGCACATATCGGAATGGGACTCTTTAGCCGTCTCATGCCTGCACAAATGGTGGGCAGTTTTGATTGGCTCTACGAATACGATGTGACCCGTCAGCCTATTAAAGCCTGACGGGAAAAACTCAGATTCGCGGGCCTCATGCGTCCAGAGTTAGCCACACAGGAACGTGGTCCGAGGGTTTTTCGCGGCCGCGTACCTCGGCCTCGATCCGGCAATCGGTCAACAAGTCGGCCGCCTCGGGGCTCAGCAGAAAGTGGTCGATGCGGATGCCGTCGTTCCGCTGCCACGCGCCTGCCTGATAATCCCAAAAGCTGTAATGGCCGCCGCCGTGGGTGCGGGCGCGGAAGGCTTCGGTAAAGCCAAGATCCAGAATCCGGCGGAATGCGGCGCGGCTTTCGGGTAGCGCCAGCGCGTCTTTCTGCCATGCTTCGGGGCGGGCGGCGTCTTCGTCTTGGGGGATAATGTTGTAATCGCCCGCCATGACCACTGGCATCTCGTCGCGCAACAATTCCGCTGCATGACGGCACATTCTTTCCATCCAAGCCAGTTTATAGTCGTATTTCGGACCCGGAACGGGGTTTCCGTTGGGCAAATACAGGCCGCACAGGCGGACGGGGTGCTTGTCCCCGATCACGGTTGCCTCAATCCAGCGGGCCTGTTCGTCGCTGTCATCACCGGGTAAACCACGGCGGATATCCTCAAGCGGTAGCTTGGAAATCAGGGCCACACCGTTGAAACTTTTCTGGCCGTGGGTCTCGACCCGGTAACCCAGATCCTCGATCAACTCACGCGGGAAGGCCTCATCCACGGACTTGATTTCCTGCACCGCAACCACATCCGGCGAGGACTCTTTCAGCCATGTCAGCAGAGTTTCGATCCGCGCTTTTACGCCGTTGATGTTGTAAGTCACAATTTGCATCACACTCTCCTGTCGCCTCTCAACCGGATATTGCCCATCGGGTGAAATGTGGCAACCCCGCGGCAGGTCAGGTTTCGGGTGCAAGGTCAGGTATTCGTGAATAACGAGATTATTAACGGCGAATTAATCTTTAGGTTGCACGGGCCACCGATTTTGGTGAGTATCCTGATGTGGCAAGATTATGGCCTATTTTAGATGCCTTCCGGTTCGTTTTGGCTTGGGGGCGATTTCGTAGGTTAATTTTTTTTAGGTAATGGAGTGCGTGATGCGGGCCTCCCAGCGCGTACAGGCGATTAGTCCGAAAAGTGCGAGTTCAAATGTTGTGTATTTCTTTGCTCCTCGGGGCGGGGTGAGTCGTTTGACTGGCTTCCTCGAGACAATGTTGCGCGATCGTCATTCTGTCGGATCGCAGCAGTGGCTAACCGAGTCGTCGTTCCTGATGCAGATGCTGGAAACGTCCCAGCAGCATAATGTCATCAGCGATGACGGGATTTTTACGTCTTACTATCAATCTCTCGCGGGTCGGCTGCAGCTGAACCCGCAAGCGTACAAGGACTACCTGTCGCTTGCGCTTAGCTTTGAAGAGCTGACCGGTGCCGATGCAGAAGCCGATGGGATGATGAACTGGATCCTCTCGCGCGATCTGCCGACGGGCGAGATGAACGACATCGATCGTCTTGAAGCCTCTTGGCTGATGGCTCGCCGTGGACGCCGTGCGCTGCCCTACAGCGCCGAGAAAGAGATGCAGAACCGCGTGCAGAATTATATCGCACGCGCGGATCTGTTTGCCCAATCGCCCCGTGGCCGCGAACTGTTCCGTGCCCTTGGGTACCTGACCGATTTCGGTCGGCTGCCGGTGATCCTGCCCGGTGCGGTGCGCTATAGTCTGCGCAATGCAGGGTTCTATGCGCTGCTGTCCGGCGACATCGAAACGTTGGCGCTGATCTGCGTGGCCCATCGCTTTGTCCGCCTTGCCCCGCCGCAAGAGTGGGAGGCACTGGTCACCGCTTATCTGGATGCGCTGACCGTCACTGATGAGCCTCAGCCCCACGATGCTGATTGCTTTGAAGGCTTTGTCGCTGCGAACTGGATGCTGTCGGCGGCTGGCCGTCCTGCATTTGCCCGCGTGTCGGATCAAACCGGTGCGTGGTTCATCTGTGATACGCCTCCGTTGAACGCGCTGCCCCAGATTGAGGCTGCACTGGCCGAGATCTCGACCAAGCGTTCGGGCGAATGGGCTGACATGCAGGCCATGCTGTTCGGTCATCTGGGTGAAGAAGAAACCCGACTGCTGCTGCGCACTTCGCGCACCGCTGGGTTTGAGGCTTTCTTTGAGGTCTTTGCCCGCCCGTTCGAGCAGTTCTGACATCAGTCTTCATGGAATAGAAAAAGGCCGCCCGTGCAGATCGCAGGGGCGGCCTTTTTGTTTGGGTTGCCAGTGAGTTACATCGAAAAGCTGGTGCCGCAGCCGCAGCTGCTGCTGGCATTCGGGTTATCGATCACAAAGCGTGCGCCGATCAGCTCTTCGGTGAAATCGATCGTGGCGCCTGCCAGAAACGGCAGCGATGTGCTGTCCACAACCACTTTCTCTCCGGCGCCTTCCAGAACCAGATCGTCGGTGGCGGGGTCGTCCAGTTTGATCTCGTACTGGAAACCGGAGCAGCCGCCGCCTTCAACAGCGACCCGCAGGGCCTTTCCCGATGCGGCTGCGCCGATCTCGGTCAGGCGCTCAAATGCGCGGGGTGTGACCTTTGGGGGCAGATTCATCAATCATCTCCGGTGTTTCGTCTTTTGCCTAAACCGAATATATGTGCCTTGGGACAAGGCGACAAGGAGGGGGCATGACCGCACCCTACGCATGTGATCCGGACCAAAGCCGTGGCAGGCTTTATCCGGAAGAAGGCAGTACTTTCCGTTCGTGTTTTCAACGGGATCGCGACCGCATTCTGCATTCCAGCGCATTCCGGCGTTTGAAACACAAGACACAGGTTTTCGTCGAACATGAGGGCGATTACTACCGCACGCGGCTGACCCATTCATTGGAAGTGGGGCAGGTGGGCCGCACCATCGCAGGCGCTTTGGGCCTGAATCAGGAACTGACCGAGGCGGTCGCGCTGGCCCATGATCTGGGGCACACCCCCTTTGGCCATACCGGTGAGGATGCGCTGGCGGAACTGATGGCCCCTTACGGCGGCTTTGATCACAACGCGCAGGCGATCCGGATCGTGACCCAGTTGGAAACCCACTACGCGGATTTCGACGGTCTGAACCTGACGTGGGAAACGCTGGAAGGGATCGCCAAGCACAACGGGCCGGTAAAGCCGCCGCTGCCCTATGCTCTGTCCGAATACAACCAGCGCCACGATCTGGAATTGCTGACCCACGCCAGCGCCGAGGCGCAGGTGGCTGCTCTTGCGGACGATGTGGCTTATAACAACCACGATCTTCAGGACGGCCTGCGGGCAGGTCTATTCACCGAAGAAGAAGTGGCCGAACTGCCTATGGTCAGCGAAGCCTACGCTGAGGTTGATCGCAAATATTCGGGACTTGAGGCGCGCCGCCGCCGGTACGAGGCGCTGCGCCGTGTCTTTGGTTTCATGGTGGGCGATGTGATCGACCAGTCCCGCGCCAATCTGGAGGCCAGCGGGGCGGAAACCGCTGCCGATCTACGCCATTTAGGCAAGCCGGTGGTGGTCTTTTCGCGTGATGTGCATAGCCAGTTGGCGGTGATCCGCAAGTTCCTGTTCACCCGCATGTACCGCGCTCCGTCGGTGGTCGAGGTTCGCAAGCATGTGACACAGGTTGTAAAAGACCTGTTTCAGATTTATCTTTCCGATCGCTCGCTTTTGCCTGGGAACTGGCAGGCCCGAATGGCGTTGGTCTCGTCAGAGGGCGAGGTCGAGATCGCGCGGAGCATCGCTGATTATGTGGCAGGCATGACCGACCGGTTTGCTCTGTTGGAACATCAAAGACTGTGCGGCGGGACGGGCCTTGGTGGCCTGCACGGACCTGCACAGCGTTAAGGGGCGGTAAATAATGGCTGTAGCTGGTGAAGTGGCGGGCCTTGGGCCCGTGACCGCGTTTGCGCTGGTGGGCGCATTGGGTGTGGGCAGCCAGTGGTTGGCGTGGCGTCTGCGGATGCCCGCGATTGTTCTGATGCTGCTGGCGGGTTTGGCTGTCGGTCCCGGTCTTGGTCTTTTTGATCCGCAAACAGACATCGGCCCGCTGATGAAGCCCATGGTCAGCATAGCTGTGGCCATCATCCTGTTTGAAGGGGGGCTGACCCTAGATTTCCATTCCTTGCGCGAAGCGACCCAAGGCGTCCGTCGCCTTGTGGTGATCGGTGCGCCGGTGGGTTGGCTGACCTCGGCACTGACACTGCACTATGCGGCGGGCCTCGGGTGGGCGTCCTCGGCTGTATTCGGCGGCATCATGGTTGTCACTGGCCCGACTGTTATTGCTCCGCTGCTGCGGCAGGCCCGTTTGAAAAGCCGTCCCGCCAAGCTGTTGCAGTGGGAAGCGATCCTGAACGATCCCGTCGGCGCACTGGCGGCGGTACTGGCCTATACGGTGGTGCTGGTCACCGCTGACACGCAGACCCCCGGCGAAGCGGCGGTCGAGTTTGCCATCGGTGTCCTCACCGCCAGCGTTTTGGGCGGTTTTGCCGGATGGCTGATCACCTACAGTTTCATCAACGGGAAAGTGCCCGAGTATATGAAGGTGCCGGTGCTGTTCACCGTTGTCTTGGGCGTTTTCGCGGTTTCGGACTATGTGCTGCATGAAAGCGGTTTGTTGGCAGTAACGGTCATGGGCGTCTACATCGCCAATCAGGAACTGCCCAGTTACACCGAGATGCGCCGTTTCAAGGAGCACGCCACCGTGCTGTTGGTCTCGGGCGTGTTCATCCTGCTGGCGGCCAATATGGACCGCGAGACGCTGATGGCTCTGGATTTCAGAACCCTGCTGTTCGTCGTCTCGGTGATTCTTTTGGCGCGTCCCATTACGGTTCTGATTTCGCTTCTGGGGACGGATGTGCCTTGGGCCGAACGTTGGTTGGTGGCGCTGACTGGTCCGCGCGGCGTGGTGCTAGTGGCGGTTGCTGGCCTTTTTGGTGAACGGCTGGTTGGCCTTGGCTATGAGGATGCGGCGCAAATTCCGTCGCTGGCCTTTGCCTTGGTGGCGGCATCCGTGGTGTTGCACGGCTTCACGCTGGCACCTTTTGCGCGGTTTATGGGACTGACGGCCACGGGGCAGCCGGGGGTGATCATCGTGGGCGGCTCTAGTTGGGGGGTCGGTTTGGCCAAGACCCTGCAAGAGGCTAAAATCCCGACGCTGATCATGGACCCCAACCGTGCCCGCCTGCGCGGTGCGCGAGAGGCAGGGGTTCCGATCTACTACGGTGACATCCTGTCCGAGACCGCCCACCAGCAGGTAGACATGGTGCAGTACGAAAAAGTCATCTGCGCCACGGACAACGACGCCTATAACACGCTGGTCGCGACTGACCTTGCGCCAGAGTTCGGCCGCGACAACGTCTGGCAGCTGACCCGCGTCAAGGAAGAGCGCGCGCGTCACGCTCTGCCCGCCACCCTTGGCGGGCGCGAACTGGGCGACGGGCAAAGCTATCTGCAACTTAGCAGCCTGATCTTGCAGAACTGGCGCTTTGGCATGACCACTCTGACCGACGACTACGGTCTAGAACAGTGGCACGCCGATCGACCAGAGGGCATCCCCTTGATCGAACTGTCGGAAAAGGGCGATATCCGCCTGATCGGGCCAGACCATCCGCCCCGTGCCAAGGCCGGTTGGTCGGTGATCGCGATGCTGCCACCGAAACAGGAAGCTGACACGCGGGATTGACGCGGGGCATGGGCCTGATACATCCCGTCTCCAAGCAGACAGGATTGGACCCATGAACCTCTTTACCGACATTCACGCTGTTGTTCTTGCCGCGCTGGAGCAAATGCAGGCCGAGGGCGCGCTGCCCGAGGGCCTAGATTTCGCCAACGTCACGGTCGAGCCTCCGCGCGATCCGTTGCATGGGGACATGGCCACCAACGCCGCGATGGTGCTGGCCAAGCCTGCCAAAGCCAAGCCCCGCGACATCGCGGAAAAGCTGGTGGAAAAGCTGATCGCCGATGACCGGATCACCAGCGCAGAGGTTGCTGGCCCCGGCTTCATCAACCTGCGTCTAGCCCCCGGCGTCTGGCAGGGCGTGGTCGAGGCGGTGCTGAAGGGTGGCACCAGCTTTGGCCGCTCGTCCATGGGCGGTGGCAAGAAGGTGAACGTGGAATATGTCTCGGCGAACCCCACGGGTCCGCTGCACGTCGGTCATACCCGTGGCGCGGTCTTTGGCGACGCGCTGGCAAGCCTTTTGGATTACGCCGGCTACGACGTGACCCGCGAATACTACATCAATGACGGTGGTGCGCAGGTCGATGTTCTGGCTCGCTCTGTCTACCTGCGGTATCTGGAAGCTCACGGTCAGGAAGTGGCGTTTGAGGACGGTACATACCCCGGTGAATACCTGATCGAGGTCGGTCAAACCCTGAAAGACAAAGTGGGCGAGGCCTATGTGGACCAGCCCGAAGACGTCTGGCTGGCCGAAGTGCGCGAATTCGCGACCGCCGCCATGATGGATCTGATCCGCGAAGACCTGCGTCTGCTGAACGTTGAGATGGATGTTTTCTATAGCGAAAAATCCCTCTACGGCACGGGCCGCATTGAAGGTGCCATTCAGGATCTGACCGACAAGGGCCTGATCTACCGTGGCACGCTTGAGCCCCCCAAAGGCAAGCTGCCCGAGGATTGGGAACCCCGTGAACAGACCCTCTTCAAATCGACCGACTACGGCGATGACGTAGACCGCCCGATCATGAAATCGGACGGCGCATGGACCTATTTCGCCCCCGATATCGCTTACCACTACGACAAGGTGCAGCGCGGCTTTGATCTGCTGATTGACGTCTTTGGTGCCGACCACGGCGGCTACGTCAAGCGGATGAAGGCTGCTGTCAGCGCTCTGTCCGGTGGCCGTGTGCCGGTGGATATCAAGCTGTGCCAGCTGGTGAAGCTCTTCAAGAACGGCGAGCCGTTCAAGATGTCCAAGCGGGCAGGGACCTTTATCATGCTGCGGGACGTGGTCGAGCAGGTGGGCCCCGATGTCACCCGCTTTGTGATGCTGACCCGCAAGAACGACGCGCCGCTGGATTTTGATTTCGACAAGGTGCTGGAGCAGTCGAAAGAGAACCCCGTGTTCTACGTCCAATACGCACACGCACGGGTGTCGTCGGTGCTGCGCAAAGCCGCCGAGGCGGGAATCACCGTCAGCGATGACGTCCTGATTTCGGCCGATCAGACCAAGCTTGACCATGAGGCCGAGCTACACCTGATCAAGAAGATCGCCGAATGGCCTCGTCTGGTGGAAATCGCTGCCCGCACCAATGAACCGCACCGTATTGCGTTCTATCTCTATGAATTGGCGTCGGATTTGCATGGATTGTGGAACCGTGGGAACGATGTTCCGGCCCTGCGATTCATTCAGGACGACGATTCGGCCACATCGCAAGCAAAAATTTCGCTCGCTCGTGCGACAGCCGTTGTTATTGCAGCCGGTCTGGGTATCCTAGGGGTCAAGCCAGCAGAGGAATTGCGCTAAGTACGCAGCCCGCAGGCAAACCTGAGCAGTTAAAAATAACCGACGACCGGGATCGTTGGACCAGAGAGGCAGTGATGGCGGATTACCAATCCATGCAGGGCGGTTACACGCCCTTCGATCAGTATGGCGCACAGTTTGGCTGGGACGATGTGGATGAGCTGGATGCAGCTCTTGCGCAAGCCGACCAGCCGCCCCTTCGGAAACTAATGAATGTTGTTGGCTCGGTGGCGTCGATTGCACTGGTCGCCGGTGTGATGACATGGGGCTACAACACCATCGTACGTGATGTGAGCGGCATTCCCGTTGTCGCCGCCAGCAAAGAGCCGGTGCGTGTCCAGCCTGAGAACCCCGGCGGGCAACTAACTGCAAACGTTGGACTTTCTGTCAACGAAGTGATCGCCGAAGGGGCCAATGACGCGCCCGTCGCGCAGGTCACCTTGGCACCCGATCCGCAGAATGTAACCGAAGAAGACGCGCCGCTGGCCCAGATGGCCGCCTTTGAAGCCGAAGCTTTGGAAGCCGAAGCGCTTGAGAATATGCAGGTCGAGCAGGCCGTGGCCATCGTGCCCCAGCCCGCGATTGAGGCCGCGCAACCCGAAGCGGTCATCACCAATGCATCGCTGGATACCGAAGATGGCATCATGGCGCTGGCCAACCAGTTGGCGATGAACGTGACGCCGCTGTCAGCACTGGACCTCAGTGATGTGGCCGAAGTGCAGACCAGCGTTACCGACGCCCGCACCGAGACTGCCAACGCTGTCACCGGTGGAATCGCAGAATCGGTTCGTCCCAAGCAGCGTCCTGCCGGCGTTCGCTTGGCCTCGACCTCGGCCAGCGATATGGTTGCCGCGCAACCTGTGGCCAATGCAGCCCGCGAACTGGACCCCGCCACGCTGGGTTCCGGTACCCGTCTGGTGCAGCTTGGCGCCTATGAAAGTGCTGATGTGGCCCGCTCGGAATGGTCAAAGATTTCAGGTCAGTACGCCGAGTTCTTCACAGGAAAAGATCGCGTGATCGAACGCGCCGAAAGCGGTGGCCGTGTGTTCTACCGCCTGCGGGTTCACGGCTTTGCCGATCTGTCGGACGCACGCCGGTTCTGCTCGGTTCTGGTGTCGGGCAAGGACGACTGTATTCCGGTGGTCGTGCGCTAACCCATGCATCTCGCTGCAATCTTTGGATGCTCGGGGCCTGGACTGTCAGGCGCCGAGCGTGACTTTTTCAGGGTGGCCCAACCTTGGGGCTTTATCCTGTTTGCCCGCAATATCGAGAATGCCGATCAACTGCGCCGCTTGACTGCGGATCTGCGGGAATCGGTTGGTTGGAACGCGCCGATCCTGATCGATCAGGAAGGGGGCCGCGTCGCCCGACTGCGGGCGCCTCTGGCCAGTGAATGGCTGCCCCCCTTGGACATGGCGGCGGCGGCGGGTGCGGACCAAGAGCGGGCATTCTACCTGCGCTATCGCCTGATTGCGGCGGAACTGAAATCCTATGGCATCGATGTGAACTGCGCCCCGATGGCGGATGTGGCGAATGACCAGACCCATCCGTTCTTGCGCAATCGTTGCTATGGCACGTCATTGCAGGCAGTGACCGCCAATGCCCGCGCCAGTGCGCAGGGGCATTTGGATGGCGGCGTGCTGCCAGTTCTAAAGCACATCCCCGGTCACGGGCGCGGGCAGGTGGACAGCCATCTGGACCTACCCCGCGTGACGGCGGATGAGGCGTCTTTGCGTGATGTGGATTTTGCCGCGTTCAAGGCGCTGAACGATCTGCCTTTGGGTATGACGGCCCATCTGGTCTATGAGGCGCTGGATGACCGTCCCGCGACCCTCTCGCCCAAGCTGATCCGGATGATCTGTCAGGATATTGGTTTTGACGGTCTGCTGATGACCGATGATATCAGTATGGGAGCCCTCAGCGGCACCGTGGCCCGCCGCTCGGAACGGGCGATTCTGTCAGGCTGTGATCTGGTGCTGCATTGTAACGGCGAAATGGCCGATATGGAGGCGATTGCCGATGTGGTTGGCGATCTGTCCGACGCTGGCCAGACCCGCGCCGAACGGGCGCTCGCCTTGCGCGACTATGCTAGTGATATTGACAAAGAGGCGTTTCAGGCCGAATTTTCCACCCTTGTGAAAGGGTGAGGCATGGACGACCTCTTCAGCGATGATCCACGGGGCCGCGGTGACGGCGCCTCGGTCGAGGACCGGCTGGCGGCCGAAGCCCTGATTGTGGACGTTGAGGGCTTTGAAGGCCCTCTGGATGTGCTGCTGACCCTGTCGCGCACCCAGAAAGTGGACTTGCGCCGGATCAGCGTTCTGCGGCTGGCGCAGCAGTATCTGGCCTTCGTGGAAAAGGCCAAGCGGCTGCGGATCGAACTGGCCGCCGACTATCTGGTGATGGCGGCGTGGCTGACATTCCTGAAATCGCGCCTGCTGCTGCCCCCAGATCCCACCGAGGACGGCCCCTCGGGCGAGGAACTGGCCGCACATCTGGCGTTCCAGTTGGAACGCCTGCAAGCCATGCGCGACGCCGCGGCGCAACTGATGGCCCGTGACCAATTAGGCCGTGATTTCTTTGCTCGTGGCCTGCCCGAAGACATGGAGCGGGTGCGGCGGGTGAAATACTCGGCCACGCTGATTGACTTGATGCAGGGTTACGCCCGTATCCGCACCAAGGATGACTTTCGTCCCTTCGTGCTGGACCGTGATGCGATCTTTACCATGGAAGAGGCGCTGGAACGGATGCGCGGCCTGATCGGCTATGTGGGGGAATGGGTGGACCTTTCCTCTTATCTGCCAGACGGCTGGTCCGAAGACCCCAAACGCCGCCGCTCGGCAACGGCTGCGACCTTTGCCGCCTCGCTTGAACTGGTGAAAGAGGGCAAGGCCGACATTCGCCAGACTGAAACCTTTGCCCCGATCCAGCTAAGAAGAAGGGAACGCCCCCGTGAGCATTGATCGCGACACTGACGAGCCGATCCTTTTCGACGCGCCGCCCATCGCCGAACAAGAACGTATGGTCGAGGCGATTCTGTTTGCCAGCGCCGAGCCAGTGACCGTGGCCGATCTGAACAAGCGGATGCCCCACGGCTGTGATGCTGCCGAGGCTCTGGCTTACCTGCGCAAGCGTTATGAGGGGCGGGGCGTGCGTGTGGTCCGCGTGGGCGATGCTTGGGCATTCCGCACTGCGCCGGATCTGTCCTTCCTGATGCAGCAGGAACGGATCGAGACCCGCAAACTGTCTCGCGCCGCGATCGAGACACTGGCCATCATCGCTTATCACCAGCCCGCCACCCGTGCCGAGATCGAAGAGATTCGCGGTGTGACCGTCAGCCGAGGCACCATCGATCAGCTTCTGGAGATGGAGTGGATTCGCTTTGGCCGCCGCCGGATGACGCCTGGTCGGCCTGTGACCTTTGTGGTGACGCAGCAGTTCTTGGATCACTTCGGTCTGGAAAGCGCCCGCGATCTGCCAGGGTTGGCAGAGTTGCGTGCGGCGGGTCTCTTGGACAGCCGGATGCTTGGGGTTGGCAACATGCCGATGCCAAACTCGGGTGACGATGACGAAGATGATGTCTTGGGCCAGTCGGAACTGTTCGAAGATTGATCCTGCGGTAATTGTTTCCACGCTCTGGTTGAAAACGCGCTGAACTTGCGTACCTTTGTGGAAAGGGCAACGGAGACGCGCGATGAACGCCAATCAGATGATCAACATGGCCGTGCGCATGATCATGCGCAAGCTGATGAACAAGGGCATCAACGCTGGCATCGACAAGTTCAGCCAGCGCGGCGGCGCACCCAACCCGCAAGGGGCGCGGCAGGCCAAAGATATGGTGAAGCGCGCCCGCCAAGCGGCACGGTTCATGCGCCGGTTCTGATCTGTTATTAAATTGAAAAGCGGCCCCGAGGGCCGCTTTGCGTTATTTGAAGTGCTTGGACAGCTTCAAACCCTGTCCCTGATAGTTCGAGGCCAGATCCGCCCCATAGAGGGTCTCTGGCGTCTGGGACATTTTCTCATAGATCAGGCGACCCACGACCTGGCCGTGTTCCAGCACAAAGGGCGCCTCATGGCAGCGGACCTCAAGCACGCCGCGCGCACCGCTGCCGCCAACGGCTGCATGGCCAAAGCCCGGATCGAAGAAGCCCGCGTAGTGGACGCGGAATTCACCCACCATCGCCAGATAGGGCGCCATCTCGGCGGCATAGGCGGGGGGGATGTGGACGGCCTCGCGGCTGACCAGAATGTAGAAGGCACCGGGGTCTAGAATGATGCGGCCCGTGGTGGTGCGGATTTCTTCCCAGAACTCGGCCGGATCATAGTAACCGATGTTCTCCAGATCGATGACGCCGGTATGCGGCTTGGCGCGGTAGCCCACCAGATCGCCCTGAGCAGGCTTGAGATCCACCGAAAAGCCCAGACCGTCCGAGATCACCGGAACCCCGTCTACAAGTGTGTCTGAGGCGTGCAGCGTCGCCAGTTCGGCGTCATCCAGAACGCTCTGACCTTTGCGGAAACGGATCTGGTTCAGACGCATTCCTGGTCGTACTAGGACCGAAAAACTGCGCGGACAAATCTCAGCGTAGAGAGGGCCTTTGTAGCCCGCGGGAATGCGGTCAAACTCGGTCCCGCCATCGGTCACAACGCGGGTCAGCAGATCTAGACGGCCGGTGCTGCTTTTGGCGTTGGCGACAGCGGTGATGCCGTGGGGCAGGTTCAGACCTTCCATCAGAGGGACCAGATAGACGCAGCCTTTCTCCAGCACAGCGCCATCCGACAGGTCGATGCGGTGCATGGTAAAGTCGTTCACGCGATCCAGAACAGCGGTGCCGTGACCGGGAAGGAACGAGGCGCGAATCCGGTAAGCCACTGTCCCGAGACGCAAATCCAGACTGGCGGGTTGTAGTTGGCCATCCAGAAGCGGCGCGTCGATGGTGATCGCACCATTGGTAACCAGTTCGGAAATTGCCTGACTTGGCAGTACGCCTGCGGCTTCGGTCATCTCACCCTCCGTCCCGGGGAATGGACCCCTTAGATGCATTAAACGCCCGTGGCTAGAAGCCTACGGGCGTTGTAATGGTCGGGCTAGCAGGACTCGAACCTGCGACCTTCCGTCCCCCAGACGGACGCGCTACCAGGCTGCGCTATAGCCCGAATGAGGGCTTTCTACAGTTCTGGACGGCGGGCGCAAGTGCCGTTTGACAGAAAAATGAAATTATTTTGCAGCCAGCAAACGGTCCCGGATTTCGATGATGCGCGGAGCCAATGTAGTAAGGGCCGCACGCTTTTCGCGGGGCATTTCCAGCGCAATGGCCAAGGCCGATCTGCGGGGCAGGACCTGCGAATCTTCCGGATCTTCAGGCAACACGACAGGCTGCGTAGGGGCTGCGTCAGGCTGCGGGGCAGACTCGGGTGCGGTGTCAGTCTGGGACTCGGAGGTTTCAGGCGCTTCGGCGGGCGTCTCGGGCGCGGGCTCTGCCGCATCTACTGGTTTGCGCAGGGGAAACACCTGTGCCTCAGGCGGTGCCTCTGGCGCGTCTTCGAACAGGTCGCCGTCATCATCTTCGTCAAAGTCGAAGAGGCTGCCTTGAGCAAAGAGGTTATCCTTGGGACGCGGCGCATCCAAAACCTTGCGAGGCGCGGTTTGGGGCAGGGGGATCGGCTCATCCGGAGCGTCAGGTGTTTCCTGTACCTCGGGTACGGTTGCCTCTGCGGGCACTTCTGCGACGGCCTCAACGGTCACTTCGGCCTCAGACGCGTCAGTCTCTGCGTCGTCGGTTTGTGCGGTCAGCGCAGGAGACAAAGACGCCACATGCTTGACGCCACTTTCGCGCAGCACCTTCTGGACGCCTTTGATGGTCATCCCGTCTTCGTGCAGCAGCTTTTTGATGCCGCCAAGCAGCTCCATGTCCGCGGGGCGGTAGTAGCGACGCCCGCCTGCCCGTTTTACGGGCTTAACCTGGGCAAATTTGCTTTCCCAGAAGCGCAGAACGTGGGTTGGCGTGTCCAACCAATCTGCAACTTCGCTGATCGTGCGGAAGGCGTCGCGGGACTTGCTGGCCATCAGTCAGTGTCAGCCTTTGTTGCCGTCGGCAACGCGGTCTTTCATCAGATGGGACGGACGGAACGTCAGAACGCGGCGGGGATGGATCGGAACCTCTTCGCCGGTCTTCGGGTTGCGGCCGATGCGTGCCGCCTTTTCGCGGACGCTGAATGTGCCGAAGGACGAGATCTTCACCTGCTCGCCGCGCACCAGCGCGTCGGACATATGTTCCAGCACGCTCTCTACCAACTGCGCGGATTCGTTACGCGACAGACCGACTTCTTGGAAGACGGCTTCGCTCAGATCCATCCGTGTCAGGGTCTTTTCACCCATGGTTGCTCTCCCCATTGCTTCACGAACAATAGGGCGCTTCAATTTTCCGAGTCAATATCAACAACTTGGAAGTGGTTGTTTCCGTTACCAGCGCAGCACAACCGAGCCCCAAGCCAGACCACCGCCGATCGCCTCGGTGACGACAACGTCACCTTCCTTGATCTGGCCGCGCTGCTTGCCCACCGAGAGGGCGAGGGGAATCGATGCCGCCGAAGTGTTGCCGTGATCTTGCACGGTCACAACGACCCGCTCCATCGGCAGGCCCATCTTCTGGGCGGTGCCTTTGATAATGCGCAGGTTTGCCTGATGGGGGACGATCCAATCGACCTCATCGCTGGTCATGCCGATCTTATCCAGAGCGGTATGGGCGGTTTGCGCCAGCTTTTCGATGGCGTGGCGGAACACCTCTTTGCCCTGCATGCGCAGGAAGCCGGTAGACTGGGTCGAGACCCCGCCGTCCACGTAAAGGATGTCCTTGTAGCGGCCATCGGAATTCAGATCGGTCGCCAGAATGCCGCGATCGGCATTTGTGCCGTTGCCTTCCTGCGCTTCGAGAATCAGGGCACCGGCCCCGTCACCGAACAGCACGCAGGTGCCTCGGTCTTCCCAGTCCATGATGCGGCTGAAGGTTTCTGCACCAATCACCATCACGCGCTTGGCCTGACCCGACAGGATCAGCCCGTTGGCATTGGTCAGGGCAAACACGAAACCCGCGCAAACGGCCTGCACGTCAAAGGCAAAGCCCTTTTCCATGCCAAGACCGGCCTGAATCATGGTGGCTGCCGACGGGAAAGTCAGATCAGGGGTCGAGGTTGCGACGATGATCGCATCCAGATCATTGGCCTCAAGGCCCGCATCGGCCAGCGCGGCTTGCGCGGCACGGATGCCCAGATCAGAAGTGGTTTGCCCCTCGGCTGCGAAATGGCGTCGTTCGATGCCGGAACGGGAACGGATCCACTCATCACTGGTTTCGATTGTCGCTTCGAATTCACTGTTTGGGACAACGCGCTCAGGCAAATAATGCCCGACACCTTTGACCACTGCCCGGAGAGTCATATTGCTAACCGCTTTTGTTATCGCTTGTTGTTGCCGCATCCTGCTGCAGCGTTGCAGCAGATGCAACCCGTGCGGCCAGTTTGTCCGAGAAACCCGACTGCGCCAGTTGGAAGGCCAGTTTGACCGCGGCCGAGAACCCCATGGCATCTGCTGCCCCGTGGGATTTCACAACGGTGCCGTTCAGGCCAAGAAAGACGCCGCCGTTCACACGGCGCGGGTCGATCCGCTTTTTCAGACGTTTCAGCGAGGTCAGCGCCAGAAGGGCTGCCAGACGCGAAAGGGGAGAGTATTCAAAGGCCTCACGCAGCAGGCTGCTGATGAGGCTGGCAGTGCCTTCACCGGTCTTCAGGGCGATGTTGCCGGTGAAGCCGTCGGTGACGATCACGTCGACACGGTCCGAGGGGATATCGCCCCCTTCGACAAAGCCGACAAATTCGTAGTTCGCGTCTTCGGCTGCCAGCGAGATCAGGTCGTGGGCAGCCTTCAGTTCGGCGCGTCCTTTGTGTTCTTCGGTGCCCACATTCAGCAGGCCGATGCGGGGACGTTCCAGACCCATACCGTTGCGGGCGTAGGATGCGCCCATCATCGCGTATTGCAGCAGGTCCTGTTCATCCGCACGCACGTCAGCGCCTACGTCCAGCATGACGTTGAAACCACCGGGATTGCGCGAGGGCCAAAGCACCGCGATTGCAGGGCGGTTGATGCCGGGCAGTTTGCGCAGGCGCACCATCGACAGCGCCATCAGCGCGCCGGTGTTGCCGCAGCTGACGCAGACAGACGCATCGCCAGCCCGCACCGCATCAATGGCCGAGAACATGGATGTTCCCTTGCCGTGACGCATCACCTGACTGGGTTTATCTTCCATGCTGACAACGCCGCCAGCATCCCGAATCTCGCAAATACCGCGCAGCACTTTATGCTTGGCGATCAGTCGTTCCAGCTCGTCTTGCGGGCCGTTCACGATATAGCGGATGTCGGGGTTTTTCTCGGCGGACAGTGCCAGGCCGCCAATGACCGCTGCCGGTCCTTGGTCACCGCCCATTGCATCAATGGACAAGGTCACAATACGGGCGTCCGTTTGATCACTCATAGTGTTCGAAGTCATTCGGGCGCCCGTAGGTTTTCCGGCTTATGCCGCGTCTTCGTCCAGGTCGACTTCTTCAGTCAGAGCCACGACTTCGCGGTCATCATAGTGGCCGCACGAGGGGCACACGTGGTGGGGGCGCTTCAGCTCGCCACAGTTGGTGCATTCGTTCGGGTTGCCAGCAACCAGAGCGTCGTGAGCGCGGCGGTTGTTGCGGCGCGATTTGGAAACTTTGTTCTGTTGGACGGCCATGTCCTACCTCTATTCCGTTGTGCGGGCGACGCCCGAGTTGTCAGTCTGGGACTCTGCCCGGCGGTCATTCGCGGGTTGACCGGCCTATACGTGCAGGCGCAATCGGTGTCCAACCCAAAATTCCGATGAGGCGCGGAAAATACGCTTTTTCGCGATCAGTGCAAGGGGGATTCGCTAGTGCGTTCCCTCTCCACCGTTCAATTTGGCCTTCAAAGCTGCCAATCCGGCAAAGGGTTTGGCATCTTCGTCGGTCATCGCGGCCTTGCCGGGCTCGGTCACTTGCATGTTCACGGCTTCTGCGCCCTCGGCACGGGGGTATAGGGGCAGGTTGAGGGCCAGCGACTCGATCATGATTCCCGCAATATCCAACTCAGAGGTCAGGGGATCGATGTTGTCATCCTCGGCCATTTCGATTTCTTCGTCCTGTATTTCAGGCATCTCTGCCATGAAAAGACGCTCGACCGGTTCATCGATACGGGTGGTCACTGGCTCTAGCGTCACGACGCAGGGCTGGATCACAGTGGCCCCGATCTTGGCGGTCAAACGCCAGTCCCGCTTGCCTGCGGGGGCCAGTTCGGCCTCAAAGCTCAGCTTGCGCAGGCCCAGAAGACCAAGGTCGGCAGCGATCGCGGCCAGCTCTTGTGCCTCGGGACGCAGCGAAATCCGAGTGGGCTTGCGTTGGGGCAAATCAGCGACGCGTAATATGTGACGAGGGAGGGGTGTATTGTCTTGCATTCTTGAACCGGGACCTTTCCTTCTGTAATCGGGATAAAAGCCAAACGAGGCAGAGTTCAAGAGGGGCAACATGCGGGTAGTGAAATGGATAGGGCGGTCTGCTGTGCTGGCGATAGCCCTGACTGTGGCTGGTTGCGTCGCACAATACAATCTTCACGGTTACACGCCGTCGGATGAAGATCTGGCCGGAATCGTCGTCGGAGTAGACACCCGTGACAGCGTGGAAGAACTTGTCGGACCGCCAAGCACCGCCGGTGTCGCGCGTTCGGACGCCTACTACTACGTGTCCAAGAATGTCCGCCACTACGGGATTCGCCCGCCGCAGACCGTAGATCGCCAGATCGTGGCGATCCGGTTCGATCAGGCTGGCGTTGTCTCGAACATCGAGCGTTACACATTGGATGATGGCCGTGTTGTCACCTTGTCGCGCCGCGTAACCGGCTCGAACGTCAACGATACGCCGTTCCTGAAACAGCTGTTCGGCAACATCGGCGGACTGGACCTGTCGCAGGCGTTCCAGTAACGCTTTTGCCAGACGGTGCGGGGCCACTTGTCCCGCGCCACCCTGACCGCTGCTGACGCCGGACGTCCAACATGCAAAGCTTTCAGATGGGCCGGTATCGCGCCCGTCCTGCTGCAAGCCCCGAAGACATGACCGCAGCCCTGCGCCTGCGGTCTTTGGCGTTCCACGGGAGCGCCGAGCGGTCGGACGGGGACGATTTTGATCCCAGATGCACCCATATCCTGATTGAAGAAGTGCAGACCGGCATATTGGCGGGCTGTTTTCGTCTCCTGCGCCTGCCGTGCGCAGGGATCGGGAATAGCTATTCGGGCCAGTTCTACGATTTGGCCGCGCTATCCGGTTACGACGGCCACGGGCTAGAGCTTGGCCGGTTCTGCATCGATCCTGCCTTAAACGATCCTGATATCCTGCGCGTCGCGTGGGCTGCGTTGACCCGCTATGTGGACGCTGAGGGGATCACGCTGCTCTTTGGTTGCTCGTCCTTCAAGGGCACCAGTCCTGCGGATTTTCTGGATAGTCTGGCGCTGCTTAAGGCCCGCCATCTGGCCCCCGCCACATGGGCCCCGAAACCCAAAGCGCCCGAGGTCATTGCCTTTGGCACAGCCCTGACCCACAATCCGGACGCCAAGCGCGCGATGCGTCAGATGCCGCCGCTGCTGAAAACCTATCTGATGATGGGCGGTTGGGTTAGTGATCATGCGGTCATTGACCGGCAGATGAACACGTTGCATGTCTTCACGGGCGTTGAAATTGCCGCGATCCCAGAGACGCGAAAGCGCCTGTTGCGGGCGGTTGCAGGGGCCGAGCCCAACAGTCCCTCTTGACCGGGACGCGGCGCAGGGATAGCGCAGCGCCATGGCACGCGCTCCTCTTCTCCAGCTTTCCGACATCTCGCTGACTTTCGGCGGTGATCCTGTTTTCAACGACCTGTCCCTGACGGTGCAACCGGGGGACCGGGTGGCGCTTGTGGGCCGCAACGGCTCGGGCAAGTCCACGCTGATGAAGGTCATGGCCGGTCTGGTCGAAGCCGACAGCGGTGACCGCGTTGTCCCGCCCGGCACTGCCGTTGGCTACATGGAGCAAGACCCGACCATGGAGGGCTTCACCACCCTTGGCGAATATGCCGCCAGCGGTCTGGACCCCAGCGAATCCTACAAGGTCGAGATCGTGGCTGAAGGGCTGAAGTTCGATCCTAGCCGTGAGGTCGCGGTGGCCTCGGGTGGGGAACGACGCCGTGCGGCGCTGGCCAAGCTGATGGCCGAAGCCCCCGAACTGATGTTGCTGGACGAGCCGACCAACCATCTGGACATCGAAGCCATCGCGTGGCTGGAAAATGAACTGGCCAACACCCGCACTGCCTTTGTGCTGATCAGCCACGACCGCGCATTTCTGCGTGCACTGACCAAGGCGACGCTGTGGATCGATCGCGGGCAGGTGCGCCGTCAGGAACTGGGCTTTGAGAACTTTGAGGCGTGGCGCGACAAGGTCTGGGACGACGAGGACGAACAGCGCCACAAGCTGGACCGCAAGATCAAGTCCGAGGCCCGTTGGGCCGTCGAAGGCATCAGCGCCCGCCGCAAGCGCAACCAAGGCCGTGTGCGTGCCCTGCAAGACTTGCGGGCGCAGCGCGCCAGCCAGATCAAACGTCAAGGCACCGCAGCTATGGCCCTTGAGGCTGGTCCCCAGTCGGGCAAGCGCGTGGTCGAAGCCGAAAAGATTTCAAAGACCTACGGGGACAAAGTGATCCTCAAGGACTTTTCCATCAAGATCCAGCGCGGCGACCGCGTGGCCTTTGTCGGCCCGAACGGTGTCGGTAAAACCACGCTGCTGAAGATGCTGATGGGGCAGGAACAGCCTGACAGCGGCACGGTCACTTTGGGCACCAACCTGCTGCCTGCGATCTTTGACCAGAGCCGTGCGCAACTGGACCCTGACATGAGCCTTTGGGACAGCCTGACCGGCGATCCGGACATGCGCGTCAGCGGGCAGGCAGATCAGGTCATGGTGCGCGGCAACCCAAAGCATGTTGTTGGCTATCTCAAGGAATTCCTCTTTGCCGAGGCGCAGGCACGGGCCCCTGTCCGCAGCCTCTCGGGCGGCGAAAAGGCGCGTCTGCTGCTGGCCAAGATCATGGCCCGTGAAAGCAATCTTCTGGTGCTGGACGAACCGACCAACGATCTGGACGTGGAAACGCTGGACCTGCTGCAAGAGCTGCTGGACAGTTACGACGGCACCGTGCTGCTGGTCAGCCACGACCGTGATTTCCTTGACCGTGTGGCGGCGACCACCATCGTCATGGAAGGCAATGGCCGCGCCACTGTCTATGCAGGCGGCTGGAGCGATTACCAGACCCAGAAATCCCTGACCGAGGGCGAGGCTAAGGCCGCACCGAAGGCGGATAAGCCCAAGTCCGAGGCCAAACCGTCCGAGCCTGCGGCCAAAGCGGCCCCCGCCAAGAACGGTCTGTCCTACACGGAAAAGCACCGTCTTGAGGCACTGCCCGGTGAGATCGAACGCCTTGAGGCCGAGATCAAGAAGCTGGAAGAATTCATGGCCGATCCAGAGCTTTTCACCAAGCAGCCGCTCAAATTCCAGAAAGCCACCGAGGCACTGGTCGAGCGGCAGGAAAAACTGTCTGCCGCCGAAGAAGAGTGGATGGAACTAGAAGAAAAGGCCGCTGGATAAGCGGCCTTTGGTCTTTCTTGCAGGTGCGTCTTAAGGGGCGCCTTACTGAAGCGGGCGGATTTTCAGCTTGGTGATCCGGTTGGCTTCACGCTCCATCACCTGAAAACGGAACCCATGGAAGCTGAAGACCTGACCCGCGGTGGGGATGGTCTGCGCCTCATGGATCACAAGGCCCGCGATGGTGTTGGCCTCGATGTCCGGCAGGTTCCAGTCGGTCGCGCGGTTCAGGTCGCGGATCGTCATCGCACCTTCGACCAGATAGTTGCCATCCTCGGCCTTTTTCACGGGCAGCTCGGCGTCGGCGTCGAATTCGTCGGTGATCTGGCCGACGATCTCTTCCAGAATGTCTTCCAAGGTGATCAGGCCTTCGATGCTGCCATATTCGTCCACCACCAGCGCAAAGTGGGTACGGCGGCGCAGGAACTGCCGCATCTGCTCGTCCAGCGAGGTGGTGTCGGGAATAAAGTAGGGCTCCATCGCGACGGTGGTGATGTCAAATGTCTTCATGGCCGCCGGGTCGCGCAGGAAGTTGTCCATCGCCCGCATCAGGTCTTTGGCGTGGATGACGCCGATGACGTTCTCCTGATCGCCTTTGTAAAGGGGCAGGCGGGTGTGGTTGCTTTCCAGACACTGGCTGAGGATTTGCTCGACCGGCGCGTCGGCGTCGATCATCTCGATCGAGGACCGGTGCAGCATCACCTCTTCGACATAGCGGTCCGACAGGTCCAGCGCACCAAGGATACGGTCACGGTCTTCCTTTTCGACGACGCCTTCGGAATGGCCGATTTGCAGAGCGCCGACGATTTCTTCGCGGACGGCCAGAATCTGGCTGTCAGGGTCGGTCTTCACGCCGAACACCCGTAGCACCAGACGCACCAGCACGCGAACGGCAGAGACCACAGGAGAAAAGATGCGCACGATCCACGTGATAAAGGGCGCAGCGTGTGCGGCGGCGGCCTCGGCATTGGTGATGGCGTAGGTCTTGGGCAGCACTTCGGCGAAGATCAGAACAAGGAAGGTCATCACCAGCGTCGCCAGCGCAACGCCGCTTTCCCCGAACAGGCGCGTGAACAGTGCTGTTGCCAGCGAGGTGGCCAGAATGTTGACCATGTTGTTGCCCAACAGGACCGAGCCGATCAGCCGTTCGCTGTCCTCGGTGATCTTCAGCGCCTGCTCGGCCCCTTTCGATCCCCGGTCTGCCTGTGATCGAAGTTTCCCGCGCGAGGCTGCCGTCAACGCGGTTTCCGAGCCGGAAAACAGGCCGGATAGCACCAGAAGTAGCAGGATCGCGCCAACTGTCATCCACAGGGCAGGGTCTAGGTTCAAATTGTCCATTGGTCTCTTCTTGTCAAAGCAGGGGCCGGTCGGGCGTCAATCGTCTTTTGCCAGCGGATGGTGTTCGAATACCAGAGCCCGCAAGCGTTCTTCCAGAACATGGGTGTAGATTTCGGTGGTTCCAAGATCGGCGTGGCCCAGAAGCGTCTGGATCGCCCGCAGGTCGGCCCCGTGCGCCAGCAAGTGTGTGGCAAAAGCGTGCCGCATTGTGTGTGGCGTGACCTTGGCCGGACTGATCCCCGCCAGCACCGCCAGTTCCTTGATCAGGGTGTAGAACCGCACGCGGGTCATATGACCCTCTTTGCCACGGGATGGGAACAGAAAGGGCGAGGGCGCCTTGCCCTTGGCCTCTGCCACGTCTTCTGCGGCGTCCCGATGATCCAGCCAAAGGATCAGCGCATCGCGGGCTGGCTCGGACAGGGGAACCATCCGTTCTTTGTTCCCCTTGCCGCGGATCAGCAGAACCTGTGGATCACCCCTAGCCGCCGCCACCGGCAGGCTGACCAGTTCGGTCACCCGCATGCCGGTGCCATAGAGCATTTCCATCATGCAGATGTTGCGGTCCCGCTCGGCCTCGGTCCGGCCCGACTGGGCGGCGGCCTCCATCAGGCGCGAGACTTCTTCTTCGCTTAAGGTTTTGGGCAGGCGTTTGGATTTGCCGGGGCCGGAGATCTGGATCGCCGGATCATCGCTGCGCTGGCCTTCTTCATAGAGAAACCGGTACAACTGCTTGACCGAGGACAGCCGCCGCGCCCGTGTCGCCTTGGCCAACCCCAGCGTGTCGCAATCGATCAGATAGGCTTCTAGGTCGTCCTGCGAGGCGCTGAGGAAGTCCTTTCCCTTACCCGCCAGCCATTCCGCAACGTCTTTCAGATCACGCCCGTAACCAAGCAGCGTGTTCTCGGCCGCATCTTTCTCGGCGGCTTGGGCGTCCAGAAAGGCGCTGATCCTGCGGTGATCGTTCATGGCTTAGTCCGTCGGCAGCAAGATCAGTTGAAGGGCCACCGTGCGGGCAGTCTCTTCCAGACCGACAGCGCGGAACAGGGCCAGTGCCTCGGCCACCTGACGGGGATCGCTATTTGTGCCATTGGCCAGCTTGCCTATAGCGCGCAGGATCACCTCACCCAAAGCGCCATCCTTGATCAACTGCTGGAACTCGGTCGAGGGCAATTGCTGAAAACCGTCATAGATCGCCCGCAGGCGGGCCTGTACGGGCGGCGTGTCCGGCAAACGCCCTGTAGCGGCTGCGATCAGCATGGAATCGGTCGAGGTCACCGGATCAATCGCGCGCGCCGCCTCTTCATAGGCGGCAGACAGCAGCGCAATCTCGGACGCCAAGTCCTGATGGGCGCCGATCAGGTTCACTGTCAGCAATGAGGGGCCATAGAGGCGGGCAAAAGGCACTTGCAGGTTCACTTCGGCCATCGCCTGCCACGCCGGCCGGATGGTCCGCATGATCGCCTGCTTGTCTCGGCGCGAAAGAGCAGTGTCAAAACGCTGCAACGCCTCGACCCGATCCCAGACCCCGCCAGAGGCCGCAGGCAATCGCGCGGAATAAATCCCCAGCAAGCGGTTTTCGGACAGTGCCCCAGCGGCAGCCAACCGCTCTGCCGCCTCTAGCTGCGCTTTCCAGCCTGCAACGGGGCGCAGGTCAACGAATGAGAACGCACGGGGCAGGGGCGCCGTTGGCATCCGCTCGCCGATGGCCTCAAACAGACGGTATTCCAGCGGCGTCGGCTCTTCCGGATATTCCAGAGGGTCGTCCTCTTCATAGACATCCGGATCAAGGAATTTCGACAGCAGCGCGTCCTCATAAGGCGTCAGATCGCCCAAGGCCTCTGCGGTGCCAAGCACCAGCGCAGCGGTGCTCCATTTTCCACGACGAGCAAGACAGAAGATTCGCGCGGGATAGCGGACCTGGATTTCGGGGCGGTTATCCAGATCGGCGCAGCGGGCGTCTTCGTTTCCGGTCAGTAGGGCTGCGTCAAAAGCCCGTTGAAACAGGGCAGGGGTTTCGGGTCCGGCACGTTCCAGCAAAGCCTCGGCCTGTTCCACCGCACCAAGGCGCAGCAACTGGTCCACGCGCAGCTGCAGGAAGTCGCCCGATACGGGAATCGCCCGTGGCGGATCGGCCTCGGCCAGCAGCAGCGTGTACATCAGGGCGCGCACCGCTGGCAGTTCTGCCCGACCGGCGATCTGCATCAAACGGCTCAGGGTTGTCGCATCGCTGGCCGACCAAAGCGAATTGGGCAGCCCCGTCACACTGCTGGCCAAAAGACCCGCTGCGTCAGGGGGAGACCGGTCCAGCCGCGTGACCTCAATCTCGGAGGTATGAACACCGGCCTCATCCCCTTCTTTCCAAGGGGCTGCAGGGGCCACAGGCGGGGCCTCGATGGATCGGGATAGCCAGTCAATGGCTGACATGGGCTCTTGCGCAGAGGCCGCACCCGACAGCAGAAAAGCCGCAAGGAACGCGGCTTTATTCCACATGCAGGATCACCTCTTGGCTGACTGGCGTGGCCGGAGCCGAAAAATCAGCCCCGAGAAACGGACCGACATAAGCATAGGCAATCAGGCCGAACACGGCCAGAATCGCCAAATAAAAAAGCCACTTCAGTAGACGCCCCATAGGTCCCTCATTCTCATGCGTTTGGGTTTTCCCGCCGATTATATATGGCAATTTCGGTAAGTTCACGTCATTGAAGGGCACGAAATTCAAATTGGCGCGATTGCGTCGACCGGGGACGATGACCAACAGGCTGAAAAAGACGGTTGTGCTAGTGGGCATGATGGGGGCGGGCAAGTCAGCAGTGGGCCGTGCATTGGCGGACCGGCTGCATGTGCCATTCATGGATTCCGACGAAGAAATCGAACGCGCGGCGGCCATGAGCATCCCCGAAATCTTCGAGCGTGACGGCGAAGCATTCTTCCGCGCCCGCGAAAGCGAAGTGATCGCCCGTCTGGTCCAGACCAACGGCGCTATTCTCAGCACCGGCGGCGGCGCCTTCCTGCAGGAGCGCAACCGTGAGGTGATCACCACATCCGGTGTATCCCTGTGGCTGGATGCGGAATTGCAGACCCTGTGGAACCGGGTGCGTCACAAGACAACCCGTCCGCTTTTGCGCACCAAGAACCCCCGCAAGACGCTGGAAGACATCTACAACGCCCGCGTGCCGGTCTACGCAAAAGCCGACCTGCGCGTCCCGTCCGAGCCGCGCCAGTCCATCGACCGTATGGTGGACAAGGTGATCGAGACACTGAAACAGCGCCCTGACGTATTGGAGACCTGAGATGACTGAGACCGTATCCGTTCCTCTGCCGGGCCGTGAATATGATGTGCGCATCGGCGAAGGTCTGATCGCTCAGGCAGGTCAGGAAATCGCGCCACTCTTGCATCGCAAGCGGGTAGCCGTTCTGACGGACACCAACGTCGCCAAAGCCCATCTTGAGGCGCTGCGCACCGGGCTTGCCGCCGAAGGCATCACAATGACCGCGCTGGAGCTGCCCGCTGGTGAATCCACCAAAAGCTGGCCCCATTTCTCGCAGGCGGTGGAATGGCTGCTGGAACAGCAGGTCGAGCGTCGCGATGTGGTCGTGGCCCTTGGCGGCGGCGTGATTGGCGATCTGGCAGGCTTTGCTGCTGCCGTCCTGCGCCGCGGTGTCCGCTTCGTGCAAATCCCCACCAGCCTTCTGGCGCAGGTGGACAGCTCGGTCGGGGGTAAAACCGGCATTAACACCAAACAGGGCAAGAACCTTGTGGGCGCGTTCCACCAGCCCTCGTTGGTCCTCGCAGACACTGCCGCCCTGCAATCGCTGCCGGAACGGGATTTCCTCGCCGGCTACGGCGAAGTTGTGAAATACGGCCTTCTGGGCGACGCTAACTTCTTCGAATGGCTGGAACAGAACGCCCCCAAAATGGCCGCTGGCGATAGTGCCGCCCGCATCTACGCCGTGCGCCGCTCGGTCGAGATGAAGGCCGAAATCGTCCTGCGGGATGAAACCGAACAGGGCGACCGCGCTCTCCTGAACCTCGGCCATACCTTCTGCCATGCCCTTGAATCCGCGACGGATTACTCGAACCGCCTCCTGCACGGGGAAGGCGTGGCCATCGGCTGTGCTCTGGCGTTTGAACTCTCTTCCCGTCTTGGTCTTTGCGCTCAGGAAGACCCCTCGCGGGTCCGCGCACATCTCAAGGCGATGAACATGAAGACCGATCTTGCTGACATCCCCGGCGATCTGCCGGATGCAGATGCCCTGCTGACCCTTATGGGGCAGGACAAAAAGGTGATCGATGGCCAGCTGCGCTTCATCCTTGCCAAAGGCATCGGCAAAGCCTTCGTGACCTCGGATGTGCCGCGCGACATGGTCCGCACATTGCTACAAGACGCACTCGCCGCCCGCTAATAGACGCGGCCCTACCCGCTTCTTTATTGCAGAAATACTCAAAACCCGCCCGCGCCCAACCGCGCGGGCGGTTGCCGTTTGGGCACGCGCATCCCGTTTCTTCTTGACCAAAATACTCACGGCACTCCGATCGCCGCCCAAAGACCCGCCCAAGAAAAAAGGGCCGCTCCCGCAGCCCTTCCATCATTCCAGCATTCCAATAACTTAGAACGGTTGTATGGAAAATTTGAGCGCAAACTTAAATGTAAGCCATTGATATTAATAATAAAACAATATAAAAATTAATGTAGATTCCCAATAATGACAACTAATTTCTCAGGCTATTCTCTTCAAGGGTCATAAGTTTACAAAAATGCCGCTTTGCGGCATGCAATAAGGAGCGACCTACAGCCCTGTTTGATAGGGCGGCCGCTCCTTATTGCCGCGAGTTTCAATGTTGGCACTTTTTAAGGAAAAGGATTAATGTCATTTCCATTTTTTTGACGCTGGGTTTTCTCGCGGCGCGGCGGCTCCAATTTTCGAATGCACAGTAGCTTTTTAGCTACTGCGAAAGCACTACTGATTGCCTGGGCGTCAGTTTCGTCAGGAGCGCTTCGCAAAGGCTATTGAGCTTCGTCAGCAGTCGTTTTCGAGTTGCATGCTGACCCGGCCCGGTCTTGCCTATCGGGAAGTCTACGAGAACAGCCCCAAGCATGGCCGGAGCAATGTGCGCAAAAGATGCGCAGGTGCCTTGGCTGTAAACGGTGCATCTAGTTCCGGACTTAACCGACTTCCCTCATGCGGCAGGGGTTCTAAGTTAGCGCGTAGCGCCAATGCAAACCAGATTTTCCATTCATTTCTGGTTCTTGGAATTCGTGTTTTTCATTTCTGGGTCGCCGCTCTCGATGAAAGCGATGGGCTGGACGATTGAAGAAGATGAATCTGACCTTACCTGAGATATCTCTGTTAGTTGGCAACTTGAGTTCGGTATCGTCGGCCTTTTGTGGGGATTCACCAGGATGGCTCCATTACGTCGGAACATCTCCGAAACGGTTTTCCGCGGTTACTCGCAGTCTTGGCTTTCGACCCTCATGCCTGCAGTGCGGAACTAAGCTCCTTCTAGTTCAGTTCTTTCTCTACATTCGCGAGGGTCGGAAGTGCGGCATAAAGCATCTTAGTTTCTTTCTCTGCCCGCGCCGAAAAATCTCGATACACGCCCAGAGAGCTGGTCACGATGTATCCGGCCAATTCCACCAGACCTATCACCGCCTCCGTTAGCTGCAAAAGATCATTGAGAGTTGCGCGCTCTGGTTCAACTTCGGGTTCAATGTGATGGGCCAAAGTGTAGTTTCTTAAAGACCTCAGCTTTGAAACCGTATCGTCGCTGCGTAGCTTCCTTTGGGCGGCGATGAACTTGGTTCTAGCCAAGAAGTAGCGATCGATAGAATATTTCATCCCGCTTGCGATCATCCTAGCATTATGATGCTGTTGGATTGCTTTGTTTTCTGGCAAGTGCCTAGCCAACTTAAAAATCGAGATCGCATCACGATCTGTGTCGAGCATACGAGTATTAAATAACACTAAGGCGTTAGTTATTTCGCTGTTCCCTAGCAGCAAAACGCGCCCTGTCATTGAGCCATCGACTACCCTACAATAATCACTGTTTTCTATGAGTGCCTTCAGATGCCCTAGGTGCCGCGAATAGTAGCGGCACTGTCCATTAAGCTTCTCATAAACGTTTAAAAACGCTTCCAATGCACGGACCCTTCTCTGTTCGTCGAATACCTAAAAACTATTCGCGATAACGTTGCCTGCTACTGCGAAATCGCGGTTGCAGTAGCGGGCTAGGAAGCCACTAAGAGACAGCCATAAACTGCAGTTGTCAAACTCGCCAACGTTAGCAGTGTTGGATGTCATTCTGGTGCTGAATTCGCGTTTGTGAAAAGGGCGTGCGGCACGGGGGATTGTCACCTACAATCCCCACACAGGCAGTTCTTTTTTGTAGACCCTTCTTCGAAATCACACTACCAGTGCGACATGGTAGATTGCGATCCAATTCAGTTGACAAGATGGCAGCGCGACAGGCGCGCTTTCCTCGAGCACCGGATTTTTTGGCATGGATCTATCGGCTTGGCCGATCTGATGTCTGTGATGGAGATCAGCCGCGCGCAGGCGTCGAAAGATATCAACGCCTACATCGCTGACCATCCCGATCACTTATTCTATGACAAGAGTGCAAGAACCTATGTGATGGGCGCAGCCTTCACGCCACATTACATGCTGATTGACCCTGCCGAGTATCTTGACCGCCTCGCGGCGGTAGCGAAGGGGGCACCGACGAAGAACGCCGATTGGATCGTTGGCCAGCCAGATATCTTGAGCCTTGCTCTACCCTCGCCGGGGCTCAGCCCTGAGATAGTGAGGACAGTCATCCGCGCCTGTATTCAAAGACAGCGGCTTGAAATCCATTATCAATCGATGAGCGCAGCCGCTGCGATCCTGCGTGAGATCGAGCCGCATGCATTGGCACATGATGGCTTTCGCTGGCATGCGCGTGCATTTTGCCTGAAGGACAATGTGTTCAAGGATTTCGTTCTGAGCCGCATGATAGATGCAACCCAAAGCGGCGGTTCCGAAAGTACCCCTGTCGAAGATCACGACTGGCGAGAAACGATTACGCTTCGCATTTCAGCGCATCCCGACCTGCCAGAAGGACAGCGGCGGATTGTTGAACTCGACTACGGAATGACCGACGGCATCGCAGAACTTGTCGTTCGGAAATGCATGCTCTATTACAATCTCAAGCGCCTCGGTCTAGACACGAGGCCCGACACGCGCGCGCCCCAAGATCAACACATCGTCTTGCGAAATGCCGATGAGGCGTTTGCCGTCTTGGGCAGAAAGGCGCCGTGAGATGAGTAAAAGCCAAAGTTACAAAATGTCCTTTTCGACTGGTGGGCTTTTCCTCAATGAAAGCCTCGAGATCGCGCGGCTTTATGCAGAGAATTCCGATTGGAATGAGACCATCCAACGAGCGAAAGCAGAAGGCATGACCTCCTTGCCAAAGGTCGCCTCAAATCAACGGACGGTTCGAGAAATCACAAATCGACTGCGGATGCTTTCAGAGGAAGAGTGTGGCTTCTTGGTAGAAACTGCGGATCGCGCCGATCAACAGGCACTGCTTTGGCTTGCGACCTGTCGCGCTTACCGGTTCATTCGAGAATTTGCGCTCGAAGTCATCCGCGAGCGCTATCTTTCTTATCAATTGGATCTGCCGCGCGAGAGCTTTGATCAACTGTTTGAAGCCAAAGCCGAATGGGATGACGGGCTTTCAGAGATCAAACCAAGCACAAGGTCGAAGTTGCAGCAGATTGCGTTCCGGATCATGCGCGAGGCTGGGATCATTTCTGATGTGAACCGCATTCAGACAGCCATTCTCTCAACTCGTTTGAAAACCATGATCGAAGACCAAAATCCGGCAGAGCTGGCGCTCTTCCCCGGCATTCCGGTCAATGGAGTTTGAAGTGAAGCCTGAAATGAACCGCAAGGAGCGCGCCGAGCACCTGTATCGTGTGATCACCAGCAACCGCTTTTTGACCAAACAGGGCCTTGGCAACGAGGTGCCCTTCTTCATCTGCCCGTTCCCTGCGCGGGATGGGCTGAGCATGCACGAAGATCGCAAGAATCTAGTCGAACGAATCTCCCACGCCGGCGTGAAAGTGCTGGATCTGAGCCTATACGATCTGGCACTCGAGATATTGGAAGAGCGTGAGATCCTGGACCAGATCATTGAGGTGGAAGCTGACAGCGACAAAGCCGAGATCAAAGAGCTGCTGCAAGGTGTTGTTGATCCGCAGGCCCATCTGATCCCGAAAATCGGCGAGGCCATCGCCGCCACCGACCATCAGGTGATCTTCCTGTCCGGCGTGGGCGAGGTCTACCCCTACATCCGTACGCACAACGTCCTGAATAACCTTCAAAGCACTGCCAAGGAAGCGCCGACCGTGCTGTTCTTTCCCGGCAATTATACCCATGCGCTTGCGACAGGTGCCTCGCTCGATCTCTTCGGCGAGCTACATGGCGACAAATATTATCGCGCCTTCAACATTTTGAATTACGAGGTTTGACCCATGGCTCTCCTGCTCAAAGACATTTTCGAAAAGCCGGTCGACCGCGCCATCGACGGGGTGATCAAGGCGGATGACGAAGCCAGCCTGCGGATCGAACTCGACGAATACGTCATCACCGGCGAGATCGGCCAACGGCTGGAACAGTTCCTCGAGGTATACAACAATTACGACACCTCGAACGGGGTCTGGATCTCTGGTTTTTTCGGTTCGGGTAAATCGCACCTCCTGAAGATGCTCGCCCTGCTGCTGGAGAACCGCGAGGTCGACGGCAAAACGGCACATGAGATCTTCGCCGAAAAACTCAAGAAGGAACCGATGCTGGCCGGCGCGCTGAACAAGGCTGTTTCGATTCCGTCGAAATCGATCCTGTTCAACATCGACCAAAAGGCCGATGTGATCTCGAAATCCGACGTCGATGCCTTGCTGGCAGTGTTCCAAAAGGTCTTTGACGAAGCCTGCGGGTTCTACGGCAAGCAGCCTCATATTGCGCAATTTGAACGGGATCTCCACGGCCGCGGCCTCTTCGAGACCTTCAAGAAGGCCTTCAAGGCCGCTTCTGGCAAGGAGTGGGAGCGCGGGCGCGAACAGGCGCTTCTCGAAGGCAAGAACATCGCGACAGCCTTTGCAGCGGCCACGGGCGATGACGCCGCCGACGCCATGAATATCCTGAGCCAATACCGCAAGGATACCCGCGTCTCGATCGAGGATTTCGCGACCACGATCAAGACCTGGATCGACGAGCAGGCGAAAGGGTTCCGCTTGAACTTCTTCGTCGACGAGGTCGGTCAATACATCGCCGACAACGTCAAGCTTATGACCAACCTACAGACCATCGCCGAGAGCTTGAACACCAAGTGCAAGGGCCAAGCCTGGATCATCGTCACCGCGCAACAGGACATGGCCTCGGTCATTGGTGACATGACCCTCCAGCAGGAAAACGACTTCTCGAAAATTCAGGCACGCTTCTCTAATCGGATGCCGCTGAACTCGGCGGATGTCGCCGAGGTGATCCAGCGCCGTCTGCTGGCCAAGACGGAAGAAGGCCGCGCCACGCTCGGCAATCTGCATGACCGCGAGGAAAACAACCTCAAGACCCTATTCGATTTCGCCGATGGCTCGATCAAGCTGAAGAACTACCGCGACCGCGGCCAATTCATCTCCAGCTACCCTTTCCCGCCCTACCAGTATGACCTGTTCCAGATGGCGATCACTTCGCTGTCGCAGCATAACGCGTTCGAGGGCAAGCACAGCTCGGTCGGCGAACGCTCTATGCTGGGGGTCTTTCAGGAAGTCTCGAAGAAGCTCAAGGATCAAGAAGTTGGCGATCTGGCCACCTTCGATCTGATGTTCGAAGGCATCCGCACCGCCCTGAAATCCTCGGTCCAGCAGAGCATCCATATCGCCGAGAAGAACCTCGACGATCCCTTTGCCGTGCGTGTGTTGAAGGTGCTTTTCCTTGTCAAATATGTCAAGGAATTCAAACCCTCGGTTCGCAATATCAGCATCCTGCTTCTGTCGCGGTTCGACACGGATCAGACGAAACAGCGTCGGCAGATCGAGGAAGCCCTCGCGACGCTGGAACGCAATACGCTGATCCAGCGCAACGGCGAAGTCTACGAATTCCTGACAAACGAGGAGAAGGACGTCGAGGCGGAGATCAAGAGCCTTGATATCGATCCGTCTGAGCTGTCTGATGAACTCAGCGCGCTCGCGTTCGGTACGATCCTGCGCCAGCCCCGGATCAAGCACGCGGCAACCGGCAGCGACTATCCCTTCACCAAGAAGCTCGACGATCACACCCATGGCCGGGAATACGAACTGTCAATCAACCTGATCTCGCCTCTCAATCCTGAAGCCGACAAGGTCGAGGTTGTCCGCATGTCGCCCGATGAACTGGCAATCGTGACAGGAGCCAATACCGGGTTTTACCGCGATCTGATCCTCTACAAGCAGACAGACAAGTTCATCCGTCAGTCCCGCACCGGCTCCCCTCAGCCTGGGCGCGACAGGATCGTTTCCGAAAAGGGAGAGCAGAATTCCCGCCGCTTCAAAGATCTCGAGATGCGTCTGCGCAAACTGATCGGCGAGGCCAACCTTTACGTTCAAGGTATCGAAGTCGAGGTCGGCGGCGAAGACCCTCAGGAGCGGATCACTAAGGCGTTCCAGACCCTCGTCGACAAGGTCTACAAGAACCTGCCGATGCTGCGCGGGGTGAACTATTCCGAAGCAGATATCCCGAAATCGGTTCAGGGCGACAGCGGGCTGTTCGGCTCCGATGGCACCGGACTGGTCGAGTCCGAGCTCGAGGTGCTCAACGTCATCAACGCCCAGGCCCGCAACGGCATGAAGGTTACGGTCAAATACCTGACCGAGCGCTTCACCTCGAAGCCCTATGGCTGGCCGACCACGGCGGTGCTCTGCATCACCGGCAGCCTTGTCGCCAAGGGCAAGGTCGAGGCGCGTATGGACAGCAGCCTGGTCGAAGGGACGCCTCTGGCGAAGGCCCTCAACAACTCTCAGGCCATCGCGAACATCCTGCTGACCCCTCAACTGGAATTCTCCCAGAGCCAAATACGCAATGCCAAGGATCTGTACCAGGAGCTGTTCTCCCAGCCAGCCGCAGGCACCGATGCCCGCAGCCTCGGGTCGGAATGGGCGGCTGGCATCGATGAGCTTGAGGCCGAGGTCGACAGCCTGACCCGGCAGGCCCACGCCTATCCGTTCGTCACGCGGCTTGCCCCCCTGCAAACCCTGCTGCGGTCGATGAAAGGCAAGCCTGCCAACTGGTACATCTCGGATGCACCTGCGCATGAGGACGACCTGCTGGACGCCAAGGAAGACCTGCTGGACAAGATCCGCAGCTTCATGGGCGGCGCGCAGCGGGACATCTATGACGATGCGCGCGACACGCTGATGCGCGACGGCGCCAATATCGATTATGTCGCGCCCGAAGCCCTGAACCACTTCCGTTCCGTTCTGGACGATCCCGATTGCTTCAAGGGGAATGCGATCCAGACCCTGAAGAACGACCTGTACGAGCTGAAGAACAAGGTCGCCCTGAAGGTGATCGAGGAACGCAAGACCGTCGTCGCCGAACTGTCCACCGTTGCCGATGCCATAGCGCAGCTGCCGGAATTCCGGGGGCTGGATGACGACAAAAAGGCGCAAGTCACTGCCAGGATCGACCGCCACAAGTCCGGGCTCGACGGCATCACCCTGATCCCGACCCTGCGGGACCGGGCCAATACCGTGCGCACCCAGCTCCTGCCGGAACTGGTGACCCAGGTCAGCCAGTTGGCGCAGCCTGCGCCGCAACCAGAACCCGTGACGCCGGGCAACGGATTTGCTGAAAGGCCCGTTGCGCCGCCGCAACCGCCCGCGACCGTCGTGGCGTCAACCCTCAAGGTCAACAAACCCAAGCCGATCCTGTCGGATGAGGCCGATGTCGACCAGTACCTGACCGAATTGAAGAAGACCCTGCTGGATGAAATCCGCGCAGGCAAGAAGGTAATTGTGTAATGCTGACCAATCTGAAATTTGCGAACTTCACCGCGTTTGAAAAATTGGAACTTTCTTTTTCCCCTAGAATCAATGTCATTATTGGGTCAAATGGGACGGGAAAAACTCATTTCCTGAAGGCCATATATGGTCTTAGCCTACTGGCGGGAAGCAAATATCCTGATCGCTCAGATGAAGGATTCGCGGCCACTGCATCAGGAAAATTCCTGCGTATCTTTTCGACCGAAGACGACAGGGTGGGCACTTTAGCATCCAAAGGGGCCCAATCGCCGACGCGGCTAAGTCTGGTGAGCAGTGATGACGCCGCCGTCGAGGTGACTTTCGGCGTTAGGTCACAATATTTGGAATTCGCTTCAGGGGCTTCTGACCCTAAGCCCTCTGATACGCCTGTCTACATTCCGACCAAAGAAGTGCTTTCCTTGGTTCGTGGCATTCGACACCCGAAACATGACCGTGCGACCGTCGAGATGATTTTCGATGATGGCTACGTGAATTTGGCGGAACTTCTTGTGCAGCCCGGCTCTGACGAAGAGACAACTGGCTCAATTGAGGATCCGCGCCTGTCTAACGTTATCCGCAAACTGGTTGATCTTGTGGGAGGCAGGTATCGTTTGAGGGACGACGGCGGCTTCAATTTCGAGCCAGGGCGCTATGAAGAAAAGGCCAAGCCCAAGACTGACCCATCACGGTCTGAGTCGCAGACTGCAAGGGCCTATCAGGATTCGACGCAAACCCGCTTTGTCTCGAATGGCAGTCAGTCGTTCCCAACTGGAATGACCGCTGAAGGATATCGGAAAATTGGCGTCCTTCACCGACTGCTGAGCAACGGGTCGATAAATCCGGGAGAAACCGGGGTCCTTCTCTGGGACGAGCCTGAAGCGAACCTAAACCCGAAACTGATGAAAGAGGTGGTTCAGGTTCTTTTGGAGCTATCCCGAAATGGTCAGCAGATTGTTGTCGCCACCCACGACTACGTCCTGCTGAAATGGCTCGACCTATTGATAGACAAGAAGGGCAAGGAGGACCATGTCCGATATCACGTGCTGCAAAGGTGCGAAGAAGATGGACAAATGTCTGTCTACTCGACGGATGACTACGGACAGCTTGTGACGACGGGCATATCGAAGACCTTCGGAGAACTTTACGAAGCGGAAATTGAGCGTTCTTTGAAGGGTATTGAACTTTGACGACTGTGCAGGAATTCGACTTGGAGCTCTCTTTTCCGGGGGCGCAAGAGGTAATTCATTTCGATGACAGCAACTACCATGCGAGTAGCACTGTTCAACGCGTTGATTTCATCGCAGAATACGAGGCTCACTATCTGTATGTCGAAATCAAGGACCCTGACATTCCCGGGGCCGCAAACTCGGCTGCTTTTCTCGAAAAGTTGAGATCTGGAAAGCTGGTCCAGAGTCTTGCGGGTAAATTTAGAGACACTCAGTTCTTTCGGGCGGCACAGGGCAAAAATGACCGAAAAGTCCAGTATATCGTCCTGCTTTCGATGCGAAGCATGGAGCCTGCTTTGCTGCTTACAAAACAAGAAGAGCTTCAGAGAGCGATTCCGATCAGGCATGCGGACTGGGCAGACGATTGCGCCGCGAGCTGCATGATCCTGAACTTTGAGCAATGGAAAAAACAATTCGGAGAGCAGTCGCTTCGCCGAATTAGCGAGGGGGCGACCTGATGGACACCACGAAACTCAGAAAGTTCGCCCTGTTCGCGCGGCGCGCACTCATCGAACAGGTCGCTACTAAGCTGGAGGCCGTGCGCGCGGACGGCGCCGCCGCTCAACGTGAGTATCCGGCTGCTTTCAAGAAGCTCGAGGCCAGCATCTCCCAGCACGGCGCCGAAGCGATCATCGAACAGGTCGCCTATATCTGGTTCAACCGCTTCACCGCCTTGCGTTTCCTCGACGTAAACGAACTAAACTCGGTTCGCGTCGTTTCTCCTTTGCCTGGACAGTTCCAGCCCGAGATCCTTGCCGAAGCTAAAGCCGGAAACATCAACGAACAGCTCTTGCCGGAGGCGACCCAACGCAAGGTCCGCGACCTGCTGGAGGGACTGACCCCCAGTCAGGATCCACAAGCCGAGGCGTTTCAGTTGCTCCTCGTCGCCATCTGCAACTCCTGGCAAAACACAATGCCGTTCCTGTTCGAACGGATCGACGACTACACCGAGCTTCTGCTGCCCGCCGACCTGCTCTCCAACACCTCAATCCTCGCCTATCTGCGCGAGGCCATGACGCCGGACGCCTGCCGCGATGTCGAGATCATCGGCTGGCTCTACCAGTTCTACATCTCGGAGAAGAAGGATCAGGTCTTCGCGGGCCTCAAGAAGAACGTCAAGATCACCGCCGAGAACATCCCCGCCGCGACGCAGCTCTTCACCCCGCACTGGATCGTCCGTTACCTGGTGGAGAACTCTCTGGGGCGGCTCTGGCTGCTGAACCGCCCCGACAGCCGCCTGGCGGAGCGGATGGATTATTACATCGCGCCCGAAGAGCCCGAGACGGACTTCCTGAAGATCACCCGCCCCGAAGAGATCCGCATCTGCGATCCGGCGGCGGGCTCGGGGCACATGCTGACCTATGCCTTCGACCTGCTCCACGCCATCTACGAGGAAGAGGGCTATGACGCGACCGAGATCCCCGCGCTGATCCTGACGCACAACCTGACGGGGGTCGAGATCGACGACCGCGCAGGCGCCTTGGCGGCATTCGCGCTGATGATGAAGGCGGCGGACAAGCTCGGGCGGCGACGGTTCCTGCGGATGGAGGCGAAGCCCGACATTTGCGTGTTGCAGGATGTGCGCTTTACCCCTGCCGAGATGCAGGACGTCGCCGCCGTGGTGGGCAAGGATCTGTTCACCGATGAGCTGCGCGAGACGCTGGGGCAGTTCGAGCAGGCCAAGAACTTCGGCTCGCTGATCGTGCCGAAACTGCGCGATCCGGCAGAGACACTGCGGGTGGTCGAGGCGCGGGATTTCGGGTCTGACCTGCTGCTGAAGGACGTGCAGGCGCGCGTCACCATCGTGCTGCGTATGGCCGAGGCGCTGTCGCCGAAGTATCACGTGGTGGTGGCCAACCCGCCTTATATGGATATTAGCAGCGCCAATCCTGTTTTGAAGGGTTGGGCGCTCGATGAATACCCGGATAGTTCGGCCAACCTTTTCGCACTTTTCATGGAGCGCGGACTTAGAGCCACGCGTCAAAATGGGTTGCTATCCATGATCAACATGCAAGCGTGGATGTTCCTGTCCTCCTTCCTCAAATTACGGAGCAAGTTGCTTGCACGAAATACGCTGCTTTCGATGGCCCATCTCGGAGAGAACGCATTTGATACCATCGGCGGCGATGTCGTCTCCACCACGGCGTTCATCTTCGAGAACGGGAAGAAAGAAAGTAAAAAATCAGAGTTCCTTAGACTGGTCGAGGGGGCCAATGAGGCGGAAAAAGCGCAGCTTTTCTCAATAGGGAAAGCAAGCCGCTGTGCTCCATATTTCTTTGTGGCCGAAATTGATAACTTCTCAAAACTCCCCGGGGCGCCGATTTCTTATTGGGCAAGTGATAAACTTCGAGAAACCTTCTCGAAGTCGAAACCGTTAAGGGAATTCGCGAATCCCAGGAAAGGTATGGTAACAGCTGATAATCCACGCTTCATTAGGCAATGGTACGAGGTGGAAGGCGCGAAATTTGAGCGAGGGCTAAAAAGCCGTGACGCTGCTAAGGTGTCAGGGGCGAAGTGGTTTCCTTACTTGAAGGGAGGCCCCTTCAGGAGGTGGTATGGTAACGTCGAGTGCGTGGTGAACTGGGAGAATGACGGCGCTGAGCTGCTCAACATGAAGGGCAACGGTTATAAAGTCGGGTCAACAAACCACAACCTTGAGTATATATTCAAGCCCGCACTGTCATGGACGAAAATCACTACCGGACTGGTCAGCTTTAGATCCACAGAGCATGGATTTCTTTTTGACGATGCTTCAGGTCTTTGCCCAATTTACGACGCCTCCACGCAGGCGCAGTTTGCTGCATTGCTCAACTCGCCAGTCGTCTACTCATCGTTGGGAGCGCTGAACCCAACGCTCAATGTCAACCCCGGAAACCTTGCGGACATTCCAGTTTCGTTGCCCTCAGGTACCGGCGCTATAGCCCAGAATTGTATTGGTACCGCTCAAGCAGACTGGGACGCCTACGAAACCTCCTGGGATTTCACCACGCTCCCGCTGCTCTCGCCCGCTCACCGGGGCGAGACGCTGGCAGACAGCTATGCCACGCTGCGCGCCCATTGGCAGTCCATGACGAACGAGATGCAGGCCCTGGAGCAAGAGAACAACCGCATCTTCATCGACGCCTATGGTCTGAAGGACGAGCTGTCCGCGCAAGTGCCGCTGGAAGAGATCACCCTCACCTGCAACCCCGCCTATCGCTATGGCGTGAAGGGCACCGAGGAGGACCGCGAAACCCGCCTGCGCGCCGACACCATGGCCGAGTTCCTCAGCTATGCCGTGGGCTGCATGTTCGGGCGCTACAGCCTCGACGCGCCCGGCCTGATCCTCGCCAACCAGGGCGAGCGGCTGGAGGATTACCTCGCCCGCATCCCTGAACCGACCTTCATGCCGGATGCGGACAACGTGATCCCCGTGCTCGACGGTGACTGGTTCGCCGATGACATCACCGAGCGCTTCCGCCTGTTCCTGCGCGTGACCTTCGGCGAGGCGCATTTCCGCGAGAACCTGCGCTATGTCGAGGAGTCCCTGGGCAAGGACATCCGCAAGTATTTCACCAAGGATTTCTACCAGGGCCACGTGCAGCGGTACAAGAAGCGCCCGATCTACTGGATGTTCTCCAGCCCCAAGGGGACGTTCAACGCCCTGATCTACATGCACCGCTACCGCCCCGACACGGTGTCGGTGCTGCTGAACGACTACCTGCGCGAGTTCATCTTCAAGCTGATCGCCGAGCGCGAGCGGCTGGAAAAGCTGTCCGACGATCCGACGGCGACACAAGGCCAGAAGACAAAGGCGCTGAAGGAGGCGGGCGTCGTGGCGAAACAGATCGACGAGCTGAACGAATGGGAGCGCGAGGTGATCTTCCCGCTGGCACAGCAGAAGATCGAGATCGACCTGGATGACGGGGTGAAGGCGAACTACCCGAAGTTCGGCACCGCGCTGAAGAAGATCGTGGGCCTGTCATGAGCGAACGCATCCACGCCGGGCTGACCCGGCTGTTCGATGAACACCGGATCGTTTTCTGGTACGACGCCGCCCGCGACATGCGAGGCGAGTTTGATGCCGTGGATTTGGAAGGCGTTGAGAAGGTCGAGGTGGCAAACAACGAGTTCGGGCTGAAGTATCGGATGCTGCGGCAGGAACCGAAGCAGAAGTTTTTGGTGTTCAAGGACGGCCCCGAACCCGCGATGGCGGACAACTGGCTGCTGGATGTTCAACTGGCCACGGCAGTGTTCAAGGCCGATCAGGCCGCGATCTGGCTGTCCGAACTGGGCCTGCCCGCCCAGTTCGAAACCGTGGTGCGCGACCACATGGAATTCTACCGCTCGGGCGGTCGAATCGAGGCGCTGAAACGCCTGATCCGCCCTGCCGACCAGAAATCCGACGTCCTGCGCCGGATGCTGGCGGTCTGCGTGGGGGCCGAGGGTGAGTTGGACACGGTGGTCGAGGAGCTGCTGGGGCAGCTAGCGGCCAGGCGTGACGACGGGCTGAAGCTGATCGAACGCGCCAACCTGAGCGACTTCTTCTGGACCCAGATCAAGAACGCCTACGGCTATGCCCCGGACGCGCCGGACTTCGAGGACTTCGCGATCACGCTGTTCCAGTCCAGCTACCTGATAGCGATGGGCGAAGACGGCAAGCTGAACAGCGAGGCGCTGCTGATGTTCCGCCGCTGGAAGAACAACCGACTTGGGGCCGTGGCCTTCGGGGCGCTCAGCAGCGAATACCAGGACCTGTTGAAGATCGACGCCGATGTGAAGGGCCGCACGTTGAAAGCGCTGCGCCCCCTCGATCACTTCGAAGCAATCGACCGACAAGTCATTCGGATGCTGGTCGAGGCGATGTCGAGCCAGACGGTGTCCGCGGCGGACGTCGTCACCATCACGCGCGAACGACGCCAAAGCCATTGGTATGAAACTTACGAGGACATTTATTTGGCGCTTGCCCATGCTGCACAGTTTCAGCAAGCGCTGGCCGAGGCCAATCTCACCATGTCGTCGCCTGCTGACGGCGTGAAGCGCTATGCGACCTCGTGGTTCAAGATCGACCAAGCCTACCGCAAGTTCATCTACCATATGCAACGCAGCGGTCAGGCCTCGCTGTTGGGCGCGCTCTTCGAGAGCATCGAAAACCGATACACGACGAACTTCCTGCTCGCGGTAAACGATGCCTGGCAGGATCAGATCGCCAAGCTCGATGCTTGGAAGATCCCCGGATACCCGCAGCAACGCGACTTTTACATTGATCAAACTGCCGAGTTTCGGCGCCTGAAGTCCCCGCAGAAGGTCGTCGTCATCGTGTCTGACGCGCTACGGTACGAAGTGGCCGAGGAGTGCCTGCGCGAAATCCGTAAGCTCAACCGTTTCGACGCTGAGTTGACCCCAATGATCTCTACTCTGCCGAGCTACACCCAGTTGGGGATGGCGGCCCTGCTGCCGAACAAAGATCTGACCATTTGCAGCGATGGCGGCGTCACGTCCTTCGACATGTCAACACAGGGCACTGTAAACCGGGAGAAGGTCTTGGGCATGGGGCGCGAGGGCGACCGCATGAAGGCGATGAAGACAGATGCCTTCATGAGCCTGCGCACGGATGAGGGCAAGGCGCTATTCCGCGACCACGATGTTCTCTACCTCTATCATAACCGCATCGATATCGTGGGCGACAAGCTTGCCACCGAAGAACGGGTTGTCGAGGCTGCCGAGGATGCAATCAAAGATCTGGCCAAGCTGGTGCGCAAACTGACCAGTGCGAACTTCTCCAACATCCTGATCACCGCCGATCACGGCTTCATCTATCAGCACCGCGAGTTGCATGAGACAGATTTCTCGGTCGCCGACCCGACCGGCGACGAGATCCTGTTCCGTAACCGCCGGTTCATGATCGGCCGAGGCCTGAACGAGACGGCAGGCATGAAGAGGTTCTCACCAGAGGCCCTTGGCCTTGCCGGTGATCTCGACATCCTGATCCCGAACTCGATCAACCGCCTGCGCGTGAAAGGCTCCGGCAGCCGCTTCGTGCATGGTGGCGCGACGCTGCAAGAGGTGGTGATCCCTATTCTTCGCGTCGGAAAACGCCGTGAAGAGGATATCGGCAAGGTCGAGGTGCAAATCGTTGTGACGGGGCGCAGCAAAATCTCTACTGGGCAGACAGCGGTCACACTCTATCAGGTCCAGCCAGTTTCAGAGAAGCAACAACAGCGCGTGCTCCGGGCGGGCATCTACGCGGAGGATGGCACGCTGATCTCGGATGAGCATACCCTGACCTTCGATTATACCTCAGAGAACATCCGCGAACGCGAGATGCCGATCAAGTTCCTGCTCTCGCGCACGGCGGACAGCTTCAACAACCAGGACGTTTACCTCAGGCTCGCAGAGCAACGTGGCAAAACCAGCCACTTCGACGACTACACCAGCCATCGCTTCCACCTTAGCCGTGGAATGGATCTGGATATCTTTTAAGGACAGGCCATGACGACGCTTGATGACAAGATCAATGAACACTTCGCCGGCTTTGTCGTCCGCAAGGACCTGGTGAAGGCAGTCAAAGGCAATGCAATCGTGCCGACCTATGTGCTGGAGTATCTGCTTGGACAGTATTGCGCGACCGATGACGAAGCCTCGATCGAAACGGGGATCGAGACGGTCAAAGAGATCTTGCGCAAGCACTATGTCCATCGCAGCGAGGCGGGCCTGATCCAATCCACGATCAAGGAAAAGGGGCGATACAAGGTCATCGATCAGATCTCGGTTTCCCTGAACGAAAAGACCGACAGCTACGAGGCGACCTTCGACAACCTCGGGATCAAGAAAGTCGCGGTCGATAGCGGCACGATCAAGGCCCACCCCAAGCTGTTGGTGACCGGTGTTTGGTGTATCGCGGATGTGCAATACGAATTCTCGGAAGATGCTCGCACCTCGCCTTGGATGCTGGAAACGATCAAGCCAATCCAGATCGCCCGTGTCGACTATGAGGGCTATAAAGCGGCGCGCGGGCAATTCACCAAGGATGAGTGGATCGACCTGCTGATGCAGTCGATCGGCTTCAACCCCGATGCTTTCGGTCGCCGCAGCAAGCTGTTGCAGTTGATGCGCCTGATCCCCTTTGTCGAACGCAATTACAACATCATCGAGCTGGGCCCCAAAGGCACTGGCAAATCGCATATCTATTCGGAGTTTTCTCCCCACGGTCAGTTGATCTCCGGCGGTGAGGTCACCATCCCCAAGCTCTTCGTGAACAATTCCAATGGCCGGATCGGGTTGGTCGGCTACTGGGATGTCGTGGCCTTTGATGAATTCGCCGGGCGCGAGAAGACCGCCAACAAGGCGCTGGTCGACATCATGAAAAACTACATGGCCAACAAGACCTTCTCGCGCGGGGTCAATCCGATGGGCGCCGAGGCGAGCTTTGCTTTCGTTGGTAATACCGATCATAACGTCCCCTACATGCTAAAGAATTCGGACCTGTTCGAGGTCCTGCCGCCGCAGTTCCACGACAGCGCCTTCATCGACCGCCTGCACGCCTATCTTCCTGGTTGGGAGGTCGACGTGATCCGAGGCGAGATGTTCACTCGCGGCTACGGCTTCATCGTTGATTACCTGGCCGAGATCCTGCGCCACTTGCGCCAGGAGGACTTTTCCAACCGCCCCGACCAGCATTTCCGGATAAGCGAGAAGATCTCGACGCGGGACCGTGATGCGATCTACAAGACGATGTCCGGCCTTCTGAAAGTGATTTTCCCTGCCGGTGGTGAAAGCGCCGAGGATCTCGAGGAGCTGCTTCAGCTTGCACTTGAGAGCCGCAAGCGGGTCAAGGATCAGCTGTTCCGCATCGATGCGACCTACCCGGAGGTCGACTTCTATTACCTTGGAAGCGATGGCCAAAAGCGTCGAGTGCAGACAGTCGAAGAGCAGGAGTTCCCGCAATTCTATCACCGCAGGCCTGCCCAAGATCCGAAGGACCAAGAAACCTCGGCTGAAGATGGCGATGTCATCGAAGGTGACGATGGCGCTCCGCTTGCCCCTCCAACCGCGTCCGCGAAACCCGCCCTCGAAGAAGGCCACCATGTCTTTGCCGAAAACCGCAAAGGCGTCAGCTACGACAAGCTCTTCGGCCCTTATATCGACGGCGCCCGCCGGATTATCGTCACCGATCCCTATGTCCGCCTGCGCTATCAGGTGCGCAACATGATGGAGTTTGTTGAAATGATCATCCGGCGCAAGGCACCGGAAGATCAGGTCGCAATCCACCTAGTGACCGCACCCAATGAAGGCGAGATCCAGATACAGAGGGAATTGTTGGAAAGTATCTCGGACGCGATCATCGGCACCGGGGTCGAGTTCACCTGGGCTTTCGATACGTCCGGCACCGCTCATGCCCGCGATATCGTTACCGATACCGGCTGGAAGATCGTGCTTGACCGCGGCCTCGACATCTTCCAGCCTCCCATGCGCCGCGAGGGCTTCAATCTGGGAGATCGGTTGCAAGAGCACCGTATGGCGAAGGGCTTCTACGTCACCTATGTGCGGCAATGAATGCCAGATCCCGAGGTTGGAACAGGGGGGTGCGGACGAAAACTTGGACTACTCTGGAGATAGTTCATGTACAGCTATGAAGATCGAATGTGCGCGGTAGAGCTTTATCTCAAGCTCGGAAAGCGTTTGCAGGCCACCATCCGCAGTGGCGCCATGGACTTGAAAAACCCCTTTTGCCAAGTCCAAGCCGATGATGCTAACTTGTTCCATGGATGCTTCCTGATTCATGTGATGTGGCTCACATCACCTTGGCACATTGCGATGCCGTCGGGAGGGGGTGAGCTACCCCCCGAAATTCGGACACTGACATAAGCTACTATTTGCAGTCTGCTGATCTTCGACGAGAAGGAGATCAGAGATGTCGAAGCGGAAACAGCATGCGCCTGAGTTCAAGGCGAAGGTCGCGCTGGAAGCCTTGAAGGGTGAGGAGACGGCCGCCGAGCTTGCGAGCCGGTTTGGTGTGCATCCGACGATGATCCATCAGTGGAAGCGCGCTCTACTCGAAGGCGCTTCTGGTGTGTTCGAGCGCGGGAGCAGCAAGAAGGCTGCGATTTATGAAGAGCAGGTGAAGGAACTTCACGCCAAGATTGGGGAGCTGGCGGTGGCCAACTCTTTTTTGGAGCGAAAGCTGAAGCCTTGGGGCGGGAAGTGAGGCGTGACATGATCGAGCCGGACCACCCGGATCTGTCGATCGGCCAGCAATGCAAGCTGCTGGCGATCGCACGCTCATCCTATTACTACGAGCCGAAGGGCGAGACCGAACAGAACCTCGACCTGATGCGGCAGATCGACGAGCAGTTCTTGGAGACCCCATTCTTCGGCGTTCGGCAGATGACCTGGCACCTGCGCAACGACGGCCAGATGGTGAACGAGAAGCGCATCCGGCGATTAATGCGGCTGATGGGCTTGATGCCGATTTACCAGAAGCCCAACACGAGTAGTCCGGCGAAGGGCCACAAAACCTATCCCTACCTGCTCAGAGGTCTGCGGGTAGAACGCCCAAACCAGGTCTGGTGTTCAGACATTACCTATCTGCCCATGCGGCGCGGGTTCCTCTACCTGGTGGCGATCATGGACTGGCATACCCGCAAGGTTCTGTCTTGGCGGATCTCGAACACACTGGAGGCGGACTTCTGCGTCGACGCGCTGAACGAGGCCTGACCTGCCACTGAACATTCATCCAGCGGCGATATGAGCCTGCGGGTTGTTTACGCTGGTCTTGTCGGTCTGTGCAATGGCCCGGCGCGCGGAGCTTTCATCTCTCGGAGCGGGTCGGGCCATTGCTGATTTCATGGTTCGTGCGAAGTCGCGTGGTGTCTGATAGTCCAACGCGGAATGCGGGCGTTCTGTGTTGTAGTCGTCAGCCCACGCTGCGATCACCACGCGGGCATGGGCGAGGTTGCGGAACATTGTTTCGTTGAGCAGTTCATCACGCATGCGGCCGTTAAAGCTTTCGATAAATCCGTTCTGCATTGGCTTCCCCGGCGCAATGTAATGCCATTCAATGCGGTGTTCGGAGCACCAGCGCAGGATGGCGTTTGAAGTGAGTTCGGTGCCGTTATCGCTGACGATCATCCCGGGTTTTCCACGCCGTTCGCCAAGGGCTGTCAGTTCACGCGCGACACGGCGCCCCGAGATCGATGTGTCGGGGATCGCAGCCAGGCATTCCCGCGTCACATCGTCGACAACGTTCATTACGCGAAACCGCTGACCGTTGGCGAACTGGTCGTGGACGAAGTCCATAGACCAACGTGCATTGGGCCGCGCTTCGACCAAGATCGGCGCCCTCGTCCCTACCGCTTTCCGTCGGGCTTTGCGTTTGCGGACCGTTAACCCCTCTTCGCGGTAGAGGCGATAAATCCGATTGATGCCCGACGGTTCACCTTCACGGCGCAGCAACACGAACAAGCGGCGATAGCCGAACCGCCTCCGTTCGTTGGCCAACTCCCGCAACCGACCACGCAAGGCCGTATCCGGTGCTCGCTGCGCAACATACCGGACCATCTTGCGATCCGCGCCCGCAATCCGGCACGCCCGTCGTTCCGAGAAGCCGAACTGGCCTCTCAGCAGCGCGACAGCCTCGCGCTTCGCGACGGGCGCTACCACTTTTTTGAAACCAACTCTCGCATCGCTGCCAAGTCCAGCATCTGCTCGGCCAGCAGCTTTTTGAGTTTAGCGTTCTCATCCTCAAGCGTCTTCAGCCGCTTGGCTTCGGACACAGTCATCCCGCCAAACTTGGCCTTCCAGTTGTAGAAAGTGCCTTCGGCCATGCCGTGCTTGCGGCAAAGGTCGGCACATTTTGCGCCGGCCTCATGCTCAGTCAAAATCCCGATGATCTGTTCGTCCGTAAATCGTGTGCGCTTCATAATCTGTCCTCAAATTGGGTCAGACTCTAATCGATGATGGAGGAAAAATCCCGTGGCAGGTCAGGCCATCCACAAGTTCGGCCCGCCCGAGATCATGAATACTGATCAAGGATCCCAGTTCACGTCCTTCGCCTGGACGGACAGGCTGCGTCGATCTGGCGTGCGGATCTCGATGGATGGGAAAGGTCGGTTCCTCGATAACATCTTTATCGAGAGGCTGTGGCGCACCCTGAAATACGAGTGTGTCTACCTGCATGCTTGGGAGACCGGTTCAGAGACAAAGGCGGCCATCCGAAAATGGATGACCTTCTAAAACCATAAGCGCCCACATTCAGCGTTGGCAGGCAGGCCACCGGCGCTGGTCTATTGGCAGAGAAATGATATCAACCAACCCGATCAGCAGGTGCAACGAGTAGCTTAATTTACGCCAGATCCTGTCCAATAGATGGGGAGTAGCTCAGGGGTATCCACCCCATCAGTTCTCGGTGACCTCCAACGAATGGTTAGTCAGGATATTAACCGCTAAAGAGTGCTAGTCAGTTGTGCTAGCGTTCCTATTAACTGTTGGAAGAGGGCGGTTCAGGTCTATCTCGGAGATACCCCGGCTGCGCGCGTTATAAAGCCATGTGACGAACTGCTCGTCATACCGATGGCGCTCCGCTTCCAAGACAGAAATCTTGGCTCGAAGACTATCGATCGTGTTTTGCATTAACTCGATCTCTGGCGGTGATTTCTTTGCAACAGGCTTTTGCGTTCGAATGCGGTCTTTAGCCTGCTGAAAGGCAATGAGTATGTTCTCCTGCTTCGCTAGGCCTTGACGAGTGAAGGGGCGCTTTAGTAGAATGTGGGTCCGCGCCAATAGGACCTCCCAGTTAAGAGGACCTTTCCAAGCGGACAGAAGGTCAATGATCTGATTGATTTCCGAGTCTGTCAGTCGTGCCTTTGCCATTATAGCTCACCCCACATGTCGGTTAGCAACTCGTCGTCTAGATCATCTCTATCATTGCTGAGCAGCGATTGCCCAAGCAGGGAGCGTCGATCGCGGAGCGACATCGCAAGATCACTGTCTCTCGACGCGCCACTAAGGTTCACAACAGTTCCATCCTTGATGTTGCTGTCTTGATGGATCGAAATTATTTCGTTCAGTTTTGCCAGTGATGCTTGGTGAGACTGGACCCATTTATCTGCTCCGAAATTGTCTTCGCCCATCGCGTGATGGGCATCAGACAGCTGCTTTTCTGTCAAAGCGCGACGACCCTCGATTTGTGTCAGGTGTTTATGATCGCCTTTGAAAAATACGTTTTCAGTGCAGTTCAAGCAGTCGCCATGCGATTGACATGGCAATAGGGAGTAGTCGTGAACACAGATTCCAAGCTCCGTCGTGAGCGCTGCACCGATCTGGGAAGAAAGGAACTCGCTCTTTTCGACAGGCGAATTGACACCGTGTATCCGGCCCGCTTCGAACATGGGGCCGACTGAATCGCCACTATCAAGGGCTGCACGAATTTGGCTTAACGTTTCTTCAGGCGTAACATGGTCGTATGCCTTGTTCTGCGCGATATGACGGCCGCTCCATTTCGCGATATCGAGCTCGCTCATGCCACGGATGTGGGCAATGGTGTTTAACCAATGACGGAAAGCATGAGTTGTAATTTTTATCTCTGTTCCGTCTCGCTCAGTGAAGCCCCATCTCTGGAAAACACTTGGGGTGGTGCCGCTGCGGTGCCCGGAAAGCCATCGATCAAGGGCAATAATGGTGACTTGCTCGACAACGCATGGATATTCCGCCCTTGTCTTATGAAGTTGATTTCGGTGCAATAACGCTAGGGTTTCCGAGTATTTCTGGTCATTATCGCCGTTAAAATGTGGAAAGTCCCGCGGTAACATACCAAGGATTTCTTGCGTTAGTTCTGGTAGGTTAAAGCTCGTCGAGCCGTTTTCTTTCTTTGTTTTGATTTTCTTTGCCTTGGCCCATACCGTCGTGCCGTATTTGGAAGCGGACGGAACAATGGAAGAAAGCGTTCCCTGCGTCAGCCATTCAGAACTGCGCTGCGGTTGTGCCCATTCGGGAAGCCAAATTACACCGGGGTTCATTTCATACCATGCAGCTACTGACCTGGCAGTACTGCAAATGCCACGTATCCTATCCACGGCTTCCTTGACAATGGATACCATTTGCGTCGGCACCCACTTTACCTGTGGAGGATTACCTTTTCCGGGAAAAACTCGGATACCGTAAGCCTCTCTCAGCTCACCGGTTTCTGGGTCTTTTACCTTTTCGAAGACCTCGCATTCTAACCGCAGCTGCAAAACTTCATGGGCCCTCAAAGGTATCGAGATGAGGATCGCACTAATTGCCGAGAAGAGCTTGTCTTCGAAAGATTCAGCATTTCTGAATACATGTGCAAGCGCGTGGAAAGCGTCGACGCTTGGAAGTTTGGCACTCCTTTTCGCGCTTGCTTGCGGCCCCAGGCGCTCATTTTGATCCTTCGGCTTTCTGATACCATGCTTCCATTGAAAGGGCGCAGCCAGTAGCCTCCTGTTCATGCAAAAGCGATGCACTTGTTGGATGTAGATAGCGAATTGGTAGTGCCGGGCGGGGCCGACGCCTTTTGCCGCCAATGAAACCGCTTCGTTCAGTACATTGACGTTTAGGAATTCGATCTTTGGCGTCAAACCGAATGACCGAAAGGCCGCCTCGATAAACTGCAACGCATTCAATCTTTTTATCTCGTTTTCAAACGCAACGGGAGAAGTTGAATGGGTGTATTTCATGTAGGACTTGGCGAAGTCGCGATAGGGTGAAGGCAGAGGTTCTCCGCTTAATATCTCTTGGTTTCTGCCTTGAACGCGCTCTAGGTTGTAGAAAGCGAACACGCGACGATCGCGGTTCTGGGCTTTAGTCCGGAACGAGTCACCAACATGCCAGATATCCGAACCCCATTCATCATAGGGGATTAGCGTATCAATCGACTGGCATAGCCTAATGAAAGCACTTACCCGATCTACTGGATATTCTATGTCAGGGTGGTCAAACCGAACTACGTTGATACTCAATTATCGATGCCTCCGCTGAGCTTCGCCGCATCACAAAGCTGGATGATTTCGGCAGCCGCCAGGATTGCACGATCTCGGATCGAGTAGATCTTCGCCGATATTCCGTTGTCTTCTAGGCGCTTCCTGTCGGCGATCATTGCTTCCATGAAAGCCTCATGGGGACCATCAGTCCAAGGCTGGAAGTGTCGGCAGGTGTAGCAAGCGAAGGGGGCAGCTAGGCCGCAGAAGCTCATCTGCCCGCAGTTGCCCAAGCGATCGTTGATGTTATCAATGAGAGACCTGTCATAAATCCTGCTTGAGCGATCTTCACCACGCTGTGCTTCTGCTTCAGTCTGTACAACCACACCGGCGAAGGCTTGAGCAAGTGGTGCGAGTTCCATTGCTAGATGACGGTCAAGTCGCAAAACCATCGAAGGGCTGGCTTCGTAATAGACTTCGACGTTCTGTGTGTCCGAGTGATCTAGGAGCTCCGCAACTGTCCATTTGTCCTTACTGTCGTCGACAGCTCTCTGCGCAAGCGTGATCCGGAACCGGCGAGAGTTGCCTTTCAGTTTACTGACTTTTCCGATAGTGTTGTTTATCAAGACACCAACCTTCTTTGCAGCCATATGGAATGGAAAATCTGGCAAAACGCCAATCTCGTCAGCGATGAAAAGCGGCGCTTCACCTGCACTTAACTCGTAGGCTGTGCGCTTGTCAGCATTGGACTTGATGACGTTCTCAAGTAGCTGACCGACCTGTTTGCTGCAGTATCGCGACGTGAATAGGTCGCGATGACCCACACCGCGCTGCTTAGCTCTAGGTATACGGATCGCGTAAGTTGCCCCCTCGGATCCTTCTGAAACGACGAGGTCCTTCTCCTTCAGGGCAGCAATCTGGATGGGGCGGATTCCGTAAGCGAGCAGAAGCCATGATATGGCAAAACGATAAAGGTCGATTTTGCCGTCAGCATAGGCTGCATTGAGATCGGACTGGATAGCGTAGAGTTCGAGATCACTGAACGCGCCTGCATTAGGGTCTCGTGTCCTGATCGACGTTCCCTTGATGTTGCCCCGGATTTTAGAACTTTTAAGATAGTCAATTGCTTCTCTTGAAGTGATCCCGAAACCCAAATTATCCATCTCGACCAACAAGATGCGAAGCACGCCAAGCTTCCATTCAGTTTTGTTGTCGAGTGTCACTTTGTAAGAAAATATGTGGTGAAGCTCGATTTGACTGATGCAAGGAATGTTGGGGTCGGCGATGCAATCTAGAAATCTTTGAAAAGTTGAAAAAAGGTTGCAAGCGTGCGTGAAAGAATAATTTTTTAAGGCAATGATAAAGAATTTTCTAAGTTTTAGGTCCAATGTGGCGGAAAGGCGCAAAAGTTTCTTGTAATCGAACGATTGTTGACGTGATAGGCCCGAGATCCTCCATACGTTTTCCCGCGGAGAAAACTCCACACCGTCTCGCGTAAAAGAACGGTCTGGTAAATCGAATTTTTCTTTTCTTACGGTTATTCTGGGATTTTGCATGGGCGTACTACTTTATGTTCTAGTCTTTAATTAGTCCGTCTTGCATCTTTTTTAAGAATTCATTAGATCGTTTTCTGACAGTTCGACGCAAATATATTCCTGCCGTCTCATCACTGCTCCACCCCATAAGACGTTTACGCCATTTGATCTCTTCTTCTGGGCTAATATTGCTTTTGCTATCTATGAGGTTTGAAAACGCGTCATTCCAAGAATGGCGTAGTAAGTGCGGCGACAGATTGTCGGGTATACCATCAACTCGTCCACGGAGGGCTTGAAATATCTTGTTGATACTCGATAACGACATCGGGGCTCCGCTTGGCGTCGAGGTGATCAAGAAGGGGTGCTTCTTGGCCTCCTGGAGCTTCGAGCGGTGTCTCACTACCCATTCATGAACTAGTTCTGATGTTCGATTGCTAATGGGCAGTACACGAGCGGAAGTTTTGTTCGCGGGCTTTTCAGTCCTCGGATCGTTAATATCATCCGGACGCCTGTGTATCGTGACGGTTCCATTTTTGTCAGTTATCGAGCAGTCTAGGACATAGATGTTCAAAAGCTCACTTCTACGTATTCCCAACTCTGCAAATAAGCGGAAAATCAAGTGATTTCTAAGGCGAACATTCTTGCTAAATGGGTTGTCAGGGTGGTCAGGCGCAGTGATGGTCAACAATTCTTTGACTATCTCAGGATCAACTCCCTCTTTGAGATCCAGCTGATGTATCGCACCTCCTCTTATGGCCTTGATATGCCTATCAAGTATTGAGAAGCAGGCGTTACGTCTGTCATTATAAAGTAGCCATTTGGAGTCCCAGCTCTGGAGTGTCGAAAGTTGATCAGCACTCAAGAATTCGAGAAAATTACGGATATTAGATAATCGATCACGCTTCAATCCGGGCTTAACAACTCTGCTTCGATAACACGTTTTAACGGCTTGACGATCAACATCGACACGCCACTTTAAACTACTTGCAAGAAGATCCTGCAAATGCCCTTCGCAAAACCCAACTAAATCGATAATCTCTGACAAGGTGAGGAATTCACCTTCTCTAATCCTTTGGTCGATATCAACCTTCCGACTGTCAGCCCAAATAAATAGGACCATTAAGGATCTGAGTTCATTAAACAGGGTATTGGGCTGCATACCCAAAGTACGTCGTGCCGCTATGGACCAGAAGGTAACCGACTGGATAGGGAGACCTGAAGAACGTCTAAAAAGTAGGGGTAGTCTTTCGCCGTTTGCAAGTTTTGACCAACGAATAACAAGGTAGTTTCTCTCGTTAGTTTCCAAAATAAAAAACTCCCCGCTACTGAGCGCGATGTTGCTATGCGCAGTTGCGGGGAGTCAATCATTATTTTATTAGAAATCTAGCACTTAGGTCATTTAGTTTACAAAGTGCGAGATGTTCCTTGCTAGAACGGGATTTCGTCGTCCAGATCACGGCCACCGCCGCCGCCACCATAGCTGCCGCCGTTGTCGGACGGGCCGCTGTCGTAGCCGCCGCCGTAACCGCCACCGCCGCCTTGACCGCCGCCGTAGTTGCCGCCACCGCCGCCTTGGCCACCTTCACCGCGTCCGTCCAGCATGGTCAACTCGCCGCGGTAGGGACGCAGGACAACCTCGGTCGAGTAGCGGTCCTGACCGGACTGGTCCTGCCACTTGCGGGTCTCCAACTGGCCTTCGATATAGACCTTGCTGCCCTTGCGCAGATATTGCTCGGCCAGACGAACCAGCGGCTCCGAGAAGATCGCGACGGTGTGCCATTCGGTGCGCTCTTTACGCTCGCCGGTGTTGCGGTCTTTCCAGTTTTCACTGGTCGCAATGCGCAGGTTTGCCACCTTGCCGCCGTTCTGGAAGCTGCGGACCTCGGGGTCGCGACCCAGATTGCCCACCAGAATAACCTTGTTCACGGATCCGGCCATGGTGTTCCTTTCGATTCTCTGTTCGTGTCCAATTTGACAGCAGGCTTACACAAAGCTCACCTGATGCGCGAGGGGGGCATGGGGGCGCGGCGTCGCAACGGGTTGGAAAATTCCCCCGCCACCGTTATGGTCCCCGCAGATTTACCCGAGGGTGTACGATGCGACAGCTAGTTTTTATTGGGACAATCACATTTTTCAGCGCGGCAATTGCCGCACCAGCCATGGCCGATATGGCCTCGTCTAAATCGCGGATGGCAATGTTTACGTCGCAGACAGGGGTTCTGGATCGGCGGGCGGCTGTACAATACAATGACTCGGTCCGGCTTCAGCCGACACCGCTTGTGACGCCCACCAAGTGGGACAATCCGACCTATTCGGGCAAATACAAAGGCCAGTACCTTGCCATGGCGCGCGCGGCAGCACGCAAGCATGGGGTGCCTGAGGATTTGTTCGCCCGTTTGGTCCAGCGAGAATCCGGCTGGAACCCCGGTGCGGTGTCTCATAAGGGCGCGTTGGGGTTGGCGCAGTTGATGCCGTCCACCGCGCAGCTTTTGGGCGTGGACCCGAAAGACCCCAAGCAAAACCTTGAAGGCGGCGCCCGCTATCTGGCCGAGCAATACCGAGAGTTCAACGATTGGCGTCTGGCTCTTGCTGCCTATAACGCAGGCCCGCAGGCAGTGAAAAAGCACAACGGCGTGCCCCCCTATGAGGAAACACGCGCCTATGTGACGGCCATTCTGGGCAAGTAACGGGCTGTATCAGGCGGGTTAATCCGCCTTTGCTGGTTGATTATCCGTCTCGATCAGCGACCAGCGGTCGTGGTGGTGTTCCAGCGCCTGATGGGCGCGGGCACCAAGGACATTTGCCCGCGCATGGCGGAATACGGATCGCCAGAAGGGCTGGATGATCGTTCCGTCCTCTTGCAGGAAGGCTTGGATCTTGGCGACGATGGCGCGCCGTGCCTCGGTGTCCGGTGTTTGCAGCGCCTGCTGGATCAGCCCGTCAAGGACAGGGCTTTTGATACCGGTCTCGTTCCACGCTCCGTCAGAGGTATAGGCCAGACTGAGTATTTGAACTGCAAGAGGCCGCGCCGTCCATTGGGTGCAAGACAAGGCATGGGTGCGCCAGCTGTCCCAGAACATCGGTCCGTGCAGCAGTTTGCGCGTCACATTGATGCCCGCATCGCGCATCTGCACCGCAATCGCATCGCCCGAGGCGCGGTTCCAGTCATCGTCTAGTGTGACCAGTTCAAACGTCGCGGCACTCGCGCCCGCCTCAGCCAGTAGATCGCGGGCGACCTGCGGATCGCGGGGGGCAGGGGGCATGGGCGTGTATTCGGGCTGGATTGGTGCCACATGGTGGTTCTCGCCCACCACTCCGCGATTGCGATAGCCCAGTTCCAGCACGATCCCGTTGTCCACGGCCCGTTGCAGCGCCTTGCGCACCCGCACATTGGCAAACAGCGGCACGCCGTTCACCATCTGGTTGCGATTGGCGCGGCAGATCAGGGTCGAGGCTGTCTGGACCTCGGACCGCTTTAACCCCAGCGCGTCGAAGGTCTCGATAAAATCTGCGCTGCTCTCATGGACCATGTCGATCAGCCCTTCCTTGAAGGCTTTGACCGAGGCCGCAGGGTCGGTGCCAAAGTCCAGATACTCGATCCGGTCCAGCGCGACGTCGCCGCCCCACCAACCGGGGCGGCGCTTGAGAACGGCCCGCTTGCCGACCTCTAGTGCGGCCAGCGTGTAGGGGCCGGTCCCGATTGGATTGGCGCTAAGGCTCGCGCCGGTTTTGTCAAAACTGGGATGGACGATCAGAGCGGGATAGTCGGTCAGATTGGCAATCAGGGCTGTATCTGGAAAGGCAAGACGCAGTGTCATGCGATGGGCGCTTTCCAATCGGATCGCGCCATCCTGTAGTTTTCCGGTCTGCTTGTTTCTCAAGGCGGCCATTCGCACCGCCATCGAGTTGCCCTCGACAGTCGGATCGCACCAGCGCTCGAAATTGTAGGCCAAATCTTCAACTATAAGTTGATCCCCGTTCGACCAACTTACACCTTCCCGCAGGTTGAAGGCGTATTGGGTGGCATCGTCGTTGACCTCCCAGCTTTCCAGCAGCCAAGGCTCAAAGGTGTAGTCGCTGCGCCAGCGGACAAGGTTTTCGCAGATACCCCGCGCGATGTTTCCCTTTTCGGACCAGTCGAACAGGCGCGGATCATCGACGGCCAGAACGCGCATCTGGCAGCGCAGGGTTGTTTCTTTCGGAAGGTCAGGGAGGCCCTCTTGCGCCTCGGCAGGTACGGGCAGGCCGATCAGGCCATAGGCCATGGCCGTGCTTGCCCCGAAGGTCGAGGCCAACGCCAGAAACTCACGCCTCTCCAACCGTCCTTCCGTGCAATCGCGGACCAGCGCGGGAATCACGGGGTGCAGGGCCGAGGGGGCGCGTTTGTCTTTGCGCATTGAGCTCTCCGGTAGGCAAATGGGCGGCACCGGAGAATGCGCAAAAGCGACGCGCGGGTCCGGATCTATTTCTGGAATAGCACACGTCGCCGGACCAAAGGTCAACTGCCCGACCATCTTTGGTGTGTAAAATCACTGTGCAGATTGCAGTGCGGTTGGCCTAGTCGAGGTGCCGCGCTAGGCCGCTTCGCGGAACTTTTGCCGGAAACTGTCCGGCGAGATGCCGCTTTGATTCAGGAACAATTCGGCAAAGCTGGTTTCCGAGCCATACCCTAAAGTTTCGGCAACTTTGCATATTTCCACGTCGGATTCAGCCAAACGCTCGCATGCGCACAGATGTTTCCGGTTTTTCAGGATGGTCTCGGCGTTTTGTTCGGCGTTGGTCAGGCAGATCTGATCCAGCTTTTCCGTCGAGATCCCCAAGACATCGGCATAATCTGCCACGGTCTTGTCCGTGCAGTGGTCGGTTTCAACCATACGGCTGTAGGCGCGGATCAGTTGAACATCGTTTTCCTGCAGGCGCGGATCGCACTGGGGGTCTTCGATCATCTGGCGCGACAGCCAGACCGAAATCAGTCCCAACAGACAAGCCGAGGCCCGTTCATGTCCGTTGCTCTTGCGCTCTTGCTCGGCGACGAGGGCATCGACAAAGCTGGTCATCTCGCACTGAGCCACGGTGTTGCGGATGCGCATGTGGACCGGATCGACGGGCAGCTCCACGTCCAGAACCGGCGCGATGCGGATTACAGTGCCGAACAACTGGCCGCTGGTTTCAAAGCGCACCATGGTGCCAGCGGGCACCAGAATGGCGTTATGGGCCCCGAAACCACTGCGCAGACCACCAAGGATCATGCGGCCCTGACCGCGGGTGATCCAAATCAGCAGGTGGTCGTTGTAGCCGCGCAAAGCGTTCCGTTTCCACTCAGGTCCCTGAGTGAACTGGTTCAGCGTCGAGGTGCGGATCGGCTCGCTTCCGTCTGCAAGCGTCCAGCCACCGGCCTTCATGGGGTTATAAAGCAATGCCCTGTTCATAGGGATATCTGTAACACCAAATGGGGAGGTGTATGTAAACAAAAAGACGGTCGAAAAGTTAACAAACCGGCAGATTCATGCCGTGATCTGGTGCCATGCTGCCATTTTACCGCGCAACCAACTGCGCTGACGCTTTGCATATTGGCGCGATGCAATGATTGCAGCTTCGATTGCTGTAGATTCGCTCATTTCACCTTGCAACTTTGCGATGAGTTCCGGTGCGCCGATTGCTTTTGATGATTGCAGATTCGGATTCCAAAGAGGAAGCATCGCCTGTGCCTCGGCTAAAGCGCCGGCTTCCATCATCAGGTGAAATCGTTTCCGGATTCGCGCATTCAGCCATTCTTTGTTAGGCATGATGCACAAGGGTTGTGCCTGCGTTAGCGGCATTATGGGTGGTGGCGTGTCGTCCTGCCAAGCGGCGATGCCCCTGCCGGTGCTGGTCAGAACTTCCCACGCGCGCTGGACGCGCACCGGATTGTTCCGGTCCAGTCGGGCGGCGCTTTCGGGGTCCAACTCGGCCAGCAATGCCTCGAAACCTTCGTCGCGGATACGGGCATCGGCCAGCGCACGCACCTCGGGCGGAGTGGCAGGGATCTGGGCAAGCCCTGTGGTCAGGGCGGTGAAATACAATCCCGTGCCCCCCACTATGATCGGCCGCTCAGGTCCGCGCAGCAGCGGTGTCAGATCGCGCAGCCATGCACCGACCGAATAGTCGGCATCATATGGAACGTGTCCGTAAAGAGCGTGGGGCGCCCGCGCCAGATCGGCGTCATCTGGCCGCGCCGTCAGGATGCGCCAGCCGTCAAAGACCTGTAGGGCATCTGCGTTGATCACGATCCCGCCTTGCGCCTCGGCGATCCGCAATGCCAGTTCCGACTTGCCGCTGGCGGTCGGCCCCGCAATCAGAACCGGCTTGGCCGGATCAAGGCTATCAGGGTCAAAATCATCAAGGCGGGTGGTCAAAAGTAGAGCCTTTCGGAATAGGGCGGGTTGTCCATTGAAACTGACGGTGTTTTCCGACATTTTGCGCCGGACTGAAAGAGCTTGACCCGAGGAACCGAAATGGACGCTGCTCAGGAAACCCAGAACGTTACATTCAAGCGAGTGCTTTTGAAAATTTCGGGCGAGGCCCTGATGGGTGACCAAGGCTTTGGCCTGCATCCGCCGACCGTCCAGCGCATTGCGCGCGAAGTGAAAACTGTCCACGATCTGGGCGTCGAGATCTGCATGGTGATCGGGGGCGGCAACATCTTCCGCGGGCTATCTGGCTCGGCGCAGGGGATGGAGCGGACCACCGCTGACTATATGGGCATGCTGGCCACCATCATGAACGCGCTGGCGATGCAGTCGGCGCTGGAAGAGCTGGGCGTCTTTACCCGTGTGATCAGCGCGATCCGCATGGATGAAGTGGCCGAGCCATACATCCGCCGCCGTGCGGTGCGCCACCTTGAGAAAAAACGCGTCTGCATCTTCGCTGCTGGCACCGGCAACCCCTATTTCACCACCGACACTGCCGCGACCCTGCGCGCCAACGAGATGAACTGCGAAGCCATCTTCAAAGGCACCAAAGTGGACGGCGTATATGACAAGGATCCGGTCAAACATTCGGATGCAAAGCGTTATGACGTCGTGACTTATGACGAAGTGCTGCAAAAGCATCTGGGTGTGATGGACGCCAGCGCCATTGCTCTGGCCCGCGATAACGACCTGCCGATCATCGTCTTCTCGCTGGATGAGCCGGGCGGCTTCCGCGGCATTCTGGCGGGGCAGGGCACCTATACCCGCGTCCACGGTTAACGCGGCTTGGGATGCACATCCTGCCAAAGTAAGGTATCACGGGTCTGAGAGGCCCCGAAAAGAAAGAGCAAGAACATGGCTGATGAAGAATTTGAACTGGATCTGGATGATCTGACACGCCGCATGGATGGCGCGATGGCCTCGCTGCGGACCGAATTCGCTTCGCTTCGGACGGGCCGCGCTTCTGCGTCGATGCTCGAGCCGATCATGGTCGAGGCCTACGGTCAGCGAACCCCCATCAACCAGGTTGGCACCGTCAACGTGCCCGAGCCGCGCATGGTCACCATCAACGTATGGGACAAAAGCATGGTCGGTAAGGTCGAGAAGGCGATCCGTGAAAGTGGTCTGGGAATCAACCCCCAGCTGAACGGCACCATCATCATGCTGCCGATCCCCGAGCTGAACGAAGAACGCCGCCGCGAGCTTGGCCGTGTGGCTGCACAATACGCAGAAAGCGCCCGAGTCGCTGTTCGTAACGTTCGTCGCGACGGTATGGATCAAGTGAAAAAGGCGAAAAGCTCTATTTCCGAAGATGACCAGAAATATTGGGAATCCGAGGTGCAGGACCTGACAGATAAGTATATCAAGTCTGTGGATGCTGCATTGGAAAGCAAGCAAGAAGAGATCATGCAGGTCTGATCAGACTCGCGTGATTCAACTAGGGAGGGTGCGTATGGCGCTCGATACCAAAGCCAAGCGCGCCCCCGAACATGTGGCCATTATTATGGATGGCAACGGCAGATGGGCTCAGGCAAAGGGGAAACCCCGCCTCTTCGGACACCACGCCGGTGCGCGTCGCGTGCGCGAAGTGGTTGAAGCCTGCCCTGATCTGGGTGTGAAATACCTGACGATCTTTGCCTTCTCGACCGAGAACTGGAAGCGGACCCAGACCGAAGTCGCCGGTCTCATGAGCCTGTTCCGCCGCTACATCACCAAAGAGGCACGCGCCCTGCGGGATGAAGGCGTGCGGGTGCGTTTCATTGGCGACCGCGTGCGGCTGGACAGCAAGCTGCAAACCATGATGGACGAGCTTGAGGGTTTGACCGCCCACAATGATCGCGTCCATCTGACCATTGCGCTGAACTACGGCAGCCGTGATGAGGTGGGCCGCGCCACCAAGGCATTGGCCGAGGATGTGGCCGCTGGCCGCCTGTCGCCTGACGACGTGGACGAAAACACTCTGGGCAAATATCTGGACACCTGCGTGCTGCCCGATCCCGATCTGGTGATCCGCACCAGCGGCGAGGCACGGATTTCGAACTTTCTGCTCTGGCAGTCCGCCTATGCGGAATATGAATTCATTGACACCATGTGGCCTGATTTCAGCGCCGAGGTGTTCGCCGAAGTCATTCAGAGCTACTGCAAGCGCGAACGGCGCTATGGCGGTGTGGTCGCATGAGTAATGCTGCAAAATGGAACGACCTGATCCCGCGAGCGGGTTCAGCTGTTGTTATGCTGGTGCTCGGTCTTGGCTGTATCTGGCTGGGGGGCGTTTACTACACCGCGCTGATCGCAGCGGCTGTGGGCTTTATGCTGTATGAGCTGCGCCTGTTGGGCAAAGCCGGTGACTATTCATATGCGGTGGCAATCGGTGTTCTGGGCGCGCTGGTGACTTGGTTCACGCCGTCCTTGCCTGGTGCGGCCTTGTTGCCGGTGCTGGTCGGCGTGATGGCTGCGGCCTCGGGCGGGATCAAGCCGCCGTGGCATATCGCCGTTGCGGCGGCTGTGATCATGAACGCCGGTTATGTGCTGGTGGCTCTGCGCACAGATTTCGGGATCGCTTGGGTCTTCTGGCTGATCTTCGTGGTAATCGCGTCGGACGTAGCGGGCTACTTCGTGGGCCGTATCATGGGCGGGCCAAAGTTCTGGCCCCGTTACAGCCCGTCTAAAACATGGTCCGGCACGATTGGCGGCTGGGTCGCGGCTGGCATCGTTGGCGCTGTCTTCGGGGCCTCGACGCAGGCAGGCTGGATTCTGGTGCCTGTCAGCGCAGTCATGGCTTTGGCGGCGCAGCTTGGGGACATTGGTGAGAGCGTTCTGAAGCGCCGCGCCGGTGTCAAAGACAGCTCGCGCCTTATTCCGGGGCATGGTGGATTTATGGACCGCTTTGACGGTCTATGCGGCGCCTGCCTGATTGCGATGTTCGTTGTGGGGGCTCTGTGAAGCGCATCAGCATTTTCGGTGCGACCGGTTCCATCGGCCAGAGCACTCTGGACCTGATCGGTCGCGCCCCTGAGCAATACAAAGTGGTGGTTCTGACTGGCGGCGCGAATATCGCCCAACTGGCAGACGACGCCAAACGGTTCCGTCCTGATGTGGTCGTGACTGCCTATCCCGACAAGCTGGATGATCTGAAGGCCGCGCTGGAGGGCACGGGGATCGAATGCGCCGCAGGGCAAGAGGCTCTGGTCGAGGCTGCAAGCCGTCCCGCCGACTGGATCATGTCCGCGATTGTCGGTGTTGCCGGTCTGGCCCCCGGTCTGAAGGCGCTAGAGCAGGGGACCACGCTGGCGCTCGCGAACAAGGAAAGCCTTGTGACCGCTGGTCCGTTGCTGCTGGAAACCGCCCGCCGCTATGGCGCCACGATCCTGCCTGTGGACAGTGAGCATTCCGCGATTTTCCAAGCCCTCGTGGGCGAGGAAATGGATGCGGTCGAACGCATCGTCATCACCGCCTCGGGCGGTGCTTTCCGCGATTGGCCGGTTGATCAGCTGGCGAATGCCACGCTGGCGCAGGCATCGACCCACCCGAACTGGGATATGGGACAGCGGATCACCATCGACAGCGCGTCCATGTTCAATAAGGCGCTGGAAGTTATTGAGACCAAAGAATTCTTCGGCGCCCCGCCTGAGATGATCGAGGTGTTGGTTCACCCCGAATCCCTGATCCACGCTTTGGTCGGCTTCAACGACGGCGCGCTGATGGCCCATGTGGGCCCCCCCGATATGCGTCACGCCATCGGATATGCCTTGAATTGGCCAGATCGCGGTCATTTGCCGGTGGACCGTCTGGATTTGGCCAAGATCAGACAGCTGACCTTCCGCGCCCCCGAAGATGCCCGCTATCCCGCGCTGCAACTGGCGCAGGATGTGATGAAGACCGGCGGTCTTTCTGGCGCGGTGTTCAACGGCGCGAAAGAGCGGGCGCTGGATCATTTCATCGCCGAGCGCATCCGGTTCACGGATATGGCCGCCCTTGTGGCAGGCGCGCTTGAAGAATTGATGCGACAGAATGTTATCAATTTGGAAGTCACACTTGATAACGTGCGCCAGTTGGACCATCTGGCTAGAGAGGCGGCTGACCGCATCGCACTGGACTTAGTAACATAAGAGGCGACTTTGGATATTCTCGCGCTGGCCCCGCAACTTGGTAGCCTGCTTTACACTGTGGCGTCCTTCATTCTGGCGCTTGTCGTCATCGTCGCTGTTCATGAATACGGACACTACATCGTAGGCCGCTGGAGCGGGATCAAGGCCGAGGTCTTCTCACTTGGGTTCGGGCCTGTGCTTGCCTCGCGCGTGGACAAGCATGGCACGCGCTGGCAGATCGCCGCGTTGCCCTTGGGCGGCTACGTCAAGTTTCTTGGGGATGCGGATGCCGCGTCTGCGGGCAAGGACGAGGCTGCTATTGATGCGCTCAGCGAATCCGACCGTCGCCACACCATGCATGGTGCGCCACTTTGGGCGCGGTTCCTGACGGTTCTGGCGGGGCCGGTGTTCAACTTTGTCCTGTCGATCGCCATTTTCTCGACCGTGATCTTTTGGGAAGGCCAGCCGAAAGCGCCGCTGACCGTTGATCAAATGCAGGAACTGCCGAACCCCGCGATTACGCTTCGGGAAGGGGATGCCATTCTGGCCGTGGGCGGACAGCCCATCACCGATCTGGCAAGCCTGTCGAAGGTAAAGCAGGAACTGCCCGCCGCCGCGTTGGTCGATTACGACGTCATGCGTGACGGGCAAGAGATCACCGTTCAGGGGCCTCATCCGTTCCTGCCGCTGGTTAGTCAGGTCAGTCCGCGCTCTGCCGCCTATGAGGCCGGACTGCGCCCGGGCGATGTTTTCACCCAGATCAACGGTGCGCCTGCCTATACGTTCCAGCAGCTCGTGGACGCGGTTGAAGGCTCGAACGGAGCACCTGTGGCCCTGAAGGTCTGGCGCGACGGCACCGATATGGATGTGACCCTGACCCCCAAGCGTGTGGATGAGCCGAATTTTGACGGCGGCTTCACCACCCAGTGGCGGATCGGCGTTGTGGGCAAGGTTTTCTTTGAGCCCGCAACCGCCCCCGTGGGTGTGTTGGCCGCGCTGAACAGCGGCGTGCGCCAACTGTGGTTCCTGATCGAGGGCTCTATCAGTGGTCTGTGGCACATGATCACCGGCGCGATCAGCACCTGTAACATGTCTGGCCCCGTAGGCATTGCCGAAGTGTCCGGCGCGATGGCCAGCCAAGGGGCGCAGAACTTTGTCTGGTTCATCGGCTCGCTCTCGGCGGCGGTCGGTCTTCTGAACCTTTTCCCTGTTCCGGTTCTGGATGGGGGGCATCTGGCCTTTTATGCCTATGAGGCTGTGGCAGGCCGTGCGCCCAGTGACAAAGTCCTGCGCGTGTTGATGGCGGCCGGTCTGGCGCTGGTGCTGTCGCTGATGGTCTTTGCCTTGGGCAATGACATCTTCTGCCCCTGATACTGCCCCAATCCCGCCCTAATTCGTAAGTATTGCTTACGAAACTTTTTGACGGGATAAGGTTATGACTGCGCTAGTGCACGGGTATCAGGGCTTTGGATTGTTGGTTAGTATGAACTGGGACCGCATCCTGTTTCTGTCTGCGACGGCTGGCGGTTTGGCACTGGGTGCCTTCCTTGGTGGTCAGCTGTCGTAAATACACATCATCTTGGCCTCAAAACGGGTGGTTGGTTTTGACAACCAACCACAATCCCGATACTGACTTCGGCAACTTGGGTTGTATTCACGGGGTCGTAGCCATGACCGAATTTTCGCGCCGCACGTCGGCAGGTGTTCTTACCGCTGCACGTCTTATGGTCAGCGCCGCCGCCCTTGGCGCAGGCGCTTTTGTTTTGACTGTCCCCAGCGTTATCGAGGCGCAGAGCTATTCTTTCAATTCGGTGTCTGTCGAAGGCAACCAGCGGATCGAAACCGCGACGATCCTCAGCTATCTGGGCGTTGCACGGGGGCAGAGCATCTCGGCAGGCGAATTGAACGCCGGCTACCGCCGTCTGGAAGAAAGTGGCCTGTTTGAATCCATCAACGTCGAGCCGCGCGGCAACACGCTGGTCGTTACCGTTGTGGAATACCCGACCGTCAATCGCATTAGCTTTGAAGGCAACCGCCGTCTGGACGATGATGAGCTGCAAGCGATCATCGAAAGCCAACCGCGCCGCGTTCTGAACCCTGCGTCGGTGACCCGTGACGCGCAGTTGATCGCTGAAGGCTACAGCCAGCAGGGCCGCATCGCAGCCCGCGTGCAGCCGCGGATCATCAAACGCTCGGACAACCGCGTCGATCTGGTCTTCGAGATTTTTGAAGGCGACGTGACCGAGATCGAGCGTATCAGCATCGTGGGCAACAAGGCCTATTCGGACCGCCGTCTGAAGCGCGTTCTGGAGACCAAACAGGCTGGCCTGTTGCGCCGCCTGATCCGCCGCGATACCTATATCGAAGACCGCGTGGCCTTCGACCGTCAGGTGCTGACGGACTTCTACAACTCGCGGGGCTACGTGGATTTCCGTGTGACCGGTGTGACCCCGCAGGTGACCCGCGAACGCGATGGTGTCTTCCTTCAGTTCAATGTGGAAGAGGGCCAGCAGTTCCGCTTCGGCAACGTTACCATTTCCAGCGAGCTGTCCAACGTGGACCCCGACGATTACGCGGCTGCGCTGAACGTCAAAGCGGGCGAAATCTACTCGCCCACCGCCGTTGAGACCGTCATCGCGCGTCTTGAGCGCCTGACCATCAAGAACCAGCTTCAGTTCGTCCGGATCGAGCCGCGCATCACCCGCAATGATCGCGATCTGACGCTGGATGTGGAATGGGTTCTGTCGCGCGGCGAGCGTATTTTTGTTGAGCGGATCGACATTGAAGGCAACACCACCACGCTGGATCGCGTTGTCCGCAACCAGTTCAAAGTGGTCGAAGGCGACCCCTTCAACCCGCGTGAAATCCGTCAGGCGGCTGAACGCATCCGCGCCCTTGGCTTCTTTGAGGACAATGTCGAGGTGAATGCCCGTGAAGGCTCTAGCCCCGATCAGGTGATCATCGATGTGGACGTGACCGAACAGCCGACCGGTGCGATCAGCTTTGGTGCGAACTATTCGACCAGTGACGGTGTGGGTCTGGTGGGCTCGTTCTCTGAACGGAACTTCCTTGGCCGTGGTCAGTCGCTGCGCATCAGCGTCGGTAACTCGGATAGTTCTAGCAACTATGGCGTCAGCTTTGTCGAGCCGAACTTCCTTGGCCGCGATCTGGCCTTCGGCCTGACCGCAAACTACGTGGAGAGCACGCCGACCTACGCGGAATATGACACCCGCAGCGGCCTGTTTGAACCGTCGCTGACCTTCCCGGTCAGCGAGCACGGTAACCTGCAAGTGCGCGCCAAGGCGGCGCAGACCGACATCTACAACGTGGATGACAGCGCCAGCACCGTGGTCAAGAACGAGGGCGAAGAGGGCGCACTGACCGCTGGCGGTCTGGGCTATACCTACAGCTTCGATAACCGCCGTTCGGGTCTGAACCCTGCGGCTGGCTACTATTTCGCGATTAGCCAGGACTTCATGGGCGGCGCGGACGAGCAGTATATGGAAACCACTGTTCGTGCGCAGGCGTTCAAAGCCATCATGAACGAAGAGGTCGAACTGCGCGCCACCTTTGAGGCAGGCAACCTTGCCTTCGCCCAAGGCACCAGCCGCGTGGCCAACCGTTACTTCATGGGCAGCCGTGTGATGCGGGGCTTTGAAGGTGGTGGTATCGGTCCCCGCGATGCGGATACCGGCGACGCACTGGGTGGTAACAGCTTTGCTGTGGCCCGTTTTGAGGCCGAATTCCCCCTTGGTCTGCCCGAGGAATACGGCATCTCGGGTGGTGTATTCTACGATGTCGGCTCGCTCTGGGGTCTGGATAAGACCTATGGCGCCAACATCCTGTATCAGGATGCCAGCATCCGTCAGGTGGCCGGTGTCTCGATCTTCTGGACCACGCCGATTGGCCCGCTGCGCTTTAACTGGACCGAGGCGCTGGAATCCCGCGCCGAGGACAAGCCGCGCGGCTTTGAATTCACCATCTCGGCCGAATTCTAATGCGTCTGCCTTTGGCAGTTTTGATGGGCGTCGCCACCTTGTGTGGGGCGCCCGTTTTCGCGCAGCAGCAGCTTGATTTCGGCCAAGGCGTCGGGGTCGAGGCCGAGGCGCGCTCGGTTCTGGTGATCGATGCGGACCGCCTGTTCGCCGAATCGGCGTTCGGCAAGCGTGTCGCAGCCGAAGTGGACGCCGCCGCGCGGGCACTGGCTGCCGAAAATACCGCGCTTTCGACAGAACTGGATGCTGAGGAAAAGGCGCTGACCGTCGAACGGGACAAGCTGTCGATTCAGGAATTCAGCGCCAAGGCGGATACCTTTGATGAAAAGGTAAAACGTATCCGCGCCGAACAATTGACCAAAGAGCGCGAGCTGACCGATTTGCGCCAAAAAGGCGAAACCCGCTTTCGTGAACTCGCCCGTCCCGTGTTGCGGGCCATCATGGACCGCTATAAAGCGGCGGTCCTGATGGATTTACGCGCCATTCTCATCGCGCTGGATACGGCGGATGTTACAGACGAAGCCATAGCTGAAATAAATGCCCGCATTGGCGATGGATCAAAGGCGGAAAGCGGCCAGCAACAGTAAGGTGCAGTGCTTGCCCAGTGCCCTCCAAATTGGTACTCAGCCGGGGATAACAGATAGAAGGTACAGCCATGACTGAGCCCCGCACCGAAGCGAACATCGACCTGATCCAGCGCCTGCTGCCCCACCGCTACCCTTTCCTGCTGGTGGACAAAGTGGTCGAGATCGACGGCATCCAGTCAGCCAAAGGCATCAAGTGCGTCACCATGAACGAGCCGCACTTCCAGGGCCATTTCCCCGGCAACCCGATTATGCCCGGCGTGACCATCATCGAAGCCATGGCGCAGACCACCGCTGTGATGGTTGGCACCACTTTGGGCCTCGAAGATCAGAACATGCAGATTTACTTCATGGCGATCGACAAGTGTAAGTTCCGCCGCATGGTCCGCCCCGGCGACGTGTTGGAAATGAAGGTGGAACTGGTGCGCGGCAAGCCCGGCGGTAAGGTCTGGAAATTCGCAGGCGAAGCCACCGTCGAAGGCGAACTGGCCGCTGAAGCCGAGTTCACCGCCATGATGGATATGCCCAAGGGCGCAGAGGCCTGAGCATGGCCATTGATGCATCTGCACAGGTCCACCCCTCGGCAGTGATCGAAGAGGGCGCGGTGATCGGTCCCGATTGCCAGATCGGCCCGTTCTCGGTCGTCGGTCCGAAGGTCAAGCTGGGACGGGGTGTGATCGTGAAATCCCACGTCGTACTGGCGGGCAACACCGAGATCGGCGATGAGACTGTGATCTTTCCCTTCGCCTGCATTGGCGAGGTGCCGCAGGACCTGAAGTTCGACGGTGAAGAGACATACCTGATCATCGGCAAGCGCAACCGCATCCGCGAAGGCGCGACCATGAACCCCGGCACAGCCGGTGGCGGGAACTACACCCGCGTTGGCGATGACTGCCTGTTCATGACCGGTGCCCATGTTGGGCACGATGCGCATGTGGGCAACCGCGTGATCATGGCGAACCAGTCGGCGCTGGCCGGTCACTGTATCGTTGATGACGATGTGATCATTGGCGGCCTGTCGGGTATCCATCAGTGGGTGCGCATCGGGCGCGGCGCAATTATCGGCGCGGTGACCATGGTGACCAACGATGTGCTGCCGCACGGTCTGGTGCAGGGGCCGCGCGGTAAGCTGGATGGTCTCAATCTTGTGGGCCTGAAGCGGCGCGGCGTGGCGCGTGAGGATATCACTGCCCTGCGTGCTGCCTTCCAGACCCTTGCCCAAGGGGACGGTCCTTTCATCGATCGCGCCAAGCGCATCACCGAAGACAGCGAGAGCGAATACGTCAAACAGATGGCCGAGTTCATCCTTGGCGCGTCCGATCGCTCGTTCCTGACACCGAGCTGAACAATGGCGCGGCTTGGGATATTGGCGGGCGGAGGTGCTTTGCCCGTCGCTCTGCATGCTGCGCATCCGGATGCGTTCGTGGTGACTTTTGCCGGTGTTGCGCACCAGATGGGGGACGCGGCACCGGCCTTTCCGTTTGAAAAGATCGGCAGCCTTTACGGGGCTTTGCGCGATTCTGGCGTGACAGACGTTGTCTTCGCCGGTGCCTTGTCGCGCCCGCCCCTTGACCCCGAGCAGTTCGACCCCGCAATGATCGCTTTGGCACCACGCCTTTTGGCGGCCATGCAGCGCGGGGACGATGCCATCCTGCGGCTGGTGGTCGAGACTTTCGAGGCCGAGGGGTTTACCGTTCGCGGTGCCCATGAGCTGTTGCCCGGCCTGACCGCAAAGGCGGGGCTGTTTGCAGGCCCTGAGCCGACGGATGCGGACACGCAGGACGCTAAGCGCGGCTTTGAAATCTTGCGTGAGACCGCGCCTTTGGACATCGGGCAGGGTTGCGTTGTCGCGCAGGGGCTTTGCCTTGGGTTCGAGACTTTGCAAGGCACCGACGCCATGCTGCGCTTTGTGGCGCAGACACCGGATCGTCTGCGCGCAAGGGCGCGGGGTGGGGTACTGGTGAAAACACCCAAGGCAGGGCAGGATTTGCGGGTGGATATGCCTGCGGTCGGGCCTGACACCCTGCGCGGTGCGGCGGCTGCCGGCCTGAATGGTGTGGTGATCACCGCTGGCAATGTGGTGGTACTAGAGCCCGCGAAACTCAAAGCTGTGGCGGAAGAGCTGAACCTCTTTCTGCTGGTCGAAGGAACCGCCCCATGAAGGTCTATATCATCGCGGGTGAGCCTTCGGGCGATGCGCTAGGTGGCGCGTTGATGGCTGGTCTGAATGAACTGGCCGGTCCTGTCACCTATCAAGGGGTCGGCGGCCCGTTGATGAAGGACCAAGGTTTGACCAGCCAGTTCCCTATGGACGAGCTGAGCCTGATGGGCATCGCCGAGGTGTTGCCCAAGTACTTTGAACTGAAGCGTCGCATCCGCGAATGCGCCGAGGCGGTGATCGAAATGGCCCCCGACGTGATGATCACCATCGACGCCCCCGATTTCTGCCTGCGTGTTGCGAAGATCGTTCGTGAAAAGGCGCCTCATATACGGACAGTGCATTATGTGGCGCCGTCGGTTTGGGCATGGCGACCAAAGCGGGCCGCCAAGATGGCGCGGCACATCGATCAGGTGCTGGCCCTTCTGCCGTTCGAGCCGCCCTATATGGAAGCGGCGGGGATGGAATGCGATTTCGTTGGCCATCCGGTGGCCGCGCAACCGCAGGCAACTGTGGCCGAGATCGCGGCCTTCCGCGAACGCTATGATCTGGGCGAGGATCCGGTGCTGCTGGTGCTGCCTGGCTCGCGCAGGGGCGAGGTGACGCGTTTGGGACCGGTGTTCCGGTCGGCGCTGGATATTATTCGGGCGGCAAGGCCCGATCTGCGTCTGGTGTTGCCCGCCGCAGGCCCCGTAGCAGACCTGCTGCAGGCCGAACGTGCGCTCTGGCCCAAGGATATGATCGTGCTGGACCCTCGTGATTTGGGTTACGACATGGCCGCCATGAAACGCGGGGCCTTTGCGGCCGCTGAGGTGGCTTTGGCGGCCTCTGGTACGGTTTCATTGGAATTGGCCGCCGCCGAAACGCCCATGGTCATTGCCTATGATATGAACTGGCTGAGCCGCCAGATTATCAGCCGGATGCTGTTGGTGGATACGACGACGCTGGTGTCGCTGGTCTCGGATACCCGCGTGGTGCCCGAGTTCATCGGAGACGCCTGCCAACCCCAACCCATCGCCCATGCGGTGCTGGAGGTGCTGGAGAAGCCCGAGGCCCAGTATGAGGCTATGGCACGGACAATGGCGCTGTTGGGCGCGGGCGGTGAAGCTCCGGGCCTGCGGGCTGCCCGCGCTGTTTTGCGGGGCCTTGGGCGGGACGTTTGACGCCTGTTGCGCCGGTGGTGATGGCCCGTCGGTGAGTATTTGGATCAAGAAGAAGCAATGCATGCGGCGCGGGGCGGAGAGCCCTGCGCCGTGAGTATTTTTGCAATAAAGAAGCCTATGGGGCGTTAGTCGAGGGCGAAGTCCCTGCGGATTTCTTTCAGGCTTGCGGGGTCAGTGATTTCGAACCGCTGGGTGAAGCGCTGCTTGAAACTGACGCGGCCGCGGCGGGCGCCGAAGTTTTCCCCGTGATTCAGCATGTAGAGGGCTTTGGGGGCGCTGAGCGGTGTGAGCGTGCGGCCCGCAAGGGTGCCGAGGTAGGGGAACATGCGGTGTTCGTGCTGGGTGGCCTCGGTTAGGAAGGCGATCTGTTCGGCAGGGTTTTGGCGCAGGTCGAAGGCATAGGCGCAGCAGCTGCCGCAGAGTTTCCAGAAGGGTTTCCGGAGCGGGGTGGCAAGGCTAGGTGGGGCTGCGCGAGCGATGCGGGTGTTGCCCACGTCATAGACGTAGCCTTCGGTCATCAGATAGCCGCCTCCGGCTTTACGGTTGCGCATTTCTGCGACGAGTTCAGGGTGGGCCAGATCATCCGCATCAAATGTCATCACATAGCCTGAAGGGGCTGCGTATTGGGCGAGGTTTTCCGTCAGTTGGCGGAGCTTGGCCCATTTGTCGTTCCCTTCGATCGGGGTGCTGAAGGGCTGGAAGCGGATGCGCGGATCATCGGGCAGATCGGGGGCGTCTTGTCCGCAGATCACCGCAATCCAGTTTGGATCGGTTTGGGCGATGAAGCTGCGCAGGGTGGCCGAGAGGCGGTCTTTGACCTCTTGCCAGTTGCCAACGTGGTGCTGGCCCACCAGCGGGATCAGAAAGACCACTGTGGGGTTTTCCGGTGCGGATGCGGGCTGCACCGCGCGCAGGTCGAGGGCGGCTCTTTCCGAGGCTTGCAGGTCCGCGCTGCGGGCCAGCGCTGCGGGGCCGATCAGCTTTGCCCATGTCCGGAGCATCAGGCGGCGGAGCTTTGGGGTGGCGGGGACTTGGGCCATGGGATGTCCTAGTAGAAATGCGTGGCGCGGGGCAGGGTGAGCAGAAGCTCGTCGTAAAGAGCTTTGCGTTCCTCTTCGCTCAGAAACGCGCCGATCTCAACCTCGCGTCCGTTGCCTTTCAGGGTCACGTAGTTCGGCACCGGGCCGCCGCGTGGATGTAGCGAGACCTGTGCCCAGTAGACATTGCTGCGCCATTCCGCGTCCGGTGCTTTGGCTGACTGGCGTAGCAGGTGGATTTCGCTGTTCTGGATGATCAACGTCTCAAGGATTTCGCCGTCTTTGTAGCTGCGCTCGATCAGGTACCACGTGAGGCCGAAGGCGATCACGACAAAGGGCAGAAGGCCCCAGAGTACCGCCGATCCCAGCACCGCTGCGAGAGGTAGAAAGACCAAAGCCGCTGTAATCCCCAGAAAGGCCGCAAAGCCGCGTCTTGGCAGCGAGCGGTAGGGCCAGAGGTGCATCTCGGCCAGTGGGCCCTTGGGGTGGGGCGTTGCGGGATCGGCGGGAAGGGGGGTGACCCATTCATATGGCATGAGCGGAACCTAGGAGAGCCAAGTCTGGCGGCAAGAAGAAAGGCCCGAGGTTTCCCCCGGGCCTTTGCAATTCAGGATCTGGATCCCGGGATTAGTGGGCGTGGCCCTTGTCCCAGTCTTCCTGCTTGGGCAGCTGCTCGAAGGTGTGTTCGGGCGGCGGCGAAGGCAGGGTCCATTCCAGGGTGTCTGCGTACTCGTTCCAGTAGTTGGCACGGGTCTCTTTCTTGCCGAAGAACAGCGAGTAGAACATGATGCCGAAGAAGAACAGGAACGAAGCGAAGGCCAGGAATGCGCCGATCGACGAGACGTAGTTCCAGGTCGCGAATGCTTCGGGGTAGTCGATGTAACGACGGGGCATGCCCTGACGGCCCAGGAAGTGCTGGGGGAAGAAGGTCAGGTTAGCGCCGATGAACATCATCCAGAAGTGCAGCTTGGCAGCCCACTCGGGGTACTGACGGCCGGTCACTTTGCCGAAGTAGTAGTAGATACCTGCGAAGATACAGAACACCGCACCCAGCGACATCACGTAGTGGAAGTGTGCTACAACGTAGTAGGTGTCATGGTATGCACGGTCCAGACCTGCCTGCGACAGGACAACGCCGGTCACGCCACCAACGGTGAACAGGAACAGGAAGCCCAGAGCCCAGAGCATGGGTGCTTTGAACTCGATCGAGCCGCCCCACATGGTTGCCAGCCAGCTGAAGATCTTCACGCCGGTGGGAACCGCGATAACCATGGTGGCCATCATGAAGTAGGACTGCTGACGCAGGCTCATGCCGACGGTGTACATGTGGTGTGCCCACACGACGAAGCCGAGAACACCGATTGCAACCATTGCGTAGACCATCGGCAGGTAGCCGAAAACGGGCTTGCGCGAGAAGGTCGCGATGATGTGGCTGATCAGACCGAAGCCGGGCAGAATGATGATGTACACTTCGGGGTGACCGAAGAACCACAGAATGTGCTGGTACAGGATCGGGTCGCCGCCGCCAGCAGGCTGGAAGAAGGCAGTGCCGAAGTTACGGTCGGTCAGCAGCATGGTGATAGCGCCGGCCAGAACGGGCAGCGACAGCAGGATCAACCATGCGGTCACGAAGATCGACCATGCGAACAGCGGAACCTTGTGCAGGGTCATGCCTGGCGCGCGCATGTTCAGGAAGGTGGTGATGATGTTGATCGCACCCAGGATTGACGAAGCACCCGAAACGTGGACGGCGAAGATCGCCAGATCCATCGAGTAGCCTGCTTCGTTGGTCGAGAGAGGCGCGTACAGAACCCAGCCAACACCGGAACCCAGCTGGTCGTTACCGCCGGGTGACAGCAGCGATGCCACGCCAAGTGTGGTACCGGCAACATAGAGCCAGTAGCTGAGGTTGTTCAGACGGGGGAACGCCATGTCCGGAGCACCGATCTGCAGCGGCATGAAGTAGTTGCCAAAGCCGCCGAACAGCGCGGGGATCACCACGAAGAACATCATCAGGATGCCGTGGTAGGTGATCATTACGTTCCACAGGTGGCCGTTGGGGGTACAGACCTCGTCGCTGGCGAAGAAGCGTGCGCCTTCAAGACACATGTATTGTACGCCCGGGTGCATCAGCTCCAAGCGCATATAAACGGTGAAGGCGACCGAGATCAGACCTACAAACGCCGCGGTAATGACGTAGAGGATCCCGATGTCCTTGTGGTTGGTCGACATGAACCACCGGGTGAAGAAGCCCCGGTTGTCTTCATGCTCGTGGCCGTGAATGGCTGCGTCCGCCATACTCTTGCCTCCTGCTGGTGAGTTTAAGGGCGCAGAGTTACCTCCGCGCCCGGATTCCATTCGGGTTTTAGAATGCACCTCGCCATTGAGCAATGGACGACTTTGACGCAGATCAAAAAAATCTGCTCAGAAAAGGTGCATACAGGCCCGTTAGGGTCTTAGTTGTCGACCGAATCCAGATATGCGATCAGGTCTTCCATTTTCTTGACGCGCTGCGCGGTCATTTTGGACTTGCCGCCGATGAACTCGGAAGGGTTGGGGATGTAGGCTGCCAGAGTTTCGGCATCCCACACCGCGTCGGGGTTGTTTTCAGCATATGCCAGCAGATCGCTGCTGTAGCCGAACTCTGCCACGACGCCGGGGGCGCGGCCAACAACGCCATAAAGGTTCGGGCCGGTCTTGTTGGCGCCGCCTTCGTCGATGGTGTGGCAGGCTTTGCAGCGCTTGAACTCTTTTTCACCCTTGGCGGCGTCGCCTTCAGCGAAGGCAGGCGCGGAAAGAGCGATCAGAGTGGCAGCTGCGGTCAGGATGGTTTTCATGAGGTTCCCCCTTTTTACGTGGCTTGCGCGTTTGGTCCGCAAGATCACCTACACAGATGCCATCTGCAACGGGGAAATCAAATGCGACCTTTCGCTTAGACCCCTGAGATAGCGCCGAAGTGGTGATCGAATGTGTGGCGCAACGCCACATCCAGATCATCCATCGTCACTGGCAGGCCAAGATCGACCAAGGATGTCACCCCGTGTTCGGTGATTCCGCAGGGTACAATGCCGGTGAAATGGCTTAGGTCAGGCTCGACGTTGATGGAAATCCCATGAAAACTGACCCACTTGCGCAGACGGATGCCGATGGCGGCGATCTTGTCCTCGGGCTTTTGGCCGGTGATGGTCAGGGGCTTGTCGTCGCGGGCAACCCAGACACCGACGCGGCCTTCGCGGATTTCCCCTTTGATGTTGAACTGGTCGAGGGTGTCGATCACCCATTCTTCCAGACTCTTGACGAACGCCCGCACGTCGTGCCCGCGCTTGCCCACGTCCAGCATCACATAGGCCACCCGCTGGCCGGGACCGTGATAGGTATATTGTCCGCCGCGCTTGGTCTCATAGACAGGGAAACGGTCCGGATCGGTCAGATCCTGTATCTTGGCCGAGGTCCCCGCCGTGTAGAGCGGCGGGTGCTCGACCAGCCAGATCAGCTCATCCGCTTCGCCCGCTGCAATCTGCGCGGCGCGGGCTTCCATGAAGGCTTCGGCCTCTCGGTAATCGGTTAGACCGTCGGTGATGATCCACTCAACCATGAGAAGTCCTTTTCCTGTGCACGAGGGGTATTTGCGTTGGATGTAAGGGGTTCATGACTTTGTCTCAAGCATGATTCGGGGGATACTTGAGGGGCTAAACCAACAAGAAGTTCGTAATTTACATTTAACATCAAAGGCTTACGTCTGGCAGGCATTGTTTGTTGTGTGACTTGAGGTTGAACTGCCTAGACGTGACGCAAACGGAGGGCCTGAAATGGCACAACGTTCCCTCACGACTGGCGCGATTGCCGGTGCTTTATCTCTGACTATGGCGACAACTGCGCTCGCAGATGACAGTTTCGCAAAAGGTGTACTCGGCGGTGTCGTAGGCGCCATCATTGTCGACGGTGTGAAAAACTCCAAACGGCAGACGACCCAGACCAAAACCTATACAAAAAAGCCCACGATGTCCTCGGCGCAGCGCGAGGCGAACAGGGACGTCCAGCGGTCGCTGAATTTCTTTAACTACCATGTGGGTGTTGAGGACGGCGTTCTGGGCCGTAAGTCCCGCTCTGCGATTTCTGATTACCAGATGATGCTGGGATATCCGGCGACCGGTCAGTTGACCGAGGTTGAACGCGATATTCTAGTCACGGCCCATCAGCGCGCGATGGCGGGCGGCTATTGGGTAACCGAGACCGTTTCGACCCACCCGCAAGGGCGGCGCGGGCTGTTGCTGAAGCAACGGGACGAGATGTTCGGCATGCCCACACAGCAGGCGTTGCAGCCGGTGCCTTTGGAAGAAATCCGTCCTGCGCCCCAGCCTGAACCTGCGGCTCCGCCTGCGGAACTGGCGGTAGCCCCCACAAAGAACGTGCCCAACTTCTTTCCGGCCCCCAAGGCGGTCAGCGTCTCGGAAACCGCAGCGCCTTTCTGCTCGCGTATCGCGGTGAACACCGCAAAGGCGGGCGGGCCTGCCACACAGGCCAGCATGAGCAGCCCCGCGCAGGCCATTGGCGAACAGTTCTGTCTGCTGCGCAACATCACGATCGATCAGAGCGAACAGATGCTGGCCCAGATCGAGGGCTTTACCCCGCAGCAAATCGCCACCCAGTGCGAAGGCTTCGCGACCGAATTGACCGCAGCCATAGCGGCGACAGGCACGGGGGGCCGCGATGCCGCCCTTGCAGCGGTCGCGACACGTCTGCGCGATCTAGGCATGCCCGCCGAGCAGATCAACGGGACGGCCCGCATCTGCCTTGGGGTCGGGTATCGCACGGACAATATGGAAACGGCGATGGCCTCGGCTTTGGCTTTGTCGGCATTGAACCTGAGCGCCTATGAGGAGCTGGTGGGCCACCATCTGGCAACCGGCGTCGGCGGCGCGATGCGCCCCGATCTGGCCGCCGTCTGGTATGACAGCGCCTATTCGGGCACGACGCAGGCCAATGCTGAAACCATCCGGCCTATGGAACAGGCTGAAGGGGCAGAGTTGGTGCTGGCCGCATCCCGCCAGATGAACGGCGAGGCGGCTCCGAAAACCCTGACTTTGGGCGATTTTGGTGCAGCTGCTGCGGCTGCGGCCAAAAACTGAAGTTCTTAAAGTCATCTGGTCGAAGGGGCCCACGTCGGGCCCCTTTGTATGCCCGCCACGGGTTTGGGAAAAATATTCGGCTTCGCTGCAAAATTCCCTTTTCTTCCCGCGCGGCCTTGGGTAAGACCCGCCCACCAAGCCTAGGCAGTGCGGCCGTGGCGGAATTGGTAGACGCGCAGCGTTGAGGTCGCTGTGGGGTAACTCCCGTGGAAGTTCGAGTCTTCTCGGCCGCACCATTTACAGCTCTTGAGGCTGTTGTTTTTCAAGCATATCATCAACTTAGCGCCCCTCCCGAGACACATTTTGGGACACATTTGGGGCACGTCATATGGTTTTGGTGATTAGATTGAAGTATGTGCAAGAGCTTTCCGGTGGTCGAAAGAGATTCAGGCGGCGCTACCCAACCGAATTGATTGAGAAATTAGGGACTGAGTTTTTTCAGGTGGCGATGAAAGCCCGTGAAGGTGCTGAATTTCTATCGGAGTATGCCCAGCTCACTAAGGCTTTTGATGCAGAGGTGGCTAGGGCGTCACGTACCGCTGAAGAGCTAGAGAACTTATCAGAGAGTGCAAAATGGGCCGAGGCATTGAAGGATGCTGAAAAACTCGTTCGGGGTGCGTCTGGCTTTGATCGCGATGATGACCTTGATGAATATGACCCAGAGGTCGAAGCAAGGCGTCTCGCCGCTGCACAGATTGAAGGGGCAGGGGGTGACCCGCTGCTCTTTAAGGCGCTTGTTCAGCCGACTGGCCGAGCACCTGAGCTAACCCTGCAAGATGCCAAAGACTTCTATGTGCGGGTGTTTCAGAAAGGCGCATCGAAGACGGACGTCGATGGTTTAGATCGCACCTGCAAGCGTTGGGTGAAATTTTATGGTCCATTGAAGAACTTCCCGCTCAGTTATCTAAAGCGTTCAGTTGCCCGTGATTTTGTGGAACATTTGCAGGCTACCCCAGCCAACGGCAAGAATAAGCCGCTTTCGGACCGTACAATCGCACGTGAGCTGCAAAGGTTCAGTGTGATGATCAGCCGTACAATTGAGGAGCATGATTTAGAGGGGAAGATTTTTAACCCTTTCAAGAACTTCAACAGCCTCACGGTGGGGAATAGAGAAGGTAGAGTAGGCAAGAGCGCATCCGAAGACCGAGACCCGTTACCAGCCGAGGTAATCCTGCAAATGCGGGCAAAGCTGCTGGGGCCACGGATAAGGCGACCTGAGTTGAGCCTTATTTGGCGGCTGCTAGAGGGAACAGGATGTCGAGGAAGTGAGATAATTGGCCTGAGAGTCGAAGACGTACGGTTGAACCATGAGTACCCTCATGTGGTCGTCGAATGGCATGAAGGGCGTCGGATTAAGACGAACGCATCAGTACGCGATGTACCGCTTGTTGGTGATACACTGGCTGCTGCCCAAGAAGCGGTAAAGAGAGCTGGTAAGTCTAAGATGTTGTTTGAGAAATATGCCTATGAAGGCGGGCCAAATGCGGTATCTCAGGCTCTTATGGTGAAACTACGCAAGTTTACGAAAAATAAGCGGCATGTGGTCTATTCGCTTCGGCATAACATGAAGGATTATCTCATGATAGCTGGGGTGGGTGAAAGGGATGAGCACCTTATCTTGGGGCACGATCTGGGTAGCGTAGGTAGCCGTAGCTATGGAGGTGATGAGGGCAGATTAGCGAGGGCTACAGAGGCAATGGTGGCGGCGCATAAGCTCATGCCCTAGCGCCCCCGTTCTGGGCACCTCAGAGGGCCTTACGGGCACTGTAGCGGGTTCTGTTATGGTTCATCCCAAGCAGTGCCCAGCGCCCAAGGCTAAGGGCAATCTCACCTGCTGCTGGGCGGGTCACCTCAAGGGGCTTGGATGAAGCCCATTCGGGTTCCCGTTCAAGGTGAAGCTCAAGGGCACCGATGCGGAATGAGGTGAAGGTGGGGTGGTGTTCGAAGTGGATAGAAAGCTGCATGAGTAGGGGTCCTAGGTAGGGTCTTCCCTATGGATATCATGTTTTAATGCATTGTAAATAAACAATAAACTTCCACTGTGGGGACTATCCCGTGAGTGGGATTGTTAGGGCATTGATCAGGGCTTGCTCACGGGCACGTAACGGGCACCGATGCTGGGGATGATGTGGGTGGTGGTGGTGATCAGGGGCTTGATCAGGGCATGTTAGGGGGGGAAGAGCTTACATTTCCAAGCGACCACCAAGGCATTGATAAATAACACTATTAATAAAAGACACACTCTAGGGTAGGTATGACGGACGGTTATATATAGCGTATATAGAGATGATGGTTATGGTGTGATTAATCGTACCTTCAGGGTTACTGTTAACAGGCACCTTACGTGCATCATCACATCATCCCCATCACACCACCCACACACTAAGGTTAACCCTTACAAGACCCGATAGGCTGAACCGTTACGATGTGTTCGACCGCACCATGAAGGCTGACCCAGTCCTACCGCATTGCTCGTGATTAAAACGTCCCTCCGTATACGTAGTAGGGAACTTAACGGGCAACTGAACATGCCTGTAGGGGTTTAATGACCACCATCATCCCATCCACACCCCTAGGGCGAAGCCCGAGATAACGATCATCATTCTTGTTTGGGTCTCAACCACATAGGGCTGGACCGAACATGTACAGACCCAACAATGAATGGTCGTTCCCCAGCTTCGCTGTTGGGTGGATATGAAGGTGGGAATGATGTTCACCTAACCCCAGTGGTCCCATTATTTCACCCGCTTTGCCCCTGATCATGCCCCTATTTCATATACGGAGGGACGTTTTCACGGGTCACCTAGCAAGTGCAGCCGAAGCCAAAGCGAACAGTTCGCGTCAGGCTCATGGGTGACAATTCGCCCCCGCACTCACCGATACATGACCACATCTTGCAGAGTTCGCCTCACGATACTTTGCACCAGTCCATCTATCTGAGGGGTGGAGTGAACGCTGTCCCGCTTGGTCATGCCCAATCAATCAAGGAACAAGCTATGACCGAGATGGACCTAGTCCAACCTCAGTGCCCCGTATGCGGCACCGAGTTTCTACCTACGCGCAAAGACCAGAAATATTGCAGCAGCAATTGTCGAAAGCACAAATCCCGGAACGCGTCACGAGGCGACCGTGCCAACGAGAATAAGCGTTCATCACATGAGCATTACGAACGAGCGCGGCGATTGGAGGAACTTATCTACTCCACCATTCCCAACGAGCGGTTAGGGGTCATGAAATCCATATTGGACCACTGCCTGCATGACGCTTGCTTACGGCGCATCCTAACGGACCCCTTGCTGCTCAACGAAGAACCCACAGAGTACAGCTACCGCAAGAATATCGCCAAAGCCGCGTCAACCTACACACGGAAGTTCTTTGGGGTGTCGATCAAGACCTACATTCATCAGGCTCAGTTCCAGACGCTGAACGAAGAGTTCCCAGTCGCCTTTAAACATCGCGGCACTCGACCACTGGGTGATCAGAATGGGCAATACGTCGAACAAGATGCTAGGGAGTTTTTGGAACGCCTACGGGAAGACCGAGCGAAGAAACTCAAAGACGGAACGATTAAACCGCTTGCTGCCTAGCGGGGAATGCCACCTCGCCAATCACAACTAAAATCTGCTGCAAAAATTTGAGACCCAATCATTGTTTATAGAACAATGAAAATCCCCCCTTCGGGCATCAAGGGCACCGTTTGCGGCACATCAGAGGGCCTTACGGGCACCATAGGGAGGCTGTTGTGGTTGACCCCAAGCAATGCCCAGCGGCCAAGGCTAAGGGCAATCTCACCTGTTTCTGGGCTATTCAAAATGATGTTTCGGAGTGCTTCTCACGGCTTCAGCGAAGCGGCGCTCTACTCGCGCCCCAATTTCTGGTTAGGAGACAACTAATCGGGTCTTTGTTTGAGGATGGCTTGCACACTAGGCATCATCGACTTAGTTTTGCGAGGAAACTATTTATCTAGAGAGTTCTATGAAAACCTTCAGCTTCGACGATATTGGTATTGCAAAGATTTTTGCTGATTTTTCGCTGAGCATCCCCCCACATCAACGCGACTATGCGTGGACTGAAGAAGAGGTCGAGCAGCTTTTTTCAGATATCGAAGCAGCTTATCGCGGCAGTTCTGAATATTTCCTCGGAACTATTGTTGCGATTGAGGATAAGTCAACAGGTGGTCTGAGCGTAGTAGATGGCCAACAACGGATGACCACCACCTATTTGCTACTTACTGCTATTAGAGATTATCTAGACAAGAACGAAATCGGCAAAGAGATATCAATCTCTCTTCAAAATAGTTACCTCTTCAGCAGTGACCGGCGTGAAGGCTTCAAGCAGCGTCTTTCGCTTAATACTGATGACAGGGCTTATTTCAAGAAACTTACTTCAAAAAACTCTGAGGAACACTGGCCGCCGAAAGAAAGCCGAACCTCTCACAGACTTCTCAAATCGGCATACTTTCTAGCAGAAAAGCGCGTTCAAGGAATTGCGAAGTCGGTTACAGGTGTTGATGCGCCTGAAACGCTGAACAACTGGATTGACTACCTTGAGCGTTCCGCCCAAGTCATTCTTTTACGTGCGCACGACCAAGCACGCGCGTTCAAGATGTTTGAAACTCTGAACGACCGAGGACTTCGGACTTCACAGGCTGATCTGGTGAAAAGCTACTTGTTCGGCCTCTCAGATAGGAAGATCGGTGAAGCGCAATCCAAATGGTCTAATATGTTGGAAAATCTGCGGGAACTCGGAGATGACGACCCGCAAGTTTCATTCTTGAGACACTACTTGATCGCATTTTCTGGATTCGTTCGTGCAGACGGTGTCTATGAGGCTATTCAAACGAGGTTTAAGAATGAGGGAACATCGCTCTCTTTCCTAACATCCTTGGCGGAAACTTCGCGGACCTACACTGCGACCTTTAACTCTGAGAATGAATATTGGGACAGCTATTCAGCCAGTGCGCGTAAATATCTTAAAGACTTCAACTTCTTTGACTTGAAGCCGATGAGACCCCTTCTGCTGGCGATCTCCACGAAATTCAGCCAGAAAGAATTTGAAAAATCCATTAGGTATCTGACGTCGCTCAGCTTGCGCCTTGTATTGTCCGCTAGGACGCGAAGTGGCTCCAATGAACAAGCCTTCGCGGATGCTGCAATAAAAATCACCCGAGATGAGATATCAAAGCACCAAGAACTCGTTGACTCCTTGAAAAAAATCTTCGTTACAGACAAAGATTTCTATGAGGTATTTGCAAATGCGAAGGTTTCGAAGTCAGCTCTAGCTAGATATATTTTGAGGGAATTGGAGCACACTGCATCACCGAAAAAGGGTGAAGCAGAGTGGGTCAATACCGACCCTCAGCAAATCACCCTTGAACACATTCTTCCCAAAACTCGCCCAATCTCTGGTTGGGAGAAGTTTGATGCTGATCTGCACGCAGAGAATAAGACTCGCCTTGGCAACCTCTGCCTTTTGAAGAGGAGCGAAAACAACGAAATGCCAAACGATAGCTTCGCTACCAAGAGACCATTCTTCGAAAAGAGCAGCCTTGTTGTGACTGCCGCACTAGCCGAATACGAAAGCTGGTCACCAGAGGTCATAGATGAACGACAGCGATCTATGGCAGAGCTAGCGCTAAAGACATGGCCAACTGTATAGATTGAGATACTACGTCTGGTTTGAGGAAACTGCTCTTGAGAAGTCAGCGCAATCTTCCTGCCTATTAAGCACTGTAGCCGCGCACTGCACGAAGGGAAGCTAATGAGGTGGTCCCTGAGTAGACACTGGAAGTGACCCTTTTGCAGTGGCTTAAGGAGAACTTCATGGCGCGTCCCGCGATGAACAAGACCGAGAAGATGATTGTGAGTTCTGAAAACAGATTAATTGCTAACTAGGCGACTGCCGCTAAAATTTGCTGCAAAAATCTGAGAAGCCCAGATCATATATACAGACGCGCGTTTCCCCCGTGGGGGGCCTCAAGGGCACCATACAGGCACCGAAGGGGAGTTGTTCAGGGAAGCCTAGCGCAACGCAAAGGCAAGACCCTACGCGCCCGCTCAGGGCCTGCGAGGTAGGGATGGATGATTGGGATGAGGTGATGGGGGGTACCCCTGTCATCTCCCCCTTTTTGTCCGCTAGGGTATACCTCAACGGTCACGCTATCGTGTCCGCTAAAGGGTGTCCGTTGGGGTTGATTTGATCTATCGGACAATATACACATCGGGCAGAACCCTTACGGACACCCAAGGAGAAGCCCGATGGTCACCGTTCTCTATGCCCGCGTATCAACTGCCGAACAGACGATTGGTCACCAGAAGGCCCAAGCTGAAGCCGCTGGCTTTGTGATTGATGAAGTTGTCTCAGACCACGGTGTATCCGGTGTGAGTGTCCCTCTTCGTGAACGAACTGAAGGACGCCGCCTGTTCGATATGCTCAGAACGGGAGACACTTTAGTGGTCCGTTGGGTGGACCGTTTGGGGCGCAATTACCAAGACGTGACGGACACCATTCGGGAGTTCATGCGGAAGGGTGTCATCATCCGTACCGTGATCAATGGGCTGACCTTCGATGGTGCAACCAAAGACCCGATGCAGGAAGCCGTCAGAGACGCGCTGATAGCCTTTATGGCGGCAACTGCACAGGCACAGGCTGAGGCAACGAAAGAGGCCCAGAAGGCGGGCATAGAGGCCGCTAAAGGTGAAGGCACCAAGTACCTTGGCAAGAAACCTAGCTATGACCGAGCGACCCTTGAGCGGGTGATGGAGTTGCTATCACTGGGCACAGGGACGAGTGAGATTAGCCGTGAGACTGGCCTATCCCGCCAAGCGGTGTTGCGTGTGAAGGCTGACCCAGTTGGAGCGGACACTGCCCTAGCTAGATGGGGCCTCTGACATTCTTGGTTTTGAATGTATCACTATCAGTGTTTTTCAAACTCGGGGACTGAAACGCTGGACCTTGGGACACAAAAGGGGCACAGTGTGGGACACATTGGATGGGCGCTGATTTTGTAAGTACTTGAAATAAAGTGTTTATTGAGCCTGCTTTGGTGTCCGTGGAATCTTCTCGGCCGCACCATTTCTCCGATGCGGAGACCGGACAAGCGCTGACAGTCGTCGGCGCTTTTTGTTTTTCTCAATGCCCGTTGCAAAGAAAAAGCGCAAACCTTTCGGTCAGCGACTAAGTATTCGCTTGGCAGGGCTGTTTATGGCAAGACCGAGAGCCAGCCCCAGATCGTCAGGATCGAGGCGCCGGTTGCCAAGAACACACTAGAGGCGGCGACCCGTCGCGCACGCCCGTACATGTTGGCAAAGAGGTAGGCATTGATCCCCGGCGCCATCGAGGCGGTCAGGATCAGCGAGCGGGTTTCATTGGTGCCAAGGTGCTGCAAGTGGCCCAGAACCCATGCGATGCCCGGATGCATGATCAGCGACATGCAGCAGACAAAGAGGATGATGCGCAGATCGCCCTCGGGTTTGTAGCGCACCAGAATGCCCCCCAGACCGAACAGCGCCGCAGGAACCGCGCAACGGATCATCATATCGATGGCTTCCTTCAGCGGACCGGGCAGGGTCAGACCGCTGAGGTTCACGAACAGCCCGCAGGTGATGCCGATGATCAACGGGTTGCGGAACATCGCTTTCAGGACTTTGGGCACCAGAAAGCGGGGGTGGCGGTTTTCGGCGCGGACCAGTTCCATCGCGGTGATCCCGATTGCGTAGCAAAAGGGCGAATGCATGGCGATGATCGCGTAGTTCCATTCTAGCGCGTCGGCCCCATAGGCGCGCTCGGTGATCGGAATGCCAAGCAGCAATGAGTTCGAGAACAGGCAGCAAAAGCCGATCGCCACCGCGTCCTGCATGTCCCGTTTGAACACGTAACGGGCCACCAGAATGCCGATGATAAAGCAACTGACCGCGCCGCCGTAGAAACTGGACAAGAGGTTGAAGTTGAACTTGTCTCCGATATCCAGCGTCGCGATGCCACGGAACAGCAGGCACGGGACCGCAAAGGTCTGCGCGAACTTCATCAAAGCGTCGGTTGCGTTGTCGGAAAAGAGGCCCTTCCAAACTGCCAGGTATCCGAAGCCAATCACGATAAATACGGGAAGGATGACTTCGAATAGTGCCTGCATCAGTCTGGATACCTTAAGATCAGCCCGTCATAGGCTGGTGTGACATGTGAAGGTGTTTCTGCCTCTACGTCACAATAATCAAGATCGATATGCATGTTTGTCAGGACTGCATAGCGGGGTTGCATTTTCTCGATCCATTCCAAGGCCTTGGCCAAGTGGGCGTGGGTCGGATGGGGCTTGCGGCGCAATGCGTCCAGAATCCAGCAGTCCAGCCCTTCCAGTGCGGGCCAAGCCTCGGCCTTTATCTCTGAAACATCAGGAAGATAGGCCACATCCTTGATGCGGAAGCCGAGTGCGTCGATGCTGCCATGCTCGACCTCGAACGGGGTCAGGGTGATGTCCCCGCCAGCGCCGCTGATGGTGATCGGCCCGTCGATGCTGTGGATCGTCAGAATGGGCGGATAGGGCGAGCCTGCAGGCTGCACAAAGGCATAGCCGAACCGTGTCAGCAGGCTATCCTGCGTCGGCCCGTCGGCCCAGACATCCAGTTGCCGTCCGATGTTAAAGACCACCTGCCGCAGATCGTCCAACCCGTGTGTGTGATCCGCGTGGGCATGGGTGTAGACCACGCCGTCCAATTCACCGACACCGGCCGAGATCAACTGGTCCCGCATGTCGGGGGTAGTGTCGATCAGAACGCGGGTGGTGCCGTCTTCGGTCTCACGCTCGACCAGCAATGAGCAGCGGCGGCGCACGTTGCGCGCGTCGTTAGGGTCGCATTCGCCCCAATGGCCGCCAAGGCGAGGAACCCCGCCCGACGATCCGCAGCCCAGAATGGTAAAGCGCAGCTCGGCCATTTACGCGGCCTTCTGGAAGGCGGTGACCTTCGAGAACAGACGCTCGAAGTTGGCCTCCGTGGCGGCGGCGAATTCCTCATAGCTGATGCCGAACACTTCCGCGCCTTTGGCGGCGGTGTGGGCGCTATAGGCAGGCTCGTTCCGCTTGCCTCGGTAGGGAGGCGGGGCCAGATAGGGGCTGTCGGTCTCCACCAGAATACGGTCCAGCGGCGCGCTGGCGAATATGTCGCGTAGGTCCTGGCTTTTGGGGAAAGCCGCGATGCCGGACATGGACAGGTAGAAGCCCAGATCCAGCGCGGCGCGGCCCAGTTCGGCGCTGCTGGAGAAGCAGTGCATCACGCAGGAGTAAGCGCCGTTCTTGTATTCTTCGGTCAGGATGCGGGCCATGTCGTCATCCGCATCGCGGGCGTGGATGATCAGGGGCAGGCCGCTTTCGCGGGCCGCTGCGATATGGATGCGCAGGCTGACTTTCTGCGCTTCGGCGCTGTCGGCGGTGTAGTGATAATCCAGACCGGTTTCGCCAATGCCCACCATCTTGGGGTGCTTGGTCAGTTCCATCAGATCATCAAAGGTCACGGGGGGATGTTCGGCCACGCTCATGGGGTGGATGCCAGCGGCGTAGAACACCTGCGGATAGGTGTCCGCGATCCTTTGCACCTCTGCCAGCTTGTGCAGCTTGGTGCAAATGGTGACCATCCGGGTGACGCCCGCCTCTGTGGCGCGGGCGATGACCGCGTCCAACTCGCCTTCAAAGTCGGGGAAATCCAGATGGCAGTGACTATCGGTGATGTGTGCTTTTGCGCTCATTGGGCACCTGCCGCCGTTCTGTTCATGTGAAACAGCGTATCTAGGATGAGAGCGGCAGGGTCAAGGTTCACCGCCCGCCCATGACGGAAGCGGGCCAGAGTCTCTTGCGCGGTGTCGGCCCATTTGCGGGCGGAATAGGCATCGGGGGCCAGCCGGTCGAACGCTTTTGGCTCTAGTTCGGCGGCGGCCACTTGCGAAGGGCCAAGGGCGCCGTGACGGGCAAGGCGGGCAAACGCCAGATCCAGAAGGGTGCCGAACAGCTCTAGCTTGGCTTCGGCGTTCTTGGCGCCAAGGCCCTCGGCCAGTTTGATGGCGCGGTGCTGATCCATCTGGGGCATGGTGCCCATCAGTTCCACCAGTTGGCGGTACATGGGCAGGCCGTCCAGTTGCAAAAGGCGCATCGCCCCGCCGACCGAGCCACCAGACAGCGCGGCCAGCGCATCCGTATTCTCGGCCACATCGGCACCGGCCTGTTCCAGCGCCTGCGCCATCGTGCCTGCATCCAAGGGACGCAACCGCAATTCGCGGCAACGCGACCGGATGGTCGGCAGCAAGCGCGAGGGCTGGTGGCTGATCAGAAGGATTGTGGTGCGGGCGGGGGGCTCTTCCAGCATTTTCAGCAGAGCGTTGGCGGCCTGCGTGTTCATCTCATCAGCGCTGTCCACGATCACTACGCGGCGACCGCCATCAACGGCAGAGAGGCTAAAGAACCCGTGCAGCTTGCGCACCTCATCTACGGTGATCTGGGCGCGCAGCTTGCCCGTCTTGTCGTTCCAACCACGGCGCAGCAAGAAGAGGCCCGGTTCTGATAGGGCGGCTATCCGGCGGGCAACGGGGTGTTCGGGGTCAACAGCCAAGGATGTGGCAGGGGGAGGCGCACCGAAAAGGCCGCCGCCGTCATCGGCAGGTTGGGACAACAAGAACCGTGCAATGGCCCAAGCAAAGGTTGCCTTGCCGACCCCTTGCGGGCCGGTGATCATCCAGCCGTGGTGCAGACGGTCGCTGTTGAACGCATCCAGAAACGCCGCCTCGGCCTCGGGGTGGCCAATCAGGCGCAGGGTCTCACGCGGATGCGGCGCACCCTCAACGCGGTCGGGCTCTGGGATTTGTTCGGCTTCGGGCGCTTTCATCGGTCCTCGGCAGCGTCGAAAAGGGTGCGGATCTGGCGGGCCACATCGTCAATCGGTTGATCGCCATTCACAATGCGAAAGCGATCCGCGAATTCGCGGGCAAGGCCAAGAAAACCGTCGCGCATTTTCTGCTGGAGTTCCACCCCGAAGCTTTCGAACCGCTCTTCACTGCCCTGACGGCCCAAGGCGCGGGCAAGGCCCACCTCTGGTGGCATGTCCACCAGAACCGTCAGATCAGGTTCTTGGCCGATCATCAGGCTGTGCAGCGCATCTACCTTTTCGCGCAGATCGCCACGGCTGAGGCCCTGATACATGCGGGTGCTGTCGGCAAAGCGATCACAGATCACAGTTTTTCCAGCAGCCACCGCGGGCCAGATCACCCGTTCCAGATGATCGCGGCGGGCGGCGGCGAACAGCAAGATTTCGGTCTCGGCGCTCCAGCGGTCTTTGTCCCCTTGCAGGACAAGTGCGCGGATTTCCTCGGCCCCCGGGCTACCGCCCGGTTCGCGGGTCAGCACCACATCGCGGCCTTCAGCGCGCAGTGCCTCGGCCAAGAGGCGGGCCTGCGTGGATTTGCCGGACCCGTCGATCCCTTCAAAGGTCACGAACAGTCCGCCGCGTGTCGTCTTGTCAGTCATTAGTTCGCGGCAGCCTCGGCCTGTTCACCAAGCTGGCGCAGCAGCACCTGCGCGGCGGTGCGCACGCGGCCTACAAAGCCCGCGCGGTCCACGCTGGAACTGGCGACCAGCGGCAGGCGGCGTTCAGGCAGACCCTCGGGGCGCAGGACCAGTTCGGCCACCGCTTGGCCCTTTTGGATCGGAGCCTCGATCGGGCTGTCGTAGATCACCTCGGCGGGGATGTCGTTGCCCGCCAGAACCGGCAGTAGCAGTTTCACGTCCTCGGCGGCGACCAGATCAACGGTTGTCTCGTTTCCCATCCAGACTTTGGCGGTAGCTAGGGGCGCTTCGGGGGCGGCGATGTGGCGTTCTGCGAATTGGCGAAAGGCCCAAGTAACGATCCGTTCAGCCTCCTCTGCGCGGGCTTGCTGCGAGGGAAGACCGCTCATAGCGAAAACGATGCGACGGTCGCTCTGCTTGGCCGAACCGACCAGACCATAGCCCGCCTCTTCGGTGTGGCCGGTCTTCAGACCATCCGCGCCGATGCCCAAGCTAAGAAGGGGGTTTCGGTTGTACTTGTTCTGGGGCGCACGACCGTCAAACTCGAAAACTTTCTGGGAAAACAGCGGATAGTACTGGGGGAAGTCCTGCATCAGGTGGTTTCCCAGTGTCACCAGATCCTTCATGCTCATCCGGTGTCCGGCAGCAGGCCAGCCGTTCGAGTTCGCGAAGGTCGAGTTTTCCAAGCCGATCTGGCGGCCCCGTTCGGTCATCATGCGGGCAAAGCCCGCTTCGGTCCCGTCCGGCGACAGAGCCTCGGCCAGCACCGCGCAGGCATCATTGCCCGACAGAACGATCACGCCGCGGATCAAATCCTCGACCTTCACGCGGTCGGTGGTATCCAGAAACATGGTCGAGCCGCCATAGCTCATGGCATGGGCCGAAACAGGCAGCTTTTCATCCAGCGTCAAACGCCCGTCGCCCAAGGCCTCGAAGGTCATGAACAGGGTCATGAGCTTGGACATCGAGGCCGGAGGCAGGGATTCCTCGGCGTTCTTGGACAGCAATACGGTGCCTGTCGTCTGGTCATAGACATAGGCTGCGCGCGCCCGTGTCTCAAACGACAGAACCGGGGTGGCGGCAACACTTGCCAGCAAGCCAGCGATCAGTACCAGTTTACGCATGTCCAGAACTCCTATCTGCGTCGCTGCTTAGTCTGTCACGAAATAGGCGTCGGTAAAGCCTTCGGTCTTCACTTTTGCCAACAAATCCGTTCTTTCCGATTTGTTCGCTGCGGGTCCGACAACGACACGCCAGAAGGTTTTGCCGCTGCTGTTGTGCTTGGTCACCTTGGGGACGATGCCGATCTTGCTCATCCGGTCAGCGGTGCGGGTGGCGTTCGCCTCCACACTGAAGATGCCGATCTGGATGTAGGGTTTCGAGAGCGAGGACGCCTGTGGCGCGGGCGCTGCCGGTGCCACAGGTGCCATCGGGGCAGGGGCCGCAATCACGTCGCTGCCCGGAACAGGCGCATCAATGGCGGCCTCGGCGGCGGCGATGGGATCAAGTGCTGCTGTTTCGATTTCCGGTGCGCCGTCCAAGGGCGCGGCATCCATGGGCATTGCGGCCTCAGGCTCGGCCACTTCCTGACGGCGCAGGGCGACAACGTTCAGATCGGCAGGCGCACCAGCCAGCATTCCCAGCGCCTCGGCCGCATCGGACGAGACTGCAAGGCGGGGGCCGGGGGTTTCCCGTTCGCGGCGGAACAGGGCACCGATCACGAACTTGCCGTTTGCTTCATTGCGGATGATGACCCGCTCGGGCTCGGACACGTCGGGGTGGGCAACCCAAACACCGCCAAGCGAGGGGCGGCCGTCCCATAGACCTTTTTCCATAGCCTGAAAGACCTCGGGTGCTTCAACATCACGCTCGACAATGCGGGTCGAAGGCGCTGCGGTTTCTGCCTCGGGCTTGCTCTGCCCAAGCGGTAGGCCGCCTTCCATACAACCCGCCAAAAGCGCGATCATCGCCACCCCGCCAAGGGTCGATTTCAAGGTGTTATGTGCCATCGGGACTGCCCTTTTGCCTTTTTGTCGGTGCTTTTCGCACCTTTATGTCAGGTGCCGCACCTGAGGATTTGCGGCTTTGCGGTGCACTCTACTCAAGAGCCCCGATCTTGGAAAGTCTGCCGATAACAGTTGGCTGAATTCTTCTGATGTTTTGAATAGCTTTAGTTTGCAGGAGCCCCCTTTTCGAATCGTTCCCGTCGCGGTAGTCCGACCTTCACTTTGGACCTTGCGGCTTTGCAGCGGTACCGAAGACTGCGGAAGTGTGGCCGAGTGGTTTAAGGCTCTAGTCTTGAAAACTAGCGTGCGGGGAACCGTACCGTGGGTTCGAATCCCACCGCTTCCGCCAAATCTTATTTAAAATCAATTGCTTAGACCAATCATTTGGCGTCTGCCCCCTTGTGTGCCCCCTTGCTTGGCATTGCTAAGGGACTCGTCTTCGTCTCATGCTGTTTCGACATGTTGCGGTGAAGCGATTGTCTTTCTACACAGCGACGAAATAGCTAGCTACTAAGTGCTGAGGTGAGGCGGCGCAGCTGCCTGTTGTAGCTTGCCGGAGGCTTGCATTGGTTGCATGGCAGGTGAATGCTTATTTGTGGTTCATTTTTTAAACAAATTCGTTTGAGGGGACACATAAAGAAATGCGATTGCCAGTCACGATGAGTAATTCTCGACAGGGGCGCTATGGTGAGGCGCGTTTCGCTGAACTTTGCCAAAATCCATCGGCAGGTGTTGAGGCGGTGGTTAATAAGGCTTCAGACGATGAACATGGTTGGGATCATGTCGTAGACTTGGTGCCTTATGCCATGAAGCATAAACCTGCCGATCTTGCGGATCATTTGGTTCAATGTTTTGCGCAGATCAAAACTACGCGGGGTGAGAAGGTCGCCGCGCGCATTAAATTGAGTAACGCGCTAAAAGCTGCAAAATCGCCAAACCCAAGTTTTGTATTCTTGTTTCATCAATACTCTGAGCATGAAGTGCCTGTGCTTTACGGTCGTCACATATGGGAAGATGAAATAAACTGGATACTAGAGAAGGCGCGCGAGGTTTCTGTGAAAGAACCCCAAAAGCCTTTGCATAAAGTTTTTTTAAATCTTCGATTTGGGCAAGGGGATATGGTCGATGGTCACCCTAGTGACTGGATGTTCAAAGCTGTTGAGCGCTTGGGTGCAGGGCGCTACTCCAAGGCAAAGATTAAAGTTGTCGAGACAGTGGGCTATGAGCCGTTTTCCCATCTAGGGAAGTTGCAGTTTCCCACAGGGACTTCTTTGAGGGATTTAGTATCTCATCAACTTGGAATGATTGATGATTTGCCGGTGAGCAGGGTCCAGTTCTTTGATCGGCGCTTCGGTATTGAAGTCCAAACTTCTGACGAACTTGGGGGTGGTCGCATTGAAATTTCAGGGAGGGAGATGCCCGCTACCTTGAGGCTTGTTTCTTCTGATGGTCGAGCGATAGAGATACCGGCTATTGTTCTCACCCCCTCTTTTCTCGAAGTTGATGATCCAGAGTTTCGCCTTCGTGTGGATGCCGGAGGCATCAATATTTTTCAATCTGTTGGTGATCAAAGGCAAGAGTTTAATTACAAGTTAGACGTTAACCAGCCACGCAATTTGAGGCAATTAATTGGCCTTATGTGCCTATTGGATTGGGGCGTGGATGATGGGGTCAAGTTTGAAGTGTATATTGAAGAAGGTGAAATTCTTTCCGGAGAAGTGACGGGATTGCCGCCAGTGGAGAGTTGGGTGCACATGCAGGCAGTGGCAGGACTTCACATCTTGGACATTATAGGTCCGGGGAAATGTGACAAGGTTGAGATAAGTCACGTAGAATTTAACAAGTGCGTGAAAGATATGTATTTTGTAGCCTCAATCGTGGGTGCGGGGTCATTCAATTTTCAGGGCGTTTTCGCACGGGAAATCGAGAATTTCTCAGGATTGCTGGGCTATAGTTTTACGGAGGTAGGCGGGTGGTGCATTGGCGCAATTTACCAATTTGAATGTAAGGCTAGAGGTGGCGCTGATGATATGCAGGTATTTTATTTCTCAAATTCAAGAATTTTGAAGCGATTTTCTTTTAGGCAGCCAATAGAAGTTTTTAAAAAATTAGTTGTTTTGGAGTTCGAGAAAGTACGGGCTAACCTGAGCGACCCACATGCAGTGCTGCTGAATGGTAACTTTTCAGAGTTGGGCTGTGCCGTAAATGAGGGCAGAGATATTAGTTTGGACATTCGTTGAGCGGTGAAAGTTCTGGTGTGAGATATTCGGAACCTCTCTATGAACGCTTGCTATTGGGCCTTTGTTTGGTCGGTCGGGTCGCGGGCACCGTGCTTCGCCCCCCGGCCTCCCCCGAACGCCGCAGTTTTTCTCTTATCCCCCAGCACGGCAAAATTTGTGTGTTCTGGACTTTTTGACGATTCAGACAAATTAAAGAACGTCCCGTGCCGGGGTTCTAAGTTGGGCGAAAGCCCGCGAAAACCCAAAGGCCTACACGCTTCAAGATCAAGAAGCCTAGTAGAAAAATGAATGGGAATGTTGCTACCGTAAGTCGTACCAAAGGCTCGTCCCCGGAAGCACGGTTTAGCATGGATTGGGGTGTGGTAACGTGGCAATAACGCTGAATTTCAGATGAAAAGTAGTAAATTGTGCTATCGGGAGCGAAGCCCTTCGGGAGGGATTTGAAGTGCGATGGGCACCAGTTTTTATCTGATAGTTCTGCAAGAGCGATCTTTTGACCTGCCAGTTCGTCGCCCGCTGCAATTAGAAAGAAGATTGTCCAAGGCACTGCAAGGCAAATCCAGAGCCTAAATCCGCCTCTGCCCCAATTGATCTTACTCAGCTTGCGGGAAACACTCTTTTGGTTCGTCTGCTGTTTGCCTTCTACCTCTCCGCTCAAATCAACCCCCTGCCGGTGTTTTGTGTTGCCGTGACAGTTGCTGTAATTTTATTGAGCATTGCAAGTCCCGTTGCTGCTGCCGTCCAGAGTGAATTGGAAGCCATGTCAGGCGTATTTGTTAATTGTAATAAATTGAAAATTTACGTCGTGATGCTAAAATTAGTTGATCTGCCAAGTGGCATTGGATTTTAGGTAAGCTAAAATGACGTTTTATAGCCAAGAACATGAGCAATCATTCAAATCGGCGAGTGAACTTGTGCGGCGTGGCGGTGCCCAAGCGCCCGTGTGCGGGGCGCGTACGCGTACGGGGGCAGCATGCCAGCAGATTCCTATCCGTGAAGGTAAGGGGCGCTGTTTGCGGCATGCGGGGCCGCATGCCGCACGCGCATTCCGGCAGCGCCAAAGGGATGATTTTATGGCGGGTAAGGTCTCTGCGGATGCGTGGAGGCGATCAGAAGCCCGCAGGGCGGTCAATCGTTTGGCGCGTGCTTGGCGGTCAAATCCGTGGTTGCCGGGTTCTACGGTTGATCTGGCAGGGGCAGAGCAGGATTTCCGTTCGGAACTGTCGTGCCGTTTGCTGAATGTCGAAGCCATGCCGCCCGCAGTCGCTGATTGGCTGCGTTGGCGATACCGTAGGACGCAAATTGACCGGCAGAGTGAGGCGCTTTGGCTGCGCGACTTGTTGGAGCGCCTGCCGGAACGTTTGGCCGCTGCTGGGCCGCGCCCCGCCGCCGATGTTGAAGCCGCGCCTCTTGGAAAAGGGGCTGGCGCTTGCTGGACGGTCAAAGACGATGCAGGACAGGGGCGTTCGTCGCGCATGCGTGACGACGTGCCGAAAGCCCCTCCCGTGGTGCGAATTAAAAAACATGGGCGACGCGGGCGTCCCAAAACTCAGGATGCGGGAGAAATTGAATTGCGGGATTTGATGGAAATCTATCGGGAGAACCGCGCAGTTCTTTCCCCCATGCTTGGGCAATGTGCGGGGGAAGCGGAGCGTCTGGCGGTTCTACGTGCGTTGCGCGATTTTCAGGCCGATCCTCAAGAGAGTGGCCCGCGTGCGCAATGGCTCGAATATGTGCGCCTGTTGCGGGTTACATAATACGGGGCACCCGCTGCCCCCGCATTGGCACCTGCTTCGGCCATTCTACATCATCCAGCAATCCCCATTCTTCCAAACCATAGGGCGTTTCCGCTTTGGTGCGGGGTGGGGCCCGTCCAACTTCCCCCGCTGCCAGTCGCCTTGGTTCTGCGGCACTGTGCGACCGGGCAGGATGATGTGGCGCAACATTGCGCAGGTCTGCCAATGCTCGGTTGCCCGCTTGCGAAGCCCAAGTGCAACGTGCGTGTTGAAGCCTGCCAAATCGGCGTCGGTAGCCGGGGGCCACTTGCCCGCAAATCCGCAGTAGAATTCGAGAGGCTCAGTCACTGCATAGATTGTGTTGTGAATCTCAAACAGTTCTGGTGTCCACTTTGGCTCATTGTCGCGGGGGAGGGAGGCGCGGACGCGTAGCGCAACGATGAGTGTCGGGCAGGGGCGCTCCTTCTCTTGCTGCGTAGCAACTGCAATCTCTGCTAGGTCTGGACGTGCGTCCAGTTGTGTCCGCAGTACGTCCAAGTCCAAGCGGTGCTTGGACGCCAAGGGCGCAGTGATGAGGTCGTGCCATTCGCGCACGAGGCTAAAGTGGTTGGGGAGTTTCGCTGTATACACTGTAACAGCCTTTCTGTGTTTTGTGACAATGTGTCGGAGAAGGGGAGCATAACCGCTCGGTTGTGACCCCCATTTTCAAGCTGATTGCGCCAGTGCCCGACGAACTTTGAGCAGTATTTGCGCCAGTGCGACGGTGGAGCGCGGCGGTTGCTCCAGTCCCCCGGCACGGGGGCAAAAAAACCCTTATTTCTTTGCGACGCTCCAGTGGTTTCCTAAGTAGTTTCACTGGAGCGTCGCACCCGCCAATGGGGGGCCTCCCTTGAGGTCGGCCCCCACATGGGCGCTGGTTTCGCGACGGTTTGCGCCAGTTGCGCCAGTGGTGCGACAGTGGCACTGGCGCAACTGGCGCAACTGAGAATGCCCCTGCCGGTCACGAGGCTTTTCAGTTTTCATCTTTACCGACACACGACACAACGGGTTCCCCGGCCCGCAAAAACGGGCGACCTTTCCGCGTCCCGCTGTCCGACTCTTGCACCTCAATCAAAGCACCGCATGCAAGCCCCTCTACAATGATGCCCCGAACGCGCGCACGGGCGGTAAGTTGTTCCTGTGTGAGGTTCGCGGCACGCGTGCCCGGACGTCCAATGTTCAAGCCCAGCGCATCCGCAATTAAGTAGCCCGCCCAGTGTTCAGCACGTTCCGAGGCACGCGCCAATTCGGGCTTTCCGTTGATTGCGTGCTGGGCAATTGCCAGATCATTTTGGGTTGCCTTGGCGGGAGCGGGGGGCGTCCAACGTTCGACGGTTTGCACGTCGTCGCCGTCGGGGTATTCACGCGTCTTATTGCCCAGCTTTACGCCGATCAGCTTGAACCACGTCCGATCTTCGAGCGGCGCGAGGTTGCCCTTGCCGTTGGCGACGCAAATGTGCTGCCATGCCTCTGCCGGAGGTACACCTAGTTTGCGGGCTTCGGTGTCGCTCATGCGCGATAGCTGCCGGACAACACGGGCCGCATCCACAAATGCTGACGCGCCGCGTGCGGCACCGGCACCCGCGCCGTCCATATCTTTAGCCGCAAGTTTCCCGACGTGGTGAACAAGGACGATTGCGACGCCAGTGCTATGCGCAATCTTGCGCAGTCCGTCCATGAGGATGTTCACAGCTTCGTTGGAGTTTTCAGGGAGGGTGTGGAATGCGCCCAGAGGGTCCAAGATAAGGACGTCGATCCCTTCGGATTTGATGCGCTCAATGATCCCTTCCGCGACGCCGGGAGTGAGTTCCGGCCCGTCTTTCCCCTGCCGGGCCAAGAGGATTTTCTCGTCGCGTCCGTTCGTCATATAGAGGCGTCCGCCGAGGTCTGCGTCGCTGATTTTGTGGTGCATCATCGTCGCAGCAAGGCGGCGCTGCAATTCGTCTGCTCCGTCTTCACCATTGTGAAGCCAGACCTTCAGAGGGCGACGTGGGGCGTCGCCGGGCAAGAGAACCTTGCCCGTTGCCATTGCTACAGCCTCCGTCATGGTGAGCGCAGATTTGCCCGAACCGCCCGGCGCTGCGACGATAGAAATGACGTCACCAATCACACTCTTGCCGTAAAGAAAGCGGCGAGGGGGGATTTGCGAAGGCGTGCTTGCAGTCACAGGCGTAAAAGCAGCGGAGGTCAGGGCAGCGGTGTTTGCAGCAGCTTCTTGGCTGAATGCATGCTGCGCAGTCGCCGTCTTTACGCGGGCGTGACCTTGAAGGTTCGTGCGCTCTAATTCCCGCATCACCGTGCCCCATCCAGTGTGGGGTTGATCGCAAGTGTCCCAGAACTTCTCATCAGCGCTGGCGTCACTGTGCCCCGGCCACCGGGCGCACCAAGCCAGCCAGAGGTCGCGTGCTGCTGCGTCGATCCCAGCCGCCACAGCCGCCCCCTTGATTGCGTGGCCGATCCGCGACCACTCGGCCCGATCATCAAACGCGCCGTTGTTTGGCAGTTCGCTCAGGGCGAGTTCAAGGATTTGAAGGCTGGGCGCTTCCCATCCAGTCTTAGACCCGCTGGATGCGCTGCCAGAGTTAGCTTTGCCGCTGTCAGCCTTCGGCTGCCCCTTGCCGGGCAACGTGAGGCGCGACGCGATGCTTTGAATAGCGCTTTGCGTGTCCCCCATTGTCCGAGCGCTGGGCTTGGCGTTCTGCGCTTCGGGCAAGGTGAAACGCGGGGTTGCGCCGCGACGCCTCTTGCTGGGGGTGGGGATGTTGACAGTGTAGGGCAGGCGGGCAATGCGGGGCGCGTCGCTCATGTCGTCCGCGCCAAGGGTCTCCATCAGGGAGCGAAGCGAAGCGGTAGCTTCTGCGGAAATTTCCTCACTTTGCTGCAAACGGAACCAAATGTGCCGCCCGTTGCCGGTGTCCAATTCAAGCGCGGGGCCAAGATCGCGAAGGGCTTTCACAGTGTTGCGCCATTCAGGATCGCTGGCGGGCGCGTCCTTGTTGTCCAAGTCAAAAAAGAAGCTGCGACGAGCCGCCACGTCTTCGGTTTTTGCCCGACTTACGGTCCCGTCCATGTGTTCCCGGCGCGGGTTCGCGCCGAAATAAATGTTCCGTTTTCCGATATGGGTGCGAATGAAGGCCAGCGCCTTTTTGCGCCCCTCCGGGTCGTTAAGGCGGGCGTGCAGGCTAAGAGCACCACCGCCGTTTGATGCGTGAAGGGCTGAAAGTTCTACAACGTCCCCTGCGTCAAAAAGAGGTCCGATTGCGTTCAGGGCCAATTCGGCAGCGCCACCCCCTGCCAGAAGCGAAGCGGCTTGGCTTTGGGCGCTTTGGTTCGAGATCAAACCAATGGCGCATTCCGCTTCTAAGTGGCGGAGTTGTCCGTGGTCTGCTGCTTGGATTGCTCCTGCGTCCTTGGCGGCATCAAGAGTACTCAGCCACGCCAAGATTTCATCTTGCGCGTGGCTGTTATCGACAACTTCTTGTTCTGTGTCGTGAGTGGGGTTATCATACGGCATAGCGTAAAATCCTAATTGGCCCTGTTTGTGCGTGGTGGCACAGGCGGGGCCGTTTCGTTTTTCATTCAGGCGGAAGCGGCTTCACGTTTCGCAAGCCAGTCGCTCACGTCGTCCTGTGCCCAGCGCGGGGTGTCTGCGCTCAGGTAGATTGGCCGGGGGAAGCACCCTGCCTGAACCCAACGGACTAGCGTGCTTTTGGACACGCCCAGCAGGTCGATAACATCAGAGCGTTTCAAGAGTTTGAGCGATTTTTTTTGCATGGGTTTACCTTCGATTTGGGTGCGTGATGGTTCGCCGTGAACACCCGTAGATTCCGAATCTTGAAAGCTGGTGTCAAGGAAATCCGCGCCGTGATGTTTCGTTAAGTTATTGATATATTTGACAAAATGGACAAAGCTGCACGGTGTCCCCTTTGTTTTCACGGCTTTGGTTTGGGAAGGGCTGGGCAAAATAAAAGCTGCATCCGCGTTGCCTGCGGTGCAGCTTTTGACAGTGTGGTCAGGGCTTGTGTCGGTGTGTCGCGTGTAACAGTGGATTTCGTATTGAGCGTCACTAGTTTTTCGGGCGGCTATCCAAGAATTCGGCCCATTCCTGCATCAGTTTGATTCGCCGTTGATAGGCGTCCCCGCGCCGGTAAGCGGCGTCTACCTTGTCGCCAATCATATGGGCCAGTGCTGCCTTGATCGCGCCATAAGGTGCATCTGCGCAGTCTTCGGCCCAATCCCTGAATGCAGAACGGAACCCGTGCGGGGTTGCGTTTTCTACGTCCATCCGTTTCAGGACAGCGGCCAGAGTCATGTCCGACATTTTTGAGCCAGTCCGCGCTCCGGGGAAAACGAGTGCCGCCCCCGTTTGGTCACTGTCAGGCCGTTGCGCTGCAACTTCGTTCAGGATTTCAATGGCACGATCAGTGAGAGGCACTTTGTGTTCCTGCTTCGCCTTCATGCGCCATGCCGGAATGGTCCACCTGCGGGCGTCTAGATCAAATTCATTCCACGTCGCGCCCCGAACCTCGCCCGACCGTGCGGCGGTCAGAATGGCGAATTCAAGCGCCCTTGCCGCCGTCCCTTGCCGTGCCCGTAGGCTTGGGATGAAGTCCGGCAGAGCGCGCCAAGGCATAGCGGCATGATGCCCGCGTTTGCCCTTGGGTTGTTTGGGTAGGAGATTTGAAAGATGCCCGCGCCACGTCGCTGGATTTGGTCCTGTGCGGATGCCCATTGCAGTTGCCGCGTCCAACATACGCTCAATCCGGCCCTGCGTCCGCTTTGCGGTTTCGGGCTTTTCTTCCCAGATTGGTTTCAGGACTTCCAAAACATCGTTCGTCTCAATGTCTTGAATTGCCTTTGAGCGTAGCGGTTCTGCGTAAACGGTCAGGGTCATGCGCCATTGTGCTTGGTGCTTGGCGTTTGAGTATTGGCGTAAATTTGCCTCCATCCATTCATCGCAGAATTGGCCGAACGTCACGGGCTTTTGGCGCTGGGCGTCTTGGCGTTGCTGTTCAATGCTGCGGTTGCGTTCATCAATCGGGTCGATACCCGCACGTACCAGTTTCCTAGCGGCTTCGGCTTGGTCGCGAACTTCGGCCAAAAGAACGCCTCCGTGCCCGGCAGCGCCCAACCCCATCTCGCGCCGCTTTCCTGTGATGGGGGAGTTGAAGCGTAGCAGCCAGCGTTTCCCGCCGTTGTTCGAGATGTGCATGATCAGTCCGCCTCCGTCCATGTAGTAGCCGGGTTCGGAGGCGGAGTTGACCTGTTTGGCGGTGAGCCGCGCCAAGGAGCGGCTACGGCTCTGCTTCGATTGCTGCGTTTGGGTCACCGGGTTTCCTCTCTCTATCTCGCCTGTGCTGGGCTTGTCGCAGGGCGGTGCGGTCAAAGGCCGGTGAGGCGGCGATAGTCCCTAACGAGCGAGGCGGGCACGCCCGCTTCATGTGCTGCCGTTTCGGTGGAGTGGCCTTCATCTTCAATCAGCGTCCAGAGAAGCGAAGCGAGTGAGTTCCACTCTGCCGGAAGTGCAGAGGCGGCAGCGTCAGACAGGCCGGGAAGTGCCGCCAGCACTTCGGCGAACGACGAGCCGAGAGTGGCGTAATTTGTGTGTGCGGGGGTGTTCACGGGGTGAAGCATAGGGAACGTCCATTTTAAGGGGGCATTGTGTGTAGTGCCCCCTTATCTGCCCCCTTATTTGATGGAATTGCAAGAGTCTTTGTGATCCGCTATGGATTGTGTGTTTCTTCTATTTGTCTGTTTTGTCAGAATAAATTGATCTACCAAGAGTTCGTGTGATACGCTGTGAACCTCTATAAGGGCGGACACCGCTTCCGCCATTAAATTTCCGGTGGAAATTTTATTTCACCATAAAATCAATGACTTGAGCGTCGCGCGGCCTGTACCTGCGGTACCCCTGCATTGTTTTGGTTCACAATCTGGTTCACGAAGATGCAGTGGAGGGCGCTCGATGTCGGTCGTCAAACGCGGTGGCGTGTACCATCTACGGCGGCGTGTTCCTGTCCGCTTCTCGAACATCGAGACCCGT
>NZ_PVTQ01000002.1 GCF_003003355.1 Donghicola tyrosinivorans
CGGGATGGAGCAGCCCGGTAGCTCGTCAGGCTCATAACCTGAAGGTCGTAGGTTCAAATCCTACTCCCGCAACCAAAAATAATTCCGAAAATATATCAGATACTTGAGCATCCAGCGCTCCGCTGGGCTTTAATTTTGCCAGTATCTCAATAAGTTCATCACGAAGCTCCAGTAAATGCAGCTTCTGACCTTCGTCCCACGAGACAATCACAGATTCAACACGACGGTGCAGTTCATCAGCTGCAGGGCCCCTATACAACTAGGCGATCAAACCGACATTCAACGGTCTCAAATTGTTAGCAGATGTATCAGCAGTCGTAGAGTGCATGCTAAAATGTAAGCCGATAACACCTTAAAAGTGTTAAATGACCCTTCCGCACTCGCTCAATTTGTAATAACAACAGACCGTCGTCTTGAGTTTGGCATTATGTGCGTATGAAGATTATTATTTACATAGGACACCACAAGGTAGGCTCGACCGCGCTACAGAACTACTTTGCTCAAAATTGGTTGAAGTTTGTTCAGAGCGGAATCCTCTACCCTGCGGTTGAGACAAGGGGATTTGCAAATAATCTTAAGAAAGCGCTCGGTGCTGGGGATCAGGTTGAAGATTTACATTTCAACGTGAAGGAACCGCACAGTGCGTTGGCTTATCGGATGATGGCCGATGTCTCGCCGAGACCGATTCCGCCACAGTTTGACGCAGTCCCTGGCTTGCCTCAGATGTTTAACGCTATCCGGAATCAGGTTGAGGCATTGCAACCTCATACGTTGATTCTGTGTTCTGAGGCCTTCTCGAACTTCGGGCAGGTTGGGGCTTCGCTGATCCAACGTTTGTTAGAAAACCTTCCAGAAGCTGAAGAATTGCAGGTGTATTGTGCACTGCGCCGCCCTGACACCTATCTCATGTCGTGGCACGGGCAACGCCTGAAAGTCGGCGAGAAAGCGGGCTTGCTGCAAGAGAACGGCCTTGCGCAGTATTTTGACGGAATTCATTTTAATTACCGGACCTTGCTAGCCCCTTGGCTTGAAGAAATCGAACCAAACCAGCTGATTCTGCGGAATTACGCGGATATCTTGGCTGAAGGCGGATCGACCGAAGATTTCGCGAAGCAGACCGGTCTGAAGCTGCCAGAGAATCTAACACAACCAACCAGAGCGAACCCTAGTTTGCCGCGCTCTGCGTATTCGATCATGTATCATGCGAATGATGATCTGAGCGACGGGTTGGCACATCAGTTGTCGGTATATTTGCAACGTAACGGCAAGGCCCTAAGCCCGGTCAAAGATGCGGATGTGGAACTTTTTGGTGCTGAGCAGCGTGCCAAAATGCGTCGCAAGTTTGCTCCAATTCATCGGTATCTCGCCGAAATCGCCGGTCGCCCGTCCTTCTTTCCGGACATTAGCGCGGTTGGAAAGGTTCTTCCTGTTCCAGAGCATGACGCTGGTCGGCAGCTTCTAGATGCACTGCTTTCTGAAGATTTGCCCAACGAAGAGATTGCTAACTACGTTAAGCAACTTCAGCAGAAATTTTGATTTTTAATCCCATATTCAGAGATTGAGGCGCATGCCTTTTCCTGAAGTGCGCAGCATTTAGCATGGAGGTACATCGATTGGTTAAAGAGATACTTTTCCATCTTGGAGACTGCAAAACCGGCACCACAGCGATCCAGTCGGTGCTGGCGGGCGGGACGATTGAGAGCGATCTTTCGATCTGCTTTCCAACCAGATTCAACCATATCCCTCTGGCCAGAACCCTCTCGGTTCCTAGCGAAAAGCATCTGGAGGGAAGGCTTTTCAAGCGCCTGCGACAAGCCTTCAAGAACAGTGACGCTGACATCGGCGTTGTCTCGGCCGAGCATTTTGAATTTGTACAGCCAGACGAAATCCGGCGCGCCATCGATACCCATCTTGGTGGTTATGCGGATCAGATCCGTTTGGTTGCTTATGTGCGACCCCATGCCGAACGATTGGTGTCGACGTTCTCTGAGCGGACCAAGAAAGGCGTGTTCCAGAACTCGCTCGAAAAAATGCATGAGCGGCTTCTCGAGGACGGCATTCTGTTCTACGCGCCCCGCTTCAAGCGCATGCGCGAATTATTTGGCGATCAGTTCATCCTACGCCCCTTCATTCGCGATGATCTGCGCGATGGCGATGTTGTCAGTGATTTCTTTGACCTCCTGTTTCGCGGGGAAAAATTCAATCTGACGGGCGAAACACAGGTGAATGAATCCCTGTCGGTTCAGGACATTGCGTTGATGCGTCATTTGCATCGACGGGTCGATGCCTACACCGAACCCGGTGTGGACCGTACAAAAGAGAAGCATTCGCTGGGATGGTATTTCGCTGAAATTCTAGCCGAAATGCCATTGGAAGAGGCGATGAAGCCGCGTTTGCATGTCTCTCTTGCTGAGAAGATTGTTGAAACCTACGCCGAGGACGCGGCCGAATTGGATGCCGAGTTTTTCGATGGGACTCCGATTAGTGATGCTCTGGTTTCCGCCCCGCTAAAAGCGATCCCTGAAGAGCAGAGCTACGATGTCGAAACGTATTTCTCAAACTCCGAGCTGCGACAGATCGAGGCTTGGACCAAGTTAACCACTCGCTTGATCGATTCCGCGCCGGAGTTCTTTAGCTGGTTGGTGCGTCCCGAAGAGCAGCGCCCCGCAAAGCCGCCGGTGCTTGATTTCAAAGTCCCGAAGCCCAAGCCGCCTAAGAAACCTGAGGTCGCGGCGGAAAAGACTGACGTGGACGCTGCAGAGCCTGACTTGGAAGCGGCCAAGGCTGATTTGGAGGCCGACAAGACAGAGGCCGAAGTGGAAACGCCTGAAACAGCTTTGGAGATGTCCGACGTGGAAGGGGCGGAGGTTGCCTTGGAAACGGATGAGGCAGCCGGCGACGTGAAGCAATCCGGGACGGAAGGGGCTCAGGCTGACGCAGAAACGGAAGAGCCTGCCGCAGGAGTGGAGACACCGGACATGGTAGCAGTCGAAGATACCGGCGATAACAAGACTAATCACACGTCAGAAGAAGCCGTCGTTGCGTCGACTGACGAACAGACCGAAGACACAGAAGATCGCAAAACAGCGTGAGGAGCTAGCGCGGCGGTGCCTCAACGTCGCGCTCTCTTAGCTTCGATTCCCTATTGCCCAACTTGCGCCGCACCTTCCACTGGTGGCGCAGGGCGCAACGTGGCATTACCGTGTTCGAAACATTCGGAGGACGCGCGATGACCACCAAATTCGGCAAGGGCTGTCACCTGCACCTGATTGACGGCTCGGCTTTTATTTTCCGTGCCTATCATGCGTTGCCGCCTCTGACGCGGAAGTCTGATGGCTTGCCGATTGGCGCTGTCAGCGGCTTTTGCAACATGCTCCAGCGCTATGTGGAAGGGAACCACGCTGCCGATACGCCGACCCATTTGGCGGTGATCTTTGACAAGGGCAGCCATACGTTCCGCAACGATATGTATGATCTCTATAAGGCCAACCGAGAGGCGATGCCCGAGGATTTGCGCCCTCAGATCCCTCTGACCCGTGAGGCGACCCGTGCCTTCAACATCGCTTGCGAAGAGATGGAAGGGTATGAGGCCGACGACATCATCGCGACTCTGTCTTGTCAGGCGCGTGATTTGGGCGGGCGTGTAACCATCGTGTCCTCGGACAAGGACTTGATGCAGTTGGTGGGCGACGGCGTTGAGATGTACGACGCCATGAAGAACAAGGTCATTGACCGCGACGGCGTTTTCGAAAAATTCGGCGTCGGCCCTGAAGGGGTTGTCGATGTACAGGCGTTGGCGGGGGACAGCGTGGACAACGTGCCCGGTGCGCCCGGGATCGGTATCAAGACTGCTGCCCTTCTGATCAACGAATTCGGCACGCTAGAGGCGCTGCTGGACCGAGCCGAAGAGATCAAGCAGCCCAAGCGCCGCCAGACCCTGATTGAAAAGCGCGAGCAGATCGAACTGTCGAAAAAGCTGGTGCAGCTGGACTGCAATACGCCGCTGGAATTCACGCTGGACGATCTGGAAATCAAAGACCCCGATCCGGAGGTTCTGTTGGGTTTCCTTGCCAAGATGGAATTCCGCACCCTGACCAAGCGCATCGCCGATGCGCTGGACGCCGAGCTCCCTGCGATTGAAGACGCGGCCCCCGTTGCCAAGGCGGGCGAGGCTCCGGCAGAGGTCGAAGACCTGCCCATCGACCCCGAGGCTTACACCTGCGTGTCTGACCTAGAGACGTTGAACACTTGGATCGCCGAGGCGCGTCATCAGGGTTATGTGGCCGTGGATACGGAAACCACCGGCCTTGATAACATGACCGCCGATCTGGTGGGGATTTCGCTGGCGACCAAGGCGGGCAAGGCTTGCTATATTCCGCTGACCCATTCCAAGGGCGGCGATGATCTGTTTGGCGGCTCGGAACTGGTTGCGGGGCAAATCCCGCTGCAGGACGCGCTGGATGCGCTGAAGCCGCTGCTGGAAGATGAGGCGGTGCGTAAAATCTTCCAGAACGCCAAGTACGACTGCAAGATTTTCCAGCGCTACGGGATCATCGTTCAGGGCATCGATGACACGATGCTGATGTCCTATGCGCTTTATTCCGGTCTGCATGGCCACGGGATGGACGCGCTTTCGGAACGCTATCTGGGGCACAACCCGATCCCGATCAAAGACCTGATCGGCAGCGGCAAATCCATGATCACCTTTGACAAGGTCGATGTGGAAAAGGCTACGCGCTATGCCGCCGAGGATGCGGATATCACTCTGCGTCTCTGGCAGAAATTCGCGCCCCAACTGCATCACGCCAAGGTCACCCGCGTCTATGAACGTCTGGAACGCCCGCTTGTGCCGGTACTGGCCCAGATGGAGCGGCACGGGGTGCTGGTAGACCGCGATACCCTTAGCCGGATGTCCAATGCCTTTGCCCAGAAGATGGCGGGGCTTGAGGCGGACATCCATGAGATGGCGGGCGAAAGCTTTAACGTCGGCAGCCCCAAGCAGCTGGGTGAGATCCTCTTTGACAAGATGGGTTTTGAGGGCGGCAAGAAGGGCAAGACCGGTGCCTATGCGACCGGCGCAGATATCCTTGAAGATCTGGCGACCGAGCATGAACTGCCTGCCCGCGTGCTGGATTGGCGTCAGCTGTCCAAGCTGAAATCTACCTACACAGACGCGCTTCAGGACCACATCAATAAGGAAACCGGGCGCGTTCACACCAGCTATATGCAGACTGGTGCGGCCACGGGGCGTTTGTCCTCGACCGATCCGAACTTGCAGAACATCCCGATCCGCAGCGAAGAGGGCCGCCGCATCCGCGAGGCCTTCATTGCGCCCGAGGGTAAGGTTCTGGTCAGCCTCGACTATAGCCAGATCGAACTGCGCATTCTGGCCCATGTGGCGGGGATCGACAGTCTGAAACAGGCCTTCCGCGAAGGGCAGGACATTCACGCCGCCACTGCGTCAGAGATGTTCGGCGTGCCGCTGGATCAGATGACCTCGGACGTGCGCCGTCAGGCCAAGGCGATCAACTTTGGCGTCATCTACGGGATTTCGGGCTTTGGTCTGGCGCGGAACCTGCGCATTCCTCGGGCGGAGGCGCAGGGCTTTATCGACCGCTATTTCGAGCGCTTCCCCGGCATCAAGGACTACATGGATGCCACGGTGAAATTCGCGCAGGAAAATCTGTTTGTCGAAACCCTGTTCGGCCGCAAAATCCACACGCCCGAGATTGCCGCCAAAGGTCCGCGCGCCGGTTTCGCCAAACGCGCCGCGATCAACGCGCCCATTCAGGGTACCGCTGCGGACATCATCCGCCGCGCGATGATCCGGATGCCCGAAGCCATCGCAGGCCAGCCTGCCAAGATGCTGCTACAGGTCCACGACGAACTGCTGTTCGAGGTGGAAGAAGACGCCGTTGACCAACTGATCGCCACTGCGCGTGAGGTCATGGAAAGCGCGGCAAGCCCGGCGATCCATCTGGACGTGCCGCTGATTGCGGATGCCGGTCAGGGCTGTTCTTGGGCCGAGGCACACTAAAGCCGCCAAACAGTGCATCCGGTCCTTTTGGGCCGGATCACACGGCCGTTGCGGTTAGTGTGTGCCAGCGCAAAGGCTGTGGTCGCCCAAAGCCTTCAGCACATCACATCCCGCTGCTTCCTCGCCCGTGTCTGCATGGGTGATGATCCGTTCAAGCTCGTCCGCCAGTTTGGAGAGGCGTGCGATGCGGGTGCGGACCTCTGCCAAGTGGGCGCTGGCAAGGGCGTGGATTTCAGCGTGCTGGTCTGTGTCATGGGCGTCCAAGGTCAGCATTTGCCGGATCATTTCCAGCGGCAGGCCTAGATCGCGGGCGTGACGGATGAAACCTAACCGCTCTAACCCCTCTTGGTCATAGCGGCGCTGGTTGCCTTCGGTCCGCTCTAAAGGGGCTAGCAGGCCGATTTGTTCGTAATACCGGATGGTCGGAACCTTCACGCCGGTGCGACGGGACAGCGCGCCAATCGAAAACATGAAATTCCCCCTTGAACCTCTAGTCACTAGAGAAACTACTTTAGCCGTGACAGAGAGGAAAGAGGTCCATGCCACACGATCACGCCCATCACGGCCACCATCATCACCATCACCACGTCGACCCCGAGGCCGGAGACCGTCAGGTTGCCATCGCCGTGGGGATCAACATGCTGCTGACCGTGGCGCAGATTATTGGCGGGGTCTTTTCCGGCTCGATCGCGCTGATTGCGGATGCGGTGCATAACTTCAGCGATGCGATTTCGCTGATGATCGCGTTCTTTGCTCGCAAGATCGCCCGTCGTCCGGCGAATGCGGGCATGACTTTCGGCTATGGTCGGGCCGAGATGGTCGCCGCCCTGATCAACTACACCACCTTGATCGTCATCAGCCTCTATCTGGCGTGGGAGGGGATCGCCCGCATGATCGATCCACCCCAGATCGCCGGTTGGACTGTGGTGATCGTGGCGGGGCTTGCTTTGGTGATCGATCTGGCGACCGCTTTGCTGACCCTGCGCCTGTCGAAGGAAAGCGCCAACATTCGCGCGGCCTTTATCCATAACCTTAGCGATGCCTTGGGGTCGCTGGCTGTGATTGTGGGGGGCGTTCTGGTGATCCTCTATGACTGGCGCTGGGTCGATCCGGTAATCACCCTTCTGATCGCGGCCTATATCCTGTGGCTTGCCGCCAAAGAGATTGTGCCGGTGATCCGCGATCTGATGCTGGCCACACCTGCAGGGCTGGATGCCAATGATTTGGCGGGGCAGATTTCAGGTTTGGATGGCGTTGATGGCGTGCATCACCTGCATGTCTGGCAGATGACCGAACAAAAGCGTGCCGTGCAGGTGCATGTGGTTGTTGCGGGCGCGGATTGGCCCGCCGTGGCGCAGGTCCGCGACAGGGTCCGTGCGATGCTGACAGGGCAGGGGTTCGACCACGTTACCCTAGAGATGGAGGCCAGCGAGTGGGCCTGCGTGGATGCCCCTGTGATCGGTCACTAAGCTAGGCAAGGCGGGCATTGGCCCGCCCCTTTGGCCCCGTCTTAGATTTTGGAGGGGGCGGCTGTTACCAGCGCCACCAGTTTGCGGGCCACGGGTGCGACGACCAGCACGGCAGGAAAGGCGACTGTCCAGCTGGTTACCCACGCGCCGCCCCAAGCGGATAGAAAATCTGGCTGGAACCCGATCGCCCGATACGTCGCGATGCCCGAGACAAGACAGGACATCATGCCCGACAGGAACAGGCTGAACAGATAAGGGGCAAAGCGTGGGGGCAGCATCAACAGGGCTCCGAAGTGGTCACGTATTGGAACGGTCTCCACATAATAGCGATGTCTGCGCCCGCGCATAGCTGTGCCAGCGCATGGGGAACTGTGCGTCTATGCAAGCTCGGACGAGGGGATGACCGGAAAGAACTGTCCCTGAGACCTCACGCCGAACCAGCTGCTGCCCTCATGGTCCGCGTGACAGCCCAAATCCACAAGCCGGTAAAAGCTTTTGCGGTCGATCAGCGCCTCCAGGTCATAGCGGATGTGGATGTAGGGGCTGGGTTCATCGGTTTCAGGATCGCGGACAACGCGAATCGGATGCTCGGGTCCGGCCACGACAGAATCGCCCACATTGGTGGTGAAGGTCAGGCTTTGATCCGCGCCCGTGCCACTGACCTCAAAGTCCACGGCGACAAATGGGGCGTCCTCAACGGTGATGCCAACCTTTTCCACGGGGGTGACAAGGAAATACTTGCCGTCTTCTTTCCACAGGATCGTTGAAAACAGGCGAACAAGGGGCGCACGGCCAATTGGCGTGCCCTCATAGAACCAAGTACCATCGCGGGCGATCCGCATATCCAGATCACCGCAAAAGTCCGGTTTCCACTTGTGAACCGGAGGAATTCCGCCTTTTCCAGCAGCGCGGGCAGCGGCGGCGATGTTATCGGCGGAAGGTTTCACGTTCATTTGTCCATTCGTCCCTTTTGCCATTTCACAATCCCGAGATAGACTCAGCATATAACATCCGTCACAGCAGGGACCACTCCATGACCGAACACACTGATCTGGTGGCCGAGATCGAAGCCTTCGAAGAGAAACTGGCGCTGGCAAGGGCCTCGATCACCAAACGGTTCATCGGTCAGACCCGCGTGGTGGATCTGACCCTGACGGCATTGTTGTGCGGCGGGCATGGTTTGCTGATCGGTCTGCCCGGTCTGGGCAAGACGCGACTGGTGGAAACCCTGTCCACGGTGATGGGCCTGAACGGCAAGCGCGTGCAGTTCACCCCCGACCTGATGCCTGCGGATATTCTGGGGTCCGAAGTTCTAGAAACCGATGCTGATGGTCGCCGGAGTTTCCGCTTTATCGAAGGGCCGATCTTTTGCCAGCTTTTGATGGCCGATGAGATCAACCGCGCCAGCCCGCGCACCCAGTCGGCGCTATTGCAGGCGATGCAGGAAAAGGCGGTCTCGATCGCGGGGGAAACCCGTCCGCTGGCGGCACCCTTCCACGTGCTGGCAACTCAGAACCCGCTAGAGCAAGAGGGCACCTATCCCCTGCCCGAAGCGCAGTTGGACCGCTTTCTTGTGCAGATTGACGTGGAATACCCTGACCGCGACACGGAAAAGGCCATTCTGCTGGCGACCACCGGTCTGGTCGAGGAAGAGTCTGAACAGGTCTTTACTGCTGCCGAGTTGATCCGCGCCCAACAATTGCTGCGCCGGATGCCGGTAGGCGAAAGCGTGGTCGAGTTGATCCTTGATCTGGTCCGTGCCTTCCGTCCCGAAGACCCCAGCGCCCTGCCCGAAGCTATGCGTGACGTGGCCTTTGGCCCTGGTCCCCGTGCGGCCCAATCGTTGATGCTGGCGGTGCGGGCGGCGGCGATGTTGAACGGTCGCCTTGCCCCCAGCGCCGAGGATGTGGCCGCAATGGCCGCGCCCGTCCTGCGTCACCGGATGCAGCTTAGCTTTGCGGCCCGTGCGCGCGGTGCCAACCTGAGTGATCTGATTGCCACCGGCGTGGCCCGTGTCACCGGAATTGAGGCAGCCGCTTGACCGACGCCGCTTCCCTTCGCAGCCGCGCCGAGGCGGTCGCAGCCGCCTATCCACCGCTTCTGGCCAGTGCCGAGCGGCTGGCGGCCAACGTCCAGATGGGCGAGCATGGCCGCAGGCGTTCCGGCTCTGGCGATGCCTTTTGGCAGTACCGGCCTTTGGTGCAAGGGGACGAGGCGCGCTTGATCGACTGGCGTCGCTCGGCCCGTGGGGATGAGCAATTCATCAAACAGCGCGAATGGGAAGTGGCCCAAAGCATGTTGCTCTGGGTGGATCAGGCTGCCTCAATGGGTTTTGCCAGTAGCGACGGCCTGACCACCAAGGCGGAACGTGCGCGTCTGTTGGGCTTGGCAGTTGCGGTGTTGCTGGTGCGTGGCGGCGAACGGGTGGCCTTGGGTGCCAGCCTGCCCCCCAGACGGGGCGAGGCGCAGTTGCAGCGGATCACAGCGGCTTTGACCGCGGACCGGCCCGAAGATTTCGGCGCGCCTGATTTGACGCCGATGGTGCCGAACAGTCGGGCCTTGGTGATCTCGGACTTTCTGGGGGATCTGGCGCCATTGCGTGAGATGCTGGGAAAAGCCGTGGCGCGGGGCATTCGCGGCACGCTTTACCAAATCCTTGATCCCGCCGAAGAGGAATTCCCGTTCCGTGGGCGCACCATCTTTGAAAGCATGGCGGGCGGTTTGAAACACGAAACCTTGCAGGCCGACGCATTGCGCGATCGTTATCTGCAACGGCTGGCCGAGAGGAAGGCCGAGCTGCACGATCTGGCCTCTGCCTCTGGATGGCGGGTTGGGTTGCATCACACCAATGACGCCTCGCAGTCGGCGCTGCTGTGGCTTTACGAAGCCGTACAAGGAGGGGTCTGACCGCGATGTTTGGCGCTCTTGGATTTGCCTCGCCTTGGCTGCTGTTCGGCCTATTTGCCCTGCCTTTGCTGTGGTTGCTGCTGCGGGCGGTGCCGCCTGCGCCGGTGCGGCGGCGGTTCCCCGGTGTGGCGCTGCTGCTGGGGCTGAAAGATGACGAACAGCAAAGCGACAAAACGCCTTGGTGGCTGCTGTTGCTGCGGATGCTAGCGGTTGCTGCGCTGATCGTTGGCCTTGCAGGGCCAGTGCTGAACCCTGACGCCCGTCAAACAGGGCGTGGGCCGTTGCTGGTGGTTCTGGATGCCACATGGGGCAGCGCGCCTGACTGGCGTGGTCGCATGGCGCGTCTGGATGCCATGCTGGCCGAGGCTGGCCGCGCTGGCCGTCCCGTTGCCGTCATGCCCCTGTCCGCGCCAAGTGAGGTCGGCTTTGCCCCCGCCGCGACCGTGCGCGAAAGCTTGCCCGGTGTGGTGCCTGCTGCTTGGCCGCCCTTGATGGACACAGTGCCTTTGCCCGAGGGGGATTTTGATACGTGGTGGCTGTCGGATGGTCTGGACCACGCAGGCCGTGCCGACTTGGCCGCCCGTCTGTCAGAACGTGGCACCCTTAGCGTTTATGAAACCCCGTCCAATCCGATGGCATTGCTGCCCGCCAGTTTCGATGGCGGCGTGGTCACTGTGCCTGTACGCCGTTTGTCTCCGGGTCCCGAACTGCCCGTCACCGTGCAGGCGATCGGTCCCGATCCGGCAGGGGTCGAGCGGGTGCTGGCTGACGGCATCGCCACCTTTGCCTCTGGCGGGACCGAGGCGGAATTGCAGATGGAATTGCCTGCCGAGCTACGCGCCCGTGTCCAGCGCTTTGTGATCGAGGGCGTGCGCAGCGCCGCCGGTGTCACTCTGACCGATGACCGTCTACAACGGCGCGAAGTCGCGCTTATCGACGGGGGGCGGAACCGTGAAACCATCGATCTGCTGTCGCCGCTGCACTATCTGCGGCAGGCGTTGGAGCCTTCGGCCGATCTGCTGGATGGCCCGCTGGACGAGATAATCCCCGCCAACCCCGACGTGATCATTCTAGCCGATGTGGCCCGACTGGCCCCTGCCGAGGAAGAAAAGCTGCTGGAGTGGGTGAACAACGGCGGCCAGTTGGTGCGCTTTGCCGGTCCCCGTCTGGCGGCCAGCGATGTGGCCCGCGATGCCGAAGACCCCCTGCTGCCTGTGCGCCTGCGTGCCGGTGGTCGCAGCGTTGGCGGCGCCATGAGTTGGGGCGACCCCAAGGCGCTGGCCCCGTTTCCCGAGGATAGCCCCTTTGCGGGTCTGCCTGTCTCGGAAGAGGTTTCGGTCACGGCGCAGGTCGTCGCGCAACCCGATCCCACGCTGGCAGACCGCGTGATTGCGGCGCTGGATGACGGCACGCCTCTGGTTACCCGCAAAGAGCAGGGCGACGGTCAGGTGATCCTGTTCCACGTCACCGCGAATGCTGAATGGTCCAGTCTGCCGCTGTCAGGCCTTTTCGTGCAGATGCTAGAGCGTCTTTCGATCTCGTCCCTGACCGAACGTCCCAGCGCCGAGCAACTGGTAGGCACCACATGGCAGCCGGTGCAGGTGCTGGACGGCTTCGGGCGGTTGTCGAATGGCGATACGCTGCAAGGGGTGGCGGGTGAGGTGCTGTTTGACGCGCCTCTTGGCCCTGATTTGCGCCCTGGTCTTTATGAAGGCGAAAACCGCCGCCTGTCCCGCAATGTGCTGGACGAAGACGCTGTGCTGCGTCCCGCCCAGTGGCCCGCGAATGTGCGGCCCCAGCCCTTGGTGGCTCCTGCGGCCAAGCCCTTGGGCGGTCTGCTGCTAGGTCTGGCGGCGGCGTTGCTGCTGGTAGATTTGCTGGCCACCTTGGCTTTGGGCGGACGCCTGCGCGGGGCGGCGGCAACGCTCGCCGCGCTGATGCTGATCGCGCCGCAAGATGGCCGCGCCCAAGACGACGCGCTGCCCGAAATCACCGAAGAGCAGATCCTTGCGGCTTCAGAGGTCACGCTGGCCAATATCCTGACTGGCGATCAGGCGCTGGATGATCTGGCCTTTGCCGCCATGCGCGGCCTGTCTGATACGCTGTTTGACCGCACCTCGGTCGAACCGTCAGAGCCGCGCTCGGTTGATATCGAGAATGATGAGCTGTCGTTCTACCCGCTGCTCTACTGGCCGATTACCCCTGACCAGTCGCGTCCGTCGCCGCAGGCCTATGGCAAGCTGAACGAATATCTGCGCGGGGGTGGGATGATCCTGTTCGACACCCGCGATGCGGATACCGCTGCGCTAGGCGCAAGCAGTCGCAACGCTCAGGTTCTGCGTGATCTGGCCGCGCCCTTGGATATTCCAGGGCTAGAGCCTGTGCCCTCGGACCACGTGCTGACCCGCAGCTTTTACCTGCTGCAAGACTTTCCGGGCCGCTACAACAGCCGCGATATCTGGGTCGAGGCCGCGCCAGAGGATGCGGTCCAGATCGAAGGCATGCCCTTCCGCGATTTGAACGACGGGGTGACGCCGGTGGTGATTGGCGGCAACGACTGGGCCAGCGCTTGGGCGGTGGATGAGCGCGGCTATGCCCTGCGCACCATCGGGCGCGGCTACACGGGCGAGCGTCAGCGGGAACTGGCATATCGCTTTGGCGTCAATCTGGTCATGCATGTGCTGACCGGCAACTATAAATCCGATCAGGTGCATGTGCCTGCTTTGCTGGACAGGTTGGGACAATGAGTTACGCACTGGCCTTTGATCCGCTGGTCCCGTGGTGGCTGGTCGCTGTCATTGCCGCGCTGGCGCTGGTGGTGGCTGGATTTGCGCGGGTGCGCCGCCTTTCAGGCTGGTGGCTGCGCGGGCTTGCGATGCTGCTAATCGCTGCGGCTCTAACGGGACCTGCCTTGCAGACCGAAACCCGCCAGCCCCTGAATGATATCGTCCTCTTGGTCGAGGACCTCAGCGCCAGCCAGCGTTTGTCCGATCGCGCACAGCAAACCACCGCCGCTGCCGAGGCTTTGGCTGCTGAAATCGCAGCCCGACCGAATACCGAGTTACGCCGGATCAAGCTGGGCGACGGGCAGGACAATGACGGCACGCTGTTGATGCATGCCCTGTCCGAAGCATTGGCCGAGGAACCCTCGGGCCGTGTTGCAGGGGCGATCCTGCTGTCGGACGGGCGTCTGCATGATCTGGGTGCCGCGCCCAATATGCCTGCGCCGCTGCATCTATTGCTGACCGGCCAGCCCTCGGACTGGGACCGCCGCCTGATTGTGCGCAACGCGCCGGCCTTTGCCATTCTGGGCGAAGAGATTACGCTGACCCTCAAGATCGAAGATCAGGGCAATGTGCCTGTGGGTGCCGATTTCGCCTCGCTTTCCTTATCCGTGGATGGGGGAGAGGCGCAGTCGTTCCGCGTGCCCGTCGGGCAAGATCTGGAATTGCCGGTGACGCTGCCTCATGCGGGGCGCAACGTGATTGAATTCCGCGTGGCTGCGGATGACAGCGAACTGACCGACCGTAACAATAGCGCCCTTGTGCAGATCAACGGGGTGCGGGATCGCTTGTCGGTTCTGCTGGTCTCGGGCGTACCGCACGCGGGCGAACGTACGTGGCGGAACCTTCTGAAATCCGACAGCAGCGTTGATCTGGTCCATTTCACCATTCTGCGTCCGCCGGAAAAGCAGGACGGCGTGCCTGTGACCGAACTTTCGCTGATCGCCTTCCCAACGCGTGAGTTGTTCCTTGAGAAGATCAACGACTTCGACCTGATCATCTTTGATCGCTACAAGCGGCGCGGCATTCTGCCTGCGCTCTATCTGGATAGCGTGCGGAACTATGTCGAACAGGGCGGGGCGGTGTTGATCTCGGCGGGACCGGATTATGCGGGGGCGGACAGCATCTACCGCTCGCCCCTTGGGGCTGTTGTGCCGGGCGAGCCGACCGCGAGGGTGATCGAAGAGGGCTATCTGCCCCGAGTCACCGATATGGGCCAGCGCCATCCCGTGACCGAAGGGCTTGGCCCGCTGGAAGGCGATCCCACATGGGGCCGCTGGCTGCGTCAGGTCGAGGTTGATCCGGGTGAAGGCGATGTGGTCATGACCGGCGTCGATGACATGCCCCTGCTGATCCTTGATCGTGTGGGCGAGGGACGCGTGGCGCTGTTGACCTCAGACCAAGCGTGGCTTTGGAGCCGCGGGTTTGAAGGGGGCGGGCCTCAGTTGGAACTGTTGCGCCGTCTGGCCCACTGGATGATGGGCGAACCTGATCTGGAAGAAGAGGCGTTGACCGCCACGGCAACCGGCCAGCAAATCCGGATTATCCGGCGGGCTGTAACCGAAGACGTGGGTTCTGTCACAGTGACCGCACCTGATGGTTCGACCACGGACCTGACCATGCAAGAGGTCAGCCCCGGCCGTTTTGAGGCGCTGTATGATGGGGCTGATATTGGCCTCTATCGGATCGCCGAGGGCACCCGAGAGACCGTGATCGGCCTTGGCCCCGCCGCACCGCGTGAGTTTGAACAAACCATCGCCAGCGGTGAAGACCTGTTGCCGGTGCTGCGCGGTACCAACGGCGGGGTGTGGACCCTGTCTGACGGCGTGCCGGACCTGCGGGATGTGCGTGCTGGGCGTCCGGCCATCGGACGCGGCTGGATCGGTCTGACGCCGCGCGATGCCTCGGACGCGCGGGACATTACCCGCGTGCCTCTGCTGCCTGCGTGGCTGGTGTTACTGGTGATTTCGGGACTGGTTCTGGCCGGTTGGTTGCGCGAAGGGCGCAACTGACCGCTACTGCGGCAGGATCAGCTTGAACAGGGTCTTGCTGGGGCCGGCCTCACTGCAAATGCCGCGAATATAGACCGTCCGGATGCCGTCAGGGATATCCACACCGGTGATCGAGCGGGTAAAGGGCTTGGTCGGATCGTGGGGATGCATCAACTCGCGCGTGGCCAGCACGCGCCCGTTGCGGGTCAGGATATCCCAGCCGCTGGCATAGTGGTCCCAGCCTTCATCGGCATGGGCAAGGGTCACGGTAAAGCGCCAGAACATGCCGTTCCGGCTGGCCTCGGCGTCCAGAATCCGGACATCTCCGGCAAGCGCGGGGGCTGCCGACAAAGCGATGATTCCAAATGTCAGGGCGCGGAAAAGCTGTTTCATGCGTCCGAACGTAGCATTCCCGTCCGGACATGACTGCTCACATCCCTGTGGGAGGGGCGATCTTGTCGCTGCTATCCATCAAAACTGCGCGAGAGTTTGAAGCAAACTCGCGCCGGTAGAGGACAAGCACCGTAAACAGCGTGGCCGCCAGTAGGGCGTATGATCCCAAAAGCCACGCCGCAGACCCCAGCGCAAAATAGACCGACCGCAGACCCCTGTTGAAGGCGCGGGCGGCGCTGATGTTCAGGGACGCCGCTTTTGCCGCGCGGGGGTAGGCGGTTTCGTTGGTAATGTCATTCGGCACCGCTGCCATCAGCACGGCGCAATAGCCGAACAGGCGGTTGGACCAGACGAATTTCAGGAAGGCGTTGGTCAGAAAGACCATGATCAGCATGATCTTGATCTCCCACACCACGGCGGGGGCGGTGTCCAGCGTCAGTTCCGATGCGACGCCCTGCAACTGTTCCGAATTGCCAATCGCCGCAAAGCCGCCGCCCAAAGCAATCATGCTGGCCGAGGCGAAAAAGCTGGTCGCCTGACGCAGACCGCTAAGGACTGTTGCGTCAAAGATGCGCGGGGTGCGGGTGACCAGTTCGACCATCCACTGGCGGCGGTACTCGGCCATCAGCACCGAGACCGAGGGATTCTTGCCCGGGTTCTCGATGCGCAAACCAATCATGATCCATGACACCATCAAAAGGGTCACAGCGATGAAATCCAGCGGGGCGAATAGGGCGAGGCGGTCAGTCCATGTCATGGGGTGAAATTTACTTCGGGAGGTTACGGGTTGCCAGATGGAAAAATTGGTTATATTTTTTGACCAGTGACGCAGAGTCAGTGAGGAGCCCGCCATGGAAATGCCAGCCCCGAACCCCGCCATCATGGCGAAGAAAGCAGAATTGGTCAGAAGATTGTCCGAGGTTCTGCCAAGCGATGCCGTGATCCACGATGAGGCCGAGACCCGGGCCTATGAATGCGATGCGCTGACAGCTTACCGCTGCCCGCCTTTGGCCGCCGTGCTGCCTGCCTCAACGGCTGAGGTCTCGGACGTTTTGCGCATCTGCCATGAGATGGGCGTGCCGGTGGTACCCCGTGGCTCTGGCACGTCTTTGGCGGGTGGGGCGCTGCCGACAGCAGATTCGGTGATCCTTGGCGTGGCGCGGATGAACGCGGTGCTGGAGACCGACTATGACAACCGCTTTATCCGCGTACAGACGGGCCGCACGAACCTGAGCGTCACCGGCGCGGTTGAGGCGGATGGCTTCTTTTACGCGCCTGATCCATCGTCGCAGTTGGCCTGTGCGATTGCGGGGAACATCGCCATGAACTCGGGCGGGGCGCACTGCCTGAAGTACGGCGTGACCACGAACAACCTGATGGGCGTAACAATGGTGCTGATGGATGGCACCGTCACCGAGATCGGCGGCGCGCATCTGGATGCGGCGGGGTTGGATCTACTGGGCGTGATCTGTGGCTCGGAAGGGCAGCTGGGCGTTGTGACCGAGGCCACCTTGCGCATTCTGGCGAAGCCCGAAGGGGCATTGCCGGTGTTGATGGGCTTTGACACCAACGAAGGCGCGGGCGCTTGTGTGTCCGACATCATCAAGGCGGGGGTTCTGCCCGTGGCGATCGAGTTTATGGACCGCCCCTGCATTGAGGCCTGCGAGGCCTTTGCCAAGGCGGGATACCCCATGTGCGAGGCGCTGCTGATCATCGAGGTCGAAGGCAGCCCTGAGGAAATCCAACACCAGCTTGGTCTGATCAAAGAGATCGCCGCCGCCCATAATCCGGTGGACTACCGCGAGGCCGCGGATGCGGATGAGGCCTATCGCATCTGGCTGGGCCGCAAGTCCGCCTTTGGCGCGATGGGGCAGATCAACGACTATATGTGTCTGGACGGGACCATTCCCGTCTCGGCCCTGCCTCATGTGCTGCGCCGCATCGGCGAGCTGAGCAAGCATTATGGCTTGGGCGTGGCGAACGTGTTCCACGCAGGCGACGGCAATATGCATCCGCTGATCCTTTATAATGCGAACCAGCCCGGTCAGTTGGAGCTGTGTGAGGCATTTGGTGCAGACATCTTGCGTCTGTGTGTCGAAGTGGGTGGCTGCCTGACGGGCGAACACGGTGTCGGCATCGAGAAGCGCGATCTGATGGTGGATCAGTTCGCCCCAGCCGATCTGGAAGCGCAGATGGCGGTGAAGGATGTGTTCGATCCCGCATGGCTTTTGAATCCGGCCAAGGTATTCCCGCTGGCGTCCTCGGAAGGGCGCCGCGCTGTGAAGATCGCCGCCGAGTAAGGAAACAGGGCGAGGGGGCCGTCTGCCCCCTCTTGGGCCTTTGGCCCAATTCACCCCCGAGAGTATTTGGACAATAAAGAAGATGAGACCCGAGACAGAGGCCGAGCTGGCCGAGGTGATTGCGGGGCGCGAGACGCCTTTGTGGATTCGCGGCGGTGGCTGCGGTGGTGTTTTGCCGGAAGGGGCAGAGATTCTGGAGACCTCGGGCCTTGCGGGGATACGTCTTTATGAGCCGGGCGCTTTGACGCTGGTGGCGGGGGCGGGCACGCCTTTGTCCGAGATCGAGGGCGTTTTGGCAGTCGAAGGGCAGCGCTTGGCGTTCGAGCCGTCGGATTTGCGGGCCGTGTTGGGTCTGTCCGGTGAGCCGACCCTTGGTGGGGTGGCTGCGATGAACGTCAGCGGGCCGCGCCGTATTCAGGCGGGGGCGTGCCGCGATTTCATGCTTGGGGTGCGCTATGTGGATGGTCTTGGGACCATCGTAAAAAACGGTGGCCGCGTCATGAAGAACGTGACCGGCTATGATCTGGTCAAGCTGATGGCTGGGGCCCACGGGACGTTGGGTGTCATGACCGAAGTGTCCATGAAGGTGCTGCCGATGCCGGAGGCGCAGGGCTGTGTGATGATTGATGGCCTGTCGCCAGAGGTGGCGGTTCAGGCGATGTCGGCGGCGCTGGGCTCGCCCTTTGACGTGACGGGGGCGGCGCATTTGCCTGAGGGCGTGGATGGCGCTCAGGTGACGATGGTGCGCGTCGAGGGCTTTGGCGCTCAGGTGGAGTACCGGACCGGCAAGCTGCGCGAGATGCTGGCGCGATTTGGTGATGTGCGCGTTGAGGTGGATGCCGACAAGGTGGCGGCTGGTTGGGCCTATGTGCGTGATCTGACGGGCCTTTGTGGTGTGGACGGGGATCTGTGGCGGATTTCGGTGAAGCCTTCGGACGGGCCGACGGTTCTGGCCGCTCTGGGCGCGCGGAAGGCGCAGATGGATTGGGGCGGTGGTCTTGTTTGGGCGGTGGTGGCTGAGGGGACCGATGTGCGTGGCCGCATTGGGACTGATGGGCATGCAACCTTGGTGCGCGGCGGCGGTCAGCCCCGTTTCCACCCAGAAAGCCCTGTGAATGCGCGTTTGGCCTCTGGCCTGCGTGCGAAATTCGATCCCAAGGGGATTTTCAACCCCGGCCTGATGGGAGCCTGATCCATGCAGACATATTTCACTGAACAGCAGCTGACTGATCCCGGCACCCAGCGCGCGAATGAGATCCTGCGCACCTGCGTCCATTGCGGGTTTTGTACCGCCACTTGCCCGACCTATCAGGTTTTGGGGGATGAGTTGGATAGCCCTCGGGGGCGTATTTATCTGATCAAGGACATGCTGGAAAACAATCGCGTGCCCGATGAAAAGACCGTTCGCCATGTGGACCGCTGTCTAAGCTGTCTGGCCTGTATGACCACTTGTCCTTCGGGGGTGCATTACATGCATCTGGTTGATCATGCGCGGGCCTATATCGAGAAGAACTACCAGCGTCCCTTCACGGATCGGGCGTTGCGCTGGGTGTTGGCGCGTATCCTGCCCTATCCGTCGCGGTTCCGTTTCGCGCTGTTCTTGGCCAAGCTGGGTCGGCCCTTTAAGGGGTTGGTGCCTGATCCCCGTTTGCGGGCGATGCTGGAGATGGCGCCCAAGCAGGTGCCGCCCGTCAGCCGCAACGATGATCCCCAGACCTTTGCCCCTGTGGCCGAGAAGAAGATGCGCGTGGCGCTGATGACCGGCTGTGCCCAGAAGGCTCTGAACACCGACATCAATGACGCCACAATCCGTCTGCTGCGCCGTCTGGGGTGTGAGGTGGTGATTGCCAAAGGCGCAGGCTGCTGCGGGGCACTGACGCACCACATGGGCCGCGAGGATGAGGCCCACGCCAGCGCCGCTGCGAACATCCGCGCTTGGGGCGCAGAGATGGACGGCGAGGGTCTGGATGCCATCGTCATCAACACCAGCGGCTGCGGCACGACTGTTAAGGACTACTGGCATATGTTCCGGAACAGTGATCTGTCGGCGCAGGCCGAGAAGGTCTCGGGGATTGCGATGGATATCAGTGAATTGCTGAGCAAATTGCAGATTCCCGAAGGCGCGCCCAAGGGGATTCGCGTCGCCTATCACGCCGCATGCAGCCTACAACATGGCCAAAAAGTGAAATCTGCCCCGAAAGACCTGCTGAAAAAGGCCGGTTTTGAGGTGGTGGAGCCGGCCGATAGCCACCTTTGTTGCGGCAGTGCGGGCACATATAACCTGATGCAACCCGAGATTTCTGCAAAGCTTAAAGAGCGAAAAGTGAAAACATTAGAGGCGCGTCAGCCGGATATTATCGCAGCGGGCAACATTGGTTGCATGATGCAGATCGGTTCGGGGACAGAGGTGCCGATTGTCCACACTGTCGAGTTGCTTGACTGGGCCACTGGTGGACCTGCGCCCAAGGCCATATCAGGGCCGCGACCGGGTGAGGTGCCTATTCTGCGCTAACGTGCCAAACTTTCGCCTCAACCTTGGTCTAGAAAGCGGGGATAAAGGATGGGAGGTGGCCCTTGCGCACAGTTCTGGCAGCATTTGTGCTTATCTTCTCTGCAATGTTTACCCATGCAGAGGAGGCGGACTTGAAACGCCTGAATACAGGTGTGGACAGCCGTGGCTGGGAAGGTGTGGGCCGTCTGGATATCGGTGGTAAAGGGTTTTGCACCGGCGCGTTGGTCGCGCCCGATCTGGTGCTGACCGCCGCCCACTGCCTTTATGACAAGACCACGGGCCGTCGCATCGATCTGGACCAGATGGAGTTTCTGGCCGGTTGGCGCAACGGTCGGGCCTTGGCCTATCGGGGCATCCGCCGTGCGGTGACCCATCCATCCTACCGGTTTAACACATCAAATGGCGCTGAGCGCGTGCAGATGGATCTGGCATTGCTGGAACTGATGCAACCGATCCGGAACACGCAGGTGCAGCCCTTTATGACTGCGCCGCGTCCCCATCGCGGGGCCGAGGTGGGCGTTGTGTCATACGCTCATGACCGTGCCGAGGCGCCTTCGTTGCAAGAGGTGTGCAATGTGCTGGCCGTGCAGGCTGGTGTGATCGTGCTGAGCTGCGACGTGGACTTTGGTTCCTCTGGTGCGCCAATCTTTCAGATGACCCCGAACGGGGCGCAGATTGTTTCCGTTGTTGCGGCCAAAGCCGAAATGGACGGCGAACAAGTGGCGCTGGGTTCGGACCTCACTACAGCTTACCGAGAGTTGGAAGCAGAGCTTGCCAACAACCGCCGGACCTTTGAAACGGGCCCAAACGGACCCCAACGCATTGTTGTCGGTGAGAACCGTCACCACACCGGCGCAAAGTTCGTCAGACCTTAAGGCGCTGCGGGGCCTTGAAAGCCGCAGGGATGCTTCCCAGATAATGTTTATCGGAATGCCCAATCGGGGTTCCGGATGATCGCCCGTCCAGACCGGAGGGCACCACATAACGTTATCGCTTTACGGAGGATGACCCATGCGTAGCTTTGATCTCGCACCCCTGTACCGTGCAACGGTCGGTTTCGACCAGATTGCGGACATGATGGACCGTGTGCTGGCCAATGAGGCCCCGCAGCCCACATACCCCCCTTATAACATCGAGAAGACCGCCGAAGATGCCTATCGCATCTCGATCGCTGTGGCCGGCTTTTGCGCCGATGACCTGAGCGTTGAGGTGAAGGACAAATCGCTGGTGGTCTCGGCCCGCAAAGCCGATGAGGATGAACCGCGCACCTATCTGCATCGCGGTATCGCGACCCGCGCGTTCGAGCGTCGCTTTCATCTGGCCGACCACGTGCAAGTGACTGGCGCGGCACATGCTGACGGTATGCTGCACATTGACCTGCAACGTGTGATCCCCGAGGCGCTCAAGCCCCGCCGGATCGATATCTCGACCGCAAAGAAACAGCCTCAGGTGATTGACGCCTGATCAGACGACCTCCTCCCTGACGAAGACCCGGCCATCGCGCCGGGTCTTTTTCGTTTTGCCTTACGGGCAGAGGATCACAGTGCCACGTGCATGACGGCTGGCTACGCGGGTATGGGCCTTTGGTGCTTCGGGCAGGGGATGGGTGCTGTCCACAACGCCGCGCAAGGCACCAGCTTCGACCATTTTGTTCAGGGCCAGCAGATACTCTTTGTTGTCGCCATTCACGTGCAGGCGCATGTGCTTGCCGTCTTTACGCTTGGGGCGCAAATTGTCCAACAGCTGCTGAATGCCAAAGTTCAGGGGCAGATACAGCCCGCCCGGGCGCAGGACCTCAATGGCGCGGGAATAGGTGCTGGCACCCACGCAGTCGAACACCACGTCATAGGCTTCGGGGCCTTTCAGGGGATCGGTCTTGTGGTAGTCGATCACCGCGTCAGCCCCCAGTTCACGGGCCAGTTCGTGGTTGGCAGTGCTGCAAACCGCTGTGACATGGGCCCCGATGCGGTGGGCGATTTGCACGGCGTTGGCCCCCACGCCGCCGGTTGCGCCGATGATCAGGATGCGCTGGCCCGCCTTCAGATCCGCGATCTCGTGCAGAAAGCTGTAGGCGCAGACAGCACCAAAGGGCAGGGCGGCGGCCTCGGCGTCGGTCAGTTGATCAGGGGTTGGCGCGATGGCTTTGTCTTTAGGGATGGTCAGGGTCTCGGCATGGGCGCCGCCGCCGGAAAAGCCGTATACGCGCTGGCCGACCTGCCAGCCGGTGACACCGTCACCCAAGGCGCTGATCGTGCCAGCAAAGGTCAGGCCCAGAACCGGTTTGCGCGGCTTGAACAGACCTGCATAGATTCGCCCTGCCAACCACAACCCGCCCGGAAAGGCCGAGGCCCGCAGCCGCCAATCCGCCGTTGTCACTGCGCTTGCTGTTACATTGACCTGAATTTCTCCGGCTTTCGGTGCCGGAGTGGGCATTTCAATCAATTTCAGAACGTCGGGCCCGCCATAACGGGTGTAGGCAATCGCTTTCATAAAGAGGTCCTTCCGAAATAAACTAGAGATTGATGAAGTCTGTTTAGGTCGAATTAAGGAGTCTCAGCCTATAGCGGAATTGTCGAAATTTGTATGGATAGCATGCGGGGCTGCATGGATTGGAAACGGGTAAACTTTGACTGGAACCATGCGCGGTCGTTTTTGGTGACCGCGGATGAGGGGTCGTTGTCCGCAGCGGCGCGTGCTTTGGGCATGACCCAGCCAACCTTGGGACGGCAGGTCGCCGCCCTTGAGGATGAGCTTGGCGTGGTGCTGTTTGAACGCGTGGGGCGCGGGCTGGAACTGACCGACGCGGGGCATAGCCTGCTGGACCATGTGCGCGCTATGGCTGACGCGGCGGGCAACTTGTCCCTGTCGGCGACGGGGCGCAGCCAGTCTGTGGGCGGGACGATCCGTATCACTGCGTCCGAGATTTACGCGGCCTACCTGCTGCCGCCCTTGCTGGAGATGCTGCGCAAGCAGGCCCCCGAGTTGACCATTGAGGTGGTGGCCAGCAACGACATTCGTGATCTGCAACGGCGTGAGGCCGATATCGCCCTGCGCAACACCCGCCCTTCGGAAGAGGCGTTGATTGCCAAGCGGGTCGTTGATGATGAGGCCTACCTCTTTGCCACCGAAGCGATGGTGGAAAAGCTGGGGGACCTGTCCACACCTGCGGCAATGCGGAAGGCGGATTTCATCGGGCTGCCCAACAATGGTGTGCTGATCGAAGGGCTTCAGGCCATGGGTCTGAAGGTTGGTCCCGAGAATTTCCGCATCCACCCCGACAACCATCTGGTGCATTGGGAAATGGCGCGGCAAGGCCTCGGGGTTGGTGTGGTGCCGGTCTGGTTGGGGGATTCGGCACAAGGCATGGCGCGGGTGGATTGCGGAATTGATCCCATTCCCTATCCCGTCTGGCTGGTCGCCCACCGCGAAGTGCAGACCAGCCGCAAAGTGCGCTTGGTCTATGATCTGCTGGCGCAGGAAATTCCCCGTATGCTGCGTGTCTGACCGCGCGGCATGAAAAACGCGGCACCTTTTCGGGCGCCGCGTTCGGATGTGTGAAACTGCAGGGCGGATCAGACCGACAGGCAGATGTATTTCAGCTCAAGGTATTCCTCGATGCCGTGGTGGCTGCCTTCGCGGCCAAGGCCGGACTGCTTTACACCGCCAAAGGGTGCGCCCTCGGTCGAGATGATGCCGGTGTTCACGCCCACGATGCCATACTCCAGCGCCTCCGAGACTTTCGTCACGCGGCTGAGGTCCTTGGCGTAGAAATAGGCGGCAAGGCCGAAGATGGTGTCGTTCGCCATCGCGATCACCTCATCGGTGTCCTTGAAACGGAACAGCGGGGCGAAGGGGCCGAAGGTTTCCTCTTTCGAAACCTTCATGTCCTGCGTGACGCCGGTCACGATGGTGGGCGCATAGAAGGTGCCCTCATTCCCGATCCGCTCGCCGCCGCAGATCAGCGTCGCACCCTTGGAGGTGGCGTCGGCAAGGTGATCCTCGACCTTCTCAATGGCTTTTTCGGTGATCAGCGGCCCCAGATCGGTGCCTGCCTCAAGGCCGTTGCCGACCTTCATGGCCTTGACCCGCGCAGCCAGCTTTTCGGCGAAGGCATCATAGACCGCGTCTTGTACATAGATGCGGTTGGCGCAGACGCAGGTCTGACCATTGTTGCGGAACTTGCAGGCGATGGCCCCTTCGACGGCCGCATCCAGATCGGCGTCATCAAAGACGATAAAGGGCGCGTTGCCGCCCAGTTCCATGCTGCATTTCATCACCTGATCGGCGGCCTGACGCAGCAGGATCCGGCCCACGCCGGTCGAGCCTGTGAAGGTCAGTTTGCGCACGATGGGGTTTTCACAGAACTCTTTGCCGATACCCGCCGCATCGCTGGACGGCACGATCGACAGCAGTCCCGCAGGAATGCCCGCGCGGGTCGCCAGAACGCCCAAGGCCAGCGCCGACAGGGGCGTTTCCGAGGCAGGACGCGCCACAAAAGCACAGCCCGCCGCCAGTGCGGGGCCTGCCTTGCGGGTGATCATCGCATTGGGAAAGTTCCAAGGCGTGATGCTGCCGACAACGCCGATGGGCTGCTTGATCACATGCAGGCGCTTGTCGGGCTGATGGCCTGGCAGGATTTCCCCCATGATGCGTTTGCACTCTTCGGCGTAGAACTCGACGAAGCTGGCGCCATAGGCGATCTCGCCGCGGGCTTCGGCCAGCGGCTTGCCCTGTTCGGCAGTCATGATGATGGCCAGATCTTCCTGGTTTGCCATCATCAGATCGAACCATTTGCGCAGGATGTTGGCACGTTCCTTGGCGGTTTTGGCGGCCCATTCTTTCTGCGCCACGCGGCCTTTTTCCACCGCAACAGCGACCTGCGCACGGCTGACATCCGCAACCATTGCAATGACTTCGCCGGTGGCGGGGTTGGTCACCTCGAACTGGCCGTCCTCGCCGTCCACCCATTGGCCCGCGATATAGGCCTGTGTTGCGAGCAGGCCGGGGTCGGACAGCATCTCGGTCAGGGCTTTGTTGGACATGATTGGCCTCCGTTGGCAAATTCGAAATCTTGCTGTGATAGGGAAAACAGCCCAAGCTGCCCTTGTCCAGCACTCACAGGGGTTTTGTATGAACTTGGATCGCGCATACGAGAATACAGCGTTCATCGACGGCGGAAGTTCCTACCCCGCCCGATGGAAATCGCAAGCTGAGGCGTTTCGCATCGCCCAATCCGCCCGTGCGCGGCTGGATCAGCGGTATGGCGACGGACGGCGGCATCTCTACGATCTGTTCTTGCCCGAAGGCGCGGCCAAGGGGCTGCTGGTTTTCATCCACGGGGGCTACTGGAAAGCCTTTGATAAATCTTACTGGTCCCATTTGGCGGCGGGCGCGGTTGCTGCCGGTTGGGCGGTGGCGATGCCCATGTACACGCTGGCCCCAGAGGCGCGGATCAGCGCGATTGTCCAAGAGGCCGCTGCGGCGGTTGCGACTTTGGCTGATGTGGTCGACGGGCCGATTGTGCTGACGGGGCATAGCGCGGGCGGGCATTTATCGGCACGTCTGGCGGTGGGGGACTTGCTGCCCAAGGGCGTGATGCACCGTATCCGCCGCGTGGTGCCGATCTCGCCCGTCGGGGACCTGCTGCCGATGACCCAGCTTGAGATGAATGACATCCTGAAGATAACTGAGGATGAGGCCCTGACCGAAAGCCCTGTCTATTTGCCTGCGCCACGCGTGCCGGTGACTGTGTGGGTTGGCGGGGCCGAGCGTCCTGTCTTTGTCGAACAGGCCGCCATGCTGGCCAGAATGTGGGAAGCGCCCCTGCAAATCGCCGATAAGCGCCATCATTTTGATGTCATCGAGGATATGGCGCAGGGGCCGCTTTTGGATTTGCTGTTCGCTTAGGCCTTGGCCGACGCGCTCATGCATTGGCGCCCATCGGGGCCACGCACCCAGAAATTGCCCTGACTGTCGGTCATGAACTGCACCACTTCGGGGCAGATCAGCGGGGCGGTGGCGCGGAAGCTGAACTCGGACAATTCGCCAAGCGCCTCTTTCGCCAGCAGCATCAGAACCTGCGCCAGAAGGGGGCCGTGGACGACCAGACCGCTGTAGCCTTCGACGTCGCGGCAGTAGTCCAGATCGTAGTGGATGCGGTGGCCGTTGAAGGTCAGCGCCGAGTAGCGGAAGACGTCCGTGCTAGAGAAAGACCGCTCTAGCAGCACCTCGCCTTCGGAGGCCATTGGTGGGGGCGGTGCGGGTTGATCGGGGCTTGGGTCTTCGCGGTAAACGATGTCCTGCCATTCGGTCACACAAAGCTGCCCGTTCTGCCGCACCTCATGCCGCGCGGTGACAAAGGCCAGCGGGCCGGTGCGCCCTTGTTTGTGGGCGCAGCTTTCGATGACCGAGGTCTTTTCCGCAGGAATGCCGGTCTGGATATCCCGATGAAATTGTAGACGTCCTCCGGCCCACATACGGCGCGGCAGGCCCATGTCGGGCATCAGGGATTCGCCCAATGCGGGGTGTCCATCGCGGCCCAGACGCGGGTTCGGCAGGGCCTCCCAGAAGTAGATCTGGTGAAAGAACGGCGGCAGCGCCTGCGTCGGCGCTGGTATTTCCAAAGTGACCGCCAGCGCCTGAGCGCGGGCGGGGTCCATCGTGTGGGTGATCTGAAGCGTGGCGTCAGCCAAGGGCGACCTCTTTCTTCAGCCTGTCCAGCAGGCCTTGCAGCATTTTCACGGTCTGGTCGTTCTTTAGCGTGCCATCTTCGGCAAAGGCCTCATGGGCGACGGCAACGGTGACCAGCGGTCCGGGGATAATGCGCGCCTGATGGGGCACAAGGCAAGTGCGGGTCATCAGCTGGCCAGCCTCGCCGCCCGTGCGGCCCATGTTGGCGGACAGCACCAGAACGGGTTTGTCTTGCAGAGGCAGGGTCTTGTTCCGGCTAATCCAATCCAGCGCGTTCTTCAGCACGCCAGTGATGCCCTTGTTGTATTCGGGAGACGAGATAATCACCGCGTCCGCATCCTCGATCTGGGCGATCAGGGTCTTTACAGGGGCGGGTAGCCCTTCGGCCTGTTCAAGATCGCCGTCATAGAGCGGCAGGTTCAGATCGGCTTCGGTGTAGCTGGTGGGTTCCACCAAGCGCACAGCCTCGGCCAGAAGTTTGCGGTTGTAGGCCTCTTTGCGGAGCGAGCCGGAGATACCAAGGATTTTCATGAGCGGTGCCTTTTGAACGTCAAAACCAGAGTTGTTGAAAGGGTAACCTAGTCACATCGAAAGAGGTTCCAGCCGTTTTCGCGCAGCCACTCTGCCGCATTGCACAACGAAAAACGTCCGGCACGGGGCCGGACGTTCAAACGTTTCACTAGATCGCGCCGGATCAGTTGGTCGGCGTGATGATGATTTCCACGCGGCGATTCTGTGCGCGACCTTCGGGTGTGAGGTTCGATGCGATGGGTGCATCCTCGCCGCGGCCGTAGGCCTGCACGCGGGCGGGCGATACGCCGTTCTGGAACAGTACGCTGGCCACAGACTGGGCGCGGCGCTGGGACAGATCGTAGTTGTAGGCAGCCTCGCCTACGTTGTCGGTGTGGCCGATCACCTGCACGGTCGAGTTCGGGTAGGCGTTCAGGTTGTTCGCCAGTGCGCCAAGGTCGCGGCGCAGGTCCGAACGTACATCGGTGCTGTCGGTCGCGAACAGGATGCCCTGAGGCATGGTCACGATCAGCTGGTCGCCGGTGTTGTTGATGTCGATCGACTGGTTCTGAAGGTCAGCACGCAGGTCTGCGGCCTGACGGTCCAGATGGTTGCCAACGGCTGCACCCGCTGCACCGCCGATGACGGCACCGATCAGGGCGCCTTTTGCCCGCTCGTCCTTGTCGGCGGCTGCGGCACCAACCACGCCACCAAGCACACCACCGATCACTGCGCCGGACTTGGTGCGGGCATAAGGGTCTGCGGGCTGGGTCTGGTAGCCGCCGCTACCGCTGTTCAGATATGCGGGCTCCATACATGCCGAAAGGGCAAGTGTGGCGGTTATTGCGGTGGCGATCATCACGCGTTTGGTCATTGGCTCTGCCTTCTTGATTTCGGGCATTGTGCCCTTTTGGTCGAACTATAGCCTAATGCGCAAAGATGGGGAAAGTTGCATTCTGGTCTAAATAAGCGGCAGTTTGCCTAACTTTTCGTGTGAAATATTACGGTTTGGCCTCTGCAATTGCGGACTCGTAAGCCAGAATTGCCCGTTTCACGGGCAAGCCCCAGTGATAGCCGCCAAGCTCGCCCGATTTGCGCAGGGCGCGGTGGCAGGGGATCAGATAGCTCACAGGGTTGCGCCCCACAGCGGTGCCAACCGCGCGGACGGCCTTAGGGTTGCCAGTCACGCGGGCGATTTCCGAATAGGTGCTGACGTGGCCGCTGGGGATTTGCAGCAGCGCCTCCCATACCTTGATCTGGAAGGGGGCACCGATCAGATGCAGGTGCGCCTCGCCCTTCATGGCAAAGGCGGCGGTCACCTGATCGCGGATCGGGGTGCCATCATGGATGAACTGCGCTTTGGGCCAACGGGCTGCCATATCGGTAAAACTGGCCTCATCCCCCATCTCGGCGGTGAAGGCCAAGCCGCACAGGCCCTTGTCCGTGCCCATCACCATGGCAGGGCCGAAGGGGCTGTCAAAGGTGTCCCAGTAGATGGTGAGCCCTTCGCCTTTGCGGGCGAAGTCACCGGGGCTCATGGCCTCCCACCGCAGGAACAGATCATGCAGGCGGCCGCTGCCCGAGAGCCCCAGCGAGTGCGAGACTTCTAGCGTCGTCATACGCTCGGCCAGCATGCGTTTGGCTTGGCCCAGTTGCAGGTATTGCTGGTAGCGTTTGGGGCTGACACCGACCCATGCGGAAAAGCTGCGCTGAAAGTGGGCGGGGCTCATGTTCATGCGGCTTGCCAGTGCATCAAGGCTTAGGGGCTGGTCGGCGGCGTCGATCTCTTCGATGGCGCGGCGCATGATCTGATAGTGATATGTGTCCTGCATCTGCGTGCCTCCTGCAACAGTCGCCATAATCCATGGCATGGAAAGCTCTCATGGTGCGACCCGATTGTTGCGCAAACGGAATTCGCAGGGCATGGAGGGAGCATGGCCAAGCAACTCGACTATACGACGATGCGTGAGATCTTCACGCGCTTTCAGGACGCGGAAGCAGAGCCCAAGGGCGAACTGAACCACGTCAACGCCTACACGCTGGTGGTGGCTGTCGCCCTTTCGGCGCAGGCGACTGATGCGGGCGTGAACAAGGCCACTGCCAAGCTGTTCGAAATCGCGGACACGCCGGAGAAGATGCTGGAGTTGGGCGAAGAAGGTCTGATCGAGCATATCAAGACCATCGGCCTGTTCCGCAACAAGGCGAAGAACGTCATCAAGATGAGCCGCATTCTGGTGGACCAATATGGCGGCGAGGTTCCCAATTCCCGCGCCGCGCTGGAAGGTCTGCCGGGGGTTGGTCGCAAGACCGCCAATGTGGTTCTGAACATGTGGTGGCGCTATCCGGCGCAGGCAGTGGACACCCATATCTTTCGCCTAGGGAACCGTAGCGGCATTGCGCCCGGTAAGGACGTGGTCGCGGTCGAGCGGGCTATCGAGGACAACGTGCCGGTGGATTTCCAGCAGCACGCCCATCACTGGATGATTTTGCACGGACGCTACATCTGTCAGGCACGCAAGCCCAAATGCGGCGCTTGCCTGATCCGTGATCTGTGCCAATTCGAGGATAAACAACTGTGAGCAAGAAATATCAGGTCGTCGGCATCGGGAATGCCATCGTGGACGTGCTGACCCAGAGCGAAGATACGTTTCTGGAGATGATGGACATCGAAAAAGGCATCATGCAGCTGGTCGAGCGTGAGCGGGCCGAGTTGCTGTATGCTTCGATGAAAGAGCGTGTTCAGACGCCCGGTGGCTCGGTCGCGAATACGCTGGCGGGTCTGGGCAAGCTGGGTCTGCGCAGTGCCTTTATCGGCCGTGTGCGCGATGACGCTTTGGGCCGGTTCTACGCGCAGGAAATGGAGACCGGCGGCACGGATTTCGTGAACGCGCCTGTGGCGGGGGGTGAACAGCCGACCTCGCGCAGCATGATTTTTGTCTCGCCCGATGGTGAGCGCTCGATGAACACCTATCTGGGGATCTCTGCCGAAGTGGGCCCCGATGATGTAGACCCCGCTGTGGTCGGTGATACCGAATATCTGTTCCTTGAAGGCTACCTCTTTGACAAGGACAAGGGCAAAGAGGCGTTCCAGACCGCAGCGCGCCTGTGTCAGGAAGCTGGTGGTAAGGCGGGGATCGCGATTTCTGATCCGTTCTGCGTCAACCGTCACCGCGAGGATTTCCAGCGTCTGATCGGCGAGCTGGATTTCGTGATCGGGAACGAGGCCGAGATTTTGGCACTGTTTCAGGATGAAGATCTGGACGTGGCGCTGGAGCGCGTGGCCCAGAAGTGCCCGCTGGTGGTCTGCACCCGTTCGGGCGACGGGGTGAGCATTGTGCGCGGTGAGACCCGCGTAGATGTACCCGTTGAAAAGATCGTGCCTGTGGATGCCACTGGTGCAGGCGATCAGTTCGCCGCCGGTTTCATCTTTGGCATGGCGACAGGAGCCACTTTGGCGACTGCAGGCCGCATGGGCTGTATTGCCGCCCGCGAAGTGATCGGCCACATGGGGCCGCGTCCCAAAGCCGATCTGCGCGCCCTGTTCCGCCGCGAAGGTGTGTTGAACTAAGCGTTTCCGGTCCCTTGGGGGACCGGAGCCTTCGGCGAAGGTATTTTTGCCAAGATGAAAGTAGCGGCTTTCTGCCGTGGTGGGCGCCTCTTGTTGGAGGCGCCTTTATAGTTTTGCCAGCTTAGCGAGGGCGCGGAAGCCTTGGGCCGTCATGCGGTCATAGCTAGCCAATGTGGCGGGGGCATGTTGGGCTTTGAGGCCGCTTTGATAGGCTTTGGCAAGGGGGCCGTCGGCGATCAGGGCCAGATCCTGTCCCAGCCAGTAGGCGCGGGTGGCGGCAAGGTCTGCGCCGATGAGGTGGCCGAGGGTGCGGTCTGCGCTTTGGGTGACCTCGGCGCCGCGCAGGTGGGTTGCGAGGCGTTCGGGGCGCGAGAAGGTGTCCGAGAGGGCGTTGGTGTCCAAGTCTTGCGCCGCTGGAGCGAGGGTGGTTGCCAATTGCGGGGTGAGGGTTCCGGCAAGGCTGACGACCTCTTTCGCGCTGACGTGGACCCATGTGGTTGTTGTGGCCCCGACGATGATCAGGATGCCGTCCCATTCAGAGTTGAGGTCCTGAAATCCGATGGCCGCGATGCGGGCCGCGCCGATGCGGTCGGCGGGGCTGGCTTGGCTGATGTTGGGAACAACGCGCAGCTGACCGCGGGCCTCAAGGGATTGGGGTAGGAGCGGGCACGGGGTTTTGTCAGCGGGAAGGCTGTGATCGGCAGCCAGAAGGGTTGGCGCCTGCGGCAGGGTTTGCGCTGTGACAGCCGTGCCAAAGTCGCGCCCTTTGAAGGGCCAGAGGCGGTAGCCGTCTTTGGCGGGAATGGCGCCAAACCAGTCTGCGGTATCGGGTGTTATGGTCATGCCAGAGCGCCTAGCAAGCATCGGGCGCTCTGGTCAATCATTGTTGCGCGGCTCAGGCGACGCGGGACTTGTCTGCGGCGGGCACCAATTCGCGGATCGCGTCGTACTGGGCAAGGAAGATCTTGCCGGTCAGGTCGTGCAAGAAGTGGCTGCGTTGCAGGCGGTCCATGACAGGGCCTTTGACCTCGGAGAGGTGCAGGGTGATGCCCATCTCTGAGAGGCGGGTGTTGATCGCCTCAAGGCTTTCCAGCGCGCTCATGTCGATCTCGTTCACGGCGCTGCACATCAGCACCACGTTCTTGATCGGCTGGTCGCAGATCACGCGGTCGGTGATGAAATCCTCAAGGTAGCGGGCGTTCGCGAAGTAGAGGCTTTCGTCGATGCGGATGGTCAGCAAGCTGGGGTGGGTCTGCACGTCATGGCGACGGATGTTGCGGAAGTGCTGGGTGCCGGGAACCAGGCCGACCTCGGCGATATGGGGGCGCGAGGTTTTGTAGAGGAAGAGGGCGATCGACAGCAGTACGCCTGCCGAGACGCCTTTTTCCACGCCGAACGCCAGCGTCACGACGATGGTGACGAAGACGGCGGCGAAGTCCACGCGCGAGTATTCCCACGTCTTCTTCAGGATGGAGAAGTCCACAAGGCTGAGGACGGCCACGATGATGGTGGCGGCCAGCGTGGCTTTGGGCAGGAAGAAGAGGGCAGGGGTCAGGAACAGGGTCGCCAGAGCGATGCCCACTGCGGTGAAGGCACCTGCGGCGGGGGTTTGTGCGCCAGCGTCAAAGTTCACCACCGAGCGCGAGAAGCCACCCGTTACCGGAAAGCCGCCCGACAGGGCCGAGCCAAGGTTTGCGGTGCCAAGGCCGATCAGTTCCTGATCGGGGTCGATCCGCTGGCGGCGTTTGGCGGCAAGGGTCTGCGCGACCGAGATGGTCTCTACATAGCCCACGATCGAGATCAGCAGGGCGGGGATGGCGATCTGGCTCCAGAGGCCAAGGTCAAAGCTGGGGATGGCAAGGCCGGGCAGGCCGGTGGGAATGTCGCCAACGACTTTGACGCCGGACTGATCAAGGCCAAGGGCGAAGGTCACAAGGGTTGTCACCACAACGGCAGCCACGGGGCCGGTACGGGCAAGGGCCGCGCCAAGCTGGCCGGTGATGCCGATTTTCGCCAGCGCGGGCTTGAGGTTGCCGCGCACCCAGAACAGGAAGCCGGTGGTCAGTACGCCGATGATGATCGTGGGCAGGTTTGCGTCGGGCAGGTATTCGATCCAGCCGTGGAAAATCTCGATCAAGTTGTCGCCTTCACCCTTGATGCCAAGGATGTGGCGGACCTGACTGGCGGCGATGATCACACCCGAGGCGGTGATAAAGCCCGAAATCACAGGGTGCGACAGGAAGTTGGCCAGAAAGCCAAGGCGTAAAAGACCCATCGCGGTCAGCATCAAGCCCGACAGGAAGGCCAGCAGGATCGCTGCGGTATAGTATTCTGGTGTGCCGTGGGCCGCCAACTGGCCAGCGGCTGCGGCGGTCATCAACGAGGCAACGGCCACGGGGCCGACTGCCAAGGCGCGCGAGGTCCCGAAAATCGCATAAATCACCAGCGGGGCGATGGATGCGTAAAGACCCACCTCTGCGGGCAAGCCTGCCAGCAGGGCATAAGCCAGCGATTGGGGGATGAGCATGATCGTGACGATCACGGCAGCCACCGCGTCACTGGTCAAGGTCTCTTTGTTGTAACTTCCCAGCCATTCCAGAATGGGCAGGTACCGTTTTACGGGGTGTCTTTCGCGTGCCATGGGCGTGCCTTCGACGAATTAGAACGAGGGGAGGAGAGACAGGCGACAGGTGCCGCCTGCCCTTATTGGGTTATTTGCCAGCCGAGACTTTCTCGGGGGTGGCCATCCATTCTTTCCCGCGCAGCATGGCCTTCCAGTAGATCGGGGGAAGGATCTGCTCTTTCAGCAGCCATGCCAGACGGGTTGGTTTGGTGCCGTCCAGCAGCCACTTGGGGAAGCTGGGCAGTAGGGTGCCGCCGTAGCCGAACTCGGCCAGAACGATTTTGCCGCGTTCCACGGTCAGCGGGCATGAGCCGTAGCCGTTGTAGACAGCGGTCGGGGCGCGGCCCTGAATGTCAGCGGTCATGTTTTCAGCCACCACAGGCGCCTGCATACGGGCGGCAGCGGCGGTTTTGGCGTTCGGGGCGTTCATCACATCCCCCAGCGACCAGATGTTGTCGTAGGTTTTGTGACGCAGGGTGCTTTGGTCCACATCGACCCAACCCGCCGCATCTGCCAGCGGCGAGACGCGGATAAAGTCGGGCGCGATCTGGGGCGGCACCACGTGGATCATATCGAACTCGGTCGTGATTTCGGTCGGCTCGGTGTCGGGTTTCGAGACCTTGAAGGTCGCGGTCTTGTTCTTGCCGTCAATCGACACGAGGTTGTGGAAGAAGTTCAGCGTCGCGTCATAGCGTTTCACGTATTCTTCCAGCGCGGGGACGTAGTCCTTGACGCCGAACAGCACACCGCCCGCGTTCATGAACTGGATGTCGATGTTCTTCAGAACGCCGGCGCGGTACCAGTTGTCACCCGACAGATACATCGCCTTTTGCGGTGCGCCCGCGCATTTGATCGGCATCGGGGGCTGGGTAAAGATCGCCTTGCCCGACTTCATGCCCTGCACCAGTTTCCAAGTGTAGGGCGCCAGATCGTAGCGATAGTTCGAGGTCACACCGTTGCGGCCAAGGGTTTCCACCAGACCGGGGATCGCACCCCAGTTCAGCTTGAGGCCCGGGCAGACCACCAGTCGGTCGTATTTCACCACGCGGCAGCCATCCAGAACGACGGCGTTGTTTTCGGGCTCGAACGCGGCGACAGCGGATTTGATCCAGTGAACGCCGTGAGGGATCAGCGAGCCCATGGTTTTTGCGGTGGTTTCGGCCTCAAAGATACCGCCACCGACCATAGTCCAGCCGGGCTGGTAATAGTGGATGTCGGCGGGATCGATGATCGCCACCTCCAGATTGGGGTTACGGGCGCGCAGACTGGCCGAGACAGCAATCCCTGCCGCGCCGCCGCCAACAACAACCACGTCGAACTTGGCATCGCCTTCGTCGGTGGGGGTTTTGCCGCCGTTCACGATGCGGCGGACCACACCGGCCATGTCGTAGCCAGCCGCTTTGGTCGCCGCGAGGATTTCAGAGGGCTGCTTGTTGCCAGCCTGGCTCAGCGACCACAGGGTCGCCGAGCGGGTGCCGGTGCGGCAGTAGGCCAATACGGGACCGGGCAATTCGATCAGGGCTTTGCCGAAGGTGTCGGCGTCTTCGTCAGTTACTTTGCCGGATGTGATCGGGATGTAGAGGGCGGTCATGCCCTGCGCTTGGGCCTCACGCTCGATCTCTTCGAATGTGGGCTGGTCTGCTGCTTCGCCGTCGGGGCGGTTGCAAATGATGGCTTTGAAGCCCTGTGCTTTGATGGCTGCAATCTGGTCCGCCGTAATTTGCGGTGCAACAGAGAGGCTGTTTGTAATGGGGCGCAGGTCCATGGAATCTCCTCCAGAAAGATGATCTATAAATATTCAAAATCGTGAATAATACAAGATGCTCTGAAAAATACCTTTGCTATCATAAGTTAAGGGCGCGCTCCGATGGAACGCGCCCTTTTTTGACCAAAGGTCAATGGCTTGTCTTTTCCCGTCAGGGTTTAGGACATGCCGCCCGAGACCTCTTCCGTACTTTCGGCACTAAGTTCGGCGGGCAGCACGAGGTTCAGGATGATTGCGATCAGCGCGGCGGGAAGGATGCCGCTGGTCAGCAGGATCTTCATGGTGCCAGGCATGTGCTGAAGGGCACCGGGTTCCAGTTGCAGGCCCAGACCCAACGAGAGGGCGATGGCGAAGATCACCATGTTCCGGCGGCTCCATGCCACATCCGACAGGATCGAGATGCCCGAGGCCACGACCATGCCGAACATGACGATCACGCCGCCGCCCAGAACCTCGATCGGGACGGTCGAGATGATCGCGCCCACTTTGGGGATCAGGCCGCAGACGATCAGGAAGATCGCGCCGATGGTGACCACGTGGCGGCTCATGACGCCGGTCATGGCGATAAGGCCCACGTTCTGGCTGAACGAGGTGTTGGGCAGCGCACCGAAAAGGCCAGCGATTGCGGTGCCAAGACCATCTGCAAAGGTCGCGCCCGAGATTTCCTTGTCGGTGGCTTCACGGCCTGCGCCGCCTTTGGTGATGCCGCTGGTGTCGCCCACGGTCTCGACCGCCGAAACAAAGCCCATGGCGCAAAAGCCGATGATGGCGGCGGCGCTGAATTCCAGCCCGAAGTGCATGGGGTTGGGTAGGGCAAGGGTGGCCGCACGGCCCACGTTGCCAAAGTTCACCATGCCAAAGAGCATCGCCACGATGTAGCCCGCGATCAGGCCAAGCAGCACTGCCGACACGGCGATCATGCCGCGGGTGAAGAATTTCAGTGCTAGGGTGACGACGACCACGACCATTGCGACGGTCCAGTTTTGCAGGCTGCCGTATTCCTCGGTGCCGATGGCGGGAACGCCACCTGCGGCGTATTGGATGCCGACCTTGACCAGTGCCAGACCGATCATTGTCACCACAAGGCCGGTGACCAGTGGCGGCAGGGCAAAGCGGATTTTGCCGATGAAGAAACCAAGGCAAAAGTGGAATAGACCGCCCACAAGGATGCCGCCCATCAGGACCGACATGGCCTCGACGCCTTTGCCTGCGACCAGCGGGATCATGATCGGGATGAAGGCAAAGCTGGTGCCCTGCACTATGGGCAGGCGTGCGCCGACGGGGCCGAGGCCAATGGTCTGGAACAGGGTCGCGATGCCCGCAAAGAACATCGACATCTGGATCATGTAGAGCATTTGCGGGAAATCGGGCGAGTTCGAGCCAAAGCCGAAGCCCGCAGCGCCTGCCACGATAATCGCGGGCGTCACGTTCGAGACGAACATGGCCAGCACGTGCTGGATGCCAAGCGGGATCGCTTGGGCCAGAGGTGGAGTGTAGTTTGGATCTCTGAGTTCGGCGGGGGAGCCGATGGAGGTGTCAGTCATTGTCCTATCCTTCCTGATGGGTGACGGGCCGCTTTGGTTGTTATGATTGTGCGGCTCTTGGCTTTGGCCCTTTGGGGGCGGGTGAGGCTCCTCCGCCTCGGGTCGTTTTGCATCTGGCGGGAGGGGGGCTGTCTGCCCCCCGGCGCTGGCGCGCCTCCCCCCGAAGGTATTTGGACCAAGATGAATGGTCAGAGCGTGAGGGCCGGATGGCGGTTCACGTCTTTGTAGAGGAGGTAGCGGAACGGTGTGTGGCCCTTGGCGATGCAGGCTTGGGGGCAGAAGGCGCGGAGCCACATGAAGTCACCGGGGCCGACGCGGACCCATTGATCGTTGAGGAGGTAGTCGGCCTCGCCTTCGAGGACGTAGAGGCCGTGTTCCATGATGTGGGTTTCGGCAAAGGGAATGCGGCCGCCCGGTTGGAAGGTCACGATGTTGACGTGCATGTCGTGGCGCAGGTCATTGGGGTCGGCAAAGCGGGTGGTGGCCCATTTGTCCGTGTTGGGCATCGGTGTCGGCGTGCGTTCAAGATCGCTGGTGACGAAGGCATCGGGGCGCGAGAGGCCCGCGACGCTTTGGTATTTTTTGCGCACCCAATGGAATTTCAGCGGGTTGTCGGCGGGGTTGTGGACCTGCCATGCGCTGTGGGGCGGGATGTAGGCGTAGCCGCCAGCGGTCAGGCTATGGTGCTTGCCATCAAGGATCAGGGACATGGTGCCTTCGGCCACAAAGAGGACCGCTTGGGCGTCGGGATCGGGCTCGGGGCGTTTGGAGCCGCCGCCGGGGGCGACCTCGACCGCGTATTGGGCGAAGGTTTCGGCAAAGCCCGAGAGGGGGCGGGCCAGAATCCACACGCGGGTGTCGGTCCAATCCGGCAGCAGGCTGGTGACGATGTCCCGATGGGTGCAGGCGGGCAGGACCGCGTAGGCGGTGGTGAAGATGGCGGTGCCGACGGGATCTTCGTCCTGTTCGGGCAGGCCGCCCGGGGGGAAGGCGTAGTGGGTCATAGAAGTTCCTCAAGGCGCAGGCGGGCGATCCGTTCGACCTGTTTGCAGGCCTCATGGAATTCGGTTTCGGTGTCATTGTTGATCCGGCGTTTAAAGGCGGCGAGGATCGAGGACTTGTCGTGATCACGCACGGCGATGATGAAGGGAAAGCCGTGTTTGTCGGTGTAGGCGGTGTTGAGGGCGGTGAACTGTGTCCGTTCCTCATCGGTCAGGGCATCCAGGCCCGCGCTGGATTGCTCGGCTGTGCTGTCAGCGGTCAGCCGCTTGGCTGCGGCCAGTTTACCTGCCAGATCGGGGTGGGCGCGCAGGACGCCAAGACGTTCGTCATGGTTGGCGCTGCGGAAGGCGCGGGCAAGGGCGTTGTGCACGCCTGCGGCGCGATCGTGGGCGGGGCCCAGTTCCAGATCGAAGGCGCGGTCGGCGATCCACGGAGAGTGTTCAAAGATGCCGCCGAAGGTGCCCACGAAGGTGTCGCGGTCCATCTGGCTGGGGCGGGGTTTGCGGGTGTGCGGATGGGTTTTGGCCCAGTGCTGCGCAATGTCGATGCGGCGCGGGGTCCAGACGTCGTCAAAGCCAGCGATATAGTCCAGAAAGCGCTTGAGCCCTGCCATTTTTCCGGGGCGGCCGATCAGGCGGCAGTGCAACCCGATGGACATCATCGCGGGGCGTCCATCAGTGCCTTCGGCGTAGAGGGTATCGAAGGCGTCTTTGAGGTACTGATAGAAGTGCTCTCCGGTGATGTAGCCGGGGGCGGTGGCAAAGCGCATGTCGTTTGCCTCAAGCGTGTAGGGGATGATCAGTTGATCGCGATCGCCCACTTCAAGCCAATAGGGCAGGTCATCGTCATAGGTGTCACTGACGTAGGCAAAGCCACCCTCTTCGGCCACCAGACGGACGGTGTTTTCGCTGCAGCGGCCTGTGTACCAACCAAGAGGGCGTTCGCCGACCACTTCGGTGTGCAGGCGGATCGCTTCCTGGATGGCGGCGCGTTCCTCATCCTCGGGCATGTCTTTGTGTTCGACCCATTTCAGCCCGTGGCTGGCGATTTCCCAGCCAGCGTCCTGCATGGCCTGCACCTGTTCAGGGCTGCGGGCCAGTGCGGTGGCGACGCCGTAGATCGTTACGGGGACATTCGCGCCGGTGAACAGACGGTGCAGCCGCCAAAAGCCCGCGCGGGCGCCGTATTCGTAGATGGATTCCATGTTCCAGTGGCGCTTGCCTTGCCATTGGGCCGCGCCTGCGATGTCGGACAGGAATGCCTCGGATGCCTGATCCCCGTGCAGAACACAGTTTTCGCCGCCTTCTTCATAGTTCAGCACAAACTGCACGGCGATTTTTGCGCCTCCGGGCCACTGGGGGTCTGGAGCATCGGGGCCGTATCCGATCATATTTCGGGCGTAGCGGGTCATGTGTGAGGCAGTCCTTTCTTTGCAACAGGAGTATGACGAACAGTTGCTGAGGTATTATCAAATATTTTTTGAAACAGTTTAGAGCGTAGGCTTTTGTTCAAACCATGCCCAAGGGGTGGGCAAACCCGTAAGATCCGCGCCAGCAAAAGGAGCAAACCATGGCTGAAGGATTTCTGACAACCCATGTTCTGGATACCGCCAAAGGGGTGCCAGCGGCCGGGATGACCATTGATCTGTATCGGATCGAAGGCGAGGCGCGGACACATCTTGCGACCAAGGTGACCAATGCCGACGGGCGCACGGACGGGCCGATCCTGCCGAAAGAGGCCTTTGCCACCGGTGTTTATGAATTGGTCTTTCAGGCGGGTGCCTATCTGGATGCCAGTGGCGTGCCCATGGAAGAGCCGCGGTTTCTGGATGTGGTGCCGATCCGTTTCGGGATCAGCGATCCGGAGTCCCATTACCATGTGCCGCTGCTGGTTTCGCCCTTCGGGATGTCCACCTATCGTGGCAGCTAAGGCAAAAGGAAAAGGGCGACCCGTGGGCCGCCCTTTGCTTTATCCTTTCAGGCAGGTGGCGATACTGTCTGCCAGATTTTCCAGAAGCTGCGGGTAGAGGTCGGGACCAGCGGGCAGGGTGCTGCCCATGGGGTCCAGAACGCCACTGCGCAGGTTCAGCTCTTTGGTGATTGCCTGGATATAGGCCGGATCGTGTTGGGGTTCGCTGAAGATGCAGGTTACGCCGTCCTCAGTAATGTGGTCCCGCAGGTCGGACAGATGACGCGCGCCGGGAGTGGCGGCTTCGCTTGAGGCGATGGTGCCGGTCACCTTGATCCCGAAATGATCGGTGAAGTAGCCGTAGGCATCATGGAAAACGACAATCCCCTGATCCTGATAGGGGGCCAGCGTTGCGCTGATGTCTGCCTCTAGTGAGGCAAGGCGATCTTGGGCCGCTTTGGCGTTGGCGGCGTAGGTGTCCGCACCTTCGGGGTCCAGATTGGTTAGGTATTCCGCGATAGCCCCAAGCCACTTTTGACCGTTTTCCGGCGAAAGCCACGCGTGGGGATCAAGGCCGCTGTGGTCATGCCCTTCATGATCGGAATGCTCTGCCTCATGGTGATCCTCTTCGTGGCCATGATCGTCGTGATTGTCATGGGCATCATGCGCATCGTGATCGTTATGATCTTCTTCACCGATAATCCGCTCATGGGTGCCGTCCACATGCAGCAGGGCTAGGGCAGAGTCTTCGCGGTCCATCGCCTCCAAGGTGCTGTCCAGCCAGAAGGCTAGCTCGGGTCCGGTCCAGATGATGCCATCTGCGACAGAGATCAGGCGGGCCTGACTGGGGCGCAGCTGGAAATCATGGGCGTCGCCGCCTTGATCCATAAGTAATTCAGCCTGTCCGCGATCCCCCATCACCATCAGGGCCAGCGCATGAACAGGGGGAATATCTGTGGCGATGGTCAATGGTGCGGCATGGGCAGCGGTGGAAAAAAGCAATGCTGCGGAAACGGTGAACAGACGCATGGGGGCTCCTTGAGGTTGCTGCGCCGCCCCTATATACTGTTACGTGATAATATAACAATACCCAGAGGTCAGGATGCGCGAGCCATCGCCAGCTTTTCACGATCACGACCATGCGAACTGCGCCGAAGATGCGCTGGCCTTTGCGGACGAACTGGCCTCGCGCAAGGGATTGCGTCTGACGCCCGTGCGCCGTCGCACCCTTGAGATTTTGCTGACCGAGCATCGGGCGATGGGGGCTTATGAGGTGCTGGATCGTCTGGCCGCAGATGGTTTTGGGAACCAGCCGCCGGTGGCCTATCGCGCGTTAGAGTTTCTGGTGGAGCATGATCTGGCCCATCGCATCCAACGCCTGAACGCCTTTGCTGCCTGCACCCATCCGGGGGACAAGCACTCGCCCGTGTTCTTGATCTGCCGCGCGTGCGACACGGTCGCCGAAGCCGCCGCCGAGGTGGTTCTGGACGCTATCGACAGCGCCGCCGAAGCCCACGGTTTTGCGGTCGAGCGGGTGAATATGGAAGTTCTGGGCCTCTGCCCCGCGTGCAAGGAGGCTGGCGCATGAGCTTGATCACCACCCAAGGGCTCACCATCAGCCACGGAGCCGATCCGGTGCTGCGCGACATTGATCTGGACATTGCCGAGGGCGAGATCGTGACGGTCATCGGTCCCAACGGCTCGGGCAAGTCCACTTTGGTGCGGGCGATCCTTGGCATTCTGGCCCCATCGGCCGGTATTATCCGCCGCAAAAAGGGCCTGCGGATCGGCTATGTGCCCCAGAAGCTGGCGATTGACGCGACCTTGCCGATTACTGTGCGGCGGTTTCTGTCTTTGCCCACGCGAATCAGCGACGACGTCGCGCGTCAGGCGCTGACCCGAACGGGGGTGCAGGGCTTGGAGGATCGGCAGATGGCGGCTCTGTCTGGAGGGCAGTTGCAGCGGGTGCTGCTGTCGCGGGCGCTGCTGTCGCAACCCGATATCCTGATTCTGGACGAGCCTACGCAGGGGCTGGACCATCCCGGTATCGCCGCCTTTTACACCCTGATCGAGGAAGTGCGCAAAGACACCGGCTGCGCAGTGCTGTTGGTCAGCCATGATTTGCATGTGGTGATGCGGGCCTCGGACCGCGTGGTTTGCCTGAACGGGCATATCTGCTGTCAGGGCACGCCGGGCATGGTGCAAAGCGCACCGGAATATCACGCGCTGTTTGGTGTCTCAGAAGGTGGCGCGCTGGCGATTTACGAACACCACCACGATCACACCCATGATCATATCCACGGCGAAGGCTGCACCCATGACTGATCCCTTTTTGATCCGCGCTTTTCTTGCCGGTCTTGGTGTTGCCATTGCGGCAGGGCCGTTGGGCTGTTTCGTGGTCTGGCGCAGAATGGCCTATTTCGGAGACGCCACCGCCCACGCCGCTATTCTGGGCGTCGCCCTTTCGCTGCTGATGGGAATGCCGGTGGCCTTCGGGACAATGGCGATTGCTTTGGCGATGGCTTTGACGGTGTCTGCTTTGTCGGCCCGCGCACATGGCGTGGATGCGACTTTGGGCGTTCTGGCCCATTCGGCATTGGCGATTGGCCTTGTGGCGATCAGCTTTGCCAATGGCGTTCGCGTAGATCTGTCCAGTTTTCTGTTCGGCGATATTCTGGCCGTTTCCAGCGAGGATCTGGTGGTGATTTTCACCGGCGCTCTATTGGTTCTGGCGCTTTTGGTCTGGCGTTGGCAGGGGCTATTGCTGGCGACGCTGAATCCTGAATTGGCAACGGCTGCGGGTGTTTCTCCGCGGCGCGAGCAATTGGTTCTGACGCTGGCGCTGGCTTTGACCGTTGCCGTGGCGCTGAAAGTTGTCGGAGCGCTTTTGATCTCGGCCATGCTGCTGGTGCCGCCCGCCGTGGCGCGCAGTGCCGCGAACACGCCCGAACGGATGGCCGTCGGCGCGGTTCTGGTGGGAATTGGTGCGGTGATCGGGGGGCTTTGGGCCTCTTGGACGTTGGATACGCCCGCTGGCCCCAGCATTGTGACGGTGGCTGCGATTGCCTTTGCCCTGTCTTTGCCGCTGCAAGCCATGCGGCGCGGGCGCTGAGCCGCTCCTGTAACGACAAAAGGCGCCCCTTGAGGCGCCTTTTTTAATTCATCCGAAATGGATGCGGGCTGCGTTTATTGCAGCTCTAGCTCTTCCATGTCGCGCCCTGCGTTCAGGTGCTCAATCACCCACGCGGGCTTGCGGCCACGACCGGTCCAGGTGACCGACGAATCCTCGGGGTGGCGGTATTTCGGAGGCGATTTCGACGCATTCGCTTTGCGCTTGCCTTCAACAACTTCATTCAGGGTAAAGCCCATTGCGCGTGCTTCAGCTTCCAGACGCTGGCGCGCTTCGTTGATTTTACGGTCCTGATATTCGTTAATCGCCTTTTCGACGTCTTTCTGTAGTTTTTTAAGCTCGCTCAGGTCGAGCTCATTGAGATCAATGCTCATGTTGGTTTTCCCCATCCAAACTGTAACTGGATAATCATGATTTCCACCTATTAGTAAATACATAATTTCCAAAAATTCAATACTGAGCGCAACGAAATCAGTTGGATCGGCATTCTGGTGGGTGCGCCAGTCGGGGAATTAAGTGCGCATTTATGTGCGATGAAGTGTCGAATTGATAGAGAATAGGTGAAAAATACCGCTTTGCATTCCATGGGCTGGCTTTGCGTAGTTCATTTGCGCAGATGTAATGGCTTTTCCGCACTTGCGGGAAAAACCATGAAGCCAGAGTTAACATATATTTGAGAAGGAGGTTTTGACCTCATCGCTCGAAGTGTCTTTGATTCGGGGTGAATGGCTATCAGAGCGGGTCTCTGTTGCGGCTTTGGTCAGGTTTCCGTCCTGAGACGCTCTGAGGACTGCCCGTATAACTTGTTACTGCGCACGGAAGGTGACCTGTCATTTCCATCAAGGTCCGCTGTGGTGTTACCTTGGGTTTGCTTTTCAAAAATATACGATTACTTCGGCTTTTCATCGGGATAAGGGTGGTGCTTGGTCTGCCCCGAATTGGTATTTCACGCTTGCGTGTTTCCTGTATGAGCTGGGTAGACTGCAAATACATACAACCAATGGTTGATAACTGCATTGGCCCAAGGCGGTTGCCCGAAGTCGCGAAGATTGTTCATCGATCACGCATCAGGCGGCTTGGCCGCGCATCTGACGCGATCTGTAAGCACGCTTTGACGAACGTGCTTTGGACCATTTCGGAGGATCTGCGCAAAAGATGGTTTTGGCTGATTGCAAAGATTGCCGCGTGTCGCATCCCATCAAAGGGCGTCCGAACTACGCAGGTGCAGAAAAGTGGTGCGATAAAAGTATCAATCACCAATCCCGTAAGGATCAGGATCAAATCGCTATCATTTTAAGAAGGATTTGGTGGAGCCAAGGGGGATCGAACCCCTGACCTCTTGCATGCCATGCAAGCGCTCTCCCAGCTGAGCTATGGCCCCGAACCTTATGTCACCGCGTTGGGTGTGCGGTGCTAACTAGATAAGCGCGCGGGGGAGTGCAAGCGCAAAAAACATCCCCCGAGCGATTTTTTTATATCAGCTGTCGTCGTCTTCCGACGCGACATCTGTGATGTCGTCAAGGCTGACACTATCGTCATCATCGTCGTCCAGCAGATCATCATCCAGATCCATATCTGCTGAATCGTCATCATCCAGAATGACATCATCATCATCGTCAGATTCGCGTGCTTTCAGCTTGCGGGTCTGCTGATCTTCACCGTCGGTGGGGATCATGCGCGACTTTGCAGTCTCGATGTTGACGACCTCGCCGGTGTAGGGGCTGACGATCGGATTTTTGTTCAGGTCGTAGAAGCGTTTGCCAGTCGTCGGGCAGACGCGCTTCACGCCCCATTCTTCTTTGGGCATGGGCAATCCCTTTCGCTCTCTGGTGCTTGCAGGCGGTCGCAGACCCCTGCCATAAGGTCGGACGGGTGTCAAAGACAAATCTGGACACCCCATGGAGCGCGCATATGGGACAACATATCATTTCTGGCAACCCCCCCGTTACGGTGATTGTGCGCAAATCTGCGCAAGCACGGCGGATGACGTTGCGGGTATCGCGCTTGGACGGGCGCATTACCCTGACAATGCCCGAAGGGGTGCCAGAAGCCCAAGGTGTTGCATTCGCGAAAGAAAAAGAGGGTTGGCTGCGTAAACAGATCGCCAATCACGTCACGGTTTCCAAAGTGGATTTTGGGACATCTTTGCCGGTCGAGGGGCGCCTTCGTGTGATCCGACCCTGCGAGGGGCGGCGGGTGATCCTTGAGGATGACGCCCTCTATGTCCCAGGACATCGGGATCAGGTTCCCGTAAAATTGCGCACTTTTCTGAAAGAAACTGCGCGTCGCCGTTTGGTTGAGGCTGCCCATCGCTATGCGGGACGGCTGGATCGGGCCTATAGCTCGATCGTTTTGCGGGACACGCGGTCCCGTTGGGGATCGTGTACAGCTGAGGGGCGGCTGATGTTCTCGTGGCGGCTGATTCTGGCGCCGAAAGACGTGCTGGACTACGTGGCGGCCCACGAGGTGGCGCATCTGGCTCATATGGACCACTCACCGGCCTTCTGGCGGGCGGTTGAGCGGATCTATGGCCCTTACCAAGACCAGCGGGATTGGCTGCGGACTGACGGCAACCAATTGCACGCTTATCGCTTTGAGGATTGACGGAATCCACCTTTGTGATCACAAAAGACCATGCTTATTTCGAACCGCTCCTACGACTCTGCAACGCCCCAGTCGGCCCATGATCGCACCTACCGGATGCTGCGCAGCCGCATCATGTACGGCGAGTTGCAACCGGGCGAGGCCTTGACCCTGCGCGGGATCGGGAAAGAGTTTGGTGTGTCAATGACCCCCGCGCGTGAGGCTCTGCGCCGTCTGGTTGCGGAAGGGGCGCTGACCCTGTCGCCCTCAGGACGTGTGGCCACGCCAGAGCTGTCGAACGAACGGATCGAAGAATTGGCCGCTATTCGCGCCTTGCTGGAGGTCGAGCTAGCCTCGCGCGCGCTGCCCCGTGCCCATATGGCGCTGATCGACCGTCTGGAGGCGATCCACGCCAGCATCAGTCCGATCATCAAAAAGCACGACGCTGTGGGCTATATCCGCACTAACCTAGAGTTTCACCGGACGCTGTACCTGCGGGCGCAGGCCCCTGCGATGCTGGCTATGGCGGAAACGGTTTGGTTGCAATTGGGGCCGACTATGCGTGCCCTATATGGCCGTCTGCGCCGGACCGAGCCGCCCCAGTACCACCGCCACATCATCGCGGCCCTCAAAGCGGGTGATGAACCCGGTCTGCGGCTGGCTGTCCGGTCAGATGTGACCCAAGGCTTGCGCCTGTTGGTGGCATGAAAAAAAGGGGCCAAGCGGCCCCTTTTGTATGAGTATTTATTCAATAAAGAAGTTGGCGGATCAGCTTGCCAGACCTTTGGAGCCGAGGGCCAGAAACTTTTTCCGGCGGTTGGCGATCAGGGTTTTGCTGTCTTGACCGTCCAGATCCTTGAGCAACTGGCCGATGTTGCGACCCACCGATGCGATGATGCCCTGACGGTCGCGGTGCGCGCCGCCCATGGGTTCGGTCACGATGCGATCACAGACACCCAGCTTGTGCAGGTCTTGTGCGGTCAGGCGCAGTGCCTCGGCGGCTTCGCGCATCTTTTCCGCGTCCTTCCACAGGATCGAGGCGCAGCCTTCCGGCGAGATGACCGAATAGACCGAATGTTCCAGCATCATCACTTTGTCGGCGGTTGCGAAGGCAACAGCGCCGCCCGAACCACCTTCGCCGATGATGGTCGAAATGATCGGCACGCCGATCTGCAGGCATTTTTCGGTCGAGCGGGCGATGGCCTCGGACTGGCCGCGCTCTTCCGCGCCTTTGCCGGGGTAGGCACCAGGGGTGTCCACAAGGGTGATGACCGGCAGGTTAAAGCGGTCTGCCAGATCCATCAGGCGGATCGCTTTGCGATAGCCTTCGGGGCGCGCCATGCCAAAGTTCCGCTCAATGCGGGTTTTGGTGTCGTGGCCCTTTTCCTGACCGATCACGACGACGGGGCGGCCGTCAAAGCGGGCCATGCCGCCCATGACAGCGTGGTCGTCCGCAAAGTTCCGGTCACCGGCCAGCGGGGTGTATTCGGTGAACAGCGCGTTGATGTAGTCGCGGCAGTGAGGGCGGTCCGGATGACGGGCAACCTGACATTTCCGCCAGGGGGTCAGCTTGGAATACAGCTCTTTCAGCAGAGTGTCGGCCTTCCGGTCCAGCGCCTTGGCTTCGTCCTCGACATCCATTTCTTCGCTTTGACGGGCGATAGCACGCAGTTCTTCTGCTTTGCCTTCGATCTCGGCCAGCGGTTTTTCAAAATCGAGGTAATGGGTCATTCGGACGCTCCTTTACTTGGCCGCTATATGGCGATTGTGCAGGCTAGATGCAATCCGCTACGCGCAAGGCGCTTTATTATCGCCCCGCGGCAGGGCTAGGGTAGGGTAGATTCCAGGGTGCGATTTATTTCAGGTGCCTCGGGTCCCGGCCATTTGTAGAGAGATATTATGTACAAGACAGAGATCACAGAACGTGTCCCGTTGCGCCTTTTCGGTCAGCCGCACACAGGCCCCTACATGAACCTTGGCCCTGCCTTCGCGCAGGTGGCCGAGATGGCTGGCAAGGCCGGTCTTTGGCCCCACGCGATTGGCATGGCGGGGGTTTATTATGACAACCCCAAACTAACACCGCCCGCTGATCTACGCAGCTTCCCGGCGGTCGCGGTCAAAGAGGGTGCCATCCTGCCTGATGGTATGGAGCAGCGCGTTCTGGACGCTGGCCCCTATCTGGAACTGTTGCATGTGGGCGATTACGCAGGGTTGGCTGCGACCTACGGCTACATCTACGACGAAGTCTTGCCAGCATCGGGGCGGACACACGCCCCGCTTCCCAGCTATGAACTGTATCTGAACGACCCCAACGAGGTTCCGCCAGAAGAGCTTCAGACCCTGATCTGCATTCCCCTCAACCCATAAGGACGGGGATCAGCGTCGCCAGCAGCAACAGGGCCATCGCGCCGTTGAACAGACGCAGACGGGCGGGCGTTGCCAGCAGACGGCGGATCTGCTGCCCAAGCAACGTCCAACTGCTGGTCGAGACCAGCGCCGTCAGCACATAGGCCAATGCCACCAGCCCCACATGGCTCAGATCGCGGCCACCTGCGTAAAGGGTGATCGCGGTCAATGCCATGCTCCATGCCTTCGGGTTCACCCATTGGAAGGCTGCCGCCTCGACAAAGCGCAAGGGGCGAGAGCGGGCATCCGCACCTTGGATCGGGGCCGCGGTCGCGATTTTCCACGCCAGATAAGCCAGATAGCCGACCGATGCGATCTTCAGCGCTGTGTAGGACGCAGGCCACAGATCAAAAATCTGCATTACCCCCAGTCCGACTAGAAGCACCATGGCCGGAAATCCAAAGGCGATCCCAGCCATGTGGGGCAGGGTACGGGCAAAGCCAAAGTTGGCACCCGATGCCATCAGCATCAGGTTGTTCGGCCCGGGTGTGATCACCGTAGCCAGCGAGAACGCGAAAAGAGCAGGGATAAGTTCGTAGGTCATATGCGCAATATCATGCGAAAATCACCGCAATTGGCTTGCAAAGACCTCATTCAAGCAACAATAATCGCAACAAATGATCAAAGATGACCAGATAAACCGAAAAATATTGCAAGTCCTCTCATCCGAGGGCCGCATCAGCAATCTCGAACTGGCCGATCGCGTGGGCCTGTCCCCATCGGCCTGCCTGCGCCGCGTGCAGGATCTGGAAAAGCGCGGGGCGATCAGCGGTTATCGTGCGGTTCTCAATCCCGCAGCTATGGGCATCGGCTTCATCGCCTATGTGACTGTCGGTCTCGGTACCCATACCAAAGCGGCGCAAGAGGCGTTTGAACGCGCAATCGCCCGCGCCCCCGAGGTGCGCGAATGCCATAACATCACCGGTGCCATCGAATACCTCCTGCGGATCGAGGCTGCAGATCTGGCCGCCTACAAACATTTCCACACCGAAGTCCTAGGAACCCTGCCGCAGGTGCAGGCTCTCACCACCTATGTGGTCATGGGCTCCCCAAAGGACGAGCGGGCATAGAAAAAGGCCACCGGAAACCGGCAGCCTCTTCATCTTGGCGAAAATACCTCGGGGGTCCGGGGGCAGCGCCCCCGGCCTTTGATCAGCTGTTCGCGATCATCTCCGACTGGCGCACGATTACTTCGGCCTGCTTGATCGAGGCGATGTCGACCAGACGGCCTTTGTAAACAGTTGCGCCTTCGCCCTTGGCTTTGGCTTCTTCCATTGCGGCCAGAATTTCGCGGGCCTCGGTGACGGCGGCTTCGGACGGGGTGAAGACCTCGTTGGCCAGCGCGATCTGTTTGGGGTGGATGGCCCATTTGCCAACCATGCCAAGGGTCGCCGAACGCAGCGCCTGCGCGCGGTAGCCTTCGTCATCGCTGAAATCGCCGAAGGGGCCGTCGACGGGCAGCACGCCGTGGGTGCGGCAGGCGGCAACGATGGCAGCCTGTGCCCAGTGCCACGGGTCCGACCAATACTTCGCGCCTTCGCGCAGCATGTAATAGTTTTCCTGTGTCCCGCCGATGCCGGTGGTTGCCATGCCCATGGATGCGGCAAAGTCCGCAGCGCCAAGGCTCATGGCCACCAGACGGGGCGAGGCGGCGGCGATTTCTTCCACATGGGCAATGCCGGCAGCCGATTCGATGATGACTTCAAAGTTGATCTTCTTGGCGCGGCCTTTGGCGGTCTCGATCGCGGTGACCAGCGCGTCCACGGCGTAGATGTCGGCAGCGCAACCCACTTTGGGGATCATGATCTGGTCCAGACGCTCGCCCGCCTGTTCCATCAGGTCCACGACGTCGCGGTACCAGTAGGGGGTGTCCAGACCGTTGATGCGCACCGAAAGGGTCTTGTTGCCCCAATCCACATCGCTGATCGCCGCGATAATGTTCGCGCGGGCCGCGTCCTTGTCGGTGGGGGCCACCGAATCCTCAAGGTCAAGGTTGATCACGTCCGCCGCGCTGGCGGCCATTTTCTCAAACAATGCAGGGCGCGAGCCGGGGCCGAACAGCTGGCAACGGTTCGGGCGGGCGGGCGCTGGGGGCTGAATGCGGAAGCTCATCGGCTCTGCCTTTCGGTAATGATATTTCGTTTAGGTTGCTTGAATGGGTATTAAATTGCGCAGCGTCACGCAAGCGTCTTTTCGCAACTGCGGCATCGGACGCTGCGTTGCGGCCACGCTATCGAAGAGTTTCACGTCTTGAGGGGTAGGGCTGCAAGAATCTTCGGCAAATCTTTTCAAATTTCGAAGTTTCTTCAAAATTTTCAGTAGAAGCCGCAGGATTTCGTAAGAAATCTCGCTGCAGGCGCGGCATCCTGTTTCCTGAGAAGAAGGATTTTTGCGATGATCAAGACCCCTTACCTGCTGTTTCTAGGCGATGCACCCGATCAACTTGCGGCCAAAGTCGCACAAGGTATCAAGGACTGGCGCCCCGAGAATGCCGTAGGCCAGTTCCGTATGGAAGGCTGCAAAGCCGATCTGGGCCTGACTGATATGACTCTGGCCGAGGCCAAGGCGGCGGGCGCTGAAACTCTGGTCATTGGCGTTGCCAACCGTGGCGGCGTGATCAGTCAGGCATGGAAAAAGGTGCTGGTTGCGGCGCTGGAAGAGGGCTTTGATCTGGCCTCCGGCTTGCACAACCTGCTGCGCAACGAGCCCGATCTGGTGGCGGTTGCCGAAGCTTGCGGCCGTTCGCTGCATGACGTGCGCGTTCCCGAGGTTCAGTACCCCATCGCCAATGGAGAAAAGCGCCGCGGCAAGCGTGTGCTGGCGGTCGGGACCGATTGCTCGGTCGGCAAGATGTATACCGCGCTGGCGCTGGACAACTCGATGCGCGCCAAGGGTCTGAAAAGCACCTTCCGGGCCACCGGCCAGACCGGCATTCTGATCACCGGCAACGGCGTGCCGCTGGACGCAGTGATCGCGGACTTTATGGCGGGCTCGATCGAGTGGCTGACGCCTGATAATGATGATGATCACTGGGATATCATCGAAGGGCAGGGCAGCCTGTTCCACGTGTCCTATTCCGGCGTAACGCTGGCGCTGGTCCATGGCGGTCAGGCAGATGCGCTGATCCTGTGCCATGAGCCGACCCGCACCCATCTGCGCGGCCTGCCCGGTTACGCGGTTCCGACCCTTCAGCAACTGGCTGATTTGGTTCTGCCCTTGGCCCGTGTTGCCAATCCTGACGTGAAGATCGTTGGTATTTCGGTCAACACCCAGCATATGGGCGACGCCGAAGCCGAGGCCTATCTGGCGCAGGTCGAGGCAGAGATGGGTCTGCCCGCCGTCGATCCCTACCGCCACAGCGCGGATCGTCTGGCAGACGCCTTGGCTGCACTGTAAGCCTTTGATCTACCGAGGGGCCTTGCGGGGCCTTTCGTTCCATTAAGTATTTTTGCGATAAAGAAGGAATGGGCATGTCTTTGATCGTCCGTCGCGAGAGCTTCAAACTGGCGCAGGTCTTTACGATCTCGCGCGGGAGCAGGACCGAGGCGCAGGTGCTGTCTGTGCAAATCACGCGGGGCGGGGTGACTGGATACGGGGAATGCGTTCCCTATGCCCGTTATGGCGAAACGCTGGACAGCGTTTCCGAACAGATCGCCGGTCTGCCGCAGGATATCGAGCGTAAGGCGCTGCAATATGCCCTGCCCGCAGGGGCGGCGCGCAATGCGGTGGATTGTGCCTTGTGGGATCTGGAGGCCAAGAAGACCCATCGCCGTGTTTGGGATCTGGCCGGTGTGCCGGCGCCAGGCCCGGAGGTGACGGCCTATACGCTGTCTTTGGCGAGCCCCGAAGAGATGGAAGAACAGGCGCGGAAGAATGCGTTCCGTCCGCTGCTGAAGATCAAGCTTGGCACACCCGAGGACATGCCGCGTTTGGAAGCCGTGCGTCGCGGTGCGCCTTCATCGCGGATCATTGTGGACGCCAATGAAGGCTGGAGCGCAGAGGTCTATTCCGATCTGGCGCCGCATCTGGTCCGCTTGGGCGTAGAGATGGTCGAGCAACCTTTGCCCGCAGGTCAGGACGACGCCCTGTTGGGGCTGGAGCGCCCTGTGCCCCTTTGTGCCGATGAAAGCTGTCATGATCGCAATGGTCTGGAAAAGCTGCGCGGCAAATATGACATGATCAACATTAAGCTGGACAAGACCGGCGGCCTGACCGAGGCCTTGGCATTGCGCCGTGCGGCCGAGGAAATGGGCTTTGATATCATGGTGGGCTGCATGATTGGCAGCTCGCTTGCGATGGCCCCTGCGACCGTTGTTGCGCGGGGTGTGAAGGTCGTCGATCTTGACGCGCCGCTGCTTCTGGCCGAAGACCGTGACAACGCCCTGCATTACGATGCCGATGGAGTGCATCCGCCTGTGGCGGCCCTTTGGGGGTAAGGCCCCCGTCGCGATCTATTAGGAGAAGACCCGACATGACCCGTACCGTCTATGTGAACGGCGAATACCTGCCCGAAACCGAAGCCAAAGTGTCCATCTTTGACCGTGGCTTTCTGATGGCGGATGGCGTCTACGAAGTGACCACCGTTCTGGACGGCAAGCTGATCGACTTTGATGGCCACGCAACGCGTCTGGCCCGCTCGCTGAGCGAGTTGGAGATGAAAGAGCCGGTCACCAAGGAAGAGCTGCTGTCGATCCACCGCAAGTTGGTTGAAGAAAACGGTGTCGATGAAGGTCTGGTTTACCTGCAAGTGACCCGTGGCGCTGCGGACCGTGACTTTGCCTATCCCAAGGATGCAGAGCCGACGCTGGTTCTGTTCACCCAGAAGAAAAACGCCGTGAACAGCCCTGCGGCGAAGACTGGTATTTCTGTCATCTCGATCCCCGATATCCGTTGGGGCCGTCGTGACATTAAAACCGTGCAGCTGCTGTACCCCTCGATGGGCAAGATGGCGGCCAAGGCGGCTGGTGCCGATGATGCGTGGATGGTTGAGGATGGTTTCGTGACCGAGGGCACCTCGAATAATGCCTATATCGTGAAGGACGGTGTGATCATCACCCGCAACCTCAGCACCCACATCCTGCACGGAATTACTCGCGCCGCTGTTCTGCGCTTTGCGGAAGTGGCGCAGATGAAGATCGAAGAGCGTCCCTTCACCATTGAAGAAGCGCAAAACGCGGATGAGGCCTTTATCACCTCGGCCACGTCATTTGTGCAGCCCGTGGTCAAGATTGACGACAAAGCTGTCGGCACCGGCACCGTTGGCCCCGTGGCTTCGCGCCTGCGCGAGATCTATCTGGAAGAAAGCCGCAAAGCCGCAATCTGATCCTGACTTCATCGTTGTGACACAGGTTATGTGCCATTATGGCCCATAACCTGTGGTTGTGCTTGCTTTTGCTGGCGCATTCGGGCCTGTAGGGGCGCGACGTGCAGAGATTCAGAGAGGATTTAATGCGCAGGCTATTGGGAAGTGTCGTTTTGCTGGCAGGTGTTGGCCTGACCGGATTTTACGGCATTCGGACAAATGCACCCGAAATCGAAGCCAAAGTTCTGAAAAGCGCCGAAGCCAAAGGGCAGTCGGCCATTCATGGTGTGACTGTGGCAGTTTCGGGTCGGGATATCGAACTGGGCGGCATCGTCGACAGTGTCGAAGAAGAAGAGATGCTGCGCACGGAATTCGCGCAGGTGACTGGTCTGCGTGAGATGCGGACCGACTGGACCGTGCTGCCCAAGGTGTCTCCGTTCAGCTTCGGGGCGCGGTGGCAGAACGGCAGCCTCTCGGTGGACGGATATGTCCCCAGCGAGGCAGCGCGGGATACGCTGGCCGTGGCGCTGGATGCGCCGGTCGAAAGCCTGACGATGGCCTCTGGCGCTCCGGAAAACTGGAGCGGCGCGGCAGAAGCAGGCCTTGGGGCGGTAAAGCTGCTGGAAGAGGGCGTTCTGAACCTATCGGATACGACTTTGGCGATCAGCGGTATCGTGCGCAGCCCTGTGGAAGAGGCAGCGTTGAAGGCGTTGCTTGAGGCCGTGCCTGACGGGTTCACCGTCGAGACCGATCTGACCTTGCTGGATGACGGCACGCCGCCTGCCTATGATGTCGAATACAACGCCAACACTGGCCTTGCGATCAATGGCAAGCTGCCTGCGGGCATGTCGCGCCGCGATGTGGCCGAGGTTCTGGGCTTTGACGTGTTCTCGGGCACCGGTGCCACCGGTCTTGTGGGCGACGCCGCAGGCCAACTGGCGCGGATCGCTGTTCTGCGGGACTGGCTGCCAGAATTGGAAGACGTGGTTCTGACGCGTACCGTAGACGGCATCAGCCTGTCGGGCACTGTCGCGCCTGGTGTGGATGCGGAACTGGTCAGCGCTGGGATCGCCGCCATGTTGGGTGGCGAGGTCAGCCTGAGCTCTGCCGCAATAAGCGTGCCCGATGGCACCCAGCGGACCAACGCTGCCAGCGGCGAAACCGAAATGGCGCAGGCTGGATACTGGTTGCCCCGCGTGGACTTTGCCCCCTCGGTTCAGACTTGTGATGCGGAAATCACCCGCGCGCTTGAGGGCGAAGGGGTGCAGTTCGTGTCGGGCGCGGCGCGTCTGGATGCCAAAGCTGCGCGGGCAGTGAACCGTATTGCGGCTGTCGTGGCGCATTGTGTGGCTAAGGGTGATCTGACCGCGATCATCGGCGGGCACACCGATTCGGTAGGCAATGCCGCTGCGAACACATCGCTTAGCCAAGAGCGGGCAGGTGCAGTGCGTGCCGCCCTTGTGGCCCGAGGCGTTGCCAGTGATGCGTTGCAGGCGACCGGTTACGGCGACACCCGTCCCGTTGCCACAAATGACACAGAAGAAGGACGCGCCGCCAACCGGCGCACGACGGTGGAATGGGTTGATCCCGCCGATATTGACGCGACCACGGATGATGCGGCCACCACCGCTAAGGAGACAGAATAATGTTTCAGAACTGGGAATTTCTGCTGACCGAGATTTGGGGTCTGGTCGTTGTCGCCGCTCTTGTCGGGTTGGTGGCAGGCTGGCTGATCTTCGGCGGGCGCAAAGCCAAAGCCGCCGTCGGCTCGTTCAAGGACGAACAAGCCCTGACTGCGGCAAAGACCGAAGCCAGCAACCTGCGCAAATCGCTTGAGGCCAAAACCAAAGAGATCGAAGGCCTGACCGCCGAGCTGGATGATCTGAAGCTGCTGGCCGCGTCGGCGCTGCCGGGTGCGGGCATTGGCCTTGGTCAAGATGCTGACGCTCCCGCTGATCCCGAACTGCTTGCCGATATGGCCGAAGCTGGCACGGGTGATCCCTTTGCGCTGGACGACGATGATTGGGTTCACGGCAACCTGCCTGAAGGTCTGCGCCATGTGCTGGAGAAAAAGGACGAACAGATCGCCCACCTTCAGTCCGATCTGGACGACCTGCGCGCCGAGCTTGAAACCGATGCCAGCGCCATTGAAGCCAAGTTCGAAGAGCTTTTGGCCGATGCTCAGTCCAAAGACGAAGAGATTGATCGTCTGCGGGCCATCGTCAGCCATTACACCGGCGAATAACGCAGCGACCCACGCGTCGAACGGTGAAACAGATAAAAGGCGGCCTTCGGGCCGCCTTTTCGCTTAATGTCGATTGTTACGGTTTAAAAACGCTTATCCGAAGTAAACCGTATATGATCAATCCTGCGGTTTATTGACCTCGAACGCGGCCAAACTCTCGGCGCTGGCTTCGCTTTGGTATTTCTCTTTCCACTCGTCATAGGGCATGCCGTAGATTGCCTCGCGGCCTTCGTCCTTGGTCATCTCGATCCCTTTGGCGTTGGCGGCTTCCTGATACCAGCGGCTCAGGCAGTTGCGGCAAAAGCCCGCAAGATTCATCATATCTATGTTCTGGGCATCCGTTCGTGTGGAAAGATGGTCCAGAAGCCGGCGGAAAGCGGCGGCCTCAAGTTCGATACGGGTTTGCTCGTCTAACTGTGTCATGGTCTGGCCCTTTTCGGTTTGACCGGAGGCTGGCCGTCCCGCAAGGCGGGGTCAAGGGCTCTCATCGGCATATTGCCGGTCGAAACAGTTGCTCCGGCGCGAATGATCGTGCATAACGCGACTGACGTTAGCGATAACATTTCTATTTGCGGATTATCCCGCGACAAGGAGCACCCAGATGAGACGCCACCGCAAGGTCAAGATCGTGGCCACCCTCGGCCCCGCCTCGAACGATTACGCAATGATCCGCAAACTGCACGAAGCGGGCGCAGACGTATTCCGTTTGAACATGAGCCACGGCACCCATGACGAGATTGCCGAGCGTCACAAGATCATCCGTCAGGTCGAAGAAGACCTTGGCAGCCCCATCGCGATTCTGGCAGACTTGCAGGGCCCGAAACTGCGTGTAGGTGTGTTCGCCAACGGCAGCGAAGAACTGGTCGAAGGTGCAGCCTTCCGTCTGGATCTGGACGAAGCAGAAGGCACCGTTGATCGCGTCTGCCTGCCGCACCCCGAGATTTTCGCCGCGCTTGAGCCTGGTTCGCACCTGCTGGTGAACGACGGTAAAATCCGCCTGAAAGTGGAAAACTGTGACCGTGAATCGGCAGACTGTGTGGTCGTGACCGGTGGCACCATCTCGAACCGCAAGGGCGTGAACGTGCCGGACGTGGTCTTGCCGCTGGCCGCGCTGTCGGAAAAAGACCGCGGTGATCTGGAATTCGCCTGCAATCTGGGTGTGGACTGGATCGCGCTGTCCTTCGTGCAGCGTGCCAAGGACGTCTGGGAAGCACGTGAACTGGTGCAGGGCCGCGCTTCGGTTCTGTCCAAGATCGAAAAGCCCACCGCTGTGCGCGACTTTGAAGAAATTCTTGATGCCTCTGACGGTATCATGGTGGCCCGTGGCGACCTTGGCGTAGAACTGCCCGTCCAGAACGTGCCCCCGATCCAGAAGCGACTGGTCCGCAAGTGCCGCGCCGCCGCCAAGCCGGTGATCGTGGCCACCCAGATGCTGGAATCGATGATCGAAAGCCCCATGCCTACCCGCGCCGAAGTTTCGGACGTGGCAACGGCGATCTATGAAGGCGCTGATGCGATCATGCTTTCGGCAGAATCGGCAGCGGGCCAATACCCCGAGCAGGCCGTCCAGACCATGGACAACGTGGCCCGCGAAGTGGAAGGCGACCAGACTTGGCGCGAAGTTATCACCGCATCGCGTGGCGGCACTGCTCCGTCGCGTGGGACCGGTATCGCCCACGGGATCGTGGCGGCTGCCCGCGAAATCGCGGAAACTGCGCAGATCAAAGCGATCTCCTGCTTCACCCAGACCGGCACCACAGCCATGCTGACCTCGCGCGAGCGTCCGATGGTCCCGATCATCGCTCTGACCCCGTTGCTGCGCACCGCACGCCGTCTGGCGCTGACTTGGGGCGTGCAGCCGATCAAGACCAATGAGGTGGACCGTTTCAAGATGGCGGTGGTCTCGGCAGTGCGTGCGGCACGGTCGGAAGGCTACGCCAGCGAGAACGATCACATCGTGGTCACAGCTGGTGTGCCGTTCAATGTTACAGGTTCGACAAACATCCTGCGGGTCGCCCCTTGCGAGGAACGTTTGATTTTTAACACCGATCCGGAGTAATCTAGACTAACTTTTCGTTAGTGTGGATTATAGGTATGAACTTTGACGCAGACTTTGCGCTGGTACTAGGCCTCGTTCTCGGGGCCTTTTCCCTTCCGGCAATTCTTTCGGCCTTTAACGATGGCCGTGCACCGCGCGCGGCCATGATTGTTATCATGATTGCAGGGGGTTGCATCGTTTACGCGCTGCGCCATCAGCCCGGCGGATACGACGTGGGCGATATTCCCCATGTCTTCGCCAATGTGGTTGAACGGTACACCCGCTAGACCTGTTCGCGACGTCGGCTGACCAAAAGAATCACCTTGCCTTGCCGCCCGCCCCCTAGTAATAGGCGCGCTCACACCGCACGACCGGCCAATGTGGCATGCCGAGTCGTCGCTAAGACCGAACCCGCATTGAAGGAGACGGAAATGCCCAAGATGAAGACGAAGTCGAGCGCCAAGAAGCGCTTCAAAGTGACCGCCAACGGTCGCATCGTTTGTGGCCAGGCTGGCAAGCGCCATGGCATGATCAAACGTACCACCAAATTCATCCGTACCGCCCGTGGTACCACGACTCTCTCGGCTCCCGATGAGAAGATCGTGAAGAAATACATGCCCTACGCGCGCTAAGGAGAGAACGGAATGTCCCGAGTCAAAGGTGGTACCGTCACCCACGCCCGTCACAAGAAGATCGTCAAGCAGGCCAAAGGTTACTACGGTCGTCGCAAGAACACCTTCAAGGTTGCAGCTCAGGCCGTCGATAAGGCCAACCAGTACGCAACCCGCGACCGGAAGGCGCGTAAGCGTAACTTCCGCGCTCTGTGGATCCAGCGCATCAACGCAGCTGTCCGCGCACATGACGCAGATCTGACCTATTCGGCGTTCATCAACGGCCTGAACAAAGCAGGTATCGTTGTTGACCGTAAGGTTCTGGCTGATCTGGCCGTACACGAGCCCGCCGCTTTCGGCGCGATCGTCGATCAGGCAAAAGGCGCTCTGGCCGCCTAATCGCCGCTACAGCAAGAGAATTTCGATGCGGGTCCCTCGGGGCCCGCATTTTGCTTTGGCGTGTCGTTAGTCACCGTCGCGCGTTTGGTGCACGCTCTTTTTGAGTATTTATTCAATAAGGAAGCTAATATCGTGCCCTGTCCAGCGGTAGTGTCCTTGCGGGATCTATGCGCTGAACAGGGCAACTTCCTCATTGACGGCCATCGGCTCTCCAGCCTGTTCCGCAATGCTAGCTTGACTGATCGAGATTAAGAGAAGGTTATCGGCTTCCTTATTGCAAAAATACTCTTTGTAACCGCGCCTTCAATCGTCCCAAAAATTGCCTTTGGCTTGCGTCCTGCTGATCTTGTGGTAGCAAGCGCCTGAAAGCCAAGGAGGGTGCGATGGACGATTTGCGCGCAAAATACATCGAAGCGATTGCAGCGGCGAGCGATGAGGCCGCCCTCGAGGAAGTGCGCCTTGGGGCATTGGGCAAGAAAGGCGAGATCAGCTTGAAAATGCGTGAACTGGGGAAAATGACCCCGGAAGAACGTCAGACAGCTGGTCCTGCGCTGAACGCGCTGAAGGATGAGATCAACGCAGCTCTGAGCGCCCGCAAGGCATCGCTGTCAGATGCGGCATTGGCCGAACGTTTGAAGGCCGAGTGGCTGGATGTGACCTTGCCGGTACGCCCTCAGCGTCAGGGCTCGATCCATCCGATCAGTCAGGTGACCGAAGAGATTACCGCGATCTTTGCTGATATGGGTTTTGCCGTTGCTGAGGGTCCGCAGATCGAAAGCGATTGGTACAACTTCGATGCGCTGAACATTCCTGGCCATCACCCTGCGCGCGCCGAGATGGACACGTTCTATACACACCGCGCCGAAGGGGATGATCGCCCACCCCATGTTCTGCGGACTCACACCAGCCCCGTGCAGATCCGCCATATGGAAAAGCATGGTGCGCCTTGCCGCATCATCGCGCCCGGTCGTGTATACCGCTCTGACTACGATCAGACCCACACGCCTATGTTCCATCAGGTCGAAGGGCTTGCCATCGACAAGGACATCTCGATGGCGAACCTCAAGTGGGTTTTGGAGCAATTCGCGGCGGCCTTCTTTGAAGTGGATGAGGTCGAGGTCCGCTTCCGCGCTTCGCACTTCCCCTTCACTGAACCTTCGGCCGAGATCGACTTCCGTTGTTCTTGGGTTGATGGCCAGTTGAAGCTGGGTGAGGGCGATGATTGGCTGGAGGCCGGTGGCTCTGGCATGGTGCATCCCAAGGTTCTGGAAGCGGCAGGGATCGATTCTGCTCAGTGGCAGGGTTTTGCCTTTGGTCTGGGGATCGACCGTCTGGCGATGCTGAAATACGGCATCCCTGATCTGCGTGCCTTCTTCGATGCGGACCTGCGTTGGCTGCGTCACTACGGCTTTGCTTCGCTGGATGTGCCGACCCTGCATGCCGGTCTCAGCCGTTAAGGCCTTTTTCACCGTCTGGTTTTACAAGGGCAGGGCCGCGGGCCTTGCCCTTTTTCGTTGGGTAGGGCGCGTGGCACGGATTTTGCGAAAGGGTGATGCTGTAACCTGTTCTGGGAGGATTTGATGCTGGATGCGCTTAAGGCGAAGTATCGCGGTGCGACGACGTTTTCTTTTGGAAATGGACCGCGGATGGCGGACGATATGCTGGCGTTGGTTGCATCGGGGCAAAAGACCGCGTCTTGCGGTGTGCTGCGTGACGGACGCGGCGGGGCGCGTATGCCGGCTGTGGGGCAGTACTTTATCGTCAAGGACGGGCGGCGTTTGCCGGGCGCGGTGATCCGTGTGACCGAAGTCAGCATCACGACAGTTTCTGAAGTGAGCGAAACGCTGGCTTTGGCGACAGGGCCATATGGAAGCCGTGCGGATTGGCATGCGGAACTGACCGGCTATTTTGGCACGCGTCGTGACTGGTCTGATGCCGTGCCGCTGGTCTGCTGGCGGTTTGAGGTGGTCGAGGAGTTGACGCAGCCTGCGCCGCGGCATGATCTGGCGGCCTGAGAAACTTAGCGGAGAGCGTTCGTGCCCCTTCCCATCACCGGTATTCACCATGTGGCCATCATCGCAAGCGACTATGCGCGGTCTAAAGCCTTCTATGTGGACATCCTCGGGTGTGCGGTGATCGCAGAAACCTACCGAGAGGCGCGTGATAGCTGGAAGCTGGATCTGGCCCTAGGGGGCAGTCAGATCGAGCTGTTCAGTTTTCCCGATGCTCCGCAGCGCCCCTCATACCCCGAAGCGCAGGGGTTGCGGCATCTGGCGTTCACGGTGGCGGATGTGGCGCAGGCTAAGGCGGAACTAGAGCAGGCAGGGGTTGCGGTAGAGGAAATCCGCACAGATTCCTTGACCGGTAGGCGGTTTACCTTCTTTGCCGACCCCGATGGTCTGCCCCTAGAGTTATACGAGGCGTAACGCCTCTTTCCCCCTGCCGCCCTTTGGGCTATGCCGTGCCCCGAATGCAACCTGACAATAAAGGCGCGCGGCGATGAAGTTCACCCTGTCCTGGCTTAAGTCACACCTCGAAACCTCGGCCACTCTGGACGAGATTCTCTATGCCCTGACCGATTTGGGTCTGGAGGTCGAAGGCGTTGAAAACCCTGCCGAGAAACTGGGTGCCTTTACCATCGGCAAAGTCGTTTCGGCTGAGAAGCACCCTGACGCGGATAAGCTGAACGTCTGTAAAGTGGCCACCGACGAAGGTGAATTGCAGATCATCTGCGGCGCGCCGAACGCACGCGCTGGCATCACTGTGGTTGTGGCCAAGCCCGGCACCTATGTGCCCGGCATCGACATCACCATCAACGTGGGCAAGATCCGTGGCATCGAGAGCTATGGCATGATGTGCTCCGAGCGTGAGATGGAGCTGTCGGACGAGCATAACGGCATCATCGAACTGGCCTCGGGTGAGGTTGGCCAGAAGTTCACCGATTGGCTGGCCGAAAATGATCCGGCCAAGGTTGATCCGGTGATCGAGATCGCCATTACCCCCAACCGCCCCGATGCGCTGGGTGTGCGCGGTATTGCGCTGGATTTGGCGGCCCGTGGTCTTGGCACCATGAAGGCCCGCGACACCGATCCGATCCCCGGAAGCTTCCCCAGCCCGATTGCCGTCAGCATTGACGAGGACGCCCGTGACGGCTGCCCCGTTTTCTATGGCCGTGTGATCAAGGGCGTGAAGAACGGTCCGTCGCCGGAATGGCTGCAGGATCTGCTGCGGGCGATTGGCCTGCGTCCGATCTCGACGCTGGTGGATATCACCAACTTCTTCACCTACGACCGCAACCGTCCGCTGCACGTATTCGATGCAGATAAGGTTGCTGGCAACCTGCGCGTTCACGCGGCCAAGGGTGGCGAGACCCTGACGGCGCTGGACGAAAAAGAATACACCATGCAGGCGGGCATGACCGTGATCAGCGATGATAACGGCGTGGAATCGATTGGTGGCGTGATGGGCGGTCTGCATTCGGGCTGCACCGATGAGACCACCAATGTCTTCCTTGAGGCGGCGTTCTTTGACACTGTGCGGACCGCGCTGACGGGCCGTGCGCTGAAGATCAACTCGGACGCCCGTTACCGGTTTGAGCGTGGCATCGACCCCGAATGGACCCCTGTCGGGCTGGAACATGCCACCCGCATGATTCTGGACCTGTGCGGCGGTGAGGCTTCTGAGGTTGTCATGGCGGGTGAGATGCCCGACCACAGCCGCGCCTACAAGTTGGATACTGACCGTTGTCAGAGCCTTGTGGGCATGGAAATCCCTGCCGAGACCCAGCGCGCGACGCTTGAGGCGCTTGGTTTCCGTATGGAAGGCGACATGGCCCACGTTCCCAGCTGGCGTCCTGACGTTCTGGGTGAGGCTGATCTGGTCGAGGAAGTGGCCCGTATGGCCTCGCTCACCAAGCTGGTTGGTAAGCCGCTGCCCCGTATGACGACCGAACTGCCCAAGCAGATTCTGACGCCCATGCAAAAGCGTGAAAGCATCGGTCGTCGTACCGCTGCCAGCCTTGGTTACAACGAGTGTGTGACCTACAGCTTCATCGACGGCAAACAGGCGGCGATGTTCGGTGGCGGCACCGATGCGACCCGTCTGGAAAACCCGATCTCGTCCGAGATGAGCCATATGCGTCCTGACCTGCTGCCCGGCCTGCTGGCCGCCGCTGCACGGAACCAGTCGCGCGGCTTTGCCGATCTGGCGCTGTTTGAATGCGGCCCTGCGTTCCACGGCGGCGAACCCAGCGAGCAGCACAACCAGATTAGCGGCGTTCTGATTGGCCGTACCGGCCCCAAGGACGTGCACGGTGCCTCGCGCCCTGTGGACGTTTATGACGCCAAAGCGGATGTTGAGGCGATTCTGTCGGCCATCGGCGCGCCTGCCAAGGTGCAGATCATGCGTGACACCGCCGAATGGTTCCATCCGGGCCGTTCGGGCCGTATTTGTCTGGGTCCGAAAAAGACGCTAGCTGTGTTCGGCGAACTGCACCCCAAGGTGCTGGATGCAATGGACGTGAAAGGCCCCGCCGTGGGCTTTACCATCTGGCCCGCAGAAATCCCGCTGCCCCGCAAAGCGGCAACCACCCGTCCCGCGCTGAAGATCAGTGATCTGCAAGCGGTCGAGCGTGACTTTGCCTTCGTGGTGGATGCGAACGTTGAGGCGCTGACCCTGATCAATGCCGCTGCGGGCGCGGACAAGGCGCTGATCGAGGATGTGCGCGTCTTTGACGAATTCATCGGCGGCAGCTTGGGCGAGGGCAAAAAGAGTCTCGCGATCACCGTGCGCCTTCAGCCTGTGGATGCGACCCTGAAAGACAAGGATATCGAGGCCGTGAGTGCCAAGATCATCGAAAAGGTCCAGAAGGCCACCGGCGCTACCCTGCGCGGTTGACGCCTTACAGTCTTGAATTAGGGAAAAGGCGGCACCTCAGGGTGCCGCCTTTTTTGCGCTGAATCGGCAAAAACCGCTCAGCATTACAGCACACGTGCAGGGTGCGAGTTGAATTCTTAAACTGTTTGGGAAGAGCAGATCAGTGATACGAATTGCCGGGGAGAAATAGCTGGACCACCACTCACAGAAGTCTTCGCGAACCCCGGCAGATCGTAAGTATCACTGCATCTATACTTTTGATTATTTACTATAAACTTTGGCCTCACACAACAGGCAGTGCGCACTTTCTTAAAAAAAGGTTAAATTTCGCTGCCCTCATAGGTTGAAAAAAGCTGTTTCCTGCTCACATTAAAAAAGGATTTTACCTAGTATTGTCGAGCCATCGGCCAAAATAATATCACAACTATAGATTGATTGGCTTTTTCGGCACTAATGAACGCGGGGCAAGGGCTCGGACATGACCCAAACACCCCCTTCCGGACGCAAAGTCAGAATCATCACCGGATCAGGGGATACGCCTGAGACCGGTGTGAAACGAAAGCTGGACAGCAAGCTGGCAAGGATAATCACCGCCTCTTGCAATGCGAAACTTGCGCCAATGCAAATCCTTGGCCCGTCTCCGAAGGGCAAGTAAGCGTAACGGGGGATGTCTTTGCGATTTGCAAAACGCTCAGGCACAAAACTATCAGGTTGATCCCAGAGCAGGTGGTTACGGTGAAGTGCGTAGATCGGGATCATAACCGTATCTTTACGCCTGACTTGCCTGCCGCACAGGATGTCATCCTTAAGCGCCGTGCGCGAAACCAGCGCTGCGGGGGGATAAAGGCGCAGGGCTTCGTCAATGATCTGGCGGATGTAAGGCAGCTTTGGCACGTCATCGCCGGTGGCGCAGCGTCCCTGTAGCACTACCTGAGCCTCGGCGCGGGCTTTGTCCTGTCGCTCTTGGTCGCCCGCCACCAAATAAAGCGCCCACGACAGTGAGAGGGCTGTGGTCTCGTGGCCAGCGACGATGAAGGTCAGCAGATTGTCCCGCAGCTCCTCGGTGCTCATGGTGCGGCCTGATTCCGGATCGGCCCCCGCAAGCAGCAGGTCCAGCAGATCGGGCGCGCCTTTGGGCGGGCCGCTTTTCCGGCGGCGGTCAATGGCGCTATCGGCGATCTTCTGCATTTCGGTCAGGGCACGATCGCCGGTGATCCGGCCCAGACGCGGCACCCAGTCGGGCATCCCCAGCATATCAGGCAGAGAGATTTTGCCCGCCGTGTTGATGTAGTTGTTGATGGCATCGTGCACGCCATCGCGATCAAAGGCGTCATCGCCCGAGAAGGTCACGTCCGAGATCACCTCAAAGGTCGTCTGGACCATCTCGTCGAACATGTTGATGGCGCGTTTCGGCCCGTTGGCGGCCAGTCGCTGGACGGCCCGTTCGGCAGCAGCGGTCATGACAGGGGCCAGTGCGGTCATGTTCCGATGGGAAAAGGACGGCGCAGCTGTGCGCCGTTGCCACATCCATTCCGCCCCTTCGGCGATGAACAGGCTCTCGCCAATGGCGGGGCGTAACAGGTTCTTGGTCACGTCGGACTTGGGGTAATCGGGCAGACGTTCGCGCAGGATGTGCTGCAAGGCGTCCGGATCCATCACCATATGCCAGCGCTTGCCGGTCTTGCCGGAAACCATAGGCTGCCGTGTCGCAATTTCGGGCAGGATCGCCAGCACATTGCGGCGGGCGGTCTGTAGGCTCTTCCATAGGCCCATTGGTTCTGTCACCAAGGGCACGCGAACGGGAAACGCGTTTTGGACCATGATGCACCTCCTCTCAATGAAGATAGGCATGTGCGGGCCTGAGACAATGTTAATGACGGGGCTTTAAAATGTTGACCTATGCCGCGCTGGCCGCTGCGATTGTGTGTGAGGTGCTGGGAACCACCGCCTTGGCCCGGACCGAGCAGTTCACCCGCCTTGGTCCCACGCTCTTCATGGCTGCGGCCTATCTGCTATCGTTCTACCTGCTATCGGTGACCCTACGCAGCCTGCCTGTGGGTGTGGTCTACGCCACTTGGAGCGGGCTGGGGATCGTTTTGATCTCGGTCGTGGGGTGGGTGGCTTTGGGGCAAAAGCTGGACCTGCCAGCGATCCTGGGCATTGGTTTGATTCTGGCTGGCGTCATCACAATCTTCGTCTTTTCGTCCACGGCGGGGCATTAGTCGCGCTGCACTGATTGAAATCTTGCGCGAAAAGCGGCTATTTGCGGCCATCGCTTGATAGGAGTTGCCGAATGATCCGTGTTTTTGCCGCCCTCGCGCTGTGCCTTGTCGCTGCTTGTTCCGGGCGGACGGATCTGGATGAGCCTCCGGTCCCGCTGGGGAACTTTGCTTTGGGCCACAATATCGTGGTTGCCCCCCATCCCTATAAAGGCCCCGCCTCGCGTGAGGCAGAGCCGGATGAGTGGATCGCAGCCGTGCGCAACGCCATTGCGGCGCGTTTTGAACGCTATGAGGGTGGCAAGCTGTACCACTTGGGCGTCAGCGTAGACGGCTATGTTCTGGCCGTTCCGGGTGTGCCGCTGGTGCTGGCCCCGAAATCGGCGCTGATCGTGAACGTGACCCTCTGGGATGACGCCAAAGGCACGAAGGTGAACCCCGAGCCCGAGCGGATGATTGTCCTCGAATCAATCAGCGAAAAGACCCTGATCAGCTCGGGCCTGACCCAGTCCAAAGAAGAGCAGATGGCCAATCTGTCCTACAACATCGCCAAGCAGATCGAACGCTGGCTGGAAAAGAACGCGGAAGAGTTCGGTCTGAACGAACCGGTCCCCGTTCAAGCGCCCGCAGAGCCTGAAGAGGCAGCAAATCCTGATGCTGTCGCAGCTGCACCGGCGGCCCAAAGCTAAGGTCTGCCACCGTTTCGGTGGTCGTGACCTAGGGGCACTTTCGGCAAAATCATGCGGGTATTCCTGCAACGGATCACAAAGCCATGCGTCAGGGTGCAACTGACGCTTGATTTTCTTACGTGCGTCCAATACATCGCCCGCGATGCTGAACCGGGGCAGGCTGCCCCCCCAACTCACGAGGCGCCAACACGATGGCAAAGGAAAAGTTTGCGCGGAACAAACCGCACGTAAACATCGGCACCATTGGTCACGTTGACCACGGCAAGACCACTCTGACCGCTGCAATCACCAAATACTTTGGTGACTTCAAAGCGTACGACCAGATCGACGGCGCGCCCGAAGAGAAGGCACGCGGCATCACCATCTCGACCGCACACGTTGAGTACGAGACCGAGAACCGTCACTATGCACACGTTGACTGCCCCGGTCACGCTGACTACGTGAAGAACATGATCACCGGTGCGGCCCAGATGGACGGCGGCATTCTGGTTGTGAACGCGGCAGACGGCCCGATGCCCCAGACCCGCGAGCACATCCTGCTGGCGCGTCAGGTTGGCGTTCCCGCGCTGGTCGTTTTCATGAACAAAGTTGACCAGGTTGACGACGAAGAGCTGCTCGAACTGGTTGAGATGGAAATTCGCGAACTGCTGAGCGAATACGACTTCCCCGGCGACGATATTCCGATCGTAGCAGGTTCGGCTCTGGCCGCACTGGAAGGCCGTGACGCGAACATCGGTGAAGACAAGATCCGTGAACTGCTGGCGGCAGTTGACGAATACATCCCCGAGCCCGAGCGCGCGATTGACCAGCCCTTCCTGATGCCGATCGAAGACGTGTTCTCGATCTCGGGTCGTGGTACCGTTGTGACCGGTCGTGTTGAGCGTGGCGTGATCAACGTTGGCGACTCGATCGAGATCTTTGGTATCAAGGACACCCAGACCACCACCTGTACCGGTGTTGAAATGTTCCGCAAGCTGCTGGACCGCGGTGAAGCTGGTGACAACATCGGCGCCCTGCTGCGCGGCATCGACCGTGAAGCAGTTGAGCGTGGCCAGGTTCTGTGTAAGCCCGGTTCGGTTAAGCCGCACACCAAGTTCGAGTCGGAAGTCTACATTCTGACCAAAGAAGAAGGTGGTCGTCACACCCCGTTCTTCGCGAACTACCGTCCTCAGTTCTACTTCCGTACCACTGACGTGACCGGCACCTGCGTTCTGCCCGAAGGCACCGAGATGGTTATGCCCGGCGACAACCTGCGCTTCACCGTCGAACTGATCGCTCCGATCGCGATGGAAGAAGGCCTGCGCTTCGCTATCCGTGAGGGTGGCCGTACCGTGGGTTCGGGCGTCGTCTCGAAAATCCTCGACTAATTCAGGGCTTTGCTCTGATTTGCGAAAGGCCGCCCCCTCGGGCGGCCTTTTTGCTTTTCGGGAACCCTTTGAGATGGTTCAAACGTTGTGGTGAAAAGGAGCCCCCTCATGCCTGCCGAAACGCCGATCCATTTTGCCTATATCCTTGAAGGCCCCGCAAAGGGTCTCTCAAGCGAGGCCGCCGTCATTGACGGTCTGCGCAGCGATGAATTCGCTTGGGTGCATCTGGATGGCACCCATGAAGAGGCGGCCGAATGGATTTTTGAGCATATGGAGTACCTTGACCCTCAAGCGGCCGAGGCGCTGACAGATGTAAATACCCGCCCGCGCGTCATGGCGATTGATGACGGGGTGATGATGATCCTGCGGGGGATGAACTACAACGAAGGCGAAGACCCCGAAGACATGGTCTCGGTCCGCATCTACGCCGATGAAAAGCGGGTTGTTACCATCTCGCGCAAGCGCGTTCTTGCAGTCGAGCGTATGGCCCAGCGGGCGGACCGTGGCGCGGCACCCGAAGAAGTGGGCGAGTTTCTGGTCCATCTGATCGAGGATCTGGTTGGCAATATTGCTAATTTTCAAGCGCGACTGGATACCGAAGTTGCCGATCTGGAGGAAATGGTGATCGCGCAAGGTCACGCCAACCTGCGGCGGGCTCTGGTGGACAAGCGCTTGCAGTTGATCGCGGCCCTGCGCTTTCTCAAACCCCAGAGAGATGCACTTGCGGACAGCGCCACCCTGATCCTGCCGTTTCTGTCTGCGACGATCATCCGCGAGATTGAGGAAGAGGCCGTCAAGATGGTGCGGATCGTCGAAGATATGGAAGAGTTGCGCGATCAAACGGCCATCTTGCGCGAAGAGCTGTCGGGGCAGTTGTCAGACCGCCTGAACCGGAACATGTTTGTCATGTCCATGGCCTCTGTCATCTTCTTGCCCTTGGGGTTCATGACCGGCCTTTTCGGGGTCAATGTCGCTGGTATGCCGGGGGTCGAGAACCCCTACGCATTTTATATCCTCTGTGCGGTCTGTGCCGGGATTATGGCGATTCAGGTGGCTTTTTTGGTTGCGCTTCGTTGGCTAGGAACGGCGAAGTAAGCGTTTTCGCCGAAAACGCTTTTTCAAAAAGATTTTCGACGAAAATCTTTCGCCCTCACGGCTTGGTGAGGCGGGGGAGAAAAATATTCGCCGAATATTTTTCTTGGCGTACAGTGTTGTAGGCCAAGGAGCGAGGATGATGGACAAGACCCTGCTTTGAACTGATCCGCAAAGACTGCTCAATTCAGGAGGGCCGCCATGCCTGTTCCATTCGCCATGCCAACAGACACCCACCCTGTGATCCTGCCCGATGGCAGCCGACATGAGGGCACTGTTTTTCTCAAAAACGTCGTTGATAACCCCCGTTTCAGTGTCGGGGAATTCACCTATGCCAGTCGCTTTGACATGCCTGTTGATTGGGCGCAGGCGCTGGCGCCCTATCTGTTCCCCTTTTCGCAAGAGCGGTTGGTTCTGGGGCGCTTTTGCCAGATTGCCCATGGGGCGCTGTTCGTCACTAGCTCGGCCAATCACGACATGGCGGGGATCAGTACGTACCCCTTCGGCATCTTCGATGCGGACAAAAGCGGGATGGTCCAGCCGGATACAAGGGACACCTTTATCGGGAACGATGTCTGGATCGGGATGAATGCCATGATCTGTCCTGGCACGCGAATCGGGAACGGTGTGATCGTGGGGGCAGGGGCTGTGGTGCGTGGGACTGTGCCTGATTATGCCATCGTAGCAGGCAATCCGGCGCAGGTGGTGCGGATGCGCTTCTCTGAGGCGCAGATCAAGGACTTGCAGGCTTTGGTATGGTGGGATTGGCCCGTTGAGGCGATCACAGCGGCGCGTAATGCCTTGGCTGCCGCAGATATCTTGGAACTTCGTGCAATTGCCCGCGAATTCCGGCTTGCAATCCCCGAGCCGGAAAAGTAGACGATAGCTCGGCCTTAGGGGTATAGCTCAGCTGGTAGAGCGACGGTCTCCAAAACCGTAGGTCGCGGGTTCGAACCCTGCTGCCCCTGCCAGGCCTTCCGCTCACATAACAAACTTCGGAGTTGTAGTGACCGGTCGTCCTGTCTCCCTTCACATAGGCGCACATAAGACCGCTTCGACGCATCTGCAAAAGACGTTCGAGCATAACGTGGACCTTCTGTCCGAGCATGGTATCGGCTGGCTTGGCCCCGTGCAGTTGCGCCGTGAGGGCAAACCATTGTCACGCAGGTTGAAGGCCGGCTTTGCTGAAATTCTACCCGAGGCGCACCGGTTGGTGATCTCGGAAGAGAATCTGATGGGGCTGCAATTCACTCAGGTCGGGAGTGAACTGCTGTATCCGCAGGCCGAGCGTCGTGCCGGAAAGCTGTTTGACCGCATGGGCGATGCTGATGTGACGGTGTTTCTGTCGGTCCGCGATCCTGCCCCGTGGCTGGCATCCCTATACGCCCATGAACTGTTTAACGGGCAGGTAAAGCCGGGGTTCCATGCCTTTCTGGGCAGCGTGCGCCCGGCAGAACTGCGTTGGGCCAAGCTTGTCCGCCGGTTGCAAATCGCAGGCGCGAATCGCGTGGTTGTCTGGCGTCAGGAAGACTACTCTGCCGTCCTGCCCGATCTGTTGCCTTTGATGTTGGGGACCGATCTGCCCATCGCGCCGATTGAAAATCGCGTGAACGCGTCCCTCTCGGCTGAGGCGATTGCCATGCTGGAAGCGCTGGGGCCGGATCGGGAAGATCCACGCAAATCGGCACGTCAGGCCAAAAAGGCGTTTCCTGTGCGCGGGCCAGAGGATCGTTTCCGCCCATTTTCTGCCGATACTCTGGCAGCCAGCGCCGAGGCCTACGCAGATGATCTGGAGGCTCTGGCCGATCTGGAAGATGTCACCCTGCTGCGGCCCTGAAAGACGCGCTGCCCGAGGGAATTGCATCGAATGGCGCGGCAGGCTTGAACTTCGCTCTTTCAGGGCGTATGTGACCCGCCAGAAAACGAGGACACCATGGCCAAGACCAATCCGCTTCAGTTCGTCCAGCAGACCCGCGCCGAAATCGGCAAGGTTGTCTGGCCCACCCGTAAAGAGGTGATGCTGACCACCGTGATGGTGTTCGTCATGGCATCACTGTTTGCGACCTTCTTCTTCCTTGTAGACATGATCATCCGTTTTGGTCTGCAGGGTCTGCTGTCCGCAGTCAGCTAAACCACGGATTTTCCTTGACGCCCCTTGAAATCGGGGCGTCTCGGCTGTAATACGCGCCACACTGATCCTTTTGTGGCGTGTGGCGATTCGTAGCCCGCGCCCAATTTTATTGGGTCGGCGCAGGGGAACCCCCTGACTTTTCTAGGAATTCCGCGGTGCTTTAGCGCTGCATGAGAAAACGAGGCGGTGGCCAGATGGCAAAACGTTGGTACTCGGTAAGTGTTCTCTCGAACTTCGAGAAGAAGATTGCCGAACAGATCAGACAGTCTGTCATCGAAAACGGCCTCGAAGCAGAGATCGAAGAAGTTCTGGTGCCCACCGAAGAGGTGATCGAAGTGCGCCGGGGCAAGAAGGTGACGACCGAGCGTCGTTTCATGCCCGGCTACGTGCTGGTGCGCATGGAGATGACCGATCGTGGCTATCACCTGATCAGCTCGATCAACCGCGTGACCGGTTTCCTTGGCCCGCAGGGGCGCCCGATGCCCATGCGTGACGCTGAGGTGAACGCGATCCTGAACCGTGTTCAGGAGAACGAGGAAACCCCGCGTACCCTCATCCACTTCGAAGTGGGCGAGAAGGTTAAAGTTAACGACGGTCCGTTCGAAGATTTCGACGGCATGGTCGAGGAAGTCGACGACGAGAACCAGCGTCTGAAGGTCACCGTTTCGATCTTCGGCCGCGAGACCCCCGTCGAACTGGAATACGGTCAGGTCACCAAACAGATCTGATCGCTACCCCGCGGGAGGGGTAGGGGCCGCGGCCCCGATCCGAACCGCGACAACTCAATCCTGATGGACGCGTCCTGACGGTGTTGGAAAAGGAAAAGCCAAATGGCTAAGAAACTGATTGGCAGCCTCAAGCTGCAAGTGCCTGCGGGCAAAGCGAACCCCTCGCCGCCGGTAGGCCCCGCACTGGGTCAGCGCGGCATCAACATCATGGAATTCTGCAAGGCGTTCAACGCCAAGACGCAGGACATGGAGCCCGGCGCGCCGTGCCCGACCGTGATCACCTACTACCAGGACAAATCCTTCACCATGGAAATCAAGACGCCCCCCGCGTCTTATTACCTGAAGAAGGCTGCAAAGCTGCAGGGTGGTTCCAAGACCCCCGGCCGCGCAACTGCAGGTTCGGTAACCGCCAAGCAGGTCCGTGAGATCGCTGAAGCGAAGATGAAAGACCTGAACGCAAACAGCGTTGAGCAGGCGATGAAGATCATCATGGGCTCGGCCCGTTCGATGGGCATTGAGGTGAAGTAATGGCTAAGCTTGGTAAACGTACCCGCGCCGTCCGCGAAGCCTTTGCTGGCAAAGAGGACATCTCGATCGCTGAAGCCGTTGCACTGGTAAAGGCAAACGCCACCGCCAAGTTCGACGAAACCATCGAAATCGCAATGAACCTTGGCGTTGACCCCCGTCACGCTGACCAGATGGTTCGCGGTGTTGTCAGCCTGCCCAACGGCACTGGTAAAACCGTTCGCGTTGCAGTGTTCGCACGTGGTGCCAAGGCTGACGAAGCCAAAGCAGCAGGCGCAGACATCGTAGGCGCAGAAGACCTGATGGAAACCATCCAGGGCGGCAAGATCGACTTCGATCGTTGCATCGCGACCCCGGACATGATGCCCATCGTTGGTCGTCTTGGTAAGGTTCTGGGCCCCCGCAACCTGATGCCGAACCCCAAAGTCGGCACTGTGACCATGGACGTTGCTCAGGCGGTTTCGGACGCCAAGGGCGGTCAGGTTCAGTTCAAGGTTGAAAAAGCTGGTGTGATCCACGCTGGCGTCGGCAAAGCCTCGTTCGACGAAGCAAAACTGATCGAGAACGTGAAAGCGTTCGTTGATGCAGTCGTCAAAGCGAAGCCTGCTGGTGCAAAAGGCGCATACGTCAAAAAAGTTTCGCTGAGCTCGACCATGGGCGGTGGCGTTTCGGTTGACGTTTCCGACGCAGTCGCTCAATAAGCGCTGCAAAGAGATTCTGGCGCAAGCCAGATGGCGGGGCGGCAACGCCCCGTCCTGTCCGAGACGAAGGGTGTCCCAATAGGGACTTAATAGTCGCCTTTCTGAGATGGGGAACGAACTAAGAATTCCGTATGGGGCTCTGCCCCAGAGAATCTTGGCTTCGGGACCCTGAAACGGACCCGACGCTCTGATTTTGTCAGGGCAAACTTGAGCCGGGGGAAACCCCAAACTTGGAGTAAAACTGTGGATAGAGCACAAAAAGAGAAAGTGGTCGAGGAACTCGGCCAGATCTTTGAAAGCTCTGGCGTCGTAGTGGTTGCACACTACGAGGGTCTCACGGTTGCGGAGATGCAAGACCTGCGTGCGAAAGCACGTGAGGCGGATGCGTCGGTGCGTGTTGCCAAGAACAGGCTCGCCAAGATCGCTCTGGAGGGCAAGCCCTGCGAAAGCATGGCACAGTACCTCTCGGGTATGACCGTTCTTACCTACTCGGAAGACCCAGTGGCAGCAGCCAAGGTCGCCGAGGACTTCGCCAAGTCGAACAGCAAGTTCGAAATCCTTGGCGGTGCAATGGGCGAGAACGCTCTGGACCGTGCCGGTGTTGAAGCCGTGTCGAAAATGCCTTCGCGCGAGGAGCTTATTGCCTCGATCGTTGGTTGTATCGGCGCACCCGCTTCGAACATCGCCGGTGCAATTGGCGCACCTGCTTCGAACATCGCCGGCATCCTGTCGACCATCGAAGACAAGGCAGCCGCCTAACGCAATCAAGAGAGCCGCGTAGGGTTATAACCCTGACGTTGGAACACATCTTATATACGGAAAGAGTCAAAAAATGGCTGATCTGAAGAAACTGGCAGAAGAGATCGTTGCTCTGACCCTGCTGGAAGCACAAGAACTGAAAACCATCCTGAAGGATGAGTACGGCATCGAGCCCGCAGCTGGCGGCGCAGTGATGATGGCTGGCCCCGCGGCAGACGCAGGCGCAGCAGCTGAAGAAAAGACCGAATTCGACGTCATCCTGAAGTCGGCAGGCGACAAGAAGATCAACGTGATCAAAGAAGTTCGCGGCATCACCGGTCTGGGCCTGAAAGAAGCTAAAGAACTGGTTGAAGCCGGTGGCAAAGCTGTCAAAGAAGGCGTTGACAAAGCAGAAGCTGAAGCGATCAAAAAGCAGCTTGAAGAAGCTGGCGCTGAAGTCGAGCTCAAGTAATCTTCGCCCGGAGCTTATCCGGGTAGGATTTTTAGGCAGGGTCGGGGTTTTCCCCGGCCCTGCCGAACCTGTCTCAGCAAAAGGTTTTTGAGAGACCTTTTTCTAAGGTGAGGTTCACAGGATCGGGAGGCTGCCGGTGGGACGGTGGCCAGGCATGGATCCAGAACACGCTGTCTCTTGGGTGTGCGACCGGGGCCCGACGGTATGCGCAACCGCATGAGAAACGAAAGGTGAGATCGCTCCATGGCTCAGTCCTACCTAGGCCAGAAACGTCTGCGTCGCTACTACGGTAAAATCCGCGAAGTTCTGGAAATGCCGAACCTTATTGAGGTTCAGAAAAGTTCCTATGACCTGTTCCTGAAATCCGGCGACCAGCCGAAGTCCCAGGACGGCGAAGGCATCAAAGGTGTCTTCCAGTCGGTATTCCCGATCAAGGATTTCAACGAAACCGCGATCCTCGAGTTCGTCGACTATGAGCTGGAAAAGCCCAAGTACGACGTTGAGGAATGCCAGCAGCGTGACATGACCTACAGCGCACCCCTCAAGGTGACGCTGCGTCTGATCGTGTTCGATATTGATGAAGATACCGGCGCCAAGTCGGTCAAGGACATCAAAGAACAAGATGTATTCATGGGCGATATGCCCCTGATGACCCCGAACGGTACCTTCATCGTGAACGGCACCGAGCGTGTGATCGTCAGCCAGATGCACCGTTCGCCGGGCGTGTTCTTTGACCACGACAAGGGCAAGACCCATTCGTCGGGCAAATTGCTGTTCGCTTGCCGCATCATTCCCTACCGCGGCTCGTGGCTGGACTTTGAATTCGATGCGAAAGACATCGTGTTCGCCCGTATCGACCGTCGTCGTAAGCTGCCCGTGACCACCCTGCTGTATGCACTGGGTCTGGATCAGGAAGCCATCTGCGACGCCTACTACGACACCGTGACCTTCAAGCTTGAGAAGAACCGTGGTTGGGCTACCAAGTTCTTCCCCGAGCGCGTGCGCGGCACCCGTCCCACCTACGATCTGGTGGACGCCGCAACCGGCGAGATCATCTGCGAAGCGGGCAAGAAAATCACGCCCCGCACCGTCAAGCAGATCATCGACGAAGGCAAAATCACCGAACTGCTGGTTCCCTTCGATCACATCGTTGGCAAGTATGTCTCCAAGGACATCATCAACGAAGAGACCGGTGCGATTTACGTCGAAGCCGGTGATGAGCTGACTTGGGAAGTTGACCGCGACGGCGACGTCACCGGTGGTTCGCTGAAAGAGCTGCTGGATGCTGGCGTGACCGAGATTCCGGTTCTGGACATCGACGGTATCAACGTTGGTCCCTACATCCGCAACACCATGGCGGCAGACAAGAACATGGGTCGCGACACCGCGCTCATGGACATCTACCGTGTGATGCGTCCCGGCGAGCCGCCGACCGTAGAAGCCGCTTCGGCGCTGTTCGACACCCTGTTCTTCGATTCCGAGCGCTACGACCTGTCGGCCGTGGGCCGCGTGAAGATGAACATGCGTCTGGCTCTGGATGCGGAAGACACCCAGCGTACCCTGCGCCGCGAAGACATCATCGCCTGTATCAAGGCGCTGGTGGAACTGCGTGACGGCAAGGGCGAAGTCGATGACATCGACCACCTGGGCAACCGCCGCGTCCGTTCGGTTGGCGAATTGATGGAGAACCAGTACCGCGTTGGTCTGCTGCGCATGGAGCGCGCGATCAAAGAGCGTATGTCCTCGGTCGAAATCGACACCGTCATGCCGCAGGATCTGATCAACGCGAAGCCCGCAGCGGCGGCTGTTCGTGAATTCTTCGGCAGCTCGCAGCTGTCGCAGTTCATGGACCAGACCAACCCGCTGTCGGAAGTCACGCACAAGCGTCGTCTGTCGGCCCTCGGGCCGGGCGGTCTGACCCGCGAACGTGCAGGCTTTGAGGTTCGCGACGTTCACGCAACTCACTACGGCCGTATGTGCCCGATTGAGACGCCGGAAGGTCCGAACATTGGTCTGATCAACTCGCTGGCAACCTTTGCCCGCGTGAACAAATACGGCTTCATCGAAACTCCGTACCGCAAGGTTATCGACGGCAAGGTCACCGATGAGGTGAACTACCTGTCGGCAACCGAAGAAATGCGTCACACCGTGGCGCAGGCGAACGCAGAGCTGGATGAGAACGGCAAGTTCGTGCAGGAAATGGTTTCGACCCGCCAGTCGGGTGACTACACCCTGCAGCCGATCGAGAACGTTGACCTGATCGACGTGTCGCCCAAGCAGCTGGTCTCGGTTGCGGCCTCGCTGATCCCGTTCCTTGAGAACGACGACGCGAACCGCGCACTGATGGGCTCGAACATGATGCGTCAGGCGCTGCCGCTGCTTCAGGCAGAGGCTCCGCTGGTCGGCACCGGCATCGAAGAAATCGTGGCCCGCGACTCGGGTGCGGCAATCATGGCGAAGCGCGCAGGCGTGATCGACCAGGTTGACGCGCAGCGTATCGTGGTTCGCGCCACCGAAGATCTGGAACCCGGCGATCCGGGCGTAGACATCTACCGTCTGCGCAAGTTCCAGCGCTCGAACCAGAACTCGTGCATCAACCAGCGTCCGCTGGTGAAGGTGGGCGACGTTGTTGGTAAGGGTGAAGTTGTTGCTGACGGCCCCGCCACCGAAATGGGTGAACTGGCTGTTGGTAAGAACGTCGTCGTGGCCTTCATGCCCTGGAACGGCTACAACTACGAAGACTCGATCCTGATCTCCGAGCGTATCGTCCGTGACGACGTTTACACCTCGGTTCACCTCGAAGAGTTCGAAGTGGCTGCCCGTGACACCAAGCTTGGGCCGGAAGAGATCACTCGCGACATCCCGAACGTCGGTGAAGAAGCGCTGCGCAACCTCGACGAGGCTGGCATCGTATACATCGGCGCCGAGGTTGGACCGGGCGACATTCTGGTTGGCAAGATCACTCCGAAGGGCGAAAGCCCGATGACCCCCGAAGAAAAGCTGCTCCGCGCGATCTTCGGTGAAAAGGCGTCGGACGTTCGTGACACTTCGCTGCGTCTGCCCCCGGGTGACTACGGTACCGTTGTCGAAGTGCGCGTCTTTAACCGCCACGGTGTGGAGAAGGACGAACGTGCCCTCCAGATCGAGCGTGAAGAAGTCGAGCGTCTGGCACGTGACCGTGACGACGAGCTGGCCATTCTGGACCGCAACATCTACGCCCGTCTGCACAAGCTGATCCTTGGCAAAAACGCTGTCAAAGGCCCCAAAGGTATTCGCCCGAACAGCGAAATCACCGAAGAGCTGCTGGATAGCCTGAGCCGTGGTCAGTGGTGGCAGCTGGCGCTGGAAGACGAGGCTGACGCACAGATCGTCGAAGCGCTGCATGAACAGTACAACGCCCAGAAGCGTTCGCTGGATGCCCGTTTCGAGGACAAGGTCGAGAAAGTCCGTCGCGGCGACGATCTGCCCCCGGGCGTCATGAAGATGGTCAAAGTGTTCATCGCGGTGAAGCGCAAGCTCCAGCCGGGTGACAAGATGGCCGGTCGTCACGGTAACAAAGGTGTTGTCTCGAAGGTCATCCCGATCGAAGACATGCCCTTCCTGGCAGACGGTACCCCCGTTGACCTGTGTCTGAACCCACTCGGCGTGCCTTCGCGTATGAACGTCGGTCAGATTCTGGAATGTCACATGGGTTGGGCCTCGCGCGCGCTGGGTGGCCAGATCGACAATGCTCTGCAAGAGTACCGTCGTTCGGGCGATATGACCCCCGTTCGTGAAGCACTGCGCATCGCCTACGGTGATGATGTGTACGAAGAAGGCTTTGCCGATCTGGAAGAAGATCGTCTGCTGGAGCGTGCACAGAACGCCACCCGCGGTGTTCCGATCGCGACCCCCGTCTTCGACGGCGCGAAAGAAGCTGACGTGAACGACGCGCTGAAGCGTGCCGGCTTTGACACTTCGGGTCAGTCGGTGCTGTTCGACGGTCGTACCGGTGAGCAGTTCGCACGTCAGGTCACCGTCGGCATCAAGTACATGCTGAAACTGCACCACCTCGTGGACGACAAAATCCACGCGCGTTCGACTGGTCCGTACTCGCTTGTTACTCAGCAGCCGCTGGGTGGTAAGGCGCAGTTCGGTGGTCAGCGCTTCGGTGAGATGGAAGTGTGGGCGCTGGAAGCATACGGCGCTGCATACACCCTGCAGGAAATGCTGACCGTCAAGTCGGACGACGTGGCAGGCCGTACCAAGGTCTACGAAAGCATCGTCAAGGGCGAGGACAGCTTCGAGGCCGGCGTGCCCGAATCCTTCAACGTTCTGGTGAAGGAAGTCCGCGGCCTCGGCCTGAACATGGAACTCCTGGACTCGGAGGAGGACGAGTAAGGGGCTCTGCCCCTTGCTTAACCCCTTTCGGCCTCATTCAAGGAATATGACATGAACCAGGAACTGACGAACAACCCGTTCAACCCGCTCACCCCGGCGAAGCAATTCGACGAGATCAAAGTCTCGCTTGCCTCGCCCGAGCGGATCCTGTCGTGGTCGTACGGCGAAATCAAAAAGCCCGAGACCATCAACTACCGTACCTTCAAGCCCGAGCGTGACGGTCTGTTCTGCGCCCGTATCTTTGGCCCGATCAAAGACTACGAATGCCTTTGCGGCAAATATAAGCGCATGAAGTACCGCGGCGTCGTCTGTGAAAAGTGCGGCGTCGAAGTAACTCTGCAGAAAGTCCGACGCGAGCGTATGGGCCACATCGAGCTGGCCGCACCTTGCGCGCACATCTGGTTCCTCAAGTCGCTGCCCTCGCGCATCGGCCTGATGCTGGATATGACGCTGCGTGATCTGGAACGCGTTCTCTACTTCGAAAACTACGTTGTGATCGAACCCGGTCTGACCGATCTGACCTATGGCCAGATGATGACCGAAGAAGAGTTCATGGACGCTCAGGACCAGTTCGGCATGGACGCTTTCACCGCCAACATCGGCGCTGAAGCGATCCGCGAAATGCTGGCTGCAATTGATCTGGAAGCCGAAGCCGAGCAGCTGCGCGCTGATCTTGCCGAAGCAACCGGCGAGTTGAAGCCCAAGAAGATCATCAAGCGTCTGAAAGTCGTTGAATCGTTCCTCGAGTCGGGCAACCGCCCCGAGTGGATGATCATGACCGTGATCCCCGTGATCCCGCCGGAACTGCGTCCGCTGGTTCCGCTGGATGGCGGCCGCTTTGCGACCTCGGATCTGAACGATCTGTACCGCCGCGTGATCAACCGGAACAACCGTTTGAAGCGTCTGATCGAACTGCGTGCACCCGATATCATCGTGCGTAACGAAAAGCGTATGCTGCAGGAAGCTGTGGACGCGCTGTTCGACAACGGCCGCCGTGGCCGCGTCATCACCGGCGCGAACAAGCGTCCGCTGAAGTCGCTGTCCGACATGCTGAAAGGTAAGCAGGGTCGTTTCCGTCAGAACCTTCTGGGTAAGCGCGTGGACTTCTCGGGCCGTTCGGTCATTGTGACCGGTCCGGAACTGAAGCTGCACCAGTGTGGTCTGCCCAAGAAGATGGCGCTCGAACTCTTCAAGCCCTTCATCTATTCGCGTCTTGAGGCCAAAGGTCTTTCGAGCACCGTGAAGCAGGCGAAGAAGCTGGTCGAAAAAGAGCGTCCCGAAGTTTGGGATATCCTCGACGAAGTGATCCGCGAACACCCTGTCATGCTGAACCGTGCGCCGACGCTGCACCGTCTTGGCATTCAGGCGTTCGAACCCACGCTGATCGAAGGTAAGGCAATCCAGCTACACCCGCTGGTCTGCTCGGCGTTCAACGCTGACTTCGACGGTGACCAGATGGCTGTGCACGTTCCCCTGAGCCTTGAGGCCCAGTTGGAAGCGCGCGTCCTGATGATGTCGACCAACAACGTTCTGTCGCCCGCAAACGGCGCGCCGATCATCGTTCCTTCGCAGGATATGATTCTGGGTCTGTACTACACGACCCTGAACCGTAAAGGCATGAAGGGCGAAGGCATGGCGTTCGCATCGCTGGACGAAGTGCAGCACGCACTGGACAGCGGCGCCGTTCACCTGCACGCCAGCGTGACCGCACGGATCAAGCAGATCGACGAAGACGGTCTTGAGGTCGTCAAGCGCTATGACACCACCCCCGGTCGTGTCCTGCTTGGCAACCTGCTGCCGCTGAACGCGAAAGCACCGTTCGAACTGGTGAACCGTCTGCTGCGTAAGAAAGAAGTGCAGCAGGTCATCGACACCGTTTACCGTTACTGCGGCCAGAAGGAGTCGGTTATCTTCTGTGACCAGATCATGACCCTCGGCTTCCGTCAGGCGTTCCGCGCAGGCATCTCGTTCGGTAAGGACGACATGGTGATCCCCGACAACAAGTGGGAGATCGTAGAAGCCACCCGCGAGCAGGCCAAAGGCTTTGAACAACAGTACATGGACGGTCTGATCACTCAGGGCGAAAAGTACAACAAAGTCATCGACGCATGGACCCGTTGTAACGACAACGTCACCGACGCGATGATGAACACCATCTCGGCAGCGAAGACCGACGAGAATGGCGCTGAAATGGAACCGAACTCGGTTTACATGATGGCCCACTCCGGTGCGCGTGGCTCGGTCACGCAGATGAAGCAGCTGGGTGGTATGCGCGGCCTGATGGCGAAGCCGAACGGCGACATCATCGAGACGCCCATCATCTCGAACTTTAAAGAAGGTCTGACCGTTCTCGAGTACTTCAACTCGACCCACGGTGCCCGTAAGGGTCTGTCGGATACCGCTCTGAAGACGGCGAACTCGGGTTACCTGACCCGTCGTCTGGTGGACGTGGCGCAGGACTGCATCGTGCGTCAGCACGACTGTGGCACTGACAACGCGATCACCGTGGAAGCGGCTGTCAACGACGGTGAAGTCGTCGCATCGCTGTCCGAGCGTATTCTGGGCCGGACCGCGGCCGAGGACATCATTGTTCCCGGCAGCGACGAAGTCATCGCAGCCAACGGCACCCTGATCGACGAACGTCTGGCAGATCGCATTGGCACCACCGGTGTTCAGTCGGCCCGTGTTCGCTCGGCGCTGACCTGTGAAGCCGAAGATGGCGTCTGTGCAATGTGCTACGGTCGTGACCTTGCACGCGGCACCATGGTGAACCAGGGCGAAGCCGTTGGTATCATCGCGGCGCAGTCGATCGGTGAACCCGGTACACAGCTGACCATGCGTACGTTCCACATTGGTGGCGTTGCGCAGGGTGGCCAGCAGTCGTTCCAGGAAGCCGGTCATCAGGGCAAGATCGAGTTCCGCAACCCCAACACCATTGAGAACGCCGCTGGCGAGATCATCGTGATGGGCCGGAACATGCAGATCGCGATCATGTCGGGCGAAGGTGCGGAACTGGCCAGCTACAAGCTGGGTTACGGTACCAAGCTGTTCGTGACCGAAGGTCAGGACGTCAAGCGCGGCGACAAGCTGTTCGAATGGGACCCCTTCACTCTGCCGATCATCGCAGAGAAAACGGGTAAAGCCCGTCTGGTTGACCTTGTGGCCGGTGTTGCCGTCCGCGACGAGACCGACGATGCGACCGGTATGACCCAGAAGATCGTGATCGACTGGCGTGCTGCTCCCAAAGGCAACGAGCTCAAGCCCGAGATCCTGATCGTTGATCCGGAAACCGGCGAGCCGATCCGTAACGATGCCGGCAACCCTGTCAGCTACCCCATGTCGGTCGACGCAATTCTGTCGGTCGAAGAGGGTGACGATGTCCGGGCCGGTGACGTTGTGGCGCGTATCCCGCGCGAAGGCACCAAGACCAAGGACATTACCGGTGGTCTGCCCCGCGTTGCGGAACTGTTCGAAGCCCGTCGTCCCAAGGACCACGCGATCATCGCGGAAATCGATGGTTACGTGCGCTTTGGCCGCGACTACAAGAACAAGCGTCGCATCACGATCGAGCCTGCAGAGGATGGTCGCGAGCCCGTCGAATACATGGTGCCCAAGGGCAAGCACATTCCTGTTCAGGAAGGTGACTTCGTTCAAAAGGGTGAATACATCATGGACGGTAACCCCGCGCCCCATGACATCCTTGCGATCCTCGGCATCGAGGCTCTGGCGAACTACATGATCAACGAAGTGCAGGACGTTTACCGACTGCAGGGCGTGAAGATCAACGACAAGCACATCGAGGTTGTCGTGCGTCAGATGCTGCAGAAGTGGGAGATCCAGGACAGCGGTGACACCACCCTGCTCAAGGGCGAACACGTCGAGAAGATGGAGTTCGACGCAGCCAACGAAAAGGCCATCAGCAAAGGCGGCCGTCCTGCCAAGGGCGAACCGATCCTGCTGGGTATCACCAAGGCGTCGCTGCAGACCCGCAGCTTCATCTCGGCGGCCTCGTTCCAGGAGACCACCCGCGTCCTTACCGAAGCATCGGTACAGGGCAAGCGCGACAAGCTGGTCGGCCTGAAAGAGAACGTGATCGTTGGTCGTCTGATCCCTGCCGGTACCGGTGGCGCAACCCAGCGCGTTCGCAAGATCGCTCACGATCGCGACCACATCGTGATCGAAGCGCGCCGCGAAGAGGCCGAGGCAGCTGCTGCACTGGCCGCTCCTTCGGCAAGCGACGAATAATCAGCGCTGAAATGCTGTGATTGCATTAAGGCCCGGCGGACAGATGTCTGCCGGGCCTTTTCTTTGCCCACCCATTCATGCAGAGATTTCTGAGAGTTGCCGGAACAGAAGGGCAGGGCATGCTGTCAGACAATCAACGGGGCGCAGGGCTGATGATCCTGACCATGGCCGCGTTCACCCTGAACGATACCTGCCTCAAGGCGCTGGCGGGCCATATCCCCCTGTTCCAGATCCTGTTCATGCGCGGCCTATTGGCCAGTCTGGCGGTCTTTGTGGTCGCCCGCGCCATGGGCCTCTTTGACCTGCGGATGAGCCGCTCTGACGCCAAATGGGTGGCTCTGCGCGTCTTTGGCGAGGTCACAGCCGCCTATTTCTTTCTCACTGCCCTGTTCAATATGCCGCTGGCGAATGCCACTGCGATCTTGCAGGCCGCGCCTCTGACGGTGACGCTGGCAGCGGCGCTGTTTATGGGAATGCCCGTGGGCTGGCGGCGGGTCTCGACCATCATCGTGGGCTTTATCGGCGTGCTGCTGATCGTCAGGCCGGGGACTGACGGGTTCAACATCTACTCAGTCTTTGCGCTGATTTCGGTTCTTTGCGTGACACTGCGCGATCTGGCGACACGCAAGATTAGCGGCGCAGTGCCGTCACTGACGGTTACGTTTCTCTCGGCCAGCGGTGTGATGGCCAGCTTTGGTTTGGCCTCTGTGGCGCAGGACTGGGTCTTGCCAACGGGCTCGCAAATCTCTCTTCTTCTCGCATCGACGTTTTTTGTGGTCTGTGGATACACAGGCAGTGTGATGGTGATGCGGGTAGGCGAAATCTCTTATGTGGCGCCATTCAGGTACACAGGCCTTGTGTGGGCGCTTGTGCTGGGGTTTGTGGTCTTCGGCGACTGGCCGATGCCTTTGACGCTGATCGGGGCCGGTATCGTGGTCGGCAGCGGGATATATATGCTCTACCGCGAGGCGCAGGTGAAACGCGCGGCGCGGGTGCTGCTGAAAACGCGGGGGCAGGGGGTATGAAGGTTCAATGTCTGGGCCTTTGCCGGTTTTCCTACCCCTCCGATTCAGGGGCCTTTCAGCGCGGACCGAATGACGCGGGGAATCGCGGGGCATTTCTCTACGATCCGATCCGCATGGCCACGCGATTTTTCTTTTTCGAACAGCTGGTGCTTCCGACTTTACGGCAACAGACCAACAAGGATTTCACCATCCTGTTGCTCTTCGGTGACGACATGCCAACGCAGATGCGCCAGCACTTGGTGCAGTTGGTTGCCGACGTGCCGCAGGTCCGCCTCTGCCCCGAGCCACCGGGCCAGAAGCACAACGACATTTGCCGCCGCGTGATGCTGGACGCCCGTGACCCGGACGCCGACTGGGTGGCCGAATTCCGCATCGACGACGACGACGGGCTGGCGCTGGGGTTCATCCAGCAATGCCACGATCTGGCGCCTATTCTGGGGGCACTTGCCGCCCAGAGTAGCGAAAAACGGGCGGTTCTGGACTTTTCCAAAGGCTATGTGCTGGATGCAGCGCGTCGGGGACTGGATATCCAGCCGGTTCTGGCGCGTCTGTGGACCCCTGGAATGGTGACCTATAGCCGCCCTGACCACCCGAAATCCCTGCTGGATTCCAAACATCTCAAGCTTTGGCACAAGCTGCCCGTGCTGGGGCTGGCTGAAGATCCGATGTTCATTCGTGGTGCTCATGCGGGCAATGACAGCGCCATCCAGACCCGCAAAATCCAGAAGTTCCGGATCGATCCGTTTGACATTCCGGGCCAGATTGAGGACGTCTTCGGACTGGAGCTAGAGCAGGTCGAGATGGCCTGGCTCGACTGCCCCGGCCGCAAGTCCTGAGGCGGTTGACAAACCCTCCGACTCCCTCTAATTAGCGCGCACTCATGGCCGGGGTGCGCCCGCGGCCTGCATCAGAAACTGTAGCGGTCAAGATCCGGCGGTCAAACGCCCGATCCTCTGAAAGTCCACCGCGTCGTGCCCCGTTTGGGTCGCGAATGCGGTTTTTGCGTTTTGCGAAGGACGCGGGGCGCGCTTGAAAATGAACATGTGTTGCAACACGGGGAAAGAACCGGAATGCCAACGATCCAACAGCTGATCCGCAAGCCGCGGCAGCCCAAAGTAAGATCTCAGAAGTCGATGCACCTGCAGTCGTGCCCGCAGAAACGCGGCGTTTGCACTCGCGTCTACACCACCACCCCCAAGAAGCCGAACTCGGCTATGCGTAAGGTTGCCAAAGTGCGCCTGACCAACGGCTTCGAGGTCATCAGCTATATCCCGGGTGAAAAGCACAACCTGCAGGAGCACTCGGTCGTGCTTATCCGCGGCGGTCGTGTAAAAGACCTTCCGGGTGTCCGTTACCACATCCTGCGCGGTGTGCTGGATACCCAGGGCGTTAAAGATCGTAAGCAGCGTCGTTCGAAGTACGGCGCGAAGCGTCCGAAATAAGAGGATTAGAGAATGTCTCGTCGTCACGCCGCTGAGAAGCGCGAAGTTCTGCCCGACGCCAAATTCGGCGATCGCGTACTTACAAAATTCATGAACAACCTGATGATCGACGGCAAGAAATTTGTCGCCGAGCGTATCGTCTACAACGCGCTGGACCGCGTTGAAGCAAAGGCGAAGCGCCCCCCCGTCGAGATGTTCCACGAAGCTCTCGACAACATCAAACCGTCGGTCGAAGTTCGTTCGCGCCGCGTTGGTGGTGCTACCTACCAGGTTCCCGTTGAAGTGCGCCCCGAGCGTCGTGAAGCGCTGGCAATCCGCTGGCTGATCACCGCATCGCGCGCCCGCAACGAAAACACCATGGAAGAGCGTCTGGCTGGCGAACTGATGGACGCCGTTAACAGCCGTGGCTCCGCCGTGAAAAAGCGCGAAGACACCCACAAGATGGCCGAAGCCAACAAGGCCTTCAGCCACTATCGCTGGTAACCCTTAGCCTAGGACGTAGACCCAATGGCACGCGAATATCCCCTCGAGCGGTACCGCAACTTCGGTATCATGGCGCACATCGACGCAGGTAAAACCACCTGCTCCGAGCGTATCCTGTACTACACCGGCAAGTCGCACAACATCGGCGAAGTGCACGATGGTGCAGCGACCATGGACTGGATGGAGCAGGAGCAAGAGCGCGGCATCACCATTACCTCGGCGGCAACCACCACTTTCTGGGAACGCACCGAAGACGGCGAAACTGCTGACACTCCGAAGCACCGCCTGAACATCATCGACACCCCCGGCCACGTTGACTTCACCATCGAAGTTGAGCGTTCGCTGGCGGTTCTCGACGGTGCGGTCTGCGTTCTGGACGCCAACGCTGGCGTTGAGCCCCAGACTGAAACCGTTTGGCGTCAGGCTGACCGCTACAAAGTTCCGCGTATCGTGTTCGTCAACAAGATGGACAAGATCGGCGCTGACTTCTTCAACTGCGTACGCATGATCGAAGATCGTACCGGCGCGCGTGCTGTTCCCGTGGGCCTGCCCATCGGCGCAGAAACCGAGCTGGAAGGTCTGATCGACCTGGTCACCATGAAAGAGTGGCTGTGGAAGGGTGAAGACCTTGGCGCATCGTGGGTTCAGGTAGACATCCGTGATGATCTGAAAGACGTTGCCGAAGAATGGCGCGGCAAGATGATCGAAGCGGCCGTCGAGCAAGACGACGACGCGATGGAAGCGTACCTGGAAGGCGAAGAGCCCGATGTTGCAACCCTGCGCAAACTGCTGCGTAAGGGCACCCTGAAGCTGGAATTCGTTCCTGTTCTGGGTGGTTCGGCGTTCAAGAACAAAGGCGTTCAGCCTCTGCTCAACGCTGTGATCGACTACCTCCCCAGCCCGCTGGACGTTGTTGATTACATGGGCTTCAAACCCGGCGACGAAGAAGAAACTCGTAACATCGCACGTCGTGCCGATGACGCGATGCCCTTCGCCGGTCTGGCATTCAAAATCATGAACGACCCCTTCGTTGGTTCGTTGACCTTCACCCGCATCTACTCGGGCGAGCTTCACAAAGGCGATTCGCTGCTGAACTCGACCAAGGGTAAGAAAGAGCGCGTCGGTCGTATGATGATGATGCACTCGAACAACCGTGAAGAAATCGAAGAAGCGTTTGCTGGCGACATCATCGCGCTGGCAGGTCTGAAAGACACAACCACTGGTGACACCCTGTGTGACGCCAAGGATCCGGTTGTTCTGGAAACCATGACCTTCCCCGATCCGGTTATCGAGATCGCGATTGAGCCCAAGACCAAGGGTGACCAAGAGAAGATGTCGGCAGGCCTGCAGCGTCTGGCAGCCGAAGATCCCTCCTTCCGCGTCGAAACCGATCTTGAATCGGGCCAGACCATCATGAAGGGCATGGGCGAACTTCACCTGGACATTCTGGTTGACCGTCTGAAGCGTGAGTTCAAGGTTGAAGCGAACATTGGTGCACCGCAGGTGGCCTATCGCGAAACCATCTCGCACGAAGCTGAAATCGACTACACCCACAAGAAACAGTCGGGTGGTTCGGGTCAGTTCGCACGCGTTAAAATGGTCATCACCCCGACCGAAGCAGGCGAAGGCTACAGCTTTGAATCGGCGATCGTTGGTGGTTCGGTTCCGAAGGAATACATCCCCGGCGTCGAAAAAGGCATCAACAGCGTTATGGACAGCGGCCCGCTGGCAGGCTTCCCCGTGATCGACTTCAAAGTGAAGCTGATCGACGGTGCCTACCACGACGTGGACTCGAGCGTTCTGGCATTCGAAATCGCCGCACGTGCAGCAATGCGCGAAGGCATGAAGAAAGCTGGCGCGAAACTGCTCGAGCCGATCATGAAGGTCGAGGTCATCACGCCCGAAGACTACACCGGTGGTATCATCGGCGATTTGACTTCGCGTCGTGGTCAGGTGACTGGTCAGGAATCGCGCGGCAACGCAGTTGCGATCAACGCGTTCGTTCCGCTGGCGAACATGTTCGGCTACATCAACACCCTGCGTTCGATGTCGTCGGGCCGTGCCCAGTTCAGCATGCAGTTCGACCACTACGATCCGGTTCCGCAGAACATCTCGGACGAGATCCAGAAGAAATACGCATAAGAGCTTAACGGATTGGCGGGCATTGCCCGCCTCTCCTACAGGAAATCTACGGTGTTTCTGACACCGCTCCGAAACGAATAGGAGGCCATCATGGCAAAGGAAAAGTTTGCGCGGAACAAACCGCACGTAAACATCGGCACCATTGGTCACGTTGACCACGGTAAGACCACTCTGACCGCTGCAATCACCAAGTATTTTGGTGACTTCAAAGCGTACGACCAGATCGACGGCGCGCCCGAAGAGAAGGCACGCGGCATCACCATCTCGACCGCACACGTTGAGTACGAGACCGAGAACCGTCACTACGCACACGTTGACTGCCCCGGTCACGCTGACTACGTGAAGAACATGATCACCGGTGCGGCCCAGATGGACGGCGGCATTCTGGTTGTGAACGCGGCAGACGGCCCGATGCCCCAGACCCGCGAGCACATCCTGCTGGCGCGTCAGGTTGGCGTTCCCGCACTGGTCGTTTTCATGAACAAAGTTGACCAGGTTGACGACGAAGAGCTGCTCGAGCTGGTTGAGATGGAAATCCGCGAACTGCTGAGCGAATACGACTTCCCCGGCGACGATATTCCGATCGTAGCAGGTTCGGCTCTTGCCGCACTGGAAGGCCGTGACGCGAACATCGGTGAAGACAAGATCCGTGAACTGCTGGCGGCAGTTGACGAATACATCCCCGAGCCCGAGCGCGCGATTGACCAGCCCTTCCTGATGCAGATCGAAGACGTGTTCTCGATCTCGGGTCGTGGTACCGTTGTGACCGGTCGTGTTGAGCGTGGCGTGATCAACGTTGGCGACTCGATCGAGATCGTTGGTATCAAGGACACCCAGACCACCACCTGTACCGGTGTTGAAATGTTCCGCAAGCTGCTGGACCGCGGTGAAGCTGGTGACAACATCGGCGCCCTGCTGCGCGGCATCGACCGTGAAGCAGTTGAGCGTGGCCAGGTTCTGTGTAAGCCCGGTTCGGTTAAGCCGCACACCAAGTTCGAGTCGGAAGTCTACATTCTGACCAAAGAAGAAGGTGGTCGTCACACCCCGTTCTTCGCGAACTACCGTCCTCAGTTCTACTTCCGTACCACTGACGTGACCGGCACCTGCGTTCTGCCCGAAGGCACCGAGATGGTTATGCCCGGCGACAACCTGCGCTTCACCGTCGAACTGATCGCTCCGATCGCGATGGAAGAAGGCCTGCGCTTCGCTATCCGTGAGGGTGGCCGTACCGTGGGTTCGGGCGTCGTCTCGAAAATCCTCGACTAATAAGAATTTGCACTTGTAAATCGGCGGCGCACCCCCTAAAGGGTGCGCCTCTGTATAGTCGCACGACCCAGACTATCGGGTTCGAAGAGGGCCGGGGGATGAGCCTCCGTTTCCTCCTATCAACTCCAACGCCGCGAAAGGCTTCTAAATATGCAAGGCCAAAATATTCGCATTCGGCTGAAGGCGTTTGACTACCGTGTGCTGGATGCCAGCACTCAGGAAATCGTCAACACCGCCAAGCGTACGGGCGCACAAGTGCGTGGCCCGATCCCGCTGCCGAACAAGATCGAGAAATTCACCGTTCTGCGTGGTCCCCACGTGAACAAGAAATCCCGTGACCAGTTCGAGATCCGCACGCACAAGCGTCTTCTCGACATCGTCGACCCGACCCCGCAGACCGTTGATGCTCTGATGAAGCTCGACCTGGCTGCAGGTGTTGACGTCGAGATCAAGGTATAAGGGAGGCGACGATGCGTTCTGGTATTATCGCCAAGAAACTGGGCATGACCCGTCTTTTCATGGAAGACGGCAAGCAGATTCCCGTAACCGTTCTTCAGCTGGACAGCCTGCAGGTTGTTGCTCAGCGTACCGTTGACCGCGATGGCTACACTGCCGTTCAGCTGGGTGCCGGTTCCGCGAAAGCAAAGCGCACCAGCCAGGCAATGCGCGGCCACTTCGCTGCAGCAAACGTCGCGCCCAAGCGCAAGGTTTGCGAATTTCGCGTGAGCGAAGAGAACCTGATCGCTGTTGGCGAAGAAATCTCGGCAGAGCATTTCATCGCTGGCCAGAAAGTCGACGTGTCGGGCACTTCGATTGGTAAAGGCTTTGCCGGTGCCATGAAGCGTCACAACTTCGGCGGTCTGCGTGCATCGCACGGTGTATCGATCAGCCACCGTTCGCACGGTTCGACTGGTCAGTGTCAGGGTCCGGGCAAGGTTTTCAAAGGTAAGAAGATGGCAGGCCACATGGGTGCCGTCCGCGTTACCACGCAGAACCTGGAAGTTGTCCGCACCGATGCAGACCGTGGTCTGATCATGGTGAAGGGCGCTGTTCCCGGCTCGAAAGGTGGCTGGGTCACCGTTAAAGACGCCGTGAAGAAAAAGATGCCCGAGGGTGTTCCGTTCCCCGCAGCTCTGAAAACCGCCGTAGCCGAAGCAGCACCTGCTGTAGAAGCTTCGGAAGGGGGTGAAGCATGAAATTTGATGTGATCAACCTCGACGCGGGTTCGGTCGGCACTCTGGATCTGGACGAAGCAATCTTCGGCCTGGAGCCCCGCGCTGACATCCTGCACCGTGTGGTTCGTTGGCAGCGTAACAACGCGCAGGCCGGCACCCACAAGGTGAAGACCCGCTCGGAAGTGTCGTACTCGACCAAGAAGATCTACCGTCAGAAGGGTACCGGTGGTGCTCGTCACGGTTCGCGTAAAGCGCCGATCTTCCGCAAAGGTGGCATCTACAAGGGCCCGACCCCGCGTAGCCACGGTCACGACCTGCCCAAGAAGGTCCGCAAACTGGGTCTGATGCTGGCGCTGAGCGCGAAAGCAAAAGCCGGTGAGCTGGTCATCATTGACTCGGCAGCAGTTGAAGGCAAAACCGCAGCTCTGGCCAAGCAGGTTAAGAACCTGGGCTGGAAGCGCGCTCTGCTGATCGACTCGACCGTGAACGAGGGCTTCGCCAAGGCAGCTGCCAACATCGAGGGTCTGGACGCTCTGCCGGCAATCGGCGCGAACGTCTATGACATCCTGAAGCGTGACACTCTGGTCCTGACCAAAGCGGGTGTCGAAGCACTGGAGGCTCGTCTGAAATGAGCGCGAAAGCAGCACACTACGATGTGATCCGTAAGCCGATCATCACCGAAAAGACCACCATGGCGTCGGAAAACAACGCCGTTGTGTTCGAAGTGTCGATCGACGCGAACAAACCCACCATCAAAGAGGCCGTTGAGGCTCTGTTTGGTGTTAAGGTGAAGGCGGTTAACACCACCATCACCAAGGGTAAGACCAAGCGTTTCCGCGGCATCAACGGCCGTCGTAAGGACGTTAAGAAGGCGTATGTCACTCTCGAAGAGGGCAACACCATCGACGTCTCGACCGGCCTCTGATTTAGCCGTACAGCGCATAAAGAAGGCCTCTGCATCCGCAGGGGCCTTTTTTCTTTTGCGTGGGTGCTGATTGTGCGTCATGCTCAGGGTGTCCGGCGGGGTCTGCGCCAGGCAGATCCGATTGAATCGCCAAGGGGGCGTAAAACTGCGCTCCGCTCTATGGACGACCCCATTCTTTTCTGGTACCCCGCTGCAATCTCACGGCCCCGGATTCGTTCCGGGGCCTGTGATTTATGTGAAATGGCCCTCATGGTGGGGGCCACAAAGCAAACGGAAGACAGTAACCATGGCACTCAAGTCGTACAAACCGACAACGCCTGGCCAGCGCGGGCTGGTTCTGATCGACCGTTCGGAGCTTTGGAAAGGTCGCCCGGTTAAGGCTCTCACTGAGGGTCTGACCAAAAACGGCGGCCGGAACAACACCGGACGGATCACCATGCGCCGCAAGGGCGGCGGGGCAAAGCGTCTCTACCGTATCGTGGACTTCAAGCGTCGTAAATTCGACGTAGCCGCGACCGTTGAGCGTATTGAATACGACCCCAACCGTACCGCGTTCATCGCCCTCATCCGTTATGAGGATGGCGAACAGGCCTACATCATCGCTCCCCAGCGCCTCAGCGTTGGCGATCAGGTGATCGCATCGGCGAAAGCCGACATTAAACCCGGTAACGCAATGCCCTTCTCGGGTCTGCCCATCGGTACCATCGTTCACAACATCGAGCTGAAGCCCGGCAAAGGCGGTCAGATCGCCCGCGCAGCAGGTGCATACGCTCAGTTTGTTGGTCGTGACGGTGGCTATGCCCAGATCCGCCTGTCGTCGGGCGAACTGCGCATGGTACGTCAGGAATGCATGGCAACTGTTGGCGCCGTGTCGAACCCCGACAACAGCAACCAGAACATCGGTAAAGCCGGCCGTAACCGCCACAAGGGCATTCGTCCCTCGGTTCGTGGTGTGGTTATGAACCCGATCGACCACCCCCACGGTGGTGGTGAAGGTCGTACCTCGGGTGGTCGTCACCCTGTTACGCCCTGGGGTAAGCCCACCAAAGGTGCGCGCACCCGCAACACCAACAAGGCGTCGCAGAAGCTTATCCTGCGTTCGCGTCACGCGAAGAAGAAGGGCCGCTAATCGATGGCACGTTCTGTATGGAAAGGGCCTTTTGTTGACGCATACGTCCTCAAGAAGGCTGCTGCAGCTCGGGATTCGGGCCGCAATAACGACGTTATCAAGATCTGGTCGCGTCGCTCGACGATCCTGCCCCAGTTCGTGGGTCTGACTTTTGGCGTGTACAACGGCCAGAAGCACGTTCCGGTAACCGTCACTGAAGAAATGATCGGCCAGAAGTTCGGTGAATACTCGCCGACCCGTACCTACTACGGTCACGCGGCTGACAAAAAAGCGAAGCGGAAGTAAGCCATGGGTAAGGAAAAGAATCCCCGCCGCGTGGCGGACAACGAAGCAATGGCAAAACTGCGCATGCTTCGCACCAGCCCGCAGAAGCTGAACCTCGTTGCTCAGCTAATCCGCGGCAAGAAGGTTGAAAAGGCTCTGGCCGACCTGACTTTCTCGAACAAGCGTGTCGCGATCGACGTGAAGAAATGCCTTCAGTCGGCCATCGCAAACGCCGAGAACAACCATGGTCTGGACGTTGACGAGCTGGTTGTTGCTGAAGCTTACGTTGGTAAGAACCTGATCATGAAGCGCGGTCGTCCCCGTGCCCGTGGTCGCTTTGGCAAGATCATGAAGCCGTTCTCGGAAATCACCATCAAGGTCCGCCAGGTCGAGGAGCAAGCCTAATGGGTAATAAAACTAACCCCATCGGTATGCGCGTTCAGGTGAACCGCACCTGGGACAGCCGCTGGTACGCAGATTCGAAGGATTACGGTGATCTTCTTCTGGAAGACATCCGCATCCGTGAGTTCATCAAGGATGAGTGCAAGCAGGCGGGCATCGCTCGCGTGATCATCGAACGTCCGCACAAGAAGTGCCGTGTGACCATTCACACCGCACGCCCCGGTGTTATCATCGGTAAGAAAGGTGCTGACATCGAGGTTCTGCGCAAGAAACTGGCGGCAATGACCGACAGCGAACTGCACCTGAACATCGTCGAAGTCCGCAAGCCCGAACTGGACGCACAGCTGGTTGCCGAGTCGATCGCTCAGCAGCTGGAACGCCGCGTTTCGTTCCGTCGCGCTCTGAAGCGTGCCGTTCAGAACGCCATGCGCATGGGCGCTGGCGGTATCCGCGTGAACATCGCGGGTCGTCTGGGTGGTGCTGAAATCGCGCGTACCGAATGGTACCGTGAAGGTCGTGTGCCCCTGCACACCCTGCGCGCCGACATCGACTATGCAACCGCCGAAGCGTCGACCCCCTACGGGATCATCGGCATCAAGGTGTTCATCTACAAAGGTGACATCATGGAGCACGATCCCCAGGCGCGCGACCGTAAGGCTCAGGAACTCCAGGATGGTCCCGCACCCCGTGGTGCCGGCAACCGTCGCTAAAGGAGGGATGAAGAATGCTTCAGCCTAAGCGTACAAAATTCCGCAAAATGTTCAAAGGCCGTATCCACGGTCAGGCAAAAGGCGGTTCGGACCTGAACTTCGGTACCTACGGCCTCAAAGCCGTTGAGCCCGAGCGTATCACTGCCCGTCAGATCGAAGCTGCGCGTCGTGCGATGACCCGTCACATGAAGCGTCAGGGTCGCGTCTGGATCCGTATCTTCCCGGATGTACCCGTCACCGCAAAGCCCATCGAAGTTCGTATGGGTAAAGGTAAGGGTTCGGTTGACCGTTGGACCGCAAAGGTCAAACCCGGCCGTATCATGTTCGAGATCGACGGTGTTGACGAAGCGATCGCACAAGAGGCTCTGCGCCTTGCTGCGATGAAGCTGCCGATCAAAACCCGCGTTGTGGTCCGCGAGGACTGGTAATCGGGTTGCGATCCTAGTGTCGCACTTCGAAGAATTGAGAAACCCCCGCCATTGGCGGGGGTTTTTCTTTGGCCCCGTCCCCCGTGGACGGGGAACTCTGCAAAGAAAAAGGCCGATGCGGATGCATCGGCCTTTGGCGTGTGTGGCAGGGTAGGGGGGCTTATTCCCACTTGTAGTTGAAGCTGACCGAGATGCGGTCGTCCTCGGCCATATTCATCGGCACCTCATGGCGCAGCCAGCTTTCCCAAAGCAGTACGTCGCCTACTTCGGGGGCGCGGTAGACGAAGGTTTTCAACTCTTCACGGCAGCCCTTCTTGCGGATCGGCGAGGCCATCATCATCGGATGACGAGGGTCCTCGTATTTGATCGCTCGGGCGCCCTCGGGCATGTAGACGTAGGTCGTCCCGCTGATCACCGAATGGGGGTGGATGTGCGACGTGTGGATGCCGCCCTCGGGCAGGATGTTGATCCAGATGTCTTCCAGCACCAGCTTCTTGTCACCCAGATCAAATTCCAGATCTTCGGCGAAGGCCGCGACGTGGGCATCCAGCGCCTTGACCACATCCGCAAAGATGGGCGAGCGCCATGGCAGGTCGGTCAATGATGCATAGCTGGTGTAACCCGGATAGCCGTTCTCCTCGCACCAGTCCTGACCGGCCTCATCGTCCTCGGCGATAGCAAGGCACGAGTTCTCCAGCTCTTCGGCGTCGATGGCGGGGCCATGCTCGGACAGTTTCGCCTCATAAAGGCGGGTGGCGAACAGGGATGAAATCTTGGGCATGACGTCCTCTTTTCTGTTGGGCGCGTCTCTAGGATTGATGGGGTTGTCTTCACCCCAAATCTTTTGTTGCGCAAGGGGTCCGGGCGTGGTTTCGTTATAGGGTAAGCCGATGAAAACCACCGTTTCGGAATGGTCTTTGAAAACCTCGGGTTTTTTCGAGGAATCGGTTGCCTTCCCCTCAAGCGACATGTATTGGAACCCATCCCGCGCTTCGTGCGCGGGGTTTTGTGTTCCCTAAACGAACCTCCACCGGATCACGGGTTACCCATAAGGGCCCGCCGGTGATGTTGAAAAGGATAAGGCGATGAACGCCCAAGAACTACGTGGCAAGACGCCCGACCAGCTCCGTGAGGACCTGTCGGCTCTTAAGAAAGAAGCCTTCAACCTGCGCTTCCAGCAGGCCACCGGCCAAATCGAAAACACCGCACGTATGCGTCAGGTTAAGCGCGATGCAGCGCGAGTCCTGACCGTCCTGAACGAAAAGGCCGCGCAAGCGGCTGCTGAATAAGCGGAGGCCTGAAGAATGCCCAAACGTATCCTGCAAGGCACCGTGACCAGCGACGCGAACGAGCAGACTGTTACCGTTCGTGTTGAACGTCGTTTTAAGCACCCGCTGCTGAACAAAACGATCAAGAAGTCGAAGAAGTACCGCGCACACGACGCAGACAACGCCTACAAAGTTGGCGATGCTGTCCGCATCATCGAATGCGCGCCCTATTCGAAAACCAAGCGTTGGGAAGTTCTGGCGAAAGCCTGAGCCCAACTGAGCGAAACCCTGGGGGTTAAGGCCCTCAAGCCTCCCCAAAGGTCCGGAGAAACCAAATGATCCAGATGCAAACCAATCTGGATGTCGCTGATAACTCGGGCGCACGCCGAGTTCAGTGCATCAAGGTCCTCGGCGGCTCCAAGCGCAAGTACGCTTCGGTTGGCGACATCATCGTGGTGTCCGTCAAAGAAGCGATCCCGCGTGGCCGTGTTAAGAAAGGTGACGTCCGTAAGGCAGTCGTCGTTCGTACCGCCAAGGAAGTCCGTCGCGAAGATGGTACCGCCATCCGCTTCGATCGTAACGCTGCAGTGATCCTCAACAACAACGGTGAGCCTGTTGGCACCCGTATTTTTGGCCCCGTCGTTCGCGAACTGCGCGCCAAAAACTTCATGAAGATCATCTCGCTTGCCCCGGAGGTGCTGTAATGGCTGCTAAACTCCGCAAAGGTGATAAGGTCATCGTTCTTGCCGGTAAGGACAAGGGCAAAGAAGGCACCATCACTTCGGTAGACCCCAAAGCGGGCAAAGCCGTAGTTGAAGGCGTCAACATGGCCATCCGTCACACTCGTCAGAGCCAGACCAGCCAAGGCGGCCGTCTGCCCAAAGCTCTGCCGATCGACCTGTCGAACATCGCTTTGGTTGACCCCAAAGAAGGTGGCGCGACTCGCGTTGGCTTCCGCATGGAAGGCGACAAGAAGGTCCGTTTTGCCAAGAAATCGGGGGAAGTGATCGATGCTTGATAACGCAAACTACACCCCGCGTCTGAAGGCTCAGTACCGCGAAACCATCAAAGCCGCTCTCATGGAAGAGTTTGGCTACAAGAACGTGATGCAGCTGCCCAAGCTGGACAAGATCGTTCTGAACATCGGCGCTGGCGCCGAGTCGGTTCGCGATTCCAAGAAAGCCAAGTCGGCTCAGGAAGACCTGTCGAAGATCGCAGGTCAGCAAGCTGTCATCACCAAAGCGAAGAAGTCGATTGCAGGCTTCCGCGTTCGTGAAGGCATGCCCCTGGGTACCAAAGTCACCCTGCGTGGCGACCGGATGTATGAATTCCTGGACCGTCTGATCACCATCGCGATGCCCCGCATCCGCGACTTCCGTGGTGTGAAGCCGTCGTTCGATGGTCGTGGCAACTTTGCCATGGGCCTGAAGGAACACATCGTATTCCCTGAAATCGATTTCGACAAAGTCGACGAAGTCTGGGGTATGGACATCATCATCTGCACCACTGCGAAAACTGACGGTGAAGCGAAGGCGCTGCTGAAGCACTTCAACGTACCGTTCAACGCGTAATCGCGAAAGGGTAAGACATGGCTAAGAAAGCAATGATCGAACGCGAGAAGAAGCGTGAACGCCTGGTCGCGAAATACGCAGCCAAGCGCGCCGCTCTGAAAGAGATCGCGAATGACGAAAGCAAGTCGATGGAAGAGCGTTTCAAAGCGCGTCTGCAACTTGCAAAACTGCCGCGCAACAGCTCGGCAACCCGTCTGCACAACCGCTGCCAGCTGACTGGTCGTCCCCACGCTTACTACCGTAAGCTGAAGGTCAGCCGTATCATGCTGCGCGAACTGGGCTCCAATGGTCAGGCCCCCGGCCTGGTGAAGTCGAGCTGGTAAGAGGAGATATAAGATGAACGATCCTCTCGGCGATATGCTCACCCGGATCCGCAACTCGCAACTGCGTGGCAAGTCGACTGTTTCGACCCCCGCTTCGAAGCTGCGCGTATGGGTTCTGGATGTCCTTCTGGATGAAGGCTACATCCGTGGCTACGAGAAAACCACCGATGACCAGGGCCACCCGGCACTGGAAATCTCTCTGAAGTACTACGAAGGCGCTCCTGTGATCCGCGAGATCAAGCGTGTGTCGAAGCCCGGTCGTCGCGTCTACATGGGCGCGAAAGAGATCCCCGAAGTCCGTCAGGGCCTGGGTGTTTCGATCGTTTCGACTCCCAAGGGCGTTATGTCGGACGCAGCTGCACGTCACGCCAATGTTGGCGGCGAAGTGCTCTGCACCGTGTTCTAAGGAGGTCTGGTAATGTCTCGTATTGGCAAGAAACCGGTTGAACTGCCCGCAGGCGTCACCGCGTCGCTGTCGGGCCAGACCATCGAAGTTAAGGGTCCCAAGGGCACCCTCAGCTTCTCGGCTACCGATGATGTCACCATCACCATCGACGGCAACACCGTCACTGTTGATCCCCGCGGCTCTTCGAAGCGCGCGCGTCAGCAGTGGGGCATGAGCCGCTCGATGATTGCAAACCTGGTTACCGGCGTGACCGAGGGCTTCAAAAAAGAGCTCGATATCGTCGGCGTTGGTTACCGTGCTAGCGCACAGGGCAACTCGATCAAGCTGAACCTCGGCTTGTCGCACGATGTTGACTTCCCCGTGCCCGCAGGTGTGACCGTAACCACTCCGAAGCCCACCGAGATCATCCTGGAAGGGATCGATGCTCAACTTGTTGGTGAAACCGCTGCGAAGATTCGCGAGTGGCGTCGTCCCGAGCCCTATAAGGGTAAAGGCATTCGCTACCGCGGCGAATATATCTTCCAGAAGGAAGGCAAGAAGAAGTAAGGACGCGAAAGATGGCAAACAGCAAACGTACCCTGTTTCTGAAGCGTCGCCAGCGCGTTCGGAACAAACTGCGGAAAATGGCCAATGGCCGTGCCCGCCTCTCGGTCTATCGTTCGAACAAGAACATCAGCGTTCAGCTGATCGACGACGTTCAGGGCGTGACCATCGCCGCCGCTTCGAGCCAGGAAAAAGTCCTGGGTCTTGCCGGCAAGAACAACCAGGAAGCCGCCGCCAAGGTGGGTGCCCTTATCGCCGAGCGCGCGAAAGCCGCCGGTGTGGAAGACTGCTACTTCGATCGTGGTGGCTACCTCTTCCATGGCACCATCAAGGCGCTGGCCGATGCCGCCCGCGAAGGCGGTCTGAAGTTCTAAGGAGTAGACGATATGGCAGAACGTGAAAACCGCCGGGACCGCCGCGCTGAGCGCGAGGAAACCCCGGAATTCGCCGATCGTCTGGTGGCGATCAACCGTGTGTCGAAAACCGTTAAGGGTGGTAAGCGCTTTGGCTTCGCTGCTCTGGTGGTTGTCGGCGATCAGAAAGGCCGCGTAGGCTTCGGCAAGGGTAAAGCGAAAGAAGTACCCGAGGCGATCCGCAAGGCCACTGAGCAAGCAAAGCGCAAGATGATCCGCGTGCCGCTGCGTGAAGGTCGTACCCTTCACCACGACATCGAAGGTCGTCACGGTGCGGGCCGCGTAATCATGCGCACCGCTCCTCAGGGTACCGGTATCATCGCCGGTGGTCCGATGCGCGCTGTGTTCGAGATGCTGGGTGTTCAGGACGTTGTTGCGAAGTCGATCGGCTCGCAGAACCCCTACAACATGATCCGTGCAACTCTCGATGCTCTGAGCCTCGAAGCTTCGCCCCGTCAGGTGGCACAGCGTCGTGGCAAGAAGGTCGCAGACATCCTGCACAAGTATGACGACGTGGCTGCGGAAGCAGACGCTGCGGCAGAAGCGTAAGGAGCCTGAACCATGGCGAAGACCATTGTTGTAAAGCAGATCGGTAGCCCGATCCGCCGTCCCGACATTCAGCGCCAGACCCTGATCGGTCTGGGTCTGAACAAGATGCACAAGACCCGCGAACTCGAAGATACCCCTTCGATCCGCGGCATGGTTGCGAAGATTCCGCACCTGGTCGAGATCATCGAAGAGCGCGGCTAATCCGCCTCTGATACGAACTGCGAAACGCCCCGCGCCATCCGGCTGCGGGGCGTTTTGCTTTTCACGCCCTTGGAAACGGCTGTCAGGGGCACAAATGCTGCATCGCGGAATCAACTGCCTGCTATGTTAAGACTTCCGGTGAATCCGAAGCTGTTCTCTGACTGGGATTCGGGCAGGTTTCACGCGGCCATTCGAACGGGCACGTCCGAAAGTGTATGTTTGACAGGGGGTTATCAGGATTTGCATGGCCGCCCTGGGCCCGCTGCATCAAAAGCCGCTCTAAACGCGCATGTTATGCTGCAGCTGCATAACGGGTTGACCAAACCGGAAATTGTTAGCGCCACCGCGGGGGGCTACATTCAAACCATCGACGGAGACAAGACAAACTGAGCCCGCCGAAGAATACGCCTCGGCAATATGAAAATAAGGAACAGTAGAATGGCATACGTACACGCACCCCGCGCCCTGGAACTGAACATCGCAGACCGTCTGCTCAGCACCATCGAGGGCTTCAAAGCATTCCGCGCACGCCGCGCTGCCTACAACCGCGTCTATGACGAACTGGCTCTTCTGACCGAGCGCGAGCTGGCCGATATTGGCATTGCCCGCAGCCAGATCGCTGAGATCGCCCGTCAGGAAGCTGCAAAGATCTAAAGTTTCCGACCTGTCTGCGCTGCGAACGGCGCGCGTCTTTCCTCACGGTGCGCTGAGTAGACAGGTCAATTTTTCCCTGGTGTTTGCGTACCAGTGAACAAGACGCCCTCCGCATTGCGGGGGGCGTTGTTCGTTGTGGGAACGAAAATGTGAATTGCGGCAAAAAATCAGGCGCTACTTGCTTGTGGATATATTTCCAGAGGAGGCTCCGATGAAATTAACTCGCCGTACGCTTTTGATCTCGGGCGCCGCAATTGCAGGTGCCAGCAGTTTGAACCTTTCGATGGCCCAAGCCGCCGCGCACGGGGCGGACACCTATCCGACCGCCTCAGGACAGATCACTGTCCATCCGGTGGACCACGCCACGGTCATCTTTGAAACAACGGGGCCGGTCATCTACGTGGACCCTGTGGGGGACGCTGCCACTTATGCGGACTATCCCGCGCCGGATATGATCCTGATCACCCATGAACACGGGGATCACTTCAACGTGGACACGCTGACTGCGCTGGCGGGGCAGGGGGTGCCTATACTTGTGAACCCCGCTGTCTACGAAAAGCTGCCCGAAGGCCTGAAGGCGCAGGCCGCGCAGATCGCGAACGGCGAATCGACCGAGTTGCAGGGGATCGGGATTGAAGCGATCCCTGCCTATAACATCACCGAGGACCGGTTGAACTTTCACCCGCAGGGACGGGATAACGGCTATGTGCTGACCATTGATGGCCTGCGCGTTTATTTGTCCGGCGATACCGAAGCCACGCCCGAGATGCGCGCCCTTCAGAATATTGACGTGGCATTCGTGTGCATGAACTTGCCCTTTACCATGGGGGTCGAACAGGCCGCGAGCGGCGTGCAAGAGTTCAAGCCCGCGGTGGTCTACCCCTATCACTACCGGAACAAGGACAAGACCTTCTCGGATCTAGAGGCCTTTGCGAAGATCGTCGGGGATGACACAGAGGTGAAGACCGGCAACTGGTATAATGGCGCTGATCATGTGTAAGTCAGAGCTTGGAATTGCGGACATGGTATAGTATGCCCGCATCTCCAGATTGCAGAGGATTATGCAACGCATGCTATACGATATCTTGATATGCGCGTTCGCTGTTTCCAGTTTCCTTGTTTTCACCCTGTTTGCACGCACAGAATCGCGCCCCACCGCATTGAAAGTCACAGTTCGGTCAGGCGAACATCAGAAAAACCTTGTCCACAAGCGGGGTGCACATCCCCGAGGAAGCGCTGCCCGTCCTCTTGGCCGTTGAGTAGGTAGTTGAAATCGGATTGAAGGGCGTCTATACGCCCACGGTGGCTCTGATTCAGGGCCACCTTTATTTTTATCTAAGCCGCGTTTGCCCCATCCGTCGCTGGGGGGCACATCCGGCAAAGGAGAAGCGACATGAAACTGCACGAACTTCGTGACAATCCGGGCGCATCGCCCAAGAAAAAACGCGTTGCCCGTGGTCCCGGCTCGGGCAAGGGTAAAACTGCTGGCCGTGGTATCAAAGGTCAGAAGTCGCGTTCGGGTGTAGCCATCAACGGCTACGAAGGCGGCCAGATGCCCCTCTACCAGCGTCTTCCCAAGCGCGGCTTCAACAAGCCGAACCGCAAGGCATACGCTGTTGTGAACCTGGGCCTGATCCAGAAATTCGTAGACGCCGGCAAGATCGACGCAGGTCAGGCAATCACCGAAGAAGCTCTGGTTGCTTCGGGTCTGGTTCGTCGCGTTCTGGACGGCATCCGTGTTCTGGCGAAGGGTGAAGTCACCTCGAAACTGAACATCGAAGTAACCGGCGCATCGGCCGCTGCAGTCGCAGCAGTAGAAGCAGCTGGCGGCTCGCTGGCGGTCAAAACCGCACAGGCGGCTGAATAAGTAGTTGTGGGCGGCTTACGGGCCGCTTACATCGTGCTTAGTTTTCCAAAGCGCCGCCGAGCCGGGAAACCGCTCTGGCGGCGCTGTCATGAAAGAGACCCGCATAATGGCATCTGCAGCAGAGCAAATGGCGGCGAACACCAGCTGGGCCGCATTGGGCAAGGCGACGGATCTTCGCAACCGCATTTTCTTTACTCTCGGGCTTCTGATCGTCTATCGCCTTGGTACCTACATTCCGGTGCCCGGCATTGACGGCAACGCCCTGCGCGATTTCATGGACAGCGCGTCCGCCGGTCTCGGTGGCATCCTGAACATGTTTACTGGTGGCGCGATCAGCCGGATGGGCATCTTTGCCCTAGGCATCATGCCCTACATCTCTGCTTCGATTATCGTCCAGCTGCTGGCCTCGATGGTTCCCGCGCTGGAGCAGATGAAGAAAGAAGGCGAGCAAGGCCGCAAGAAGATGAACCAGTGGACCCGTTACGGGACCGTGCTGCTGGGGACCTTCCAGGCCTATGGTCTGGCCAAGTCTCTGGAAGCGGGCGATCTGGTCCACACTCCTGGCCTGTACTTTATCGCGGCCTGTGTGATCACTCTGGTGGGCGGCACCATGTTCCTGATGTGGCTGGGTGAGCAGATCACCGCACGCGGCATCGGCAACGGCATCTCGCTGATCATTTTCACCGGCATCATCGCCGAGGTTCCTGCCGCTCTGGCTCAATTCTTTGTTCAGGGCCGCACCGGCGCCATCAGCCCCGTCGTGATCATCGGCGTTCTGGTGATGATGGTGGCTGTGATTGCCTTCGTTGTGTTCATGGAACGCAGCCTTCGCAAGATCCACATCCAGTATCCCCGCCGTCAGGTGGGCATGAAGGTTTACGATGGCAGCTCCTCGCACCTGCCGATCAAGGTGAACCCCGCTGGCGTGATCCCCGCGATCTTCGCAAGCTCTCTGCTGCTGCTGCCGACCACACTGGCGACCTTCTCGCAAGGCTCGACCGGTCCGGTGATGTCGACCATTCTGGCCTACTTCGGCCCGGGTCAGCCGCTGTACCTGCTGTTCTTCACGGCAATGATCGTGTTCTTCGCCTACTTCTACACCCACAACGTGGCGTTCAAAGTGGATGATGTGGCCGATAACCTGAAGAACCAGAACGGCTTTGTTCCCGGCATTCGTCCCGGTGAAAAGACCGCGCAGTATATGGAATACGTTGTAAACCGTATTCTGGTTCTGGGTGCTGCCTATCTGGCCTTCGTCTGCCTGATGCCCGAGATCGTCCGTAGCCAGCTGTCGCAGGTACCCTTCTACTTTGGTGGTACTTCGGTGCTGATCGTCGTGTCTGTTACGATGGACACCATCCAGCAAGTACAGTCGCACCTTCTGGCTCACCAGTACGAGGGCCTGATCGAAAAGTCGCAGCTTCGCGGCCGCGGCTCCAAGCGCGCAAAACGTAAGGGACCCGCACGTCGATGACCACGAATATCATTCTTCTTGGACCGCCCGGTGCCGGCAAAGGCACCCAAGCCCGCAAACTGGTAGAAGAGCGTGGCATGGTCCAGCTCTCGACCGGTGATATGCTGCGCGACGCGCAGGCTTCGGGCAGCGCGATGGGCAAAAAGGTTGCCGAAGTTATGGCCGCAGGCCAGCTGGTAACTGATGACATCGTGATCGGCCTGATCCGTGAAAAGTTGGAGCAGGGCAGCGAGGGTGGGTTCATCTTTGACGGCTTCCCCCGCACCCTGCCTCAGGCAGACGCGCTGGGTGAGCTGCTGGATGGCATGGGCGCCAAGCTGGATGCCGTGATCGAGATGCAGGTGGATGACGAAGCGCTGGTTCAGCGCATCACCGCCCGTTCCACCTGTGGCGATTGTGGTGAGGTCTACAACGACATCACCAAGCCGATCCCCGCAGATGGCAAATGCTCGAACTGTGGCGGGACCGAGTTCAAGCGCCGCGCGGATGATAACGAAGACAGCCTGCGCCAGCGTTTGATGGAATACTACAAGAAGACCTCGCCGCTGATTGGCTACTACTACGCCAAAGGCCAGCTGAGCAGCGTGAACGGTCTGGGCGAGATTGATGCCGTAAAGGCGGAAATCGCAGCGGTTCTTGGTTAACACCCGTTAACAAAGCGTTAAGAAAATGCGGCCTCCGGCGCTAACAGCTCGGGGGCCGCATTGCGTTTGATCGGGAAATAGGGTAGGGTATTCCGGTAGCCGCAATTTGCGGCGCACATTGTTGTTCACGTGCGAAGTTGCAGATCTGGGTCAGGATCATGCAAAACGGGTCGCACGCTGATATTCGTGCGCCCGCGCTATTGACCTTTCATTAAAATCCGCTTACCCACGCGTTCTCTATGGGAATCGTGTGTTTAACCGATTCCCGCTCCGCACATGAATTCAGCAGATATCTGCCGGGCTTCGGTTCGACAGGTTCCGTTGTGAAAAAAGGTTCCGGGACTACGGAACCGCAACGAAAGGACATACACGTGGCTCGTATTGCCGGCGTAAACATCCCGACCAACAAGCGAGTGCTGATCGCACTCACCTACATCACTGGTATTGGCTCTGCATCGGCCGAAGCCATTTGCGAGGCCGTGAACATTGAACGTTCGCGCCGCGTGAACGAGCTTTCGGACGCCGAAGTTCTGGCCATCCGTGAACACATCGACGCAAACTACACCGTTGAAGGTGACCTGCGCCGCGATACCCAGATGAACATCAAACGTCTGATGGATCTGGGCTGCTACCGTGGTCTGCGTCACCGTCGTGGTCTTCCCGTACGCGGTCAGCGTACTCACACCAACGCTCGTACCCGCAAAGGCCCCGCAAAGGCCATCGCAGGCAAGAAGAAGTAAGGGAAGGCAACACCAATGGCACGTGATAAGCGTCAAGCAAAGCGCAAGGTTTCCAAGAACATCGCCACCGGCGTTGCGCATGTGAACAGCTCGTTCAACAACACCAAAATCCTGATCTCCGACGTGCAGGGCAACGCCATTGCATGGTCGTCGGCAGGCACCATGGGCTTCAAGGGTTCGCGTAAATCGACCCCCTACGCTGCTCAGATGGCTGCTGAAGACGCAGGCCGCAAGGCTCAGGACCACGGCATGAAATCTCTTGAGGTTGAAGTGCAGGGTCCCGGTTCGGGCCGTGAAAGCGCGCTGCGCGCTCTGGCTGCTATCGGCTTCAACATCACCTCGATCCGTGATGTGACCCCGATCGCACACAACGGCTGCCGCCCGCCCAAGCGTCGTCGCGTCTAATTAGATCTACTATTTCCGGGGGCCGTGTCTGCACGCGGCCCTCGTTTCGCCATCTGAAACCTCGGGAGTCTGCACCTTTGGACATGGGGCGCAGGCAAGCATGGAGGGACGCATGATCCATAAGAACTGGGCCGAGCTCATCAAACCGACGCAGCTGGACGTCAAGCCGGGCAATGATCCCGCACGTCAAGCAACTGTCGTGGCCGAACCGCTGGAACGCGGCTTTGGTCTGACTTTGGGCAACGCCCTGCGCCGTATTCTACTGTCGTCGCTTCAGGGTGCTGCGATTACCAGCGTCCAGATCGACAACGTTCTGCACGAGTTCTCCAGCGTTTCGGGCGTCCGCGAAGACGTCACCGATATCGTTCTGAACCTCAAAGGCGTCGCGCTGAAGATGGAAGTCGAAGGCCCCAAGCGCCTTTCCATCAACGCCAAAGGCCCGGGTGTTGTCACCGCTGGTGATATCGCCGAGACCGCAGGCATCGAGGTTCTGAACCGCGATCACGTTATCTGTCACCTGGACGATGGCGCCGATCTGTTCATGGAACTGATCGTCAACACCGGCAAAGGTTATGTCCCTGCGGACAAGAACCGTCCCGACGATGCGCCCATCGGTCTGATCCCGATCGACGCGATCTACTCGCCGGTCAAGAAAGTGTCGTACGACGTACAGCCGACCCGTGAAGGTCAGGTTCTGGACTACGACAAACTGACCATGAAGATCGAAACCGACGGTTCGGTCACCCCTGAGGACGCAGTTGCCTATGCCGCTCGCATCCTGCAGGACCAGCTGTCGATCTTCGTCAACTTCGACGAGCCCGAGTCGGCAAACCGTCAGGACGAGGACGATGGTCTCGAGTTCAACCCGCTTCTGCTGAAGAAAGTGGACGAGTTGGAACTGTCGGTCCGTTCGGCAAACTGCCTGAAGAACGACAACATCGTTTACATCGGCGATCTGATCCAGAAGACCGAAGCAGAAATGCTGCGTACGCCGAACTTCGGCCGCAAGTCGCTGAACGAGATCAAAGAAGTGCTGTCGGGCATGGGTCTGCACCTTGGCATGGATGTCGAGGATTGGCCGCCGGACAACATCGAAGAGCTGGCCAAGAAGTTCGAAGACCAGTTCTAAAAAAGTTTTATGGCGGGCGCTACGTATGTACGTCCGCCATACTCTTGCCAGACGCAGGCCAGCCCTGTATTTGGCGCACCATCTGGGCAGAATCGCCCCAAGGAGTGCGGCCGGCACGCATCGGTCGCCAGACAAAGCAAAACAAGATCTTAGGAGATTACAAATGCGTCACGCACGTGGTTACCGCCGCCTGAACCGTACCCATGAACACCGCAAAGCGCTGTTCGCAAACATGGCTGGCTCGCTGATCGAGCACGAGCAGATCAAAACGACTCTGCCCAAAGCCAAAGAACTGCGTCCGATCATCGAGAAAATGATCACCCTCGCAAAGCGCGGCGATCTGCACGCCCGCCGTCAGGCTGCTTCGAAGCTGAAGCAGGACCAGTACGTTGCGAAGCTGTTCGAAGTTCTGGGCCCCCGCTACGCTGAGCGTCAGGGCGGCTATGTCCGTATCCTGAAAGCCGGCTTCCGCTATGGTGACATGGCGCCCATGGCGATCATCGAATTCGTTGACCGTGATGTCGACGCAAAAGGCGCAGCTGACAAAGCACGCGCTGCTGAAGAAGTTGTGACCGTAGACGAATAAGTCTTCGCACACTGGCTTCTATCCAGTTTTGGACCCTCGCCTCTGGCGGGGGTCTTTGCGTTTCACGGCCTTGTTTTTGCGCCGCGCATGGTGCGGGTTGCATCACGGGGCAGGGCTGCTCATATCTGGGCCAGAACAGAACCGGAGAGACTGAATGTTCCGTGCATCCCTGCTGACCCTTGCTTTGCTGTCCACCACGCTGCCCCTGCCCCAAGGGGCACTGGCGCAAACGGCGGTGCCCAAATCAGCGGTCGAGATCAGCCTAGGCTTTCAGCCGGTGGTCAAGCAGGCCGCGCCAGCGGTGGTGAACATCTACGCCAAGCGTATCGTGGCCGAGCAGGTCAGCCCCTTTGCCAATGACCCTTTCTTCGGCAACCTGTTCCGTGGTCAGGGGCAGGTGCGTCAGCGGGTACAGAACAGCCTTGGCTCTGGCGTGATCCTGTCGGCGGACGGGATCGTGGTGTCGAACTTCCACGTGGTGGGCGACGCGACCGAGATTAACGTGGTTCTGCGTGACCGCCGTGAATTCAGCGCCCGCGTGCTTTTGGCCGATGAAGAGTCCGACCTTGCGATCATGCAGATCGACGATGTGGACGGCCTGCCATTTCTTGAGATGCGCAACAGCGATGAAGTTGAGGTTGGCGAGTTGGCCTTGGCCATCGGTAACCCCTTCGGTGTGGGCCAGACGGTTAGCAGCGGCATTATTTCGGGTTTGGCGCGATCCGGCGTCGCGGGGGATGGCGGCCGGGGGTATTTCCTTCAGACGGACGCGCCCATTAACCCTGGCAACTCGGGCGGGGCGCTGGTGGATGTGAATGGCGATCTGATCGGGGTGAATACCTCGATCCTGACGCGTTCGGGCGGGTCGAATGGCATCGGTTTTGCGATCCCGTCGAACCTTGTGCATCGCTTTGTCGAACAGGCCCGCGCGGGCGAGGATCGGTTCCGCCGCCCATGGGCCGGTGTCGTAGGTCAGCCCGTAGATGCGGATATGGCGGCGGGTCTTGGCCTGAGCCTGCCTGAAGGGATCATCATCTCGGCGGTGCATCCGGCCAGCCCCTTCGCGGCGGCGGACTTTCAGCCCGGTGACGTGATCGCCGCCGTAGACGGCCAGCCCGTGAACACGCCGGCAGAGGCGATTTTCCGCATGTCTGTGGCGGGTATCGGCCATCAGGCCCAAGTGACACGTCTACGGGATGGTGAGCGCACTGATCTGCCCGTTGATATGATCGCGCCCCCTGAAAGCCCCGCGCGGGATGCGATCACCCTGTCGCGCCGCACTGTGCTGGCGGGGACCGAGGTATCCAACGCTAACCCCGCGCTGATCGATGAACTTGGCCTGCCGATCGAAACCCTTGGCGTTGTGATCTCTGGCGCGGGGCCCACGGCGCCGCGTCTTGGCCTGCAAGTGGGCGATATCCTGATCGCGGTAAACGGGCGCGAAATCGGCAGTCCTGCCGATGTTGAGGATGCGCTACGGGCGGCGGGCCGCTCGGGCATTCTGGAGGTATTGCGCTCTGGACGGCAGATGGCGTTCCGGTTCAGGGTCTGACCTATGGATCTGTTCGACTCTCCCGCTGCTGCCGAGACAGCGCACCGCCCCTTAGCCGACCGCCTACGTCCGCAAACCCTGTCCGATGTGATCGGGCAGGACCATTTGCTGGGGCCGGATGGACCTTTGGGCGCGATGCTGGCGGCGGGGTCTTTGGGCTCGCTTATTCTTTGGGGGCCGCCCGGTGTGGGCAAGACCACCATCGCGCGGCTTCTGGCGGCAGAAACCGATCTGGAGTTCGTGCAGATCAGTGCGATTTTCAGTGGCGTGGCCGATCTGAAAAAGGTGTTCGAGACCGCCAAGATGCGCCGCCGCGCAGGGCAGGGGACGTTGCTGTTCGTGGACGAAATCCACCGCTTTAACAAAGCGCAGCAGGACGGCTTTCTGCCCCACATGGAGGACGGCACGATCCTGTTGGTGGGTGCCACCACAGAGAACCCAAGCTTTGCCCTCAACGCCGCTGTGCTGAGCCGTGCGCAGGTCTTGGTGCTGGACCGCCTTGAGGTAGACAGCATGGCAAAGCTGGCGACCCGCGCGGAAGAGGAACTGGGCCGTCCGCTGCCTTTGACCGATGACGCCCGCCAGCAGTTGATGGATATGGCCGATGGCGATGGCCGCGCCATGCTGAACCTGATCGAACAGATCGCCGCATGGAAGGTGGAGAAACCCCTTGAGGCCGACGCGATGGCCAAACGCCTGATGCGCCGCGCTGCCCAATACGACAAGTCGGGCGATCAGCATTACAACCTGATCTCGGCCCTGCATAAATCCGTGCGCGGCAGCGATCCTGATGCAGCCATGTATTGGTATGCCCGCATGCTGGAAGGGGGCGAAGATCCCCGCTATCTGGCCCGCCGCCTGACCCGTATGGCGGTCGAGGATATCGCCCTTGCCGACCCGCAGGCCCTGACCGTCTGTCTGCACGCATGGGAGGCCTATGAGCGCCTTGGCAGTCCCGAGGGCGAATTGGCACTGGCCGAGGCTGTGGCTTATCTGGCTTTGGCCCCCAAATCGAACGCCAGCTATGTGGCCTATAAGGCTGCGCGGGCTTTGGCCAAGAAAACCGGCTCGATGCCGCCGCCGATGCATATCGTGAATGCGGCGACCTCATTGATGGGGGATCTGGGCTATGGGGCGGGGTATGAATACGACCACGACGCCGAAGACGGCTTTTCCGGCCAGAACTACTTCCCCGACGGGGTGGAGCGGCCCGACCTCTATCAACCCGTCGAACGGGGCTTTGAGCGCGATCTGAAAAAGCGGAAAGATTACTTCGCACGCTTGCGGGCAAAGCGTCAGGGCGGTTGACTCTGGGCCAGCAAAGGGAAAGACAGCGCCCATGTTCCTTACACTTGCTCAAGTCGCCCTTGGGGGCGCTGTCGGAGCCTCGCTTCGATATCTGACGAATACTGGCGTCATGCGCCTGATCGGTCCCGGCTTTCCGTGGGGCACCATGACGTGCAACGTCGTGGGCAGCTTTATCATGGGCGTTCTGGTCGTGGTGCTGGCGAATGTGGGTGGTAACAAGTTCGCGTCGCTGTTGATCACGGGCCTTCTTGGCGGCTTTACCACGTTTTCGGCCTTCTCTCTGGACGCGGTGACGCTGTTCGAACGCGGCGCTATCATGCCAGCGGCGGCCTATGTGATGGCCTCGGTGGTGGTGTCGATTGCAGCTTTGACCATCGGTCTGTTTCTTGCACGGGGATTTGTATCATGAGCGGCGTTCAAACGATCACCGTCGAAAAAGGCGAAGGCGACCAGCGGCTGGACCGTTGGCTGAAACGGCGCTTTCCGCACATTGCCCAAGGGCGGATCGAGAAGATGTGCCGCAAGGGTGAAATCCGCGTGGATGGCGGCCGCGTGAAACCGGCCAGCCGCGTTGAAGAGGGCCAGCAGGTCCGCATTCCGCCGCTGCCCCACGCGGGCGAGGTGAAAAGCGCGCCAAAGCCCAAGGTCTCGGACAAGGACACGGCGTTTATCCAAAGCTGCGTGATCTACCGCGACGACCACATCATCGCTCTGAACAAGCCCGCCGGTATTCCCGTGCAGGGCGGCAGCAAGCAGGTCCGCCACATCGACGGTTTGGCCGAGGCGCTGAAGTTCGGCTATGAAGACAAGCCCCGTCTGGTGCATCGTCTGGATAAGGATACCTCTGGGGTTCTGATCCTTGCGCGGACCCGTCAGGTGGCTGCTGGTCTGACCGCAGCCTTCCGCGCCCGCGAAACCCGCAAGATCTATTGGGCCATCGTCGCTGGTGTGCCTTACCCCCGCATGGGCAGCGTCCGTTTCGGTCTGGTCAAGGCACCGGGTCACGGCGCGGGCGGCGAGGGTGAAAAGATGCTCTGCGTCCATCCCAATGAGGTGGACAAGACCGAAGGTGCCAAGCGCGCTCTGTCCGATTACGCGGTGCTGACCACCTTGGGGCAGCGGGCCGCTTGGGTCGCACTGGTGCCGGTGACAGGCCGGACCCACCAGCTGCGCGCACACATGGCTGAAATGGGCCACCCGATCATCGGGGACGGCAAATACGGCGGCTCTGGGCAAGAAAACCTTGGCGATGGATGGGGTGCCCAGTTGGGCGGCGAGATCAGCCGCAAGCTGCACCTGCACGCGCGGTCCTTGACCCTGACCCATCCCGTGACAGGCAAGCGCCTGCACATCGAGGCAGAGCTGTCCGATCACATGCAGCGCACATGGGATTACGTTGGTTGGGACATCCGCGATGTGCCCGAAGACCCCTTTGAGGACATGGAATGAGCGACACTCTGCGCCTGATCATCTTTGATGTGGATGGCACTCTGGTCGACAGTCAGGCGGATATTCTGGCCTCGATGCAGGCCGGTTTCGCGGCCGTGGGGCAGGTTGCACCGCAGCGGGCGCAGGTTTTGTCCATTGTGGGCATGTCGCTGGATAATGCTGTGGCCGAACTGGCTCCTGATCTGGATCAGGTCACCCGTGACCACATCGTTGCCACCTATAAAGACACCTATGCGCAGCTTCGGGCCAGCAAGGGGACGGCCTCGTCCCCGTTCTATTCCGGCGTGCGTGAAACGTTGGAGCAGCTTTTCAGCGTGCCCCACTATCTGCTTGGGGTCGCGACGGGTAAATCCCGCCGCGGATTGACCAGTCTGCTGGACAGCCACGGCCTGACGGGCCGCTTCGTGACCGAGCAGGTCGCGGATTTTCACCCCTCGAAACCCCATCCGGCGATGCTGCATGAGGCGATGCGCGAAACCGGCATCGACCCGCAGAACACGGTGATGATCGGGGATACAAGTTTCGACATGGAGATGGCCAAGGCCGCCGGTGTCCACCCTGTCGGCGTGAGCTGGGGTTACCATCCGGTGCAGCGCCTGAACGCACCGCGAGTCATCGACCGGATGCAGGATTTGCCTGCACTCCTTACAGATATCTGGAGCTGAGCATATGAGCGAATGGAAAGCGAAACGCTTCTGGAAACAGGCTGATTGCGTAGAATGTGACGGTGGCTGGCAGGTTCAGCTGGATGGCCGTCCGGTGAAAACGCCTGCAAAAGCGCCTCTGGTTTTGCCGTCCGAATCGCTGGCCCGCGCCATTGCCGCCGAGTGGGACGCGCAAGATGAGAATATCCTGCCCTTGACCATGCCCTTCACCCGCTCGGCCAATGCGGCCATCGATCGGGTGGTGCCGCAGAAGGCCGAAGTGACCGAAATGCTGGCCGCTTACGGGGAAACCGATCTGCTGTGCTACCGCGCCGAGCAGCCGGTCGAGTTGATCCAGCGTCAGGCCGCTGCGTGGGACCCGTTGCTGGACTGGGCTCATGAGAGCTTTGGCGCACGGCTAAATATACACAACGGCGTCATTTTTGGCGCTCAGCCCGAGGATGCCGTAGCCCTTCTGGGCGCCGAGCTGTCCAAGCTGGATGCGTTCCAGTTGACCGCGATCCACGATCTGATCGCCATGTCCGGATCACTGGTGCTGGGTCTGGCAATCATCCATGGCCGGATTGATTCGTCCGATGCGTGGGAGTTGTCCCGCCTTGATGAAGAATGGCAGATCGAACAGTGGGGACGGGATGAAGAGGCCGATGAGCTTGCAGCTAAAAAGCGAGAAGAGTTCATGCAGGCAGAAAGACTGTTTCAGCTGCTAACCCCTCAGTGAAATAATCGCAAACTTTTGATACCTGTCTCGGCATTTGATCAAATTTCGACGAAGAACTCAGTTGATTTTGTGATCAACACCTTGACGATTCCTGATGAATCCACACAATCTTTGACTATTGGGTCAGGTAAAACCCAATGACCGCTCACGGCTCATCACGAATGGGCTAAAAACCGCTGATCAACAGCGGGCATCAGGAAGAGGTAAAAATGAAAAAATCCGTATTTTTGGGCGCACTGACCGTAGCTGGTCTGACCGCCGGTGCAGCAGCCGCTGCAACCCTTGACGACGTCAAGGCACGCGGCAAGCTGAACTGCGGTGTGACCACCGGTCTGGTGGGCTTTGCGGCACCCGACGCGAATGGCGAATGGCAGGGCTTTGATGTCGCTGTTTGCCGCGCCGTGGCAGCTGCCGTTCTGGGTGACCCCGCAGCCGTAGAATTCGTTCCCACCACCGGTAAGACCCGTTTTACCGCACTGGCGTCGGGCGAAATCGACCTGCTGGCACGTAACACCACCTGGACCTTCTCGCGCGATACCGACCTCAAGTTCGATTTCATCGGCGTGAACTACTACGATGGTCAGGGCTTCATGGTTCCCAAGTCGCTGGGTGTGACCTCGGCCAAGGAACTGGACGGCGCGACCGTTTGTATCCAGACCGGCACCACCACCGAGCTGAACCTGGCGGACTTCTTCCGCATCAACAACATCAGCTACGAGCCGGTTCCGATCGAAACCAACGCCGAAGCACAGCCGCTGTACCTGGAAGGCGCATGTGACGTCTACACCACCGACGCATCGGGCCTGGCAGCGACTCGCGCCGCGTTCGAGAACCCCGGTGACCACGTCATTCTGCCCGAGATCATCTCGAAAGAGCCGCTGGGTCCGCTTGTTCGCCACGGCGACAACGACTGGGGCGACATCACCATGTGGGTGCTGAACGCGCTGATCGCTGCTGAAGAATACGGCATCACCTCGGCAAACATCGAAGAGATGTCGGCTGGCACCAACAACCCCGAGATCAACCGTATCCTGGGCACCGAAGGTGAACTGGGCGCGATGATCGGCCTCGACAACGCTTGGGGCAAGCGCGCAATCGCAGCCGGCGGCAACTACGGTGAAATCTTCGCGAAGAACATCGGCGAAGAGACCCCCGTTGGTCTGGCCCGCGGCCTGAACGCTCAGTGGAAAGATGGCGGCCTGCTGTACGCACCGCCCTTCCGCTAATACCGTCTGAACGGTACTGGGGCGCGGCATAAGTCCGCGCCCCAAACTTATCCAAGTATAATGAAAACAGACAGGCCATGCAGCGGGACGTCCCCTGCACGAAGGACCTGTTGCATCCGGGAATTACCAATGACGGCATATTCCGATCCTCCAAAGAGTTCGTTTCAGCTCTCCCAGCTGATCCACGATACCCGTTACCGCTCATATACCTTTCAGGCGATCGCACTTGTGCTGCTGTTGCTTGGGGTGGGCTATCTTCTGTCCAACCTGCTTGGCAACCTTGCTGCCGCTGGTCTGAACATCAGTTACGACTTTCTGGGCAAGCCCGCGGGTTATGACATCAACCAGACCCTGATTGACTATACCAACCAGTCCTCTCACTGGCGTGCGTCGATCGTCGGTGTTCTGAACACCCTGCTTGTCGCATTCTTGGGATGCATTACCGCTACGGTGCTTGGTGTGTTCGCCGGTGTGGGCCGTTTGTCCAAGAACTGGCTGATTGCCAAGCTGATGTCGGTCTACGTTGAGGCGTTCCGAAATGTTCCGGTCCTGATCTGGATCCTGATCATCTCGACCATCGTGACCATCCTGCCGTCCCCGCGCGCCTTCAAGGGCGAGACACCGGACGCCGAGATGTTCCTTGGCCTCTTTGCCTTCACCAACCGCGGCATCTACGCCCCCAAGCCGGTCTGGCTGGAAGGGTCGGGGATCGTCGTGGCGACCTTCATTATTTCGGTCATCGCCGTGTTCTTCTACCGCCGCTACGCCACCAAGCTGCTGTACGCGACCGGTAAGATGCTGCCCACCGGCTGGCCGAGCCTTGCCATCCTGCTGGTTCCCAGCATCCTGATGTACTTCGTCATGGGTCGTCCCATCGGCGTGGATATTCCGGAACTGGGCGGCTTTAACTTCCAGGGCGGCATGCAGTTGCAGCGTCCCTTGATCGCTCTGTGGCTGGCTTTGTCCATCTACACCGGTGCCTTCATCGCGGAAAACGTCCGTGCGGGCATTCAGGCGATCAACCGTGGCCAGACCGAGGCGGCTGCCTCGTTGGGTCTGCGCTCGGGCCGGATCATGAGCCTTGTAATTCTGCCGCAGGCCCTGCGCGTCATCATTCCGCCGGTGATTTCGCAGTACCTGAACCTGACCAAAAACAGTTCGCTGGCGATTGCTGTGGGCTACATGGATGTGACCGGCACGCTGGGGGGGATCACCCTGAACCAGACCGGCCGCGCGATCGAGTGCATTCTGATGCTGATGATGTTCTACCTCATCATCTCGCTCAGCATCTCGGCCATCATGAACGCCTATAACAACCGCGTTAAGCTGAAGGAGCGTTGAGATGAGCGATACGCACTCCCAACTCGCGTTCGTCCGCACAGAGATGCTGGCCCAGAAAGAGCCCCCCGTCGCCGAAAAGGGCGTCGTGAAATGGGTTCGTTCGAATCTGTTCTCTTCGTGGTCGAACAGCATCCTGACGGTCGTTGCGCTGTATCTGATCGTTCAGTTGATCATGAACGCAGGCCCTTGGTTTGCGAACGGGATCTGGAGCACCAACAGCCTCGCGGAATGCCGCGAGATCCTGCAAGGCGCATCGGGGGGCTGTTTCTCGGTCCTGTCCGAGCGTTGGAACCAGCTGCTGTTCGGTATTGCCTACCCTGACACCCAGTACTGGCGCCCCACGCTGGCGTTTGTGCTGATGCTGGTCGCGGCCTCGCCAGTTCTGTTCAGCAAACTGCCCCGTGGCATGCTGATCTTTACCGGCCTCTACCCCTTCCTGGCCTACTGGCTGATCTGGGGTGGCACCATGATGACTTCGATCATCGCACTTCTGGGTTTTGTTGCAGCCTATCTGGCGTTCCGTAAGGCCGAGCGTGCCGGTTTCTCGATCGGTCTTGGCGCGGGCATCATTGCCGCCGTGGTCGTCTGGAAAGTTCTGGGCATGTTCGCGGGTGAGCTAAGCATCTTGCCGCTGGAAGAGGTTCCTTCGCGCAACATGGGTGGCTTTATGCTGAACATGATGCTGGGGACCATCTGTATCTCGTTGTCGCTGCCGATTGGTATCGCACTGGCGCTGGGTCGCCAGTCGCACATGCCGATCATCAAGGGTATCTCGGTGGTCTTCATTGAGTTTATCCGCGGCGTGCCGTTGATCACCCTGCTGTTCGTGGCAAACGTGGTTCTGGGCTACTTCTTCCCGCCCGAAACCAACATGGACCTGATCCTGCGTGTGATCATCATGATCACCATGTTCGCCTCGGCCTACATCGCAGAAGTGATCCGTGGCGGTCTGGCTGCTCTGCCCAAGGGCCAGTACGAGGCTGCCGACAGCCTTGGTCTGGACTACACGCAGGCGATGCGGTTCATCATCCTGCCCCAAGCGCTCAAGATCTCGATCCCGGGTATCGTGAACGTCGCGGTGGGTCTGTTCAAAGATACCACGCTGGTGTCGGTGATCTCGATGTTCGACCTTGTGGGTATGATCCGCGGGCCGATCCTCGCCTCGACCGAATGGAACGGTGTGTACTGGGAGCTGTATGGCTTCGCGGCGCTTCTGTTCTTCATCACCTGCTACGGCATTTCCCAATATTCCCAGTGGCTGGAGCGTCAGCTTCGCACGGATCATCGTTAAGAAAGGTGCTTCACTATGGTTGACACCACCCAAATGACTGTCTCCGACGAGGTCGCGATCTCGATCGAGAAGATGAACAAATGGTATGGCCAGTTCCACGTCCTGCGGGACATCGATCTGACCGTCTATCGTGGCGAGCGTATCGTGATCGCGGGCCCCTCGGGTTCGGGTAAATCGACCCTGATCCGCTGCATCAACGCGTTGGAAGAGCATCAGGCCGGTAAGATCGTTGTCGATGGCACGCATCTGACCTCGGACCTGAAGAACATCGACCGTATCCGGTCTGAAGTTGGCATGTGCTTCCAGCACTTCAACCTCTTCCCTCACCTGACCATTCTTGAGAACTGCACGCTGGCCCCGATCTGGGTCCGCAAGATCCCCAAGAAGCAGGCGGAAGAGACCGCAATGCACTTCCTTGAGAAGGTGAAGATCCCCGATCAGGCCAACAAGTATCCTGGCCAGCTGTCGGGCGGCCAGCAGCAGCGTGTGGCGATTGCCCGTTCGCTGTGCATGAAGCCGCGCATCATGCTGTTCGACGAACCGACCTCGGCGCTTGACCCCGAGATGATCAAAGAGGTTCTGGATACCATGGTTGAACTGGCGGAAGAGGGCATGACCATGCTCTGCGTCACCCACGAGATGGGCTTTGCCCGTCAGGTGGCCAACCGTGTGATCTTCATGGACCAAGGGCAGATCGTCGAACAGAACGAGCCGGAAGAGTTCTTCAACAACCCGCAAAGCGACCGGACCAAGCTGTTCCTCAGCCAGATTCTGGGTCACTAAGCGGGCCTTGGGGGGCTGATCAGTCGGTCAGCTCTCTTGGCACAATGAAATCAACGGGGTGGGCAGTGTGGAAACGCACTGCCCCCCAGTCGTTTTGAGGGAAGTCCGCCACCAAGGTTGCGCAGGTCGGATAGCGCCGGAACTGCGGATGATCCGGCGCATGGGCCAGCAGGCGGGCGGCAAATTCGGCAATGCCCGGATTGTGTCCCAGCATCAGCACTGTCTGCGCCTCGGCACTTTGCAGCACCTCCATCATCACATCCGACCCCGCCAGATAGAGGCGCCGCAGATAGTCGGTTTCCGCCTCTGGCAGTTTCAGCTGATCCAGCGTTTCGCGGGTGCGGGTGGCGCTGGAACACAGCACCTGACCGGGCAAACAATCCTTGTCCCGCAGCCAATCCCCCATCGCCTGAGCCGAGCGTTGACCCCGTGCGTTCAGGACGCGGTCATGATCCTCCATCAGCGGATCGTCCCACGCGGATTTGGCGTGGCGCATCAGGATCAGGCGCAGGGTCATGGGTGAAAGCTCCGCATGTGAAAGGCTGATTGTTCCGGCAACCTGCCATGAGCCGCGCCCGCAGGACAAGCACGCCTAATGGCGCATCCCTGCGCCATACAGTCCTGTTCTTTGGTGTCGAGCCAAGCGTGGCAGGTGGCGGTATCGTAGCCATTGGGGCCAATGGCACCCACCGGGCAGGCGGTGAGGCAAGGCGCGTGGCATGTGGTGCATGGCTTTGGCTGGGGCTCTGGAAGGCTGACCGGATAGGGCAGGGCTAGTGCTCCGCGATAGCTGATCCACAGGCCATGAGCATCATGTACCAGCATCCCCACGGGCGAGACATGCGCCCGACCAGACGCCCGCGCCCACGCCAGAAACGGCTGATAGGGCGGCCCGCCAAAGGGAAAGAGCGCCGTGCCGCCGATGTTGCTTGCGATGTCGCTTAGAACGCGCTGTGACCAGCGGTCAATGGGGTCAGGCTGGCCGTCCAGATATTCGGGCGAGGCGGTGAACTGGGGCCAGAAATTACCATCGATGGGGCTACAGAGCAGCAGGCACTGACAGCCCTCCGGTAAGTCTCCGTCAAAGACGCCACCGGAAACAGAAAGGCCCTGCTGTGCCAGCAGGGCCTCGATATCACTCAGCGCGGCGGTCAATCACGCGCCTTTGGGTTGCTTGCGGATCAGCGAGCCCGCACCGTGGTCGGTAAACAGCTCCAGCAAGCAGCAGTTGGGCAGACGGCCGTCCAGAATAACCACGGCGCGCACGCCAGCCTCAATCGCGTCCAGCGCGGTCTGGGTCTTGGGAATCATCCCGCCAGCAATCACGCCCGCTTTGGTCATTTCTTCGATTTGGGCAGCGGTCAGTTCAGTAACCACATCGCCTTCCGCATTGCGCACGCCATCAACATCAGTCAGCAGCAACAGACGATCCGCGTGCAGAGCGCCGGCAATCGCACCGGCAGCGGTGTCGCCGTTGATGTTGAACGTCTCGCCATTCTCGCCAGCGCCCAGGGGTGCGATCACAGGAATGGTGTCGTCTTCGAACAGAGCATTCAGAACGTTCGGATCAATCTTGCTCGGGGTGCCAACAAGGCCAAGTGCGGGGTCGGTCTGTTCGCACATGATCAGGTTGGCATCCTTGCCGGAAAGACCCACAGCGCGACCACCCTGACGGTTAATCGCCTGAACGATACGCTTGTTCACCTGACCCGAAAGAACCATTTCGACCACATCAACAGTCGCCTGATCGGTGACGCGCTTGCCGTTCACAAACTCGGATTTCACGCCAAGTTTGCCGAGCATCTCGTTGATCATGGGGCCGCCACCGTGCACAACGACTGGGTTCACGCCGACCTGACGCATAAGAACCACATCGCGGGCGAAGGCATCCATTGCCTCATCATTGCCCATCGCATGACCACCCAGCTTGATCACAACGATCGCATCGTCATAACGCTGAAGGTAAGGCAGGGCTTCGGAAAGAGTACGTGCGGTTGCGATCCAGTCGCGATTCATAGGGGCCATCTGCTTTTTCATGTCCATTCCCTCGGGGTTCAACCATGGGTATCCTAGCGCCAGCCCGAGGGGAAGGGTGGTGGACGACGCGACATGAGTATTTGAGCGATAAAGAAGCTGCATGCGCGCGCGTGTACTTCTTTATTGTGATAAATACTCAAGTCTTTGCGTTCGAAGTAGCGCAGAACGTTCAGGTCAGCGCGGCGATGACGCTGCGCAACGTTCCGATGCCCCAGCCTTTCTCGGACGAGGTCAGGATGATCTCGGGGTAGGCTGCGGGGTGGCGGGCAAGGGCGGTGCGCACCTGTTTGAGCATAGGTTCGCGATCTTTTTCTTTCACCTTGTCGGCTTTTGTCATGACCACTTGGAAGGTAACCGCCGAGGTATCCAGAAGCTTCATGATCTCTTCGTCGACGGGTTTCACGCCGTGGCGGGAATCGATCAGCATGAAGGCGCGGCGCAGGCTGGCACGGCCTGAGAGGTATTGTTTCAGCAGCTTTTGCCACTTTTCGACTACCGCGACGGGCGCGTTTGCGTAGCCGTAGCCGGGAAGGTCGACCAGGTAGTGATCGGGGCCGACGGTGAAGAAGTTGATTTCCTGTGTCCGGCCAGGTGTGTTCGAGGCGCGAGCCAGTGCTTTGCGACCGGTCAGCGCGTTGATCAGAGAGGATTTGCCGACGTTCGAGCGGCCCGCAAAGCAGACCTCGGCGCGGTCGGCGTCGGGCAGGCCGTTCATGGCGACCACACCTTTTAGGAAGTCGGTTTCACCTGCAAAAAGTATGCGCGCTGCCTCTAGGGTTTCGGCATCGGGTTCTTCGACCAGAGGGAAGGGCAGTTGCATGACTAAATCTCCAAGGTGTCGCCACAGCGGATGTGACCGGACTTTGTGACCCGTGCGTTTACACCGAAGTAGACGTGATCCCAATGGCGATTCAGCAGTTTTGTAAGATTTGTGTCAAAGTCGCCTGTGGTCGGGTTGGCGTCGATGGCGCGGCAACGGATGATCGGCTCGATGATTTCCAGTTCTGCAGAACCAAGACGCAGGCGCTTGCCGGTCCAGTCCAGCTCTTGCCAAGGGGGCAGTCCGTCAAGCCAGATGTTGCCCCGAAAACGTTTTAGGTCGATGACGCGCCCCGCGATGGATTGCAGGGATGAGAGCGTGGCGAGGTTCATCAGAGAGACGGATGGGTAATCCGCATCGGTCATGCCAGTTTCCGGCGACTGGATTAGTTCGGCGGCGGGTTGCATCTCGGACCCCCAGATAGGCCGAAGCCAGTCCAGCAGGGCAGGCCCGTCTTTGTCCGGATTGATGTAAATTGATGGCAGGTCTGGGTGGCCTAGCGCGATTTGCTTGCCATCTGTGCGGCAGCTGATTTGCGATAGCTTCGGCCCGCGGGCCACATGGCCGAAGGTGCGCCGTTTTTGCCAGGTACCGGTATTGCGTTGACCTTCTTGCAAAACCGCCCACTGCCGGTCTAGCGGCAGCGGGCGGTCTGTATTCAGGTCTGTGGCCTTGATCTGCTCAGAGCCTAGGCCTTTGATCGGGTGACGGAAAAGATGCGCCACCCGGATCATGATCAAGCAGCTTTCTTGCGCTTGATGCTTTTCTTGATGTTGCCGAACACGTCCGGTTTGTACCCGTGGCTGCGCATGATCAGGTACTGCTGGATGAAGGTGATCGTGTTGTTGGTGATCCAGTACAGCACCAGACCGCTGGCAAAGTTACCGAGCATGAACATGAAAACCCAAGGCATCCAGGCAAAGATCATCGCCTGTGCGGGATCAGTGGGCGCCGGGTTCAGGCGCTGCTGAAGCCACATGGAGATACCCAGCAGGATCGGCAGGATACCCAGCGAGATAATCGCAAGGAACGATTCCGGACCAGGGGCCGCGAAGGGCAGCAGGCCGAAAAGGTTCAGGATCGAGCTGGGATCGGGCGCCGAAAGGTCCTGAATCCAGCCGAACCATGCGGCGTGACGCAGTTCCATCGTGACGAAGATCACTTTGTAGAGCGAGAAGAAGATCGGGATCTGGATCAGCATGGGCAGACAGCCCGATGCGGGGTTGACCTTGTTCTTCTTGTACAGCTCCATCATGCCCTGCTGCATTTTCATGCGGTCGTCGCCAGCAGCTTCCTTCAGCTTTTCCATTTCGGGCTGAAGTTCGCGCATTTTTGCCATGGACGAATAGGACTTGTAGGCCAGCGGGAAGACGATTGCCTTGATCACGATGGTCAGAGCAATGATCGACCAACCCATGTTGCCAATCAGGGCGTGCAGGTTGTGCAGCATCCAGAAGATCGGCTTGGTCAGGAAGAAGAACCAGCCCCAGTCGATGCTGTCCACAAAGCCTTTAACGCCTTCGTCCTCTTCGTAGTGCTTGAGGGTCGCCCACTCTTTTGCACCAGAGAACAGGCGGGTGCCTGCGCTTGCAGTTTCGCCCGAAGCAACCGTGATTGCGGGCTGCACAGCCTCGGCCTGATAAATATCACGGCCTTCAAAATATTTGGCGGTCGAGCGAAAGGCGGTTCCTGCATCGGGGACCAGGATGGTCTGCCAATAATGATCGGTAAAGCCGATCCAGCCGTCGGTCGCGACTTCCTGACGCTCGGCCTGAGTGCCTTCGCGGTCATCGACCGGTAACTTGGTCAGGTCTTTGTAATTCAGTTCCTGCAAGGTTCCGTCCGACATGCGGACAAGGCCTTCATGCAGGATAAAGAACTTGCGGGTCTCAGGCTCGCCATGGCGGCGGATGATGCCGTAGGGGCGCAGGCTGATTGCGTTGGCAGAGGTGTTCTCGACCGACTGGGTGATGGTGAACATGAAGTCATCATCAATCGCCATTTCGCGGCGGAAGATCTGGCCAGCACCGTTGTCCCACGTCAGGGTTACAGGGCTGCTCTGGGTCAGAACCGCGTTTGCAGGGGCAGACCACAGGGTGTCAGGGCCGGGCACATTCGCCGCGTCCACACCTTCAACCGGCGTCCAGCCGAACAGCGCGTAATAGGCGTTGGGGCTGCTGACGCGGCTGAGGATCTGCACATCAGGCGATCCTTCGTCCGCGGTTTCGTGGTAGTCCAGCAGTTGCAGGTCATCCACGCGGCCACCCAGCAGCGAGATCGAACCGGAGATGCGGTCGGTCTTTACCGTGATGCGGGGCGCATCAGCGGTGGAAGAGACGTTCGCCGCTGTCGCGGTCGCTGCCGCGCTATCGGCGGTAGGCAGGTCGCTGTCTGCAATGGCAGGGGTTTGCGCGGTTTGTTCGACCGCCGCCGGAGCGTTGGGGTCTTCAACAGGCTGTTCGGGAGGGAACAGCACAAACCACACGAGAAGCACGACACCGCTGAGCACGGTTGCGAGCAAGAGGTTCTTATTCTGATCGTCCATCAGATCGGGCCACCTTGTCCTTTAAAGTCAGGGTGGGTTCAACAGATCACAGGGTCAAAGGTCAAGCGGATTCCGGGCCACAGCCCCATTACCGCGCCGTTTAGCGCAGCTTGGGGATGCCGTCGGTGTCCTCTTCGCGTGTGCCGCGGGTCAGACCCGCGAAATCGAAAAGGCCAGCGTCCAGCAAATGACTGGGCCGCGCGTTCATCAACGCACGGAACATGACTTGACGGCGACCGGGGCTGTTGCGTTCCCACCCGTCCAGAATTTGTTTGACCTGCTGACGCTGCAGCCCGTCCTGACTGCCGCAGAGATCGCAGGGGATGATCGGATAGTTCATTTTCTTTGCGAATTTCTCGCAGTCCGCTTCGGCGACGAAGGCCAGGGGGCGATATACGAACAGATCGCCCTCTTCGTTGACCAGCTTTGGCGGCATGGTGGCCAGACGACCCCCATGGAAAAGGTTCATGAAGAAGGTTTCCAGAATGTCATCGCGGTGGTGTCCCAGAACCACGGCGCTGCACCCTTCTTCGCGGGCAATCCGGTAGAGGTTGCCGCGGCGCAGGCGCGAACACAGGGCGCAGTAAGTCCGGCCTTGGGGGACTTTGTCCATGACGATGGAATAGGTGTCTTCGTATTCAATCCGATGCTCGACGCCCATTTTCTCAAGAAACTCGGGCAGGACAGTGGCCGGAAAGCCGGGCTGGCCTTGATCAAGGTTACACGCCAGCAGCTCGACCGGCAGCAGACCGCGCCATTTCAGCTCATGCAGGACGGCCAGTAGCGTGTAGCTGTCCTTGCCGCCCGACAGGCACACCAGCCAGCGGGCACCCCGTTCGATCATGCCGAATTGCTCGATCGCTTCGCGGGTCTGGCGCACGATCCGTTTGCGCAGCTTTTTGAAATCGGTGGAGGAAGGCGCACCGGCAAACAGCGGGTGGATGTCGTCGTTCTCGTCCAGCATCGTCTCAGACCTTTGGCGGGGCAGAATTTTCGCAGAAAATTCTGGGTGGGGAAAAATCTTACTTTAAGATTTTTCGTCGTTGCGTGGCGGGACCGGATCAAAGCCTGATCCGCCCCAAGGGTTGCATCGGATGATCCGTACTGCGGCCATGTATCCGCCCTTGAATGCACCGTGCTTTTCCAGCGCCTCTAGGGCGTAGACCGAACAGGTGGGCTGAAAGCGGCAACTGTGGCCGATCCACGGTGACAGCAGTAGGCGATAGCCGTGAACAGGTAGGGCAAGGATGCGGGCCAGCGGGCTCATTTCCGGGGCTCGTGGATTTTGCGAAGGGCGATCTCAAGATCGCGGGTCAGGGCGGCAAAGTCCTTGTCGCCCGTCACGCCCGGCCGTCCGACCAGCACATAGTCCCATCCCGCGCGGGCACGTCCCGGCATCACCAGCCGCGCAATTTCGCGCAGGCGGCGCTTGGCGCGGTTGCGGGCCACGGCGTTGCCGATCTTCTTGGAGCAGGTATAGCCCACGCGCGTCAGATCCGCATCGGCCTCGCCGTCGCGGCGACGGCGGGCTTGCAGCAAAAAGCCGCCCGCAGGAAACCGCTTGGCCCGCGAGGCAGCCAGAAAGTCCGAGCGATTTAGAAGGGTCGACATGCGAAAGGGCACCGCCCCTTCCTGGGCCGGGTCCTTTGCAGTCTCCGGCTCGAGAGGGGGCAGTGCCCGATCAGTCATTTGACCTGAACCGGATTACGCGCTCAGCGACTTCCGGCCACGTGCACGGCGCGCGTTCAGAATCTTGCGGCCTGCTTTGGTGGCCATACGTGCGCGGAACCCGTGGCGGCGCTTGCGTACCAGGTTCGAGGGTTGGTAAGTGCGTTTCATCGCAACGTTCTCCGTCCTTGCGGCGGCTGAGCCTGCGGATTCGCCCCGCCGTTACTATTCGAAGCCCGCCCAATAAGGGGTGGCCAGATTAAAGTCAAACGGGTTGTCGCAGAAACCGGAAGAATTCCGCAGCTTTTTCATGAGGTGTCCTGACGTTCACAGCGAATCTGTTAACGCGGGATCAACCCGTTGTGAGCGGTCTATCTTTCGCCACGGTCCTCTTGCAAGGTGGTGCTCGCAAAAAGTTCCGGAGTTTTCATGTCCGCCACATCTCGCCCCGAGACACCGTCGTCCAAGGCACGCCTGCTTCCCTTGGGAATCATTCTGTGCGTCGCTGTGGCGGGGGCATTTTTGTTAAAAGACATTTTGTCTTTTCAGACCCTTGCAGAGAATCGTGGGCGTTTGCTTGAATTGCGTGATGCCCATTTCGGTTTGATGGCGATCGGGTTCGTCGCGGTATATGCGGCGGTCGTGGCCTTTTCGCTGCCCGGTGCCACGGTGATGACCCTGACTGGGGGATTCCTTTTTTCCACGTTTCCGGGTGTCCTTTTTAACATGACAGGGGCCACTTTGGGCGCGATCGGCATCTTTCTGGCGGCTCGTTGGGGGCTAGGAGAGCGGCTGGCCGAAAAGATGCAGAGCGGCGGCGGGCGCATCCAGAAAATCAAAGCGGGGATCGATGCCAATCAGTGGGAGATGCTGTTCCTGATCCGGTTGATTCCCGTGGTGCCTTTCTTCGTGGCGAATCTGGTACCTGCCTTGGTGGGCGTGGCACTGTTGCCCTTCGCTGTGACCACATTTCTGGGCATCATCCCTGGGGCGTTGGTCTACACATCGGTGGGGGCGGGCTTGGGCGAGGTGCTGGATCGCGGAGAGATCCCTGATTTGGGCATCATATTCACTCCGGCTATTCTTCTGCCGATTCTCGGGTTGGCGGCGCTTGCCGCTTTGCCGATTGTGCTGAAGGCCCTGCGTGGCAAAGAAGGACTCTGAGCCATGAAAGAGATTAAGACAGATATTCTGGTGATCGGTGCGGGCTCGGGCGGGTTGTCGGTTGCGGCAGGTGCCGCGCAGATGGGCGCCAAAGTTGTGCTGCTAGAGCGCGACAAGATGGGGGGCGATTGCCTGAATTATGGCTGTGTCCCGTCTAAAACCCTGATCGCCAGCGCAAAGCGCGCCCATGAGATTGCGACGGCAGGAGAATTTGGCCTGACCGTTTCCGGCACGCAGGTCGATTACGCCGCCATTAAGGATCGGGTGGCGCATGTCGTCGCCTCGATCGCGCCCCATGACAGTCAAGAGCGGTTCGAGGGGCTAGGTGTTACTGTGATCCGCGAAGAAGGCCGGTTTGTGGGGCAAAACGTGGTTGAGGCTGGCGAAACCCGCATCACCGCCCGCCGGATCGTGATCGCAACGGGCTCTCATGCAGCAGTGCCGCCGATTCCGGGGTTGGAGCAGACGCCTTATCTGACCAATGAAACCCTGTTCGATCTGCGCGAAAAGCCTAGCCATCTGATCATCATCGGCGGTGGCCCCATTGGACTTGAGATGGCGCAGGCCCACGCGCGTTTGGGCTGCCGCGTCACTGTGATCGAGGCCGCCCGCGTGCTGCATAAGGATGACGCCGAGGCGGTGTCTTTGGTGCTGAAGCACTTGCGCGCTGATGGCGTTGAGGTGCTGGAACATACCGGCGCCCGCAAGGTTGGCGGCGAGGAAGGGGCGATCTGGGTTGAAACCGAAAGCGGTGCGCGGATCGAAGGCTCTCACCTGCTGATCGCAGCGGGACGGCGTCCGAATATCGATGCGCTGGATCTGCCTGCCGCCAAAATCAAGGCCACGCGCACAGGGATCACTGTGGACGATTCGCTGAAAACCTCGAACCCCAAGGTTTTTGCCATCGGGGATGTGGCGGGCGGCATGCAGTTTACCCATGTGGCGGGCTATCATGCGGGCGTGGTGATCCGTTCGGCCCTGCTCGGGCTGCCCGCGAAGGCGAAGACCACCCATATTCCATGGTGTACCTATACCGCGCCCGAATTGGCCCATGTGGGTCTGTCCGAACCTGCAGCCCGCACCGAATATGGCGGTCGGCTGGAAATCGTCGTTCAGCCGATGGCTGATATTGACCGCGCCCGCGCCAATGGGACGACAGAGGGGTTTGTTAAGGTTCTGGTGGTCGGCGGCAAGCCAGTCGGTGTCACTGTGGTCGGCCATGACGCGGGCGAGATAATAAATTTCTGGGCCATGGTTCTGGCAAATGGTCTCAAGATGTCCCACATCACAAATATGGTATCGCCGTATCCGACAGTGTCGGAAATTAACAAGCGCAGCGCCGGAACTTACTTCAGCCCGCGTTTGTTCGATAACAAGATGGTGAAGATAATGGTTCGGGCCGTGCAGAGATTTCTGCCCTGACCAGTGGCCGGGGGGCAAGAATGCTGAAATCTCTGTCGGGACGTTTCCTGATCCTCACGATTGCGTTCGTGATGCTGGCCGAAGTGCTGATCTTCGTGCCCTCGATCGCCCGTTACCGTGAGGATTTTCTGCTGGCGCGGATTGAGCGGGCGCAGTTGGCGTCCCTTGCCTTGCTGGCGGACGGGTCCGTCGATCCCGATCTAGAGGAAGAACTGCTGCAAAACGCAGGTGTCTATAACGTGGTGCTCCGGCGGGATGAGGCGCGTCAGCTGGTGTTGTCCTCGCCAATCCCGATGCCGGTTACGAAGACTTATGATCTGCGGATGGCCACCCCAGCCGAACTGCTGAATGACGCCGTCATGACCCTGCTAGAGACCGAGCCGACCGTGATCCGTGTCATCGGCTATCCGACCCAGCGGGCAGGGATGTTGATCGAGGTGACGATCCCTTCCCAGCCCTTGCGTGATTCGATGATCCAGTACGGCTTGCGAATTCTGGTGCTGTCGGCGGTGATCTCGGTGATTACGGCGGCGCTGCTGTTTCTGGCGGTGCGCTACTTTATCGTGACGCCCATGAAGCGGGTGGTGCATCAGATGGCCCGTTATGCCAACGCGCCTGAGGATGCCCGCAACATTATCGTCCCCAGTAATAACGTCACCGAACTGCGCGAAGCCGAAGAGGCGCTGAAGGCACTTGAAACAGAACTGACCAACGCCCTGCGCCAGAAAGAGCGTCTGGCCCAGTTGGGCGGGGCTGTGGCGCGGGTCAGTCACGATCTGCGAAACATCCTGACCAGCGCGCAGTTGTTCGCGGACCGGCTTGAGACTGTGGATGATCCGACCGTGGCGCGGATGGCGCCCAAGCTGGTGCGCTCGATCTCGCGGGCGGTGACGCTGACGGAAAGCACGCTGGCCTTCGGGAAGGCCGAAGAGCCACCGCCGAGCCTGTCACGGGTCTCTTTGGCCGATGTGGTGAATGATGTGCTGGATAGTGAACGGCTGGCCATTGGCGATGCCGATATCAGCCTGTCTGCCGATGTGCCTGCGGGCTGCATGATTCGTGCGGACAGCGAACAGTTGCACCGTGTCCTGACGAATCTGGTCCGGAACGCCCGTCAGGCTATCGCGGCCTCGGGGAAGGGTGGGGAAATCGGGATTCTTTTCACGGATGAGGACGCCTGCTGGCGAATCTTGGTGCGTGACACCGGCCCTGGTCTGCCCATGAAGGCACGCGAACACCTGTTTAAGCCGTTTTCGGGCAGTTCGCGCCGTGGCGGAACCGGACTTGGTCTGGCGATTTCGGCGGAATTGCTGCGCGGGCACGGTGGCACCTTGAAACTTTTGGAGAGCACAAGCGAAGGAACCGCCTTTGAAATATGGCTTCCGAAAGGGGACGCAGAAGTTTCGTTGTAAAAAATTCAAAAACTTCGAAAATCGCTCTTGCAGCCCCCCGTGGTAAACCGTAGAAGGCCCCCACGACGCACCGGTAGCTCAGCTGGATAGAGTATCTGACTACGAATCAGGGGGTCGGGGGTTCGAATCCTCCCCGGTGCGCCACTTTCCTCTTCTCATGTATCCAGCTTTAAACTGCCTAGGCAGTGATTGAGACAATTGGAATTCAACGAAAATTCAGCATAACTGCGCGCCGCCTTCGTTATTGAGGGCGCTGTTTAACCAGTGTCATCCTGATCTTGGAACGCTGTTGCCTGCCTTGTCGCTTTTGGCAGCCTATCGCTCTGGTGAGAGCGCAAATCCTGCTGCCAATCTCTACATTCATGACATCCGCCATCTTGGCACGGCCAGAGACCGCTGCGGCGTGGGTGTTTCTGTCCACGGTCGTCGCGACGGGTAATCCTTGCATGGTGGCGGGCGTGCCATCCGGCGGTGTTGAAGGCTCAAGGGTCGAACGTTGCGCGTCAAAAGCTATCAAAATGCCCCAAATATCGGCTACTTGATTAATTTTTGTGCACCACATCCTGCAAAGATTAAGGATTGAGCGGCTTTTCCGAAGTCTGCTCTGTTTCTGCGCGAACTCTTGGTGTCACAAATCTTGTGTCGCAATTGCCAGTGACGGAGATTCACGATTACCCAGCTTGCCCAAATATCCACGCCGCAGGTCTCTGCGCAACCGCGCGCCGAAGGCACCGCCAGCCTTGTGGTCGGTGAGGGTAGCCGGATCGTGGATTTGCGCCAGCAGGGGGCCTTGAAGCTGGTGTTTCCCCATCACGCTGCTGGTCGCGCCTGCGAGGCCGTGATGTTGAATACAGCTGGCGGAATCACTGGTGGCGACCGGTTTACCATCGGGGCCAGTGTGGATCGGGGCCAGCTGGTGATGACCACCCAAGCGGCCGAGCGCGCCTATCGCGCCAAAGAGGGTGCGGGGCAGGTGACGACTCATCTGACGGTCGGGCCTGAAGGGCGCCTGCACTGGTTGCCGCAAGAGACGATTCTTTTTGACGGGTCCGCGCTGAAGCGGCGGCTGGATGCGGATTTGCACGGAGATGCCGCGGCGCTGTTCGTGGAAACGGTGCTGTTTGGGCGTCTGGCGATGGGCGAGACCTCGCCCGAGGTCGATTACCGTGAAGACTGGCGCATTCGCCGCGATGGCCGCCTGATATACGCCGATGCTCTGCGGATCAGTGGTGATTCCGGTACGCTGCTGGCACCAGTTGCTGTGGCGAATGGTGCCCGCGCTGTGGCCAGTGTGGTGTACGCCGCCCCCGATGCCGAGGCGCTCGCCGATCGCGCCCGCGATCTGCTGCCCGAACATGCGGGGCTAAGCCTGATTTCCCATGACCTTCTTGCTGTCCGCATGGTTGCGGCGGACGGCTTTGACCTGCGCGCGGGTTTGGTGCCTTTGCTGAAAACGCTTGCCCGCGCAGAACTGCCCAAATGCTGGATGCTCTGACATGAATCTGACCCCCCGCGAAAAAGACAAATTGCTGATCGCTATGGCCGCCGAAGTGGCCCGCAAGCGGTTGGCGCGCGGCGTGAAGCTGAACCACCCCGAAGCGATTGCCCTTATCACCGACGCAGTGGTCGAGGGTGCGAGAGATGGACGCAGTGTGGCCGATATGATGCAGGCCGGTGCCCAGGTTGTGACCCGTGACCAGTGCATGGAGGGCGTCCCCGAGATGATCCACGAAGTGCAGGTCGAAGCCACCTTTCCCGATGGCACCAAGCTGGTGACCGTCCACAACCCCATTCGATAAGACCGACAGGAGATTCCCGTGATCCGTAAACTGACTGTTCTTGCTGCACTTCTTCCTTCTGCTGCGTTTGCACACGGGGGCGAGGCATTCCACATGCATCCTCATGTAGACAGCCCCGTTTGGGCCGTGCTTGCGGGGGTTGCGACTGTCGCGGCGGCCCTTCTGTGGCTGGTGCGGGGGCGCACATGATCCCCGGTGAGATCTTTTGCTGCGATGCAGAAATTATCTTGAATGCAGATGCAGAAACGATCACCTTAATGGTGGCCAACACAGGTGACCGCCCGATTCAAGTCGGCAGTCACTACCATTTTGCCGAAACGAATGCCGCGCTGGATTTTGATCGCGATGCGGCACGGGGGCGGCGTCTTGATATTGCGGCCGGCACTGCTGTGCGGTTCGAACCCGGACAGCGGCGAGAAGTAGCGCTTGTCAATCTCTCCGGGGCAAGACGTGTTTACGGTTTTAATCAGAAAATTATGGGAGAGCTTTAGAAAACCTGCTCGCAAAGGGATTTTGCAATGCTGACGATCACTACCCCTGCTGAAATGACTGCCGCCTCTTTTGCATTCTGGGCCAAAGGTCTGCGGATGCAGCAGGAAATGTTGAAATGTTCGATGCACTTCTGGGATGTCATGTCGCCCTTCGGCCACGTGTCTATTCCGGCAAGCGATGCTGCTTCCGATGCTGTCGCCGAACCCGTCGTGAAGCTGGTTCCCGAGGTCAAGCCGGCGGCACCTGCAAAACCCAAAGCGGCCCCGCGCAAGACCGCTGCGAAAAAGGCGGCCCCCAAAGCAAAAGCCGCGCCCGCACCTAAAGCCGAAGCGGCGCCTGCCAAGGCGGCAGAGGTTGTGACCGAAGCGCCGGTGAAGGCAGCTGAGGCCGCGCCTGCCGAAGCGGCTCCTGCGCCTGCGAAGCCCGCGGCCAAGAAAGCTGCGCCCAAGCGCCGGACGACCACCCGTAAAACTGCCGCAAAACCTGCTACTGCCAAGACCGCAGCCCCGAAAGCCGAGCCTGCAAAGGCAGAGGCCCCGAAACCCGTAGAGACCGCAAAGGCCGAAGCGCCGAAGGCAGAAGCCAAGCCTGCGCCCGCCAAGGCAGAGGCTCCGAAAGCGGCCCCCGCTAAGGCTGAAACGCCCAAAGCAAACCCCGCAACTGTTGCAGCGCCGAAGGCCGCCGATCCGGCAGCCGCCCGTGTTGCGGCCTCGTTCGCCACGCCCACCCGTCAGCCGTCGGTTCCGCCAACCATGCCCGGCGCTGATAAAAAGTAACCATTAGGAGACCTTGATGCCCGCCAAAATCTCGCGCGCGGATCACGCTGCAATGTTCGGCCCGACCACGGGTGACAAAGTCCGACTGGCCGACACGGATCTGATCATCGAAGTGGAAAAGGACCTGACCGGTCCCCACGGTGAAGAGGTCAAATTCGGCGGCGGTAAAGTGATCCGCGACGGGATGGGGCAAAGCCAGATCACCCGTGCGGCAGGCGCGATGGACACAGTTGTGACCAACGCGCTAATCGTGGACCACAGCGGCATCTACAAGGCCGATGTGGGTCTTCGGGACGGCCGCATCGCGGGGATCGGCAAGGCAGGCAATCCGGACATCCAGCCGAACGTCGATCTGATCATCGGCCCTGGTACTGAGATCATCGCGGGCGAAGGGCGCATCCTGACCGCAGGGGGCTTTGATAGCCACATCCACTTTATCTGCCCGCAGCAGGTTGAGGATGCTCTGCACTCGGGTCTCACCACCATGCTTGGCGGCGGCACCGGCCCCGCCCATGGTACGCTTGCCACGACCTGCACCCCCGGTCCTTGGCACATTGGCCGTATGTTGCAGGCCTTTGACGATCTGCCCGTGAACATCGGTCTGGCTGGCAAAGGCAACGCCAGCCTTCCCGATGCGTTGATTGAGCAGGTGAAGGCCGGTGCATGTTCCATGAAGCTGCACGAGGATTGGGGGACCACTCCGGCGGCGATTGACTGCTGTCTGTCGGTGGCAGACGACATGGATGTTCAGGTGATGATCCACACCGATACCCTGAACGAATCCGGCTTTGTCGAAGATACCGTCGCCGCCATCAAAGGCCGCACCATCCACGCCTTCCACACTGAAGGGGCAGGGGGCGGACATGCGCCGGACATCATCAAGGTCTGCGGCGATGCGAACGTCCTGCCGTCCTCGACCAACCCGACTCGCCCCTTCACGGTGAACACCATCGAAGAGCATCTGGATATGCTGATGGTCTGCCACCACTTGGACAAGCGCGTGCCCGAAGATGTGGCCTTCGCCGAAAGCCGCATCCGCCGCGAGACCATCGCTGCCGAAGATATCCTGCATGATATGGGGGCCTTCAGCATCATCGCCTCGGACAGTCAGGCGATGGGCCGCGTGGGTGAGGTGATCATCCGCACATGGCAGACCGCTGATAAAATGCGCAAGCAGCGCGGTCGTCTGGCCGAGGAAACGGGCGAGAACGACAACCTGCGTGTGCGCCGCTATATCGCCAAATACACCATCAACCCTGCCGTTGCCCACGGTATGAGCCATGAGCTTGGCAGTATTGAGGTTGGCAAGCGCGCCGATCTGGTTCTGTGGAATCCGGCCTTCTTCGGGGTAAAGCCTGAAATGGTGCTGGTGGGCGGGATGATCGCCGTGGCGCAGATGGGTGATCCCAATGCCTCGATCCCCACGCCGCAGCCTGTCTATACACGCCCGATGTGGGGCAGCATGGGCCGCGCTGTTGGCCGGAACGCCGCACTTTTCGTGTCCGAGGCGGCCATCGCCGAAGGGATCAAAGGCAAGCTGGGTCTGAACAAGGACCTGTTGGCGGTCAAAGGCTGCCGCGGGATTGGTAAGAAAGACCTCTACCTGAATGACGCCCTGCCGCACATCGAAGTGAACCCCGAGACCTATGAGGTCCGCGCGGACGGCGTCCTTCTGACATGCCAGCCCGCAGAGGTGCTGCCCATGGCGCAGCGCTATTTCCTTTACTGATCAATGCCATTCTGCATTGCGGCAAGTGACATGCCGCTATGCAGAATTAGAAGTATTACCCAGGTGACCAATGCACTACCTTGAATGCCAGGGGGGAAACCCAACCGCTAAACTGAGAGGGTTTTCTAATGGCGATTACTTACACCGACATCCATCACGCAGAGCGTCCTTCGGTCTTCTCGCGTTTCTTCGCAGCAATTGGTCACGCCTATGTGGCCTATGCCAACAGCCGTTCGCGTCTGCCGCAGATCCGCGCACTGGAAGCGAAATCGGACGAAGAGCTGGCAGCAATGGGCGTCAAGCGCGACGAGATTGCACGCTACGTGTTCCGGGACGTGTTCTACGTCTAAGCCACTTGATCGGGGGTGCTGCATGAGCGCCCCTGTCAGAGTGCACCATATCACAAGGGCAGGCGATTGGACCGGTGAGGTCAAAGACCGCCTGACCCTTGATTACTCTGCCCGCTTCCTGCGCCGCAAACTGTTGGTCGCTGATGGCGGAACCGAAGTCCTCGTAGATTTCGCGCAGACCCAATCCCTTGATGATGGCGATGCATTCGAACTGCCCAATGGCGGTTTCGTTCGCGTATGCGCCAAGCCCGAACCCTTGCTGGAAGTTCGGGGGAATCACTTGCCGCGTTTGGCGTGGCATATCGGGAACCGGCACACGCCCTGTCAGATCGAAGATGCGGTGCTGCGAATCCGTCAGGATAAGGTGATGGCTGAAATGCTGTCGCTGCTTGGCGCGGACGTGACAGCGGTTGTCGCGCCCTTCACCCCCGAAGGCGGCGCCTATGGCCACGGGCGGACCCACGGTCACAGTCATCACGACGATCACGACAAATCCCACAGCCATACGGGTCATTCCCATCACCATGATCATGCCCACGATCATGACCACGGGGATCACGATCACCACCATCATCACGGCCACGACCATGATCACGGTCATTCCCACTGATTTGCACAGCCCTGCGCTGTTGCAGATGGCGCAGGTGGTCTCGCCCGCGTTTCCTGTCGGTAGCTTCAGCTATTCCGGCGGGATCGAGGCGGCTGTGGCCCGCCGGATGATCCGTGGACCGGAAGAGTTGCAAGGTTGGCTGGGGACCGTGTTGGAAACCGGTGGTCTGTGGACCGACGCGGTGCTGATGGCTGCCGCCTATCGGGATGAGAACGTGGCCGATCTGGCCCTTGCCCTGATCCCCGCCGCGCCCCGCCGCCAAGAGGCATTGGAAACCGGACAGGCTCTGGTCCGTCATGCGTGTCAGCTATGGCCGGTAACGGTGGCCGAGGCAGCCTATCCGGTGGCTTTGGGGCAACTTGGTAAAGCGATGGACTGGCCCTTGGTGCCGCTGTTGCAGCTGCATTTGCAGGCGCAACTTTCGAACATGGTAATTAATGCGACCCGTGTGATGGCCTTGGGGCAGGCGCGGACGCAGGGGATGATCTCTGACCTGTCGGAACAGGTGCTTGAGGTTGCCAGCAAGGCGGCGACGTCTACAGTCGATGATCTGGGCGGCTTTGCCCCCTTGGCCGATGTGGCAGCGCAATCCCACGAAACTCTTGGAACAAGGATTTTCCGCTCATGACCTCTCCGAACGGACCTTTGCGTGTGGGTATTGGCGGGCCGGTGGGCGCGGGCAAGACCACTCTGACCGCTCAGTTGGCGCGCGCTATGTCGGGTCATTGGAACATGGCCGTCATCACCAATGACATCTACACCCGCGAAGACGCTGAGGCGTTGATGCGGATGCAGGTGCTGCCCTCGGACCGGATTGAGGCGGTGGAAACCGGCGGCTGTCCGCATACCGCGATCCGCGAAGATGCCAGCATCAATCTGGCCGCAGTGGACCGGCTGACCAAGCGCCTGCCGGGGCTAGAGTTGATCCTGATTGAAAGCGGCGGCGACAACCTGTCGGCCACCTACAGCCCTGAACTGGCGGACATTACGATCTATGTGATCGACGTGGCTGCGGGCGAGGAAATCCCGCGCAAAGGTGGCCCTGCCATCACGCGCTCGGACCTGTTGATCATCAACAAGACCGATCTGGCCCCTTATGTGGGTGCCAGCCTTGAGGTGATGGACCGTGACGCGAAACGGATGCGGGACGGGCTGCCCTTTGTCTTTACCAACCTCAAAGCAGGCGAGGGCGTGCAGGCGATCGTGGATATGATCGTGCGCCTTGGCGGTCTGCGCCCCGTGGAAACCGTCTAAGTGCATCTGCGCAGGGCGTAACCTGCGCAGAGAGCGTTTCCGATTTTCCGGCCTTTGCCCTACATATCGGGTAAAGGAGCGCGGAACATGAACGAAATTCTCAGAATCGAAGGTCTGACCAAGACCTATGAGGGCGGTTTCACTGCGCTTGGCGGAGTGGATCTGGACCTGAAAGAAGGCGAGATTCTTGCCCTGTTGGGGCCGAATGGCGCTGGAAAAACCACTTTGATCTCATGTGTTTGCGGGATTGTGACTTCGACCGCGGGGACCATCACCGTGGGCGGGTATGACGCGCAAAAGGAATACCGCAAGGCGCGGATGCTGATCGGTCTGGTGCCGCAGGAAATCCATCTTGAGCCGTTTTCCAAAGTGATCGACACGGTACGCTATACACGTGGTCTTTTCGGCAAGCGTCGTGATGATGCCTATATCGAGAAGATCCTGCGCCAGCTGTCGCTTTGGGAAAAGCGCGACAGCAAGGTGATGCAACTGTCGGGCGGTATGAAACGCCGCGTCTTGATCGCAAAGGCGCTGGCCCATGAACCCCGCGTGCTGTTTCTGGATGAACCCACCGCAGGTGTGGACGTTGAGCTGCGCAAAGAGATGTGGGCTGTGGTCGAAACCCTGAAGGCCAGCGGTGTCAGCATTGTCCTGACCACCCATTACATCGAAGAGGCCGAGGCGATGGCCGACCGCGTGGGCGTCATCAACAAAGGCAAGATCGCGTTGATCGAAGAAAAGTCCAAGCTGATGGCCCGTCTGGGCCGCAAGACCCTGCGGATTGAACTGGATGCGTCTGTCTCGGACATTCCCGCCAGCCTGTCGGATTACAATCTTCGGATCGTCGAAGGGGGCGAGGCGCTGCTGTATGAATATGAGGCTGGCACCAGCAACACCGGCATTACCCGCCTTCTGGCGGGCCTGCGCGATGCGGGGATTACCATGAAAGACCTGTCCACCCGCCAAAGCTCGCTTGAGGAAATCTTTGTGCAGCTGGTCGCCGATCAAGAGGAGACCGCCGCATGAACCTGCTAGCTATCTGGGCCATGTATCGCAGCGAAATGGCGCGGTTCTTCCGGACGCTGGGGCAGAGCTTTCTGTCGCCGGTGATCTCGACCTCTTTGTACTTTGTGGTGTTCGGCGCGGCCATTGGTAGCCGGATCGATGAGGTTGAAGGTGTCAGCTACGGGGCCTTTATCGTGCCCGGTCTGATCATGCTGTCAGTGATGACGCAGGCGATCAGCAACGCCAGCTTTGGCATCTACTTCCCCAAATTCATGGGAACGATCTACGAATTGCTATCGGCCCCTGTGAACTTTCTTGAGATCGTCGTGGGCTTTGTGGGCGCTGCGGCGACGAAGGCGCTGTTTATCGGGGTGGTGATTCTTGGAACCTCGGCCCTGTTCGTGGATTTGCAGATCGCGCACCCGCTAGTGATGGTGCTGTTCTTGCTGCTGACCTGCGTCAGCTTTGCCCTCTTCGGGTTCATCATCGGCATTTGGGCCAAAAACTTTGAGCAGTTGCAACTGGTGCCGCTGCTGGTGGTGACGCCTTTGGTGTTCCTTGGCGGGTCGTTCTATTCGATCAACATGCTGCCGCCCATCTGGCAGACGATCACCATGTTCAATCCGGTGGTTTATCTGGTCTCGGGCTTTCGCTGGTCGTTCTTCGGGATTGCCGATGTGCCGATCCTGACCAGCTTGCTGGCGATCTTGCTGTTTCAGGCCCTGTGCCTCGCGGGGGTCTGGTGGATTTTCCGCAGCGGCTGGCGCATTCGCAGTTAATCGCCCTGTGATGCAAAATTCCTGTGTGCCCGTCCTTGTTTGGGCGGGCGTCACATTCTAAATCAAAGGAATGTTGCACCGAGTTCCATTCATCAAAACACCGCCGCGGGTGGCTGTTGTCCGTTTGTCGGGCGTCATCGCCAACAATCCGCGCGCGCTTAGTGATTCAGGCATCGGCCCGCTGATCGAGCGGGCCTTTTCGCGTGGTAAACCGACCGCTGTGGCGCTGGTGATCAACTCGCCCGGCGGCTCGCCCGTGCAGTCGTCCCTGATCGGCGCCCGCATTCGCCGGCTGGCCGAGGAAAAAGAAATCCCCGTCCATGCCTTTGTCGAGGATGTTGCGGCTTCGGGCGGTTACTGGCTGGCTGCCGCTGCGGATGACATCTACGTGGACAACTGCTCGGTTCTGGGATCGATCGGTGTGATCAGTGCAGGCTTTGGCGCTCATGTGTTCCTGAACCGTCAGGGGATTGAGCGCCGCGTTCACACTGCAGGCAAATCCAAAAGCATGATGGACCCTTTCAAGCCCGAAACGCCCGAAGATGTGGCGCGGCTGGAAAAGATCCTTGAGCAGATCCATGGCGCGTTCATCGATCATGTGAAGACCCGTCGCGGTGACAAGCTGGCCGACAATCCCGATCTGTTCACCGGTGAGGTCTGGATCGGTAATAGCGCGGTTGAGGTCGGGCTGGCTGATGGTGTCGGGCATCTCAAGCCCAAGCTTCAGGAAATCTACGGCGACAAGGTCAAGCTGATCCCCTATTCGCGCAAGCGCAGTCTTTTTGGCCGCTTTGGCGCGCAGATCGTTGAAGACGCAGTCACCGGCATTGAAGAACGTGCGGCCTACGCGCGGTTCGGTCTCTGACGTGTTGATTAAAGCAGTCACCCTGTTTCTGGTCGGCATCATTGTGCTGGCCATGTTCGGCAAAGGCTTTGTCGGGCGTCGCCTGAAAAGCGCGAAATGCCCCCGTTGCGGGCGCTACAAGATCGGAAGCGGGCCCTGCGCCTGTTCTCGCAGAAAGGGTTAAATTCCTATGGAATGGTTAATGGCGGCACTCGGCCTGGTGATCCTCATTCTGGCCGGAGATTCGCTTGTGAAAGGTGCTGTGAATCTGGCGCTGCGTCTGGGGATTCCGGCGATGATCGTCAGCTTGACGGTGGTGGCCTTTGGGACCTCGGCGCCGGAGTTGCTGATTTCTATCAAAGCCGCGCTTGAGAACGTGCCGGGTATCGCGCTGGGGAATGTGGTTGGCTCGAACACAGCGAACGTGCTGCTGGTGCTGGGTATACCCGCAATCATTGCCGCGATGCACACTGCGGAATGTGACACCCGCAAAAGCTATCTTCAGATGCTGGCGGCGACGGTGCTGTTCATCGGGCTGGCGTTCATGGGCACCTTCAACTGGATCAGCGGTCTGATCCTGCTGGCTGGTCTGGCGCTGATCCTTGGCTCGGCTATTCGCGATGTGATGGCCCACAAGAATGGCGCAGCAGCCGAGGCAGAGGTTCTGGAAGAGCTGGAAGGCGCAGATGACTCGATGCCCGGATGGCGTGTGGGTATCTATCTGGTGCTGGGTTTGGTGGGCCTGCCGCTGGGGGCCGATATTCTGGTGGATAACGCGCAGATCATCGCCAAAGACTATGGGGTTTCCGACACGGTTATCGGTCTGACTTTGGTGGCGGTTGGGACATCCCTGCCGGAACTGGCGACGACCTTTATGGCGGCGCTGCGTAAGCAGACCGATGTGGCCTTGGGCAACGTGATCGGCTCGAACTTCTTTAACCTGCTTGCGATCATCGGTGTCGCCTCTCTGATCCACCCGATCGAGGTTGCGTCCGAGTTTTTGACCTTTGATCTGTGGGTGATGCTGGCGGCGTCGCTGCTGCTTGTGCCTTTCGTGTTTCTCAAGTGGAATATCACGCGGCTCTGGGGCTTTGTGTTCAGCGGCCTATATGTCGCCTATGTTGTGGCGGTGATCAGCTAAGAGGACGGAAATGACAGCAGCATTGGTAACCGGAGCAGGCAAGCGTTTGGGCCGTGAGATGGCGTTGACGTTGGCTCGGAATGGATACGATGTGGCTGTGCACTACGCCTCAAGCCATGAGGCCGCCGAAGAGGTGGCCGCAATGATCCGCGCGATGGGCCGTAAGGCTGAGACAGTGCAGGCGGACCTTCTGGATGAGACGCAGACCCAGACCCTTGTACAGCGCGCCAGCGCCGCGCTGGCGCAGCCTTTGACCTGTCTTGTGAATAACGCTTCGATCTTTGAGCATGACACGATTGAGACCGCCACGCGGAACAGTTGGGACCGCCATATGGAAAGCAACTTGCGTGCTCCCTTCGTGCTGACCCAAAGTTTTGCAGAACAGGCACCCGATCCATTGCGGGATTCGAACGGTGAGCCAATAGCGCAATCTATGGTTGTAAATATGATTGACCAAAGGGTCCATAAGCTGACCCCCGAATTTATGTCCTACACGATTGCAAAAATGGGCCTCTGGGCATTCACCCAGACGGCGGCTCAGGCGTTGGGGCCGAAGGTTCGGGTCAATGGGATCGGGCCAGGCCCCACTTTGCGCGGTGGACGTCAGAGCGAACAGCAGTTTTCGCAACAGCGTTCCAAAACGATACTCGAAAGAGGGGCTGACCCTAATGATATTGCTGCTGCACTTTTGTATTTTTTACACGCCAAGGCGGTGACTGGTCAGATTCTCTGCGTAGACGGGGGCCAACATCTGGCTTGGCAGACACCTGACGTTATGGGTACCGAATAGCCCTTCGGATATGAATTGAAACCATAGTTTTGCACCTTCGTTAAGCGTGTCACGGGACTGTCGTAAAAACACCATGTAAATCAGGGTTTTGCGAAAGGTTCATAAAAGTTGTTATTAAAATCAAGGGCTTAATTTAGTGCCTAAAAATTAGGCATCTTCACGAAGTGGTAATAAAACAAGGAAAATTCCACGATACTCAAAGTTTGCCCACTGAGTTATCCACAGAAACAGTGGAAACCTTTACCCTTGAAGTACCCGATTGTTCATTGCAGCGACGGGGGGAATCAACGGACGGAACCATGACTGACGCGCCAGAGCCCGTATTAGGCCATTCTGTAATTCAGGATTATCTGAAAACGCTCGACGCTTCGCCGGGCGTTTATCGCATGTTGGACTCGGAAAGCCGTGTGCTCTACGTGGGAAAAGCGCGGAATCTGCGGGCGAGGGTATCGAATTACGCCCGCCCTTCGGGGCATAGCGGGCGCATCGCGCGGATGATTTCCGAGACCGCCAGCATGATGTTTCTGACCACGCGGACAGAGACAGAGGCGCTGCTGCTAGAGCAGAACCTGATAAAACAGCTTAAACCTCGCTACAACGTATTGTTGCGGGACGATAAGTCATTTCCCAATATCGTGGTAACCAAGAACCACGCCTTTCCGCAGATCAAAAAGCACCGTGGTAAAAAGACCGAGAAGGGCGCCTATTACGGTCCTTTTGCCAGCGCGGGGGCGGTAAACCGGACGTTGAACCAGCTGCAAAAGGTGTTCTTGCTGCGCAATTGCACGGATGCCGTGTTCCAGTCCCGTACGCGGCCTTGTCTGCTGTACCAGATCAAACGCTGCGCGGCGCCTTGTGTGGGCAAAGTCTCTGAGGCGGAATACGCCGCGCTGGTCTCGGACGCTGAACGCTTCCTGTCGGGGCGCAGCACCAAGGTTCAGGAAGAACTGGCCGCCCAGATGTCCGAGGCAGCCGAAGCGATGGAGTTCGAGCGCGCCGCTGCCTTGCGTGACCGTATCCGTGCACTGACACAGGTGCAGACTGCGCAGGGCATCAACCCCCGCACCGTGACCGAGGCCGACGTGATCGCGCTGCATATGGAAAAAGGGCAGGCCTGCGTGCAGGTCTTCTTTATTCGCGCGAACCAGAACTGGGGCAACCGTGACTTCTACCCGCGTGTGGGTAGCGAAGAGGTGTCCGAGGCCGAGGTGCTGCAAGCCTTCCTTGGGCAGTTCTATGACCAGAAGGAACCGGCGCGTCAGGTGATCTTGTCCCATGGGATCGAAGATGATGACCTGATGTGTGAGGCCCTTTCTGAAAAGGCTGGCCGCAAGGTCGAGATCATCGTGCCCCAGCGTGGTGAGAAGGCCGAACTGGTGGAAGGGGCCTTGCGCAACGCGCGGGAAAGTCTGGCCCGCCGGATGTCCGAAAGCGCGACGCAAGCCAAGCTGCTGCGCGGTCTGGCCGAGGCCTTCCAACTGGACGGCCCGCCCGAACGGATCGAGGTCTACGACAACAGTCACATCCAAGGCACCAACGCCGTGGGCGGCATGATCGTGGCGGGGCCGGAAGGCTTCATGAAGAACCATTATCGCAAGTTCAACATCCGCGGCGAAGACCTGACGCCGGGCGATGACTTTGGCATGATGAAAGAGGTTCTGACCCGCCGCCTGCAACGCCTGCAAAAAGAAGATCCCGACCGGACCAAAGGGCTGTGGCCCGATTTGCTGCTGATCGACGGCGGTGCAGGGCAGGTCAGTGCTGTCCATGAAATTCTGGTTGAACAGGGCGCTGAAGACGTGGCGATGGTGGGCGTCGCCAAGGGCGTGGACCGCGACCACGGCAAGGAAGAGTTCCACCGCTTTGGCGAGCGTCCCTTTGCTCTGCGTCACAATGATCCGGTGCTGTATTTCGTGCAGCGTCTGCGTGATGAGGCGCACCGCTTTGCCATCGGCACCCACCGCGCCAAGCGGGCCAAGTCTATGTCAGCCAATCCTCTGGACGATGTCGCGGGCGTGGGAGCGACCCGCAAACGCGCTTTGCTGGCCCATTTCGGCAGCGCCAAAGCGGTCAGCCGTGCCAATCTGGCGGACCTGAAAGCGGTGGAAGGTATCTCGGATGCACTGGCCGAGGCGATCTACGACCATTTCCATGAGAAATAGGTCGCGCAAGCCATGCTGAGACAGCTTTTCCTGCCCGCAAAACATGGCTAAACAACCTCTATGATGTGGACTGTGCCCAATATTTTGACTGTACTTCGCCTACTGGCTGCTCCGGCGCTGGGGGTGATGTTCCTGTATTTCACGCGGCCTTACGCGGACTGGTTTGCTTTGGCGCTGTTTGTCGGCGCCTCGGTGACCGACTGGTTCGACGGCTATCTGGCGCGTGCGTGGAAACAGGTCAGCAAGATGGGCGCAATGCTGGACCCGATCGCCGATAAGGCGATGGTCAGTGTGGCTTTGCTGGTGCTGGTCAACAGCTCTCAGGTGGCGGGCTGGATTCTGCTGCCGTCGGTGCTGATCATGTTCCGCGAAGTCTTTGTCTCGGGCCTGCGGGAGTTCCTTGGCGACACCGCCGGAACGCTCAAGGTGACCAATCTGGCCAAGTGGAAAACCACCGTGCAGATGGTGGCGATTTCCGTGCTGTTTGCCCAAGGTATCTTCCAGCACTATTTCATTGCGGGCAGCTGGGGCATGGATCCGGCAATGGTCGAGGCCGTGCTGTCCGGTGCGGAAAACGATCACGGCGGGCTTGTCTCTATGTATCAGGGTATGGTCTGGTCGGGCTACGCGGGTATTGCCTTGCTGTGGCTGGCGGCGGCTTTGACGCTGATCACCGGTCTGGACTATTTCCGCAAGGCAATGCCCTACCTGAAGGAGGGGGCATGAAACTGGACGTGATGTATTTCGCTTGGGTGCGCGAGCGGATCGGTATTCCGCGCGAAACCATCGAGACCGAGGCAACCACCGTGGCCGAACTGGTCAAGGAACTAAGCGCCCGTGAAGAGCGCTATGAGGTGGCCTTTAGCGATCTGGACGCCCTGCGTGTCGCCGTGGATCAGGACCTGACCGACTTTGACGCCGCTATCTCCAATGCCCGCGAGGTGGCGTTCTTTCCGCCGATGACGGGGGGCTGAGCCCATGCGGATTTCCGTGCAAGAAGCCGCCTTTGATGCGGGCGCCGAGCTGAACGCGTTTCAGGCGGGCAAAGTGGATATGGGCGCTGTGGTCAGCTTTAGCGGCATCGTCCGCGATCTGCCCGAAGCGCCTTTGCGCCATATGCTGATCGAACATTACCCCGGGATGACTGAACGCGCCCTGACCAAGATCGCAGAAGAGGCCATGTCGCGCTGGAACCTTGGGGATGTGCTGGTCATTCACCGCTTTGGCCAGATGGCCCCCGGTGATCAGATCATGATGGTCGCCACTGCCAGCCCGCATCGGAAAGATGCCTTCGCGGCGGCGGATTTCCTGATGGACTACCTCAAGTCTCGCGCGCCTTTCTGGAAGAAAGAAGTGACTGCGGACGGGGCCGACTGGGTTGCCTCAAAGCAAGAGGACGAAGACGCCCTCAAACAATGGGAACAGGATTAGGGGCGCATAAGGCGCCCCATTTTATTGGGCTGCGATGTTCCACAAGTTGGCGGGGAAACCAGCAACTACCATTGTGTAGAGAGTGCGATCCAGACGCCCGCAAACATCAGCGCTCCGCCAATGTTGACCCATGTGTGCCATATCGCATACCGGAACGGCATCGATTTTCTAGCGTAAAACACTGTCCCGACGACGTAAGCTGCTGATCCCGCCAGAATGCACCACAGCGCCGTGACAGAGACATTTGTGAGGTCAGGCAGGGCACCCAGCCCGATGGCACCTAACCCGAGGTAGGATGCCGTAGACCAGCGCGACTTGACCGTTTCGTTGGTGATCTTGTTCCAGACGGCCAAGGCTGTCAGCCCCCAGCACACCCATAGCAAGGCCATGGTCCACGTCGTGCCCGCCAATACAAAGAAGGGCGTGAACGTCCCTGCAATGCTGGGATAGATTGCAGCGTGGTCGATGCGTCGCAATAGCGTGCGCCGGTGGTGCAACGTCAGAAAGTGATATGCACAAGAAGCTAGATTAGATGCCAGCGCGCAAAGCACATATACCACAACCGCCACAACCAGCTTGGTTTCGAGATCGTGGATTGCTTTAGAAACTAGTATTCCGCCGGCCAAAAGGATCGCAAGCAGCCCGACCGCATGAACCGCGATATCGGCATGACGATGAGATTGGACAGGGCTTGGATATGTCGCGGCCGTCATCTTGATCCTGAGCAAAAGTTTGTCAGGCGCTACCTTCAGGCGCACGCAAAGTCCATGTTTACGGCGCGTCAGACACTGCCGCTGAGAACTGTGACGGCTTTCCGTTCCGCTTACCGTTTCTGGTTCCGGATGTACTGGCGCAGTTCTTCGGTTTCCTGACGGGCGTCGCGCAAGCCGTCCATAGCAGCGGACAGTTCCGCCTCGGCCTGTGCCAATTGGTTGGTCAGGTCAGCCTCGCGCTGTTGCAGGTAAGTGATTGCCTGATCGCGGGTTTCTTCTGCCTCGTGCAGTTCGCGGGCCAGACGTTCCAACTCGCTGACATCGTCCTTGGAGACACGGGTAAAGCGGTGCACCAGCCAATGAGAGAACCAGCCGATCATATAGGCCACGAACAGAATAATAGCGGTGGCAACAATAAACTCAGTTCTGTTCATCGGTCGGCTCGTCCTCGGTCTGCGGGGCTGCGTCTTCTTCTGCGCTGCTTGTGTCGTCGGTTTCAAGTGCTTCTTCCGCTTCTAGCGCGGTTTCGGCAGTGTGCAGGCGGAATTCGATCCGGCGGTTCGCCTCGCGGCCTTCTTCGGTGCCATTGTCGGCGATGGGGTTTGCCTCGCCAAAGCCGATGGCCACAAAGTCCGCCACACGAACGCGGTGCGACATCAGATAGTTCAGAACCGATTGGGCGCGCTGTTCGGACAGCTGCTGGTTCATGGTCTCGCGGCCCTGACTGTCGGTGTATCCGGCGATCTCAAGCGGGAAGGGGGGGCAATCGGTCAGCAACTCGACAATCTTCTCCATCGTGTCCTGCGACGCGGCCGAGATGTTGCTGGAACCCGGATCGAAGGTGATCTTATTCGCGCTGTTCAAGGCGCGGATGTCGGAGATGCATTCGTCAGGCGTCGGGATGTTCTTCAGCGGGTCCAGTTCCTCGACATAGCGGACGCGGATCGCAAATTCCGCACCTTCACCCAGTTTTTCCGACAGGATACGGGCGACGTCGGCGCGGGCGCTTTCAAAGCCGGTGTTGCCTGCCACGGTAATCTTTTCGGGGGTGACGGTCACAGTGCCGTCGTGCAGGCGGGACAGGGCCTCGATCCCCGCCAGAACGCGCAGGGACCAGCCAGCGGGTGTTTCCGCGTCCAGACGGGCCTGCATATCCACAGCCTCGGCACCAAATCGGGCGCGGGCGTAGCTTTCGGTGGTCTTGCGGCTAAGCTCATCGGTGATGCGGCCTTGGATCAGCAGCTTGCCTTCTTCGTCCAGCGCGGCGGTGAATTCGATCGGGCCGCCTGTTGTCTCTTCGGTCTCAACGCGGGTGGCGTGCAGGGTGAAAGCCTCGGGCAGGCTGTTTTCCAGACGGCCCACCACGCGATCAAAGGTGGCCGCATCCGTGTCTGCATCGGCGATCAGGCTGATGTCCGCGTCCGAGATGGTAAACGTGCCGGTGCCGATTTCGTTCAAGCCACGGATCATCCGTTCGGCAGCTGCGGCCCATTGGATCGAAGGCGAACCCAGACCAACCGTACATAGCGAACCTGCGGTCACGCCCGCGGCTTCGGCCGCCTTCAGAATGCGGTCACGGGATTCGCTGGTGTCGGCGGCGCAGGCGTCAAAGCGTGCGCCTTCGGCATCCTTCACAAACCGCAAGGTGAAGGGAGTGATTACGGGACGGGGCGCGGTGATATCCAGCTCGACCTGAAGGCCAGAGGGAACATCGCGCAGCAGTTCGGTTTCCAGACGGCGCTTTTCGGCGGCACTGTCCGAGATCGCCTTGACCAGCACATGATCGGCCGCAATCGAGATTTTCGAACGCGGCACAGAGCCAAGCGCATCGATGGCGTAATCGACAGCTGGTTGCCACAGGGCAGGGGCATCATAGTCGGCGGTTTGCAGCAGGTCGGTGACCGAGCCTTTGGTGATCCGCTCAACCTCTTTCAGCAGGTCTTCGCGATCCATCTCTTCGGGAATCAGGCCAATCAGCGTGGTGCCGGAATCGTTGCGCAGCACCTCGATCGAAAAGCGCGGCGCGGTGATCTCATGGGGCTTTAGCACTTCCATCCGGTCGATGACGCGGGCACCATCCACAATCTTGGCAGCGGCATTGATCGCAGAAAAACGGCGGGCCTCGCTGGGGGCGGTGCCGAACAGGCGCACTTGCAGGCCGTCGGCCTCAACCTCGACCCAGTCCTGCCCCGCATCGCTGAGGGCCATCGCAACGCCGGTTTCGGAATATTCCTCAATCTTCGTGGCGGCCAGAGAGGCTCCGAAAAAGCAAAGAACGCCGGCTGTGCAGAGAATCGCCAGAGTAATCACTAAAGAACTAAGCCGCATGGACCTTCCTTCCGTCCTGAAGATGTGCCCGAAGGTCTATGGCCTTGCGGGCGCGGGATCAATCAAGTGAAAAGTGCGACGGCGAAAAACAGCACAGGCAACAGTCCGGTGTCCCGATTGGCGCGGAACAGGAACAGGCAGATGTCGGGGTCGTTGATGTCCAGTTTGCGCAGTTGCCAGATCATATGCCACGCAGCGGCCCAAGGGGCACCGATGGCCAGCGCAAGGGTCAAAACATTGGCGTTCGGCAGGGCGAAAAGGACAGACGCGGCCATAAGAATAACGCTGATCAGCATGAACAGGCGCAACCAGCGGGGACTGTTTTCACCAAAGAGGCGGGCTGTGGATTTCACCCCGATCAGGGCGTCATCCTCGGTGTCCTGATGGGCGTAGATGGTGTCATAGAACAGCGTCCAAGCCATGCCCGACAGATACAGCAGGAACGCAGGCCAGCCGATATCTCCGGTGACAGCCGCCCATGCCAGCAGCGCACCCCAGTTGAATGCGATGCCCAGAAAGATCTGTGGCCACCAGGTGAATCGCTTGGCAAAGGGATAGACCGCCACGGGGGCCAGCGACATCACCCCTAGCATGATCGCCAGCGGATGCAGGGTCAGCAGCAGGCCAAAGGCGATTAGCGCCTGAACAGCCATCCAGACGGCCGCTTGTTTCACCGTGACCTGCCCCGAAGGGATGGGGCGCGACTTGGTGCGGGCGACCTCGGCATCGAACTTGCGGTCAGTGATGTCGTTCCACGTGCAGCCTGCGCCGCGCATCAAGAACGCACCAATCGCGCAGACCACCATTACCCAGATCACATCGGGTCCAAAGCGGTCCTGACTAAGCGAGGCCAGCAGCGCCGACCAAAGACATGGCAACAGCAGCAGCCACGTTCCCGCTGGACGGTCGGCTCGGCTAAGGCGCAGATAGGGCTGTGCAAATCGCGGCGCCAGCCTGTCCACCCAATTGCCAACCGAATCGGCAACCTGGCCCGTGGCCTCTGGTGCATTGTTCTTTGCGGGCATAAGGTGTCTCCATGTCGACGAACGCCAAAATACGCCTCTATGTAGATCACCCCTTGGGGCAGGGGCAAACCATTCCCTTGGAACGCGAGCAAGCTCATTACCTCTTTGGGGTGATGCGCCTGTCTGTGGGGCAGCACGTGTTGCTTTTCGATGGTAAGAACGGGGAATTTCTGGCCGAGGTGACCGAGGCCGGTAAGCGCGGCGGTTTGCTGACCTGCCTTGAGCAAACGCGTCCCCTGCAACTGCCGCCCGATTTGTGGCTGATGTTCGCCCCGATAAAAAAGGCGCGGACCGATTTTATCGTCGAAAAGGCAACGGAAATGGGCGCGGCGCGGATCATGCCCGTGCAAACCGATTTCACGAACTCAGAGCGCATTCGGCAGGACCGTCTGCAAGCCCACGCTCTGGAAGCAGCCGAGCAATGCGGCGGTACCTTCGTGCCCGAAGTCTGCGATCTGCAAAAGCTGGATCGCCTGCTGGCCGATTGGCCCGAAGACCGGCAGCTGATGTTCTGCGATGAGGCCCGCATGGGCGAGGCGCTGGGTCTGACCGGCGCAACCCGTGGCCCTTGGGCGATCCTGATCGGCCCCGAAGGCGGTTTTTCTGAGGCCGAACGCACCCGTTTGGGGGCTCTGCCTCAGGCCCGTGTTGTCAGCCTTGGGCCACGCATCCTGCGGGCGGACACGGCGGCAGTGGCGGCAATGACTTTGTGGCAAGAACATCTTGGCGATTGGTGAGCGATGGAAGAGTGGCTGGACCCTGCACTTGAGTTGGACCTGATTGCCGGTTTTGACGAGGCCCTTGCCCGCGCAGGCATGTCCGGACACTGCAAAATCCGCGCAATCCTGAAGGATTCGCCCGAAACGCTGGTAGCCCTTGGGGATTTTGACGCCGATCTGGTGGTCTTTAAACTGTTTCGCGGCCCTGACGCGGGAAAGCTGGTCAGGAAAGCCGCCGAGGCGCTGAACTTTTTCGAAAAGCGCCTGAAAACTGCCGATGCGGCTATGGTCTCGGTCGTGGCCACTGCGCCCAAGGCGGGCATTCTGGTGATGACACAGGCCGCAGGTACACCGGTGAACCGCCTCTTAGGGGTGGAAAGCGTGGATCAGCACGCGCTGATGCGGCGCTGTGCGAATTGGTTGACCGTTTGCGCAGGGGATGACTTGGAGGTGCGCCGGATGGCTCCTGGCAAACCGATCCAAGAGGTGAAAGCCCTGTTCGAGGAATACCACGATCAAGACATGCACCGGTTGGCCAAACGCCTGTTGCGTGAATTGCGCAAGCAGCGCGAGCCGCTGAAAGGTCATCCCCTGGTCTGGAGCTATTCGCACGGTGACTATGCCCCCGTGAACGCCAGCGACGACGGCAACTGTCTGACCGCATACGATATTCAAGGCGTGCCGCGTTTGCCGCTGGCTCGTGTCGCCTGCCGTTTTCTGGTGGCCAAGGACCTGAACCGCCCGCCTGCGGATCGTCTGCTTTGGGGACTGGATGCGGATATGGCGATGGCCTTTCTTTCGGGACTGCCGCCCTCTGTCGGTGAAGATATGGCGGTGATCCGCTTCTATATCGGGATCGCAATGGCGCAGCGTCTGATGCGTGACAACTTTAACGATGAAGGCCGTAAGGCTGTGAAAAAGCGTATCCAGATGTATTTGCGCGATCCGGTACCGGCGCAGGAAGACTGACGCCTTTCCCGCTTTTCCTGTCGCTCGGCGGGTTGGAAAACCAGAATGCAGGGTTATCTTGGGGAAAGAGCAAGCCGCTCTTGATGCTTGCGGAAAGGTGCACCGATGATCCGGCCAGAGGTAAAAGAAGCCCTGATGCGTTGGCGCGGCGTCATCGCCTCGCTTGTGGTGGCAGCTTTAGGTCTGCGGTGGTTGGTGACCGGCTTTGGTTTTATCCCGTGGATCGGTGCGGCGCTTTTGGTGGCGGGCATCGCGCTGGCGTTGGCGGCCTTGCAGAAGATGCGGTTTTCCCAAGGACGCGGCGGCCCCGGTGTGGTCGAACATCTTGAGGGCCAAGTGGTCTATTACGGCCCCGATAGCGGCGGCGTTGTCGCTTTGACCGAACTTTATCGTCTGGAACTGGACCCAAGCCGCTCTCCTGCGGTGTGGCGGATGTATCAGACCAAGATGGATACTGTAGAAATTCCGGTCACTGCCGAAGGGGCGGACGCCCTTTTTGACATCTTTTCGCGGCTGCCCGGAATCAACACCACACGCATGATTGATGAGTTGCGCTCTGGCGCACATGACCCTGTTACAATTTGGCGCAAGGACCACTTGCGGCTGCATTGACACAGACTGTCAAATCGGCACAGGTGTTTCACTCACGACGGAATAAGCGGAGATCCCGGATGTCCATCCCTCAAAGCGGCGGCGGCCTAATCGAAAACGAAAGCCAGCTGGCCGAATATCTTGCATCTGGGTGCAAGCCCCGCGAAGACTGGCGCATCGGGACCGAGCATGAAAAATTCGGCTACTGCAAGGATACGCTGAAGCCGCTGCCCTATGAGGGACAGCGTTCGATTCTGGCGATGCTGGAGGGCCTGCGTGATCGCCACGGCTGGGATCCGGTGCTGGAAGGGGACAAGCTGATCGGTCTGACCAAGGATGGTGCGAACGTCAGCCTTGAGCCGGGCGGCCAGCTTGAACTGTCGGGCGCGCCGCTGGAGACGATCCACCAGACCTGTGATGAGGTGAACCAGCATCTGGCTGATGTGAAAGATATCGCCGATGAGGTTGGCGTGGGCTTTATCGGCCTCGGCGCGGCTCCGATCTGGAGCTATGAGGACATGCCCCAGATGCCCAAAGGCCGCTATCGCCTGATGACCGACTATATGGACAAGGTCGGGACCATGGGCAAATCCATGATGTACCGGACCTGCACTGTGCAGGTGAACCTCGACTTCGGGTCCGAGGCGGATATGGTCCAGAAAATGCGCGTGGCACTGGCGCTGCAACCGGTCGCAACGGCCCTCTTTGCGAACTCGCCCTTCTTTGATGGCGAAGTGAATGGCCATAAAAGCTGGCGCAGCCGCGTCTGGCGCGATCTGGACAGCCGCCGCACCGGCATGCTGCCTTTTGTGTTCGACGAAGGCTTCGGCTTTGAGGCATGGGTGCAATACGCGCTCGATGTGCCGATGTATTTCGTCTACCGCGATGGCAAATACATCAATGCTCTGGGCCAGAGCTTCCGCGATTTTCTAAAGGGCGAATTGCCCGCACTGCCCGGTGAAAAGCCGACTCTCAGCGATTGGGCCGATCACCTGACAACGATCTTCCCCGAAGCCCGCGTGAAGAAATTCATCGAAATGCGCGGCGCCGATGGCGGCCCGTGGCGCCGTCTATGCGCCCTGCCTGCGCTTTGGGTAGGGCTGATGTATGATCAGTCCTCGCTCGATGCGGCTTGGGACCTGTGCAAGGACTGGACGTCGGCACAGCGCGACGCTCTGCGCATCGCCGCATCGGAACAGGGCCTGCAGGCGCAAGTGGATGACATCCGGATGCATGACCTTGCCCGCCAAGTGGTCGAAATCGCAGATCAGGGCCTGAAAGCCCGCGCCAAGCCCGGCGCCGGTGGCCTTGTCCCCGACGAGACCCACTTCCTTAATGCGCTGAAGGAAAGCATCGAAACCGGCCAAGTCCCCGCCGACGAGTTGCTCGCGCGCTACACGGGCGATTGGAACGGCGATTTGGCACGTATATACGCAGACTACAGTTACTGAGATTTTGGATGTGGTAGGATTTGAGTATTTGGACAATAAGGAAATTAGGCTTCCTTATTGCTTAAATACTCAAATCCGAAGCCATCAACAAAGTGAGGCGCCGTTTATGTGAGCGGCGCTTTATTTTTGCCCGATCTTGGGTTCAGTCCCGCTCAGTAGGCGCGAGATGTTTTGGTGATGGCGCACAAAGATCAAAGCGGCCAGTGCTGCTGCGAGGGCTGCGATTTCGGGTGCTCCAAGAGCGTAGGCCCAGAGCGGGCTTGCCGCTGCGGCCACGAGAGCCGAGAGGGACGAAATTCTCAGGGTCTTCGCAATAGCCAGCCATGTCAGGCAGCAGGCGATGCCCACGGGCCAGTAAAGCGCCAGCATCAGACCAAGGAAAGTCGCAACCCCTTTGCCGCCCTTGAAGCCAAGCCATACGGGGAAACAGTGACCGAAGAATGAGGTAAGACCCGCGATCTGCGCCGCATCCTCGCCGAAAAATGCACGGGCCAGCAGAACGGCAACGGCCCCTTTGCCACCGTCCAGAATAAGCGTCGCAGCGGCGGCTTTTTTGTTGCCGGTGCGCAGGACGTTGGTTGCGCCGATGTTGCCTGAGCCGATCTTGCGCAGGTCTCCAAGGCCCATGGCTTTGGAAATCAGAACGCCGAAAGGGACCGAACCCAGAAGGTAGCCAGCAACGGCGGCGATCAGCAAGAGGCTGGTGGGGTTTGTGATCTCGGGTAGCATCAGAGCGCTCCGTATACAAAGTCACCGCCGACAAGTGTGGCGCGGATGCGGCCTTCCAGACGCGCGCCATCGAAGGGGGTGTTCTTGGATTTCGAGTTCAGGCGGAAACGGTCCATGACGAAGGGCGCGTCGGGGTCAAAGACCACCAGATCGGCGGGGGCTCCGGCGCTGAGGCGGCCACCGGGCAGGCCAAGGCGCTTGGCGGGGTTCAGTGACATGGCGCGGAACAGCTGCGGCAGATCTAGATGGCCCGCATGATAAAGGCGCAGGGCGGCAGGCAGCAAGGTCTCCAGACCAACCGCGCCCGAGGCAGCCTCTTCGAAGGGCAGGCGTTTGCTTTCTTCGTCCTGCGGCGTGTGCATCGAGCAGATGATGTCGATCAGACCGGATTTCACCGCCTCGATCACCGCCAGACGGTCGGTCTCGTCCCGCAAAGGCGGGGTCAGTTTGAAGAAGGTCCGGTAGTCGGCCACATCCAGCACGTTCAGCGTCAGGTGGTGGATCGAGATCCCTGCGGTGATGTCCAGACCGTTGGCCTTGGCCCGTTCCAGAGCGGGCAGGGCGCGGGCGGTGGTGATCTGGTCGGCGTGGTACTTGGCGCCGGTCATCTCGACCAGAGCGATGTCGCGATCAAGGCCCATCCGCTCGGCCATGGGGCTGACCGACGGCAGGCCGCGCAGGGTGGCGAATTTGCCCGCGCTGATACAGGCACCTTTCGACAGGCCCGGTTCTTGCGGGTGTGCGATCACCAGAGCGTTCAGGCTGCGCGCATAGGTCAGGGCGCGGCTGAAGACCTTGGTGTTGGTCAGCACATGATCACAGTCGGTGAAGGCCACAGCGCCTGCGTCTTGCAGAAAGCCGATCTCGGTCATTTCCTCGCCGCGGCGGCCTTTGGTCAGCGCCGCCATCGAGTGCATGCGGACAGGCGTCACCTCGCGGGCGCGGCGGGTGACGAATTCCAGCGTTTCGGGGGTGTCAATCGAGGGGTTGGTGTCAGGGCGTGTGACGATGGTTGTCACACCGCCTGCCGCAGCCGCGAGACCCGCCGAGCGGAAGCTTTCCTTGTGCCGTTCACCGGGCTCACAGACCTTGACGCCCATGTCCACGATGCCGGGCGCAAGGCAAAGGCCGTCGCAGTCAAAGGTCTGGTCCACGCGGGGCGCGGGGGTTTTGCCTTCGGCGCCGGTGGCCAGAATGGTGCCGCCGTCATAGGCCAGCCAGCCACGGGTTTCGGTGCCCGCTTCGGGGTCGATCAGGCGGGCGTTGGTGAGCAGCGTCGTCATGCCGGTCCTTTCGGGTGCGTCAGTCTTCGGGCGATCAGGTCAGGGCCCCGAGGGCCAGGGCGATCAGCACCACAATTGCGATAATAAGAAGCAGGATTTTATAGCCGCGTCCGTGTTGCACGGGCGGGACCTCTGCGGTGCCGGTAAGGGCGCCTTTGGCCATCTCGGCGGGAAGGGGTTCAAAGGAGACGGGCGGCTTTTCTTCGGCGTAAGAGCCGATCAGCGTCACGCGCGGGTCCAATTCCAGTTGTACGGCGCGGTCAGCAAAGGCACGGCTCATGACAACCATCACGTGGCCATCCAATGCGGCCAGACGGCTGCGGTCGGGGGCCAGCAGAGTGTCAGGGATGCCTTGTCCTTCGGTCAGATAGCCAAGCAGACCCAGCCCTTCCAGATCGGAGACCGGAAAGATCTCGACGTATTGAGGGTCGATCTGGTCGACTCCCAGCAGCTCGGTCGCACGGGCGTTTTCCTGAACGTAGGGCTTTGCCTCCGCATCGCTGAGCGACAGGGCAAAGACGCGGACCGTATCAGGCTCTAACGCTTTGATGTCGACCGTTGCGTTCACGCCATCACTCCGGTTTCACGCTTGGCGCGCAGGTTGCGGGCTAGCAGGTCCATAGCGGCCATGCGGACGGCAACGCCCATTTCCACCTGTTCCTGAATGACGCTGCGGTTGATGTCGTCGGCAATCTCGCCGTCGATTTCCACGCCGCGGTTCATCGGGCCAGGGTGCATGACAATGGCGTCCGGCTTGGCAACAGCCAGCTTTTCCGCGTCCAGACCGTAGCGGTGATAGTATTCCCGCTCGGACGGGATGAAACCGCCATCCATGCGTTCTTTCTGAAGACGCAGCATCATGACAACGTCTACGTCCTGAAGACCCTCTTTCATGTCCTGATAGACCTCGACCCCGAATTCGGCGAAGGCCGAGGGCAGCAGGGTGGGCGGCCCGATCAGGCGGATGCGGTTCTCCATCTTGCCCAGAAGCAGGATGTTCGAGCGGGCCACGCGGCTGTGGGCGATATCCCCGCAGATCGCGATGTTCAGACGCTGAAGCCGGCCTTTGGCGCGGCGGATGGTCAGGGCATCCAGCAGAGCCTGCGTGGGGTGTTCATGTTTGCCGTCACCGGCATTCAGCACCGCACAGTTCACCTTCTGCGCCAGCAGGTCCACCGCACCGGAATGGGGGTGACGGACCACCAGCAGGTCAGGGTGCATGGCGTTCAGGGTCATGGCAGTGTCGATCAGGGTCTCGCCCTTTTTGATCGAGCTGGCCTGCATCGACATGTTCATCACATCGGCCCCAAGGCGCTTGCCTGCCAGCTCAAAGCTGGCCTGCGTGCGGGTCGAGTTCTCGAAGAACATATTGATTTGCGTCAGGCCCCGCAGGGCCTCGGAATGCTTGACCGATTTCCGGTTCAGTTCGACGTAGGACTCGGCCAGATCAAGCAGAGCCGTGATGTCGAACGGGTTCAGTTGTTCGATCCCCAGCAGGTGAGTATGGGCGAAACTCATGGAACCTCCGCGATTTTGGGGACGGTATAGCAGGGCTGGCTTTCGCTACAAGCATCACAAGTGCATCTATATCCTTTGATTGGTCGCGATCCCCAGTTTTGTGAGGGTGTCAGGGGCGGTTGGCGCTTGTCCTAGGCGGGCTGGGAACTTAGCTTGCGGCCATGGAAATAGCTCATTGGGATTCTCATGCGGCACTGGCCGCGCTGACATGGCAGCTGGAAGCTGGCGTGACAGATGTCATTTGTGATGATCCCATTGACCGCTTTGCTGAATTCGCCGAGGCCGAAAAGGCCCGCGCCGAGGCGCAAGCGGCCAATCCCTTGCCGGGTGCGCCCGCGCAAGCAAAGCCCACGCCCCAGCCGATCCAGCAGGTTAACCCGATGGCCGAGGCGCAGCATCTGGCCCATCTTTGCGCCGATCTGGACAGCCTGCGCACCGCGATGGAGGGCTTTGAACATTGCCCGCTGCGCATGGGGGCCAAGCAACTGGTCTTTGCCGAGGGCGATCCCGCTGCCGATGTGATGGTTCTGGGTGACGCACCCAACCGCGATGCGGATACCGAAGGGCGTCCCTTTGCCGGTGCTGAAGGGATGTTACTGGACAATATGTTCAAGGCCATTGGCCTGTCGCGGGAAGGTAAGGGCAAAGAGGGGCTTTACGTCACCAACGTTCTGCCGTGGCGGGCCCCGCGCAACCGTGATCCGAACCGGCTGGAGATTGACGCGGTGCTGCCGTTCCTGCGCCGTCATATCCAGTTGGTGAAACCCCGCGTGATCGTTTTGATGGGCGAGATTGCCTGTCAGGAAGCCCTGCAAAAGCGCGGCCTGTCGCGCCTGCGCGGCCAGTGGGCCAAGGCCTTTGACACTCCGGTGCTGCCGATCTGTAACCCCGCCATCTTGATGCAGCGCCCCGCTGCCAAGCGCGAGGCATGGGCAGACCTTCTGTCCCTGCGCGCCTATCTGGACAAAGACACATGAGCCGTATCGACGAGAGCAAAGAATTCATCCCCGTTCGGATCGCCGTGCTGACCGTCAGCGATACCCGCTCCTTAAGCGAAGACCGCTCGGGTGATACGCTGGTCGGGCGGATCGAAGAGGCGGGCCATGTGCTGGCCGACCGCAAGATCATTCAGGACGAGCGGGGCCAGATCGCCGCCCAACTGCGCGACTGGATCGCGGATGAGGGTGTGGATGTGGTGATCTCGACCGGCGGGACGGGTCTGACGGGGCGCGATGTGACCGTTGAGGCGCACCGCGACGTCTATGAGAAAGAGATAGACGCTTTCGGGACCGTGTTCACTATCGTCTCGATGCAGAAGATCGGCACCTCGGCGGTGCAAAGCCGCGCGACGGCTGGCGTGGCTGGTGGCACCTATCTGTTTGCGCTGCCCGGTAGTCCCGGTGCGTGCAAGGATGCGTGGGACGAAATTCTGAAGTGGCAGCTGGATTACCGCCACCGTCCCTGTAACTTCGTCGAGATTATGCCTCGGCTCGAAGAACACAAACGCCGGAAATGAAAGGGTTTCCGCCTCTGGGCGATGTGCCGACGCAGCCCGGATGGCGCGGGGCGGTTGTCATGTCGTTTGACGCCGAAGGCCGCGTGTTCATGCAGTTGCGCGATGACCATCCGGGCCTTGTGGGTGCGGGGCTTTGGAGCCTGTTCGGTGGTGGCGTCGAAGAAGGTGAGGATTTGCACAGTGCGGCCTTGCGCGAATTCCACGAGGAAACCGGAATCGCCCTGCCTGCCGATAGTCTTTACCCCTACGCCAGCTTGCCCTCGACCGCCCGAAAAGACGCGGCGCTTTATATATTCCGGACTTCGCATGTTGTCGCACCGCATCAGGTGGTGTTGTCCGAAGGGGCAGGTTTCGGGTTTCTGAACCCGCAACAAATCCGCGATTTTCCTGTGCTTCCACAGTTTCGGGCGCTGCTTTTGCAACGTGTTTGGTCCGAAAACGACGGAGACACGTAGTTATCACGTAACAGTGTTGTTGCTTGTCATCTTTGATGCGCGGGTAAAACTGCCATTACGCAGACAAAAGGGAGCGGGCCATGCGCTTTTTGCGCCATGCATTCACAGGTTTATTCCTACTGGCTGTGACCGCCGCGCTATTGGTGTGGGCGGCGTCGATGGTGCGCGAGGCAGCTTCGGCCCGCATGAATGACGGCGGAAGCCGCCGCCCCGCGCAAGAGCGGGTCTTTGCGGTGAATGTGGTCTCGGCCGTTGCGGGGCCGGAAACGCCGGTGCTGCGGGCCTTCGGGCAGGTGCAAAGCCGCCGGACGTTGGAAATTCGCGCCTCGGCCTCGGGCAGCTTGATTGAGGTCGCGCCGAACTTCGTCGAAGGGGGGCTGGTGGTGAAGGGCGATGTGCTGGCGCGGATCGATCCGGCCCAAGCCCAAGCGGCGCTGGACCGCGCCGATGCTGATCTTCGTGACGCGGAATTCGAAGTGCGTGATGCGGATCGGGCGCTGCTGCTGGCGCAGGATGACCTGACTTCGACCGAGGGGCAGTTGCAGCTGTATGAACGCGCTTTGCAACGTCAGCGCGATCTGCAAACCCGTGGGATCGGTAGCGTCTCCACCGTTGAGGCAGCAGAGTTGTCTGCCGCGCAGGCCCGCGCCTCGATGCTGTCGTCCCGTCAGGCGCTTGCCAACGCCGAGGCCCGCGTGGATCAGGCAGCAACCGCGCTGGACCGCGCGAGAATTGCCCGAAAAGAAGCGCAGCGCGATCTGGATGATACCGTGATCCGCGCCGGTTTTGACGGAGCCTTGTCGGCGGTGAATGTGGTTGAAGGCGGCCTTGTCTCTGTGAACGAGGCGCTGGCGACCTTGCTGGACCCGGATGATCTTGAGGTGTCCTTCCGCGTCTCGACCGAACAATTCGCACGGCTTCTGGATGAGAATGGCCGTTTGCGCATTGCGCCGGCCAAGGTGGTTCTGGACGTTGCGGGCGGCGATCTGGTCCGCGATGCCGAACTTAGCCGCGCCAGTGCCGCCGTTGCCGAAGGCCAAAGTGGGCGGCAACTGTTTGCCCGCGTGCTGGACCCCCACGGCCTGAAGGCAGGGGATTTTGTTCAGGTCGAACTGGACGAACCTGTCTTGACGGCCGCCATCCGCCTGCCGGCAACAGCCCTTGATGCGGCGCAGACGGTGCTGGTTTTGGGCGATGAGGGGCGGCTTGAGGTGGTTCAGGTCGCTTTGCTGCGTCGTCAGAAAGATGATGTGCTGGTGCGGGCTGATGGGCTAGCAGGGCGCATGGTTGTCGCTGAACGTTCGCCCCTTTTGGGGGCAGGGATCAAGGTGCGCCCCATCGGACAAGAGGCCCCCGCAGATGACATGGTTGAGCTGACCGAGGAACGCCGCGCCGCCTTGCTGGCCTTTGTCGAAGGTAACACCCGTATGCCCGCCGCGGCCAAGGACCGGATCAAGGCCGAGTTGCAGCAGCCCAAGGTCTCGGCCGAGACCGTGGCGCGTCTGGAAAGCCGGATGGGGAGCTAAGGCATGATCAAGGCTGGCGGCATCCTTTCCTATTTCACCCGCCACCGGACCGCGGCGAACCTGCTGCTGGTGGTTCTTCTGGCCGCAGGTTTCCTTGCGATGCCCCAGATGCGGGCGCAGTTCTTTCCTGATGTGGTGGTCGATGATCTGGATATCTCGGTCACGTGGGACGGAGCGGGCGCCGAGGATGTGGACAGCGCCATCGTCCAATTGATCGAGCCGGTGCTGCTGGCGGTCGAAGGGGTGACGGACGCCAACTCGGTCTCTCGGGAAGGGCGGGCCGCGATTGCGCTGGAGTTTGAACCTGGTTGGGACATTGCCCGCGCTGCCGATGACGTGCAGGCGGCGCTGGACCAGATCACCGATCTGCCCGAGGACGCGGACGAGCCGCAGGTGACCCGAGGCGGCTGGCGTGACCGCGTGACCGATGTGGTGATCACCGGACCCGTGGGTGTGGATCAGCTGGCGCGATTTGCCGATGAGTTTGTCCTGCGTCTGTTCGATGTGGGGGTGACGCGCACCACCATTCGCGGGATCGCCGCGCCGCAAACCCTGATCGAAGTGCCCTCGACCAACCTGATGGCCTATGACCTGACGATGGCGCAGATCGCCAATGCCATCGGGGCCGAGGTCAGCGCCGATCCGGCGGGTGACGTGGCAGGGGCCAATGCACGTGTGCGCACGGGGATCGAAAAACGTGGGCCGGACCAGATCGCGGGGATTGTCCTGCGATCGAACCCTGACGGGACGACTTTGACCGTTGGCGATGTGGCCACGGTAAAGGTCGAAGGCGTGGACCGCGCCCGCACCTATTTTGTCGGAGAGAATCCGGCGGTGTCTGTGCGGGTGGACCGCTCGCCCACGGGGGATGCCATCGGCATCCAGCGGCAGGTTGAAGAGGTGGCCGCCGCGATGCAGGACACCCTGCCCACAGGCACCACAATCGATCTGATCCGCACGCGGGCCGAGGCGATCACCGGACGCCTGAACATCTTGACAGACAACGCTTTGATGGGTCTTGGGCTGGTGGTTGGCCTGCTGTTCCTGTTCCTGAACGCCCGCATCGCGTTCTGGGTGGCGGCGGGGATACCGGTGGCTCTGCTGGCGGGCATCGCGCTGATGTATGCGGCGGGGATCACGATTAACATGATCTCGCTTTTTGCGCTGATCATCACCTTGGGGATCGTGGTGGATGATGCCATCGTGGTGGGCGAGCATGCCGATTACCGCACCCGCCGTCTGGGCGAAGATCCCGTGACCGCCAGCGAAATGGCCGCCCGCCGCATGGCGATGCCGGTCTTTGCCGCGACCCTGACGACGGTGGTGGCGTTCTTCGGGCTGGTCTCAATCGGTGGCCGCTTTGGCGAGTTGATTGCAGATATTCCCTACACGGTGATCGTGGTGCTGTTGGCCTCATTGGTCGAGTGCTTCCTGATCCTGCCCAACCACCTGTCACACGCGCTGGCTCATACGGGTCAAGAGCATTGGTATGACTGGCCCTCGCGGCAGGTGAACAAAGGCTTTTCCAAAATGCGCGATCACCTGTTCCGCCCCTTCATGGGGCTGGTGGTGCGGCTGCGTTATCCGGTGCTTGCGGGGGCGGTGGTACTGCTGGCCAGTCAGGCGGCGCTGTTTATTTCGGGCACCGTGACGTGGCGGTTCTTCAACGCGCCGGAACAGTCCAGCGTGACAGGCAACTTTGCCATGTTGGAAGGGGCCACCCGCGCTGACAGCATCGCCATGATGCGTGAACTACAACGCGCCACGAAGGCTGTCGGGGATCGCTTTGAGGCCGAACATGGGGTGAACCCCGTGACTTATGCGGTGGCCGAGATTGGCGGCAATTCGGGCCGTGGCCTGTCTGGCGCGGATGACAAGGATGGCGATCTGCTGGGGTCCATCGCGGTGGAACTGGTGGATGCGGATGCGCGCCCCTATTCCAGCTTTGAGTTCGTGGGTGCCTTGCAGGCCGAGGTGCAGAACCATCCCATGGCCGAGGTGGTTAGCTTCCGCAGTTTCCGTTCGGGTCCGGGCGGGGATTCGCTGGATGTACAGTTCTATGGCTCGAACGCGACGACACTTAAGGCGGCATCCGAGGCGCTAAAGGATGCGCTGATCCAGTTCCCAGAGGTCTCGGCGGTCGAGGATGATCTGGCCTATGACAAACAGGAACTGGTGCTGGAACTGACTGCGCAAGGGCAGGCGTTGGGCTTTGATATCGGCGGGCTTGGCGCGGTGATCCGCAATCGCCTGAACGGGATCGAAGCCGCCAGCTATCCCCTTGGTCCTCGTAGCGCGACGATCCGTGTTGAACTGCCCGAGGGCGAGACCACAGCCGATTTTCTGGATCGCATGATGCTGCCGACCGCGCAGGGAGAATTTGTGCCGCTGGCCGATATTGTGTCGGTGTCGCGCCGCGAGGGGTTCTCGACCGTGCGGCGGGAAAATGGCATCCGGCTGATCTCGGTCACTGGCGATATCTCTGAGGATGATCCCGCCCGCGCCGCTGAAATCCAGACCTTGCTTGAGACCGAAATCCTGCCCCGCATTTCCAGCGAAAATCAGGTCGAGTTCCGTATGGCGGGCCTGTCCGAACAGGAAGACGCGTTCCTTAAGGACGCCCGCACCGGTCTGATCCTTGTGTTGCTGGCGATATATCTGATTCTGGCGTGGGTCTTTTCCAGTTGGTCGCGCCCCTTGGTGGTTATGTCGGTGATTCCCTTCGGCCTCGTGGGGGCGATCTGGGGGCATTACCTGTGGGATGTGCCGCTAAGCATGTTCACGGTGGTGGGTCTTTTGGGGATGACGGGGATTATCATCAACGATTCCATCGTTCTGGTGACCACCATTGATGAGAACGCAGCAGAACGGGGCATTGTCCCGTCCATCATCGACGGGGCGGCAACGCGTCTGCGGCCTGTGTTGCTGACCACCCTGACCACGGTGCTTGGCCTTGCGCCGCTGCTGTATGAGACCTCGGCCGATGCGCAGTTTTTGAAGCCAACGGTGATTACCCTGTCCTACGGCCTTGGCTTCGGCATGTTCCTTGTGCTGTTGGTCGTGCCTGCGCTGGTGGCGGTGCAGGCGGATATCGGGCAGCTGGTACGCTCGGCCCGTCGGGGCGTGCGGGCGCGACATAGCGGATTGCGGCGCGGGGTGTTGACCACCGGTGCGCTGATTGGCGCTTGGGGTGTTGTCACTGCTGGTTGGATGGCTGCAACGGGTGCCGTGCTGCCGCAACTGGCGCAGATGGTGACGCCGCCTGCCTCAATGGCGGGGGCAGTTGGCCTGTTCCTGATTGGGGCGTTGGTGCTGTGTCTGGCGGGCTATCTGGTTACGTTGACCGCGATCACCCGCCGAAGGACCTGAGCCGTTATTTGCAGCCGTCGATTTCCACGGTGTATTTGCTGCCGATCACGGTAATCGTCACTTCGCTGCGGTTCACAAACACTGCGCCGCCGCCAGCGGTGGACAGGGTGGTCTGAACATAAAGCGTATCGCCTTGGCGCTGGCTGTGGGGCACGTCCACCCAGACCTGCGGGGTTGCAACCTCGATCACCGCATCCTCATGGCCGCCCGCGAAGGGCATTTTGACGGCGGCGGTCAGGGTCAGGCCACGTTCATCAGGGCGCACGTCGCATTGCACGTCACGCACACCAGCCTCTTTCGCGGTGAAAGGGATCGCCGCCATAGCTGCCGCGATCTGCGGGTTGCGTTTGCCTTGCAGGGGCAGGGCGGCATTTAGCGGCAGAGTCACGGGCATGCAGATGTCCTGACACACGCCAATGTCGGCTTGTCCGCGCAGGGTGATCGGTTTCGACGGGTCTTTCGGCGTCAGCCGCAAAGGCAGCAGCATGCCCTCTTTGTAGCCAATGGACCGCAGCCCTTCGCGGTCAAACACATGGGGCGCAGGCCAGAGGTAATCCACACGGGCCAGATTGTCCGAGGCGCTCCAGTCGAACATCGGGGGGATGCCCCCTTCGCCGGGGGCACGCCAGTAGGTCTTCCAGCCGGGGGCCAGTTGCACGTCAAAGGCAGCGATCACCGCGCCATCGGCCTCTTGCCAGCCGGGCAGGATGCTGTGGCGGATCGTGTCGTCATACATGCCCGCTTGCGCCCCCGAGAGAGGCAGCGAAAGCAGGGCAGTCAGACATGCGGAAAGAAGATGGCGCTTTTTCATGCAAGTTTAGATGCGGTCTAAGCGAAGTTTTGCCAAGTCACGTTCCAGCGATGGAATGTAACGCAAGTCCTTGTCTGTGACGCAATTGCAGCACATCTTAGAGATATGAGCGATAGTAAACCCACTGATCTGACCGGCAAGCTTTTGATTGCCATGCCCGAAATGGGCGATCCGCGCTTTGATCATAGCGTGGTCTATATCTGCGCCCATTCCAGCGACGGGGCGATGGGCCTGATTATCAACAAACCGGCAGACGATGTGAACCTGACGGACCTGCTAGAGCAACTCTCGATCGATGAGGGGCCAGACACCCGCAACATCCGCGTCCACTATGGCGGGCCGGTGGAACATGGTCGGGGGTTCGTGCTGCATTCGGCGGATTATATCTCGGACGTGTCGACCCTGAAGGTGGACGGGCGGTTCGGGATGACCGCGACGCTGGATATCCTTGAGGATCTGGCGCGGGGCGGCGGGCCCCATCATGCGTTGATGGCTTTGGGCTATGCGGGCTGGGGACCGAACCAGCTTGAGACCGAATTGCAGCAGAACGGCTGGCTGGTCTGCGATGCCGAGCCCGAGTTGGTCTTTGCCACAGCCAATGCGGATAAATGGGTCGGCGCGTTGGGCCTTTTGGGAATTGATCCGCTGATGCTGTCCGCAAGCGCAGGCCGCGCTTAATCGCGGGGCGCGGCGGCGCGACTCAAGCGGTCATTGATCGCCAGACCCAGACCGGTGTTCGGGATCGGCGCGACGGCAATGCCTTTGGGCTGCATGGCGTCCAACTGGTGCAGAGCAGGAAAGAGGTTCATCGCCGCTTCCCGTGTGTCGCCCTTTTCCGACAGGTTGATCGTGCAGGCCATGGGGCCGAATCCCAGCAGCACTTCGCCCGCCTGAATGCTGGTGGCGTTCAGGCGCACGCTGGCCCCTGGCGCGTAGTGTGAGGTCAGTTGCCCCGGCGCAATGATCCCTTCGCCCGCGCCCGCAAGGGGGGCGCCCAAGGTGGCCTCGGCATCCTCGACCGCCAGACCACCGGGGCGCAGCAGGCGGGTTTCATCGTCATAGACGCCGATGATGGTTGATTCGACGCCCACGGGGCAGGCACCGCCATCCAGAACGGCTGCGATCCGTCCTGAAAGACCCGCCATCACATGGGTGGCTGTGGTAGGGCTGATCTTGCCCGAAGGGTTCGCGGAAGGCGCCGCCAAAGCGCAGCCGCTTTCCCGCATCAATCGCCGCGCCAATGGATGGGCGGGCAGACGCAGGGCCACGGTGTCCAGACCTGCGGTGACCAGCGGCGACAGGCCGTGGCCTTCGCGCAGGGGCAGCACCATAGTCAACGGGCCGGGCCAGTGGGCGTCGGCCAGCACCTGAGCGCGTTCATTCCAGATCACCAGTTCCTTGGCACTGTCCACATCAGGCAGGTGCACGATCAGCGGGTTGAAACTGGGGCGGCCCTTGGCCTCATAAATGCTGGCGACGGCGTCGGAATTGCGGGCATCACCGGCAAGGCCGTAGACGGTTTCGGTCGGCAGGGCGACAAGCTGACCGGCACGCAGCAACTGGGCGGCGCGGGCGATCCCTTCGTCCGAAGGGGGCAAAAGCTGGGTGTCCTGTGCGACCATTGTACCTGTGACGCGGCGTTTCAGTTGATGGCATGGACCGGTGCAGTCCATTTTGCTGTTAACCGAACCCATAGCGGGGGCGCGGCCTAAGGCCAAGCCCGCTTGAGAGGAGCAAGCCATGCCCTACCGTGCGCCAGTCAATGAATTCCAGTTTATCTTTGACCACATTGTCGGTCTGCAATCGGTCACCGCGACCGAACGTTTTGAGGACGCCACCACAGATGTGGTCGCCGCCATCCTGACCGAGGCAGGCAAGCTGTCCGATGAGGTTCTAGCCCCCGTGAACCGTGCAGGTGATCTGGAACATACCCGTCTGGAGAACGGCGTGATGCGCAGTCCCACCGGCTTTGCAGAGGCCTACAAGGGCATCGCTGAAGGTGGCTGGGTTGGCATCGCCGCGCGGCCCGAATCGGGCGGCATGGGGCTGCCGATGACCGTGGCTAGCGCAGTGAATGACATGATGGGTGCGGCCTGTCTGTCGCTGCAACTGGTGCCGCTGCTGTCCATGGGCCAGATCGAGGCGCTGGAGCATCACGCAAGCGATGCGATCAAGGACCTCTACCTGCCCAAGCTGACCAGCGGTGAATGGTCCGGCACGATGAACCTGTCCGAACCGCAGGCGGGCTCGGACGTCGGCGCACTGGCCACGAAGGCCGAGCGCAATGACGACGGCACCTACAGCATCACTGGCCAGAAGATCTGGATCAGCTGGGGCGACACGGATTTCTCGGAAAACATCTGCCATCTGGTGCTGGCGCGTCTGCCCGATGGGCCGAAGGGAACCAAGGGCATCAGCCTGTTCATGGTGCCCAAGTACATCCCCGATGAGGACGGCAATCCTGGCGAGCGCAACGACCTGAAGGTCGTCAGCATCGAACACAAGATGGGCCTGCATGGCAGCCCGACCTGCGTGATGGAATATTCCAGCGCGAAAGGCTGGCTGGTGGGTCATGAGCATGGCGGTATGGCCGCGATGTTCACCATGATGAACAACGCCCGTCTTGGGGTTGGGGTGCAGGGTGTCTCGGCCGCCGAAGGGGCCTATCAGCACGCACTGGCCTATGCGATGGAGCGTAAGCAGGGGCGCACTCCGGTCGAGGGCGCTGGCGCGATCATCGACCACGCAGACGTGCGCCGGATGCTGGCAGGGGCCAAGGCCGATATCTTTGCGGCGCGCTGTATCTCGCTGGCCTGTGCGGCGGCGATCGATATGGGCACAGCGACGGGCGATGCCGCATGGCAGGCCCGCGCGGCTTTCCTGACGCCGATCTGTAAAGCATTTGGCACCGAAACCGGTATGCGCGTGTCGGAAACCGGTGTGCAGGTCTATGGCGGCATGGGCTTTGTCGAGGAAACCGGCGCGGCGCAATACTACCGCGATGTCCGCGTGACCGCGATCTATGAAGGCACCAACGGCATTCAGGCCATGGACCTAGTGGCGCGTAAACTGATGGACGGCGGCGACGCCGCCTATGCCCTGCTGGACGAGATCGAGGCACTGGCTGAACAAGCCCGCGCCAGTCTGCCTGATCTGGCCGAGCCTGTCTGGCAAGCGACCGAAACCCTACGCGAAGCCACTGAATGGATGGTGGGGCAAGGGGACCTGAACGAACGCTTTGCCGGTGCGGTGCCGTTCCTGATGGGCTTTGCACGTGTGCTGGGGGGCTATTACCACCTGCGCGCCGCGATGACCGAAGGGGGGCAGGGCCGCCGCAGCCGCCTTGCGCAATTCTACATCCACCGGCTATTGCCCGAGCACAAAGGCCATCTGGTTCACGCCCGCCAAGGGGCGGCAGACCTTTACGCCATCACTCATGAGGATCTGGAAACCGCATGACTCGACCTGCCCGCGTGATCTCGATGCCGTGGACCGACCCTCCTGCCGAGGGTGAGGCGATCGAGGTCGCAGAGGGGGTGCTGTGGATGCGCATGCCGCTGCCCTTGGCGCTGGATCATGTGAACGTCTACGCGCTGCGGGACGAGGACGGCTGGACCGTTGTGGACACCGGTATGTCATCGCGCCGCAGCAAGGCAATCTGGCAGGGGCTGATGGACGGCCCCTTGCAAGGTCTGCCCGTGCGGCGGGTGATCGTCACGCACCATCACCCTGATCACGTGGGGCTGGCGGGGTGGTTCCAGTCTGTCCACGGGGCAGAGCTGGTGATGACCCGCACCGCATGGTTGCTGGCGCGGATGCTGCAAATGGATGAACAGGACCGCCCCTGCGCCGAGACCCAGCGTCACTGGCGCCGCGCGGGCATGGATGCGGACCTGTTTGCGCAGCGATTGACCGAACGGCCCTTCAACTTTGCCGATATGGTCGCGCCGATGCCTCTGGGCTTTACGCGGATTGCGCAGGGCGACCGGATGCGGATCGGCGGGCGCGATTGGACCGTTCACACCGGCGGCGGTCATGCGCCCGAACACGCAACGCTTTGGTCCGATGATGGTGCCTTGGTGCTGGCCGGCGATCAGATCATCAGCTCGATCAGTCCGAATGTGGGCGTCTATGCGACCGAACCTGATGCCGATCCATTGGCGGACTGGCTGGAAAGCTGTGAGCGGCTGGAAACCCTTTGCACCATGGAACAGCTGTGCCTGAGCGGTCACAAACTGCCGTTCCGCGGCCTGCCGCACCGGATGCGCCAGTTGATCGAGAATCACCACAACGCCTTGCCACGCCTTGTGGCCTATCTGGAAACGCCCAAGACGGCGGCGGATTGTTTCGCGCTGCTGTTCCGGCGCAAGATCGGGCCTGCGGAATACGGTTTGGCACTGGTCGAGGCTGTTGCCCACCTGAACCATTTGTACGCAAAAGGTCTTGTTTCGCGGGAAATGTCCAAGGATGGCGCTTGGCTTTGGCAGCAAAGCGGGTAAAAGTCTGCGGCAAATGACCCTAGCTGAGGCCCCGTGACATGTACGGCGGAATCACCTAAACGCTGGGTAACAGACAGGAAAGGACGCCACCATGGCTGAGCACAAGCACGGTTCGATGGACATCTCGGTTCAGGAAGCTACCTTCAATGGCTTCGTCAAATTCACCAAAAACGCCGTGATCGTGATCATCGGTGTTCTGATCCTGCTGGCGCTGACCGGCGCATAATTTTCCGGGTTTCCGGGGGCTTCATGTATAGACGTGCTTTTTTGCTGGGTGCGCCGGCGGCATTGGCCGCTTGCGCAGCCGAACCCGTGTGGGCTCCGGATGAAGAAATCAGTCGCTGGCGGTATCGGCACAACGGCCCGCCCGCGATCACACTTTATACGATGATCAGCAATGATACCGATGCCGGCGCGCATTCGGGTCTGTTGATCAACGCCCCTGCCGAGCGCGTCATGTTCGACCCCGCGGGGACCTTCAAGTTCAGCGAAGCACCCGAACGCAACGACGTGTTCTTCGGCGTCACCGAACGTATCCGCGACTACTATGAGCGTTACCACAGCCGCGTGACTTTCCGCGTGCTGTCGCAGCGGGTCGAGGTGACCCCTGAGGTCGCGCAGACGGTTTATGAGCGGGCACTGGCTTTTGGCGCTGTGCAGAAGGCCAACTGCAGCCGCGCAGTCAGTACTGTTCTGCAGGATCTGACGCCGTTTGAAGGCGTAGGGGTGACCTACTTCCCCAAAAACCTGAGCCGTGATTTCGAAAAGATCCCCGGCGTGGAAGAGCGCCTGCTTTTCGAAACCGATGAGGATAACAAAGCGCTGGCTTTGAAAGCCTATGAGGCCGAAGCCAAGTTGAAGGCCAAGCAGGCGGGGCAGTAGGCCCCGTTACCCCACCAGATACAGCAGCAGATACAGCGTCGCCGCACCGGTTCCGATGGCGGCGATGACGTTCTTGGTGAAATACCCGACCGCCAAAGTGACTGTCGCCGCTGCGGTGCGTGGCAAGTCTGGTGTGCCGCCTGTGGCCGCAGGAAAGGCGATCAGCGGCGCGACAATGGCGGGCAGCACGGCAACCGAGGTGTAGCGCAGATGGCGCTGGACCCACTCGGGCAGGGCGCGGTCTCCGATCAATCCAAGAAAGATGAAACGCAGGCCAAAGCTGCCAAGGCCAAGGCCGATCATGGTCAGCCAAAGGGCGGTGTGGTCAATCTGGCTCATGCGGTGGCCTCCGCGCGGGTGAGGCGCTGTTCGACCGCTGCGCCGACGATCATGGCACACAGGGCGGCGATGGGCAGGCCAAGGTTATAGGGCAGGCCGCTGAGGGCGAGGGCCAGTACAACGCTGGTGAAAGCCGCCGCCACATGGGCCATTGAGCGCAGAGCAGGCGCGATCATCGCAAGGAAGGTGATCGGCACCGCGAAATCCAGCGCAAAGCTTTCAGGGATCGCATTGCCCACCATCGCGCCGACAATGGTAAAGACATACCACGCGGGGCAAATCGCAATGGCTGCACCCATGAAAAAGGCGAATTTCTGCTCTGCCGTGCGGTTGGGGCGCTTTTCATAATCAAGCGCGGCGGTGGCGAAGGTCTGGTCCACGGTGAAATAGGCGGCGACGGCCTTTTTCCAAAGTGGCAGAGGGCCAAGGTGCTGGGTCAGCGCTGCCGAATACATCGCCATCCGAAGGTTCACGCATAGGGCCGACAGCAGCACGATGGCTACGGGCAGTTGGTCTTGCAGCAGTTGCAGGGCCGTGAACTGGGCCGCGCCCGCGATGACCACCACCGAGAAGCTGAGCGCCTCAAGAACATTGAGACCGGCTTCGGTCGCGACCACGCCGAAGAGCAAGCCGAAAGGGATGATCACAAGCACGAAAGGTGCGCCGCCGCGCAGGCCTTTTGCGAATTCGGAACGGAGGGATGTTGTCATGGAGCGGGCCGTTTGTTTGGACCTGAGGGGGCTAACGCGGTTGCAGAGGTGGTGCAACCATGTCGGGGCACTTTCCCGTGATGCGGAAGGCGCCTTTGAGTATTTCTGCAATAAAGAAGCTTAGTCGAAGGTGCCGAGGACACGGCCCACCAGCATGAAGGCGCGGGCGGTGCGGGTCTCGGTGAAGACGGTGATCTCTTCGTCGGTCGAGTTTTCGATGAAGCGCGAGATGACCTGATCGAAGCGGCGTAGGAAATGAAGGCAAACATCGCGGAAGATCAGGTCCTGCTTCATGCGGCCTGCGGTCAGGGCCAGACTGGAGCGGTCGTGTATACCGCCCAGATCGGCGATGGTGCGGCCCCTTTCGCCGGTGGCAAAGCGGCGCCAGATTTCGGGTCTGGCGCGGTCGGGGCGCAGGTCGTCCATGTAGATGCCGTCCTGACTTAGCAGGGTCAGAACATCCTGCGCGGCCTGCACCAGTTGTGCGGTGGGGCGGTCTTTCAGAGCTTTGCGCAAAGAGGCAAAGCCTTCGGCATCATCGGCGGTCTCCGGGAAGTTGAGGGCGCGGATGAAGTCCGATTTGGCCAGCGGGGCGCGCATTGCCTCGGCGGGTGTGCCAAGGGCCAGAGAGGGCTGATCGCTGTTCTGGGGCTGGTTTTCGGCGTCATCTTCGCCGCGCAGGGCATCGATCCGGCGCGAGGAACTGAAGATAGCGATGGCGCTGTCGGATTTCTGCTGCTGTGCGACGATGGCGTCGAGCTTGCGGTTGATCGCCTCTTCCAGTGAACTGCCACGGTTCTTTTGCTGTCCGAGGTAGTCTTTGCGCAGGGCGTCGATGGCCAGATGCAGGCGACGGGATTCGTCGCGCATGATCCGCGCCGAGCGGGCGGCGGTGGCCGCCACCCAGACCATGCCGATGGGCATGAACACCGCAAGAACAATGAGGATAACCCGCAGGCTGTCAAAGCTGCCGGACCGGTCCAGCACGAAAAAGAACACCGCGCACAGGGCAAGCCAGACGATTGTCAGAGCGACTGCAATCGTCTCGCCCGGGGTGGGGCTGTCTGTCTCGATGGTGCTTTGGTCCAACAGGCGTTGGGCCGTCAGCCGGCCTTTGGGCTCCTCTGCCATGAGGGCTCCGTCAGATGTAGTCGATTGTCAGAACTTCGTAGGATTTCTGGCCGCCGGGGGTGCGAACCTCGACGCTGTCGCCTTCTTCCTTGCCGATCAGGGCGCGGGCGATGGGCGATTTGACGTTCAACAGACCCTTTTCGATGTCGGCCTCATATTCGCCAACGATCTGCCATTTCTTTTCTTCATCGGTGTCTTCGTCCACCACGGTCACAGTGGCGCCGAACTTGATCGCGCCCGACAGTTTGGTCGGGTCGATGATGTCGGCCAGACTGATGACGCTTTCCAGTTCTTTGATGCGGCCTTCGATGAACGACTGCTTTTCGCGGGCCGAATGGTATTCGGCGTTCTCGGACAGGTCGCCGTGTTCCCGTGCCTCGGCGATCGCCTTGATGATTTCAGGGCGTTCGACAGACTTGAGATGTTTCAATTCGGCTTCGAGCGCGTTCGCGCCCGCGCGGGTCATAGGTATCTTTTCCATGGCCTCTGGATTCCGTTCTTGGCGCACGGTTTGTCCGTGCCGCCGGTTTTTCAAGCGTTATGCTACCTGAACTGAGGCAGGGGGGAATTTCAAGGGCTTTCGCAGGCAGGTGGGGAAAACCTGCCGGATCAAAGCGATAGTCTGTAAGTACCGGTGCGAGTCGCCTACGTGATTTGTCTTTGCGGTGAATTCCGGTGCATTTGCGAAAAACCGGCCGCAACCGGTAGAATTTTGTTCTCGCGCACGGGAAAGTCAAAGCCGATTGTGCTGCATTGCCGCATTCGACCAATATATCGTCGCGTCGCAATTGACCTGAGGGCCTTTCAAGCCCTAACACTGCCGTCAATTTTGAAATATTGTTGCGCGGACAACCAAAGAGGAGCCAGCTGCATGACCGAGATTGTGCGCGAAGCCATGGAATATGATGTCGTGATCGTTGGGGCGGGGCCTGCGGGCCTGTCTGCTGCGATCCGTCTGAAGCAACTGGATGCGGACCTGAGCGTCGTCGTTCTGGAAAAAGGGTCCGAGGTCGGTGCGCATATTCTGTCTGGCGCAGTGCTGGACCCTTGCGGTCTGGACGCCCTGATCCCTGACTGGAAAGAAAAGGGCGCCCCCCTGAACGTTCCGGTCAAGGAAGACAACTTTTACGTTCTGGGTGAGGCGGGCAAAATCCGCGTCCCGAACTTCCCCATGCCCAAGTTGATGAACAACCACGGCAACTACATCGTCTCGATGGCGAATGTCTGCCGCTGGATGGCCGAGCAGGCCGAAGAACTGGGTGTCGAGATTTTCCCCGGCATGGCGTGCTCGGAGCTGGTCTACGGTGATAACGGCGAAGTCAAAGGCGTTGTCGCGGGCGAATTCGGCAAGAACCCCGATGGCACCCCCGGCGCGGGCTATGAGCCCGGCATGGAACTGCACGGTAAATATGTCTTCCTGTCGGAAGGTGTGCGCGGCTCGCTGTCGAAAGAAGTGATCGCCAAGTACGACCTGTCCAAAGGCCATTGCCCGCAGAAGTTCGGCATCGGCATGAAGGAAATCTGGGAGATCGATCCCGCCAAGCATCGCGAAGGCACCGTTACCCACACGATGGGTTGGCCGCTGGGGTCGAACGCGGGCGGTGGCTCGTTTATCTATCACTTGGACAACAACCAAGTGTACGTCGGTTTCGTGGTTCACCTGAACTATGAAAACCCGCACCTTTATCCCTACATGGAATTCCAGCGCTTCAAGCACCACCCGATGGTGGCCGAGTTGCTGAAGGGCGGCAAGCGTGTGGCCTATGGTGCCCGTGCGATCAGCGAAGGCGGCTACCAGTCGATCCCCAAGGTCACCTTCCCCGGTGGCGCGCTGCTGGGATGCTCGGCCGGTCTGGTGAACGTGCCCCGCATCAAAGGCAACCACAACGCCATGCTTTCGGGCAAGGCCGCGGCAGAAGCAGCCTTTGAGGCGATCCAAGCGGGCCGCCAGTCGGACGAGTTGACCGGATATGAGGCAGAACTGCGCGAAGGTCCCATCGGCAAGGACCTGAAGAAGGTGCGCAACGTAAAGCCCATGTGGTCCAAGTGGGGTCTGGCCGCCAGCCTTGCGCTGGGTGGCGTGGACATGCACCTGCAGGAAAAGCTGGGTCTGTCGATCTTTGGCACTCTTCGTCACGGCAAGTCGGACGCGGCGGCTACCGGCAAGGCAGCGGATTTCAAAAAGATCGATTATCCCAAGCCCGATGGCACCCTGTCGTTCGATCGTCTGACCAACGTCAGCTTCAGCTTCACCAACCATGAAGAAGAGCAGCCCTGCCATCTGCAACTGAAGGACCCCTCGGTTCCGATCAATGTGAACTTGGCCCTTTATGACGAGCCGGCGCAGCGCTACTGCCCCGCAGGCGTCTATGAGGTGCTTGAGGGCGAAGACGGTCCGAAGTTCCAAGTGAACTTCCAGAACTGCGTCCATTGCAAAACCTGCGATATCAAGGACCCCAGCCAGAACATCAACTGGACTACGCCCCAAGGCGGAGAAGGCCCGAATTACCCCAATATGTAAGCGGTATCCCGCAGATGTGAGATGAAAAGGGCGGCATTTTTGCCGCCCTTTGTTGTCTTGTCTTGGTATCGGCACTAGGCTTTGTGCAAATCGAATTACGGAGGCCGCTTTGACGCCGCTTGGAACCCTTCGCTCTGCACTGGTCGCACTTTTACTGGCAGGGACCGCCATACCGGCTTCGGCGCAAGGGGTCTCTGGTCCGTATCTTTCTGCGAAAGTTGCCGAAGCAGACCGCGAATTCAGTCAGGCCGCCGCGCGCTTTGCCGAAGCGCTGGTGATGGACCCGGGTAACCCCGCCATCCAGCAGGGGCTTGTGGCTGCCAATCTGGCTTTGGCCGAGGTTGATCTGGTCAAAAGCACCGCGCAGGACATGGTGGACGCAGGCACCTACAGCCAGCTGGCCTTCATGACCCTGATCAGTACCGCCGCCAAGTCCGGCGATTGGGCCACGGTCCAGAAGATGATTGATGATGGCCAAGGTGTTGGCCCGCTGGTCGATGGTCTGGGCCTTGCTTGGGCGCTGGTAGGTCAAGGCAAGATGTCCGAGGCGCTGTCGGCCTTTGACACTGTGGCTGCTCAGGACGGTCTGAACAGCTTTGGCCTTTATCACAAGGCGCTGGCGCTGGCGCTGGTGGGCGATCTGGAAGGGGCAGAGAAAATCTTTGCCGAACAGGGCTCGGCCCGTGTGCAGTCTACCCGTCGCGGCGCTATGGCCTATGCCGAGGTTCTCAGTCAGCTGGATCGCAACGGCGACGCGGTCGAGATGCTGGACGCCACTTTCGGTACCGATCTGGACCCCGCTCTGCGCAAAATGCGGGCTGATCTCTCGGACGGTGAGCGTTTGCCGATCACCCATATTCGCACCGCCGAAGATGGCTTGGCCGAGGTCTTCTTTGCTGTGGCTGGCGCGTTGGAGGGCGAGGCCAGCGATGATTACACGTTGATCTACTCGCGTCTGGCCGAATACCTGCGCCCCGATCACGTTGATGCAACTCTGCTGTCCGCCGATTTGCTGGAACGGATGGGCCGCTACGGTCTGGCCACAGAAACATATCGCAAGGTGCCTGCCGATGATCCAGCCTTCCATGCTGCCGAAATGGGCCGCGCTGAGGCGCTGCGCCGTCAGGGCAAGACCGACACCGCGATTGAGGTTTTGCAAGGCTTGTCCAAAAGCCATTCGGAACTGCCCATCGTGCACCTGACTTTGGGCGATTTCTATCGGGGCGAGGCCCGCTATGCGGAGGCTGTAAAAGCCTATGACAAAGCTCTGTCGCTTTACGCCGACCCCAATGACGCCCGCTGGTTTGCCTTCTACACCCGTGGCATTGCTCATGAACGCCTTGGAGAATGGGACGCCGCCGAGAAGGATTTTCGTACCGCCTTGGACATGAACCCTGGCCAGCCGCAGGTCTTGAACTATCTAGGCTATTCGCTGGTCGAGATGGGCATCAAACTGGATGAGGCTCTGTCGATGATCGAACAGGCCGTCGCGGTCTCGCCCGACAGCGGTCATATCGTGGATAGCCTTGGCTGGGTGCTGTACCGTCTGGGCCGCTACGAAGAGGCCGTGGATCACATGGAACGCGCGGCTGAACTGATGCCTGTGGATCCGGTGGTGACAGACCATCTAGGGGACGTTTACTGGGCCGTGGGCCGCAATCTGGAAGCGCGCTTTCAATGGCAACGCGCCCTGTCTTTTGAACCTGAAGACAAGGATGCAACCCGCATCCGCCTCAAGCTGGAAAAAGGCTTGGATCAGGTCCTACTGGATGAAGGGGCCGAGCCTCTTAAGGTGGCCGATGGCAAATAGGGCCTTCGCTCCGGCCAAGGTCAATCTGGCACTTCACGTCACAGGACAACGGCAAGATGGCTATCACCTGCTGGATTCCCTTGTGGTATTTGTCGGCATTGGCGACCGTATCACGGTGTCCAAGGCCGATGATCTGTCACTGACCGTCACCGGTCCACGCGCTGCGGGAGTGCCCACAGGCCCCGAAAATCTTGTCCTGAAAGCCGCCACTCTGCTGCGGGGGGATCAGCCCCTTGGTGCGCAGATCAGCCTTGAGAAAAACCTTCCCGCTGCAGCGGGCATCGGCGGTGGCTCGTCCGATGCAGCGGCAACCCTGCGCGCGCTGGCCGCCTTGTGGCAGTGTGATCTACCCAATGACAACGGCCTTAGCCTTGGGGCCGATGTCCCCGTCTGCCTGACCGCGCAATCGTGCCGGATGGAAGGGATCGGCGAGCAGATCACACCGCTGCCCAACCTGCCGACCTTGCATATGGTGCTGGTCAATCCGGGCGTAGAGGTGCCAACGCCCGTGGTCTTCAAAGGGCTGGCTTCCAAAGACAACCCTGCCATGGAGGCCCTACCGCAAGAACCGTCCACCCTTGGCTTCATTGCATGGCTTGGCCGCCAACGAAACGATCTGGAACCGCCTGCGCGGGCTCATGCCCCAGAAATCACAGCGGTGTTGGACGCGATGGCGGCCACTGATCAGGTGCTGCTGCACCGGATGTCCGGCTCTGGCGCCACCTGCTTCGCGCTCTATCCGTCCATGGAGGCCGCCGCGGCCGCCGCGATTGTGCTAAAGCAAACCAACACCGATTGGTGGGTGGCCAGCGGGCAGACCGGCTCATTTGCCTGACCTGCGCTTCCTCATGACATAAATACTCAAAGAAATAGGGCGCCAGAAGCGGCGCCCTTTGATCTTTAGCGGATGCGATCCACAACGTAATCGGCCAGATCCATCAGCATCTGGCGGACGGGGTGTTCGGGCAGGGTGCCAAGGGCCTCTTTCGCCTTCGCGACCCAGCCAAGCGCATCCTGACGGGTCGCATCCATTGCACCATGCTTGGCCAGCAGCGACAGGGCGTGTTCCAGATCGCCGTCTTGCTGGTCACCTTTCTCGATTGTGCGCTTCCAGAAGGCGCGCTCTTCCTCATCGGCCTGAGCGACCGCCTTGATCACGGGCAGGGTAAGTTTTCTTTCGCGGAAGTCGTCGCCGATGTTCTTGCCGGTGGCGTCAGAGTTCCCGCCGTAGTCCAGCAAGTCATCTACGATCTGGAATGCGATGCCCAAGGCGTCACCGTAATCGAAGAGGGCTTGAATATGCTCTTCGGGGGCATCAGAGATCACGCCGCCCACCTGCGTTGCTGCGGCGAACAACGCAGCAGTCTTGCCGCGCACAACCTTCAGGTAGATGCCTTCGTCCGTGCGCAGATCCTGCGCTGCGGTGAGCTGCAAAACTTCGCCTTCCGAGATCGTCGCCGAGGCATTCGCAAGGATGTCCAGAACCCGCAGGCGGCCTGTTTCGACCATCAACTGGAAGCTGCGTGCGAACAGGTAATCGCCCACCAGAACGCTGGATTTGTTGTCCCAAAGCAGGTTCGCCGTCGGGCGACCACGGCGCTGTGCGCTTTCATCGACCACATCGTCGTGGAGCAGGGTGGCGGTGTGGATGAACTCAACCGTTGCGGCCAGATGCACCGCATAGGGCCCAGTGTAGCCGCACAGATCAGCGGCAGCCAAGGTCATCAGAGGGCGCAGGCGCTTGCCGCCAGCCTCGACTAGATGGGCTGTGACCTCGGGAATGCGGGGCGCATGCTCGGATGCCATACGTTCGCGGATCAGCAGGTTGACTGCGTCCATACCATCGGCCAGATGGCGCGAGAGGGCATCGTGCGGTTTTTCGGTTGTATGGTCCAAGCTCATCACATCCCCGTCGCTTAGGCTCGACAAATCGGTTGAGGACATCTTAAGTCCTTTGTCATGAAAGAGCTTCTTCGCAGCAACGATCCCACCGTCATCGCCTTTGCCAAAGCCCTTTTGTCTGGCGAGGATATAGACTGCTATGAGTTAGACGTAAATATGAGCGTGCTCGAAGGTGGGCTTGGAATCCTGCCAAGACGGCTGATGGTGCGAGATAGCGACTATTTTCTGGCGGCTGCAACCTTGAAGGACAACGGCATTGAGCTTGGCTGAAGGCATAACGCGGAATGCCTTTCTGGGCGGGCGTGTCTCGGCATTGCAGCCGGAAAAAGGCTTTCGGTCCGGTATAGATGCTGTGCTGCTGGCGGCTTCGGTGCCTGCGACTGCTGGCGATCACGTGCTAGAGTTGGGCTGCGGCGTGGGCGTTGCAAGCTTGTGTCTGGCCGCGCGGGTGGACGGGGTTCACCTGACCGGCGTAGAGGTTCAGCCCGAATACGCAGATCTGGCGCGGCAGAATGCCGCTGAAGCGAAGGCGGATTTTACAGTCCACACAGGCGATCTGAGCGCGCTGCCTGAACCGGTGCGGCTAGAGCAGTTCAACTATGTCATGGCCAATCCGCCCTATTACGCGCCCGGCTCGCGCCATCAAGCGCAGGATGCGGGCCGTGAGACTGCCTTGGGCGAGCAGGCCACGGCGCTGGCCGACTGGGTGCGGGTGGCAGCCAAACGCCTGCGCCCCAAGGGCGAAGCGATCTTTATCCAGCGCACCGACCGGTTGGGGGACATGGTGGCTGCGATGCAGTCTCATCTTGGATCAATTCGTATCCAGCCGCTGGTGGCGCGTGAGGGGCGGGATTCACATTTATTTCTCATCCGAGGCAAAAAAAACGGCCGTTCTCCGCTGCAGCTGCACAGTCCATTGGTGATGCATGATGGACCGACTCACTTGAAGGACGGGATTGACTATCAATCGTGGGCAATTGGGGTTCTAAAGGACGGGCTTCCTCTGCCTTGGATCGCTTCCTGAGCAGTATTATTTCGCAATTTCGCAATTGCTGGCCATTTTTGGCCGATTTTTGCGGTGCGGCGTGACACAAACGCGAATCTGTGGTGCAATAAAACTGTTACAACAGCAGAGAGGAGTTTCTTTCCATGAACTTGAATTCCCGCGTTCAAGAGCTGCGTCGTAAACATCAAGCACTGTCCCAACAGGTCGAGGTGGAAAGCCGGTCACCGGCTGCGGACCCTCTTCAGATTAACAAACTTAAAAAGCAGAAGCTGGCCTTGAAGGAAGAAATCCAGCGCCTCACTCACTAGGTTCCAGTTGACGCGGGCTTATTGTTTTCACCCGCTAACTTTTTGAAATCACTGCGCCTTCTGTCCTGTTGCATCCTGCAATAGGGTAGGTCCCATGAAAGGGACATCTCCAGAGGAGCGGGTGTGCGGTCACTAAGTCAGCCACGACCCTTGAGGACGCCAGAGCGCCTCCTTTCCAAACTTTTCGTGCGGCTACCCTGACCCACACCCTTCCTGTGAGAGAGCTAGAGCGCTTGCGCCAATCGGTGCCCCGACGCGGGACATCGCACGCTTTTGTGCCGAGGTCCCCATGCCAATCCTTTGGTGGTGATCGGGACGCTGCCGCTCCCGCGGCGAAACGGCGTTCACCAATGGAAAGGGCCGGTCTGGATGACCGGCCCTAATTCGTTTTTCGCCCCCGAAAACAGGGTATGCAGCGCGTCTGGCGAACGTATGGCAAACGTTATGACGTTTGCCACACTTGATCCAATTAGACGAAGAACTGTGCGCCGTTGGCCGAGATGGTCGAGCCGTTGATGAACGACGCATCGTCGGACGCCAGGAAGACCACGCAACGCGCGATTTCTTCGGGCTCGCCCAGACGACCTGCGGGGATGCCGGAGATGATCTTTTCGCGAACCTTCTCAGGCACAGCCATAACCATTTCGGTTGCGATGTAGCCGGGGCAGATTGCGTTGGCGGTGATGCCTTTCGCTGCGCCTTCCTGAGCCAGCGACTTGACGATGCCCAGATCGCCCGCCTTGGTCGCGGCGTAGTTCACCTGACCGAACTGACCCTTCTGACCGTTGATCGAGCTGATCACGACCACGCGGCCAAAGCCACGGTCACGCATGCCGTTCCACAGGGGGTGAACGGTGTTGAAAACGCCGGTCAGGTTGGTGTCGATGACTTCCTGCCACTGCTGGGGGGTCATCTTGTGGAAAGGCGCGTCACGGGTGATGCCCGCGTTCGCAACAACCACATCGACGGGGCCCAGATCTGCTTCGACTTTCGCGATGCCGGCGGCCGATTCTTCGTAGCTGCCAACGTTCCACTTATAGGTCTTGATGCCGGTCTCTTCGGTGAAGGCGGCGGCCTTCTCGTCGTTCCCCGCGTAGGTGGCTGCAACAGTGTAGCCAGCGTCTTTCAGTGCTTTCGAAATCGCCGCGCCAATGCCGCGCGAGCCTCCGGTAACCAGTGCAACGCGTCCCATGTTATCTCCGTGCGTTAGTAATTTTTTTGCCTAAAGTAATTAGGGCGCGCAATTTTCTTGCGCGCCCGATCTTCTTATGCCCGTTCGAGGCACATGGCAACACCCATGCCGCCACCGATGCACAGAGTGGCAAGACCTTTCTTGGCCTCACGACGCTTCATCTCGAACAGCAGGGTGTTCAGGATACGGCAGCCCGACGCGCCGATGGGGTGACCGATGGCGATCGCGCCGCCGTTCACGTTCACAACGTCGGGGTTCCAGCCCATGTCTTTGTTCACAGCGCAAGCCTGCGCAGCAAAGGCTTCGTTCGCTTCGACCAGATCCAGATCTTCGGCTTTCCAGCCTGCCTTCTCCAGCGCCTTGCGGCTGGCGTGGATCGGGCCGACGCCCATGATCGAGGGGTCCAGACCGGCGGTCGCGTAGGACGCAATGCGTGCCAGAGGCTCTAGCCCGCGACGCTCTGCCTCATCTGCGGTCATCAGCAGAACAGCGGCCGCGCCGTCGTTCAGGCCCGATGCGTTCGCCGCGGTGACGCTGCCGTCTTTGGTGAATGCGGGGCGCAGTTTCTGCATCGCTTCGATGGTGGCGCCGTGACGGATGTATTCGTCCGCATCCACGATGATGTCGCCCTTGCGGGTCGAAATGGTGAAGGGCACGATTTCGTCCGCGAACTTGCCAGCCTTCTGGGCGGCTTCGGCTTTGTTCTGCGACGCAACAGCGAATGCGTCCTGCATCTCGCGGCTGATCTGCCACTGGTTCGCGACGTTTTCAGCGGTCTGACCCATGTGGTAGCCGTTGAACGCATCCCACAGGCCGTCTTTGATCATGGTGTCGATGTACTGCATGTCGCCCATTTTCTGGCCCTGACGCAGCGCCGCGCAATGGGGCGACATCGACATGTTTTCCTGACCGCCCGCTGCCACGATGGCCGCGTCACCCAGTTGGATGTGCTGGGCACCCAGCGCAACAGCGCGCAGACCCGAACCACAAACCTGGTTGATGCTCCAAGCCGCCGATTCAATCGGCAGACCGGCGTTGATGTGTGCCTGACGCGCAGGGTTCTGGCCCTGACCGGCAGTCAGAACCTGACCCAGAATAGTTTCGGACACTTCGCCCTTTTCGATGCCAGCACGCGCGACGATGGCTTCCAGAACTGCTGCGCCCATGGCGTGAGCCGGCGTATTTGCAAAAGATCCAAGAAAGCTGCCGACAGCCGTACGGCCAGCCGAAACAATAACTACGTTCGTCATATTGGTGTCCTCTACCAGAATTACGGGGCAGAGGGCGCCCGGGGCCTTTACGTCGGCCCTGTCTCCCCCCACCGACGCTTTTATTCGTAACAGGTTTCTGCACTGCGACAACAGTTCGTTGGTCGCTGTTAGCGCTATGCCCGCTTTTTGCCGCAGGGGGCTCTGTGCCATGGGGGGGAAATGGTCGGAGCGCCAAAAAAGTAGCCTTGAAGGCAGTCAACACCGATTTTTGCAAGGGTTTTTGCCTCTTGTTGCGATTCTACATGTTCCGCCACAGTGAACATATCGAAATGTTTGCCGATGGAGGTCAAAGCACTGGCGATTGCCTGTTTGTCAGCCGATGAGTCTATTCCCCGAACAAATCGCCCGTCGATTTTCAGGATATCGAAGTCAAAATCAGTGAAATAGCGCAGGGCGGTTTGACCGGCGCCAAAGTCATCCAACGCGAAGGAGATTCCTCGCATTTGCAGCGCGTCCATAGCGGGTAAGACCTGTTCCGGGTCCGCCATCACCGTGGCTTCGGTGATTTCTAGAATCAGTCGTTCGGCAATTGTGTCCAGTCGCGCCAGACCGTGTTCCAGCGTTTTCAGCCACCGCCTGTCATGTAAGGCCGGCGCCGATAGGTTGATCGAGAGGCGTAGATCCGGATAGCGGGCCAGTTCACGCAGCCCCAGCTCTAGCGCCAGACAATCCACCTGCCGTCCCAGTTCGGTCCCTTCGATCGCACTGATAAAGTCCTTTGCCGGAATGATCCGGCCTGTGTCATCCAGCACACGGATCAGCCCTTCGTGAAAGGCCAGCCGCCGGTGATTGCCCGCCAGCACCACTGGCTGGAAGGCCAACATCACCTCTTTATGTCTCAGCGCCCGCTCTACCATCGCCAGCACATCCGAATCGCGCCCGTTCACAGCGGTTTTCAGAGGATTGAGACGGGCCCGTTTCTTTTGTTCCTTATGTCTTTCCAGCATTTCAAATCTCCCACACCACGAGAAGGTTGGCGTTCGAGGGGCTAACAATTTGTAAATGTTAGAATTTTTAGGAATTGAGAATTTATGTTGGGTCAGGCAGATTGTCCGCACGTGTTCATGTTTTGTTTTTATTTTGCGCTTAGCGTCTGGGAGAGAATTGTTATGAAACGATGCGGTTGGGTGACGGATGATGCCCTGTATCAGGCCTATCACGATCAAGAATGGGGCGTGCCCGAGCGGGACGGCCGGAAGTTGTTCGAATGCCTATGTCTTGAAGGGTTTCAGTCCGGATTGAACTGGTTGACGATTTTGAAAAAGCGCGAAGGATTTCGTGCGGCCTTTCAGGGGTTTGATCCCTATGTGCTGCAAAACTGGGGTGAGACCGAGATTGCAGAACTGGTGCAGGATGCGCGGGTCGTTCGGCACAGGGGTAAAATTGCGGCAACCATCGGAAATGCGCGGGCTTGGATCGCGATCGAAGAGAAGGAGGGTTTTTCTGATTACATTTGGAGTTATGTGAACAACACGCCTCAGATGAACCCAATCGAATCGCTGTCGGACGTGCCCGCTAAGACACCTGTCGCCGAGCAGTTGTCCAAAGACTTGAAGAAGCGCGGCTTCAAGTTTGTCGGACCGACAACTGTCTATGCGTTCATGCAGGCAGTCGGAATGGTGAACGATCACGTGATGGATTGCGTGTGTCGGGACGGGCCAAAGGGTTAATCCCCGATCATCGCCTTCAAGATGCTGACGGCGCTGTCGCTGGACCAGTCAGCATCGCCCATCAGGCGCCCGATCTCGTTCCCGTCGCGGTCGATCAAGACGGTGACGGGCAGGCCTAGAATGCCCATCTCACGGGCGATGGCCTGACGTTCATCCATGAACTGCGGAAGGTTGGAGACGCCGATTTCGTTGAAGAATTTCGCGATCCCGTCGGCAGAGTTCCGTCCGGTGGCCAGCGTGACCACCTCAAAATCATCACCGCCCAAGGTGGTCTGCAATTCAGATAGCATGGGCATTTCTTTTCGGCAGGGCGCACACCACGTCGCCCAGAAATTCAGGAGGACAACCTTGCCTTTATAGTCCTGCAAAGTGGCCGTGCCGCCAGTTTCGGTAAGAAATGGCAGGGCCGAGATTGCTTGTGGCGCACTGTGAAGTGACAGCTTTTTCATGTCGCCCGTTCGCAGGGCATCCAAATCAGCAGAGTCTGCCGCCAGGGCCGGGCCATTTGCAACCAGACACAGCGCAGTATAGAGCAGCAGAGACTTTACAAGACGCATCAATTCCTCCCGGGGGCACGACATGTCAGACACTTCCTCGAACGCAATGTGGGGCGGCCGGTTCGCCGCAGGGCCGGACGCGATCATGGAGGCGATCAACGCCTCGATCGGCTACGACAAGCGGCTGGCCGCGCAGGACATCGCGGGCTCGCGGGCCCATGCAGCGATGCTAGCTGCAACAGGCATTCTGAGGGATAGCGATGCCGAGGCAATTCGGGAAGGGTTGCTCACGGTTTTGTCAGAGATTGAAAGCGGATCTTTCGCGTTCTCGACCGCACTTGAGGATATCCACATGAACGTGGAGGCCCGCCTGAAAGAGATCGTGGGTGAACCTGCGGGACGCCTGCACACCGCACGGTCGCGGAACGATCAGGTCGCGACCGATTTCCGCCTGTGGGTGCGTGACCAGATTGACGCGGCGATCACCGGGATCGAGGCGCTGATCCGTGCACTGCTGACACAGGCTGAAGCTGGCGCGGGTTGGGTGATGCCGGGCTTCACCCATCTGCAAACGGCGCAGCCGGTGACTTGGGGTCATCATATGATGGCCTACGTCGAGATGTTCAGCCGCGACCTGAGCCGCTTCAAGGACGCGCGCGTTCGGATGAATGAAAGCCCGCTGGGCGCGGCGGCGCTGGCAGGGACTTCGTTCCCGATAAACCGTCACATGACCGCGGAGGCGCTGGGCTTTGACTGCCCGATGGCGAACTCGCTGGATGCGGTGTCGGCCCGCGATTTCGCGCTGGAGTTCCTTGGTGCCGCCAGCATTTGCGCCATGCACCTGAGCCGTTTTGCAGAAGAGCTGGTGATCTGGTCGTCGGCGCAGTTCCGTTTTGTGACCTTGTCTGACCGCTTCTCTACCGGCAGTTCGATCATGCCGCAAAAGAAGAACCCTGACGCGGCCGAATTGATCCGCGCCAAGATTGGTCGGATTTTTGGGGCCAATGTGGCGCTGATGATGGTCATGAAGGGGCTGCCGCTGGCCTATTCAAAGGACATGCAGGAAGACAAAGAACAGGTCTTTGATGCGGCCGATAACCTGATGCTGGCTCTGGCCGCGATGGAGGGCATGGTTAAGGACATGTCCGCTAACCGTGACAAGCTGGCGGCGGCGGCGGGCAGCGGGTTCTCGACCGCGACGGACCTTGCGGATTGGCTGGTGCGCGTGCTGGATATGCCGTTCCGCGAGGCGCATCATGTCACCGGCGCGTTGGTGGCGCTGGCCGAAAGCAAGAATTGTGACCTGCCTGATCTGACTTTGGATGACATGAAATCCGTGCATGATGCTATCACGGATGAGGTATTTGGCGTGCTTGGGGTGGACAACTCGGTCGCGTCGCGCACGTCATATGGTGGTACTGCGCCAGAGCAGGTTCGGGCACAGGTGGCGCGCTGGAAAGAGGTGCTTGGATGAGACTGGCTTTGATTGGTTTGCTGTTCGTGCTGGTCGCCTGTGGCGCGGACGGTCCGCCCACCACGCCAGGCCCGAAACAGGTGCCGGCGTTGGTCGTTATTGAAGGCGCTGCATCGTGAGCTTGCTTCGGATGGTATACTTGGGACTTGCAGTCTGGGGTGCGATCCATCCGATGAGCTGGTTCGTGCGCTGGTTTCTTGAGAACGGCATCGACTTGGCGGACTTGATCGACGCTTGGCATGTGAACGCGGCAACCAGTGGACTGGTCTGGGATCTGACGATTTCGGCGATTGCGCTGACGGTCTGGATACTGGCCGAGGTTGCTGTGCGGCGGAATTGGGCGGCGCTTTGGGCGATTCCTGCCACGTTCTGCATCGGGGTGAGTTGTGGATTGCCACTGTATCTTTGGTTCCGGAGCCGGCCGATTGACTGAAGCCTTCCGACTTTGAGTATTTCAGCGATAAAGAAGCGGGCCGCGGGTCCGCTTTTTTGTTTTCTTTCTGTAGGTGTTCATCAAGAAGAAACCTTTGCGCGATATGTTTGTCGAGGCAGGGTGATTGCGGAAGGGCGGCGCTTTTTCTACAAGGCCGCAACAGTTTTGCCGCCAAGGAGGCCGGGGCTATGGATCATTTCCTGTACAAAGACGGGACGCTATTTGCAGAAGACGTGCCCGTGGCCGAGATCGCGGCACAGGTTGGTACGCCGTTCTATTGCTACTCGACCGCGACGCTGGAGCGGCATTTCCGGCTGTTTGATGAAGCGCTTGAGGGGATGCCTCATCTGGTGTGCTACGCCATGAAAGCGGCCAGCAATCAGGCGATTCTGAAGACGCTGGCCGCACTTGGCGCAGGAATGGACGTGGTATCGGGCGGGGAATATGCCCGCGCGAAAGCAGCGGGCGTGCCCGGAGATCGCATTGTATTCTCGGGCGTTGGTAAGACTGAGGAAGAGATTCGCGCGGCGCTGACCGGTGGTATTCGCCAGTTCAATGTCGAGAGCGAGCCGGAGATGCGCGAGATCGATCGCGTTGCCCGCAGCTTGGGTGTGGTCGCCCCGATTACTGTACGTGTGAACCCCGATGTGGATGCCAAAACCCACGAGAAGATTGCCACGGGTAAATCTGAGAACAAGTTCGGTATTCCGATTGCCAAGGCGCGTCAGGTTTATGCCGAAGCGGCTGCGCTGCCCGGTTTGAAGGTTGTCGGGATTGATGTGCATATCGGCAGCCAATTGACCGAGCTTGAGCCTTTCGAATTGGCATATAAGAAGGTGGCCGAGTTGACCGAAGCTTTGCGCGCCGACGGTCATGAGATCACGCGTCTGGATCTGGGTGGCGGTCTGGGTATTCCTTATGAGCGCGGCAACACCGCTCCGCCGCTTCCCATCGAATATGGCGCGCTGATCAAGCGGACGTTAGGCCATTTGGGGTGCGAGATTGAGATTGAACCGGGTCGCCTTGTGGCAGGCAATGCGGGCATTCTGGTGAGCCGTGTGATCTACATGAAAGAGGGTGAGGGCCGCGATTTCATGATCCTTGATGCCGCAATGAACGATCTGGTGCGCCCCGCTATGTACAGCGCCCATCACGATATTATTCCGGTGGTTGAGGCCGAGGCGGGTGCCGAACAAAAGCCGTATGACATTGTTGGGCCTGTCTGCGAATCGGGCGATACTTTTGCCAAACAGCGCAATATGCCGCTGACGGCGGCAGGGGATCTGGTGGCGTTCCGCAGCGCTGGTGCATACGGCGCGGTCATGTCGAGCGAGTATAACACACGGCCTCTGATCCCCGAAGTTCTGGTGAAGGATGATCAATATGCTGTCATTCGCAAGCGGCCGACCTTTGACGAAATCATAAATCGGGATACGATTCCCGAATGGCTCTGAGGCGTTTTGCCGAGAGTAAGGTTTTTGGGCGAGGTGTATGGCAGAACTCAGCAAGCTACCGCAAAACATCAGAACGCCACTGTTCCTGACGTGGCTCGGCCTTTGGGCCGAGCGGGGCGTGCGGGCGTTCTGGCCATTGTGGTCGGTGCTGTTTGTCCTTGCTGCAGCCGTTCTTTTTAACGGATTTAGTCTGTTTGATGGGCTGGCTCTGTGGTTGCTAGTTGGCTTCTTCGCGGGTGCGTTTGTCGTGACTGCTTGGCAGGGACAGCGGCAGTTTATTGCGCCTAGCCGGTCTGATGCTCTACGTCGTCTGGATGCAACTTTGCCGGGGCGCCCTTTGGCAGCTTTGCTGGATACACCTGCTGTCGGGCGCGGGGACGCCTCGGCCGAAGCGATGTGGCGTACCCATTTGCAGATGATGGCGCAGCGCGCGCGACTGGCGCGGGCGGTTCCGCCAGAGCTAAGTCAACGCCAGCGTGACCCTTATGCTTTGCGATATGTTGCGGCAGTTGCGTTGGGAATGGCGCTGCTGTTCGGTTCATTCGGGATGGGGCGTGGACCTGAAGGGACGCCGGACGGCGCTGCCTTGGCATCCGGCCCTGCTTGGGAAGGTTGGTTAGAGCCGCCGAGGCACACGCGATTGCCAGCCCTTTACCTAAACGACATTCCCGAAGGTGCGCTGGATGTGGTGCAGGGCAGTCGCTTGACGCTGCGAGTCTATGGCGCCGAAGGAGTGGACGTCCGCGAAACAGTAAGCGGAACGCCCGTCGATGAGACGCAGATAGCGGCCATGCGCAAAGATTTCACTGTTCGCCAAGCAGGTGAGGTTGAAGTGACAGGCACCGATGGGCGGATATGGCAGATCGCTTTGCGGCCCGATCAGGTTCCGACGATCAGTCACGACGGAGAGATCGAGACCACACCCGAAGGCGAAATGACGCTGCCCTTCTGGGCCGAGGATGACTATGGCATCGTCTCGGGTACGGCGGAAATTGCGTTGGATTTGCCCAATGTGAACCGCCGTTATGGTCTGACGCCCGATCCTGAGCCACGGGACATTGTGCGGGTAGATTTGCCGATGAGCTTTTCCGGAAATCGGCAGGCGTTTGGCGAGATTCTGCGTGAGGATTTCAGTCAGCATCCTTGGGCGGGGCTCCCGGTTACGATCTCGCTTTCGGTGACGGACGCACAGGGGCAAGTGGGGAAATCTGCGCCGATTTCGGTTCCGCTGCCGGGGCGTAGTTTCTTTGATCCGATGGCCAAAGCGGTGATTGAGGCGCGGCGGGATTTGCTGTGGAACCGGACAAATGGCGCGCGCGTGGATCAGGTGCTGCGGGCGGTGACTTGGCTGCCTGAAGAAGTCTTCCGCGATATGGATAATTTTACCGAACTACAGGCGATCCAAGTCCGATTGCAGGAAGGCATTGCAACAGGTGGTTTGACCTCAGAGGCTCGGGATGAGTTGGCCGAGGCGCTTTGGGCGCTGGCGTTGGCCTTGGAAGACGGTGATTTGGAGAACGCGCTTGAGCGGTTGCGGCAGGCGCAAGAACGTCTGAGCGAGGCCATGCGCAACGGGGCAAGCCCAGATGAAATCGCGCGCTTGATGGAGGAATTACGACAGGCGACGCAGGATTATATGCGCGAACTCGCCGAGCGGAACGGGGATGAGAACGACCCCGATGCGCAGCGCTCTGGCGAGGCGACGGAACTGACACAGGACGATCTGCAGGCGATGATGGATCGCATCCAGCGGCTGATGAACGAGGGCCGGATGGCCGAGGCGCAGCAGCTATTGGATGAGTTAATGCAGATGATGGAGAATATGCAAGTCACGCAGGGCCAAGGGGGGCAGGGCCAGCAGGCGCTGGATCAACTGGGCGATACGCTGCGGGAGCAGCAGGACCTCTCGGACGACAGCTTTAACGAGCTGAACCAGCGCCAGAATGGTCAGGGTGGCCAGCCCGAAGAGGGTGAAGGGCAAGGTCAGGGTGATCTGGCTGATCAGTTGGCGCAGCGGCAGCAAGCATTGCGTGATGAGTTGCAGCGGCAAGAGGGCAATTTGCCCGGAGCTGGTACCGATGAAGGCGAGGCTGCGCGTCAATCTCTGCGCGATGCTGGTCGTGCGATGGATGAGGCTGCTGAGGCGCTGCGCGACGATAACTTGGGCCGCGCAATCGACCGCCAGGCAGAAGCGATTGAGCGTCTGCGCGAGGGTATGCGCAGTCTGAATGAAGCGCTAAACCAACAGGATGGTCAGCAGCAGGCGGGTGGTCAGCAAGGGCAGGGACGTCCCGCGGAAGACGGACGTCAGGACCCGCTTGGACGGCGTGAAGGCAATGGGGCTCCGTTGGGATCTGACAACGATATGCTGCAGGGTGAAGATGCCTATCGCCGGGCTGAAGAATTGACGGATGAAATCCGCCGTCGATCGTCCGAGGCGGAGCGACCGGAGGAAGAGCGCGATTACCTGAACCGATTGTTGGACCGATTCTGAGAAATACACATGATTTAATGCGAAACGGGCGCGGATTTCCCGCGCCCGTTTACCGTTCCCTAAGAGGTTCCGGCTTATTCCTTGGTCTCAGCAGCTTCAGAGCTGAAGCTGTCCAGCCATGTCACAACCCCGCGGGCGCGGGTGTCCAGCCAACCACGCGCCTGATCCACGTTCTCGACATAGTTCTGCAGTGTGGGTGCGGCAGCGGGCATGGCTTTCGAAAGCGGGGTGGATTGGAGGTAAACAGCGCCAAGAACCAAAGCGAACAGAACAGTTAGAAAGAACCCCGACCGGAAGCCCGAGCGGGTTTCTTCGGGGTCTTCCATAAGCTCGCCCACAGTGGTGGGGCCTTGCAGGCGATCGCGGCCGCGCAGGGTCGAGTTGATGTCTTCGATATCGGGCAGCAAATCACGGCGAGAATTTGAGGGCTTCTCGGGTGTGCTTTCTTCATCCACTGCTTCGGGCTGCGCCTCTGGTTCGTCTTGGTCGTCAATCTTGTGACGTTCGACACGAATCACGCGGCGGCGCGGAGGATCGGTCAAACCCAGATCGGGCTGGGTTTCGATGGGATCAGCCTGTTTGTCCTTGGCGCGCATCTGCGATTCGTACTCGGCCTCTTCCCGCAGCAGGTCGCGAATCGCTGGGTCTAGCTCGCGTCGGGTTGCCGTGGCAGCGGCCGCAGCGGCTGCGGGCGGAACCGAAGGTGCCTCTTCCGTAGTCGCTTCGTTAGCTGCTGCTTCCGCAGCCTCTAGCCGGGCCAATAACTCTTCCGGTTCCAGTTCTTCGGCGCCGGCTGTGTCATCAGACCCGGGCGCCGCAGTTTCACTGGGGGTTTCTTGGGGCGTGTCCGCAGGAACAGGGTCTTCGGGAAGCGGTGCCTCATCGGGCGCATCTTGCGGCTCGGGATCCTGTTGGGCGGGTACAGGTTCTGGCTCTTCCGCCGGGATTGGGTCCTGAGGAAGGGGTTCAGTTCCAGTGGCTTGGACGGGGTCTTCGGTCCCACCCGCCGAAGTGTCGTCGTCGGGCAGGTCGTCTTCGGGTTCTTCCCATCCGGCAGGATGCTGGAACCACGTTACGGCGCAGTTCGAACATTGGACATCGCGCCCGTCTTCTGGGATCACGTTGTCTGGCACTTCGTAGATCGCGCCGCAGTTCGGACAGGTTAAACGCATATTGCCCCCGCGTTTTGCGCCAAATGGCGCATCGGAATGTTCAAATTATCCAGTCCCTTGTAATCCTTGCTGAAAGAACTGCAAAGTCAATGCTCACAGGACGGATTGCAACCCATAGACTGGTGCGGCAAAAGCATAGGAACTTTCGGCAGAGGTTCACAGCGTGATCGAACTGGAAAATATGGCCTACTCCTATGGTGGCGGGGAATTGCTGAGCGGCATTTCTCTCAAGCTGGCTCCGGGGTCTTTTCACTTTCTGACGGGCCCATCCGGCGCAGGGAAAACCACGTTCTTGCGCTTGTGCTATGGCGACCTGACGGCGACCTCGGGGACGGTGCGTCTGTTCGGGCGCGACGTGCGCGATCTGACCCGCGACCAGATTGCCCTGTTGCGGCGGAAAATCGGCACGGTGCATCAAGATTGCCAGTTTCTTGATCACTTGCCGCTCTATGAAAATATCGCACTGCCGCTTACGGTTTCAGGCCATTCCGAGTGGACCGATGAGGCGAACCTGAAAGAGCTGATGCAGTGGGTGGGTCTTGGCAGTCGTGCCCGTGCTTTGCCGCCTGAATTGTCCGGGGGCGAACGGCAGCGCGCCGCGCTGGCCCGCGCGATCATCATGTCGCCCGACGTGATTCTGGCGGATGAGCCGACAGGCAACGTGGATTGGGAAATGTCCCAACGTCTGCTGACCCTGCTGGTTGAACTCAATCGGCTGGGAAAGACCGTCGTGATCGCGACCCATGATCTGGCGCTGATCCGCGCTGCGAAAAGTCAGGTTCAGGCCCGCGTTTTGCGGATCGCCAACCGCAAGCTGCAACTGGCGGGGGCGGATCTATGAAGGCGTTGAAAACGGCTTTGGCCTTGTTGGTCGGGGATGCGCAGTCCGATCGCGTGGTGCCGCCCACCGGTCACACGGTACGGCTGACCCTGTTCAGCGCCGGCGCGATGGCGTTTCTTGCGGTCTTTGCCCTAGCGCTTTCGATGGCGACGGGGCGTTTGGCCAGCCTTTGGGGGGATGAGTTGGCGCGCAGCTCGACCATCCGGATTTCCGCGCCCGAGGCGCAGGTGGCCGATCAGACTGCTGCGGCCCTCAAGGTGCTAGAGACCACGCCAGGAGTGGCCAGCGCCCGCGCCCTGACGACGGAAGAACAGCAGCAATTGCTTGAGCCGTGGTTCGGGAACGGCCTGAGCCTTGATGGGTTGCCGGTGCCGCAGCTGATCGAAGTGGTTGAAAAAGGCGATGGTTTTGACGCCGAGGGCCTGCGCTTGCGGCTTCAGGCCGAGGTACCCGGCGCGACGCTGGATGATCACACCCGTTGGCGGCGGCCGCTGGTGAAGGCGGCGCGTAGCTTGCGTCTGCTTGGGGCGCTGTCGCTGATCCTGATTGGCGGGACGATGGCCGCGATGATCACACTGGCGGCGACGGCGGCTTTGGCGGCAAATTCGCAGGTGATCCGTGTGCTTCGGCTGGTGGGCGCTCAGGACAGCTATATCGCAGGTGCGTTTGTGCGGCGTTTCACGCTGCGGGCGCTGATTGGTGGCGCGGCAGGCACGGCTGTTGGTATGATCGCCGTGGCATTGTTGCCGTCGGCGCAGCCCGAAGGGGGCTTTTTAACAGGATTGGGATTTGAGGGGTGGCACTGGTTGTGGCCCCTGCTGATCCCGCCGCTAGGGGCGGTGGTGGCCTTTGTCGCCACCCGAGAGGCGGCGATGCGAACACTGAGGGGACTTCGCTGATGAAACATGCAATCCAGTGGGTGCGCTCGTTTATCTTCTTTTTACAGATGTACTTCATGCTGCCGGTGATCGGGCTGGTCTGGGCACCGTGGGCGTATTTCAGTTCGCGCGGGGCGTATTCGGCTATTCACGCCTATTGCAACTGGGTGCGCTGGACCGCCGGTTGGATGGTGGGTCTGAAGACGGAAATCCGCGGACCTGTGCCGACGGGGGAGATTTTGGTGTGTTCAAAGCATCAGAGCTTTCTGGATATTCTGATGATCGCCAGTGTTGTGCCCGAGCCGAAGTTCATCATGAAGCATAGCCTGCGCTATGCGCCGGTGATCGGCTTTTACGGCAAGATGATCGGGTGCATTCCGGTCCAGCGCGGACGCCGGTCCGAGGCAATGCGCAAGATGGTGCTTGAGGCGCGTCGGACCGACACGCCGAAGGGCCAGTTGATTATTTACCCGCAGGGGACCCGCGTGGCCCCCGGTGTGGATGCGCCTTACAAGATCGGCGCGGGTGTTCTTTATCGTGAGATGAAGCAGCGCGTGCATCCGGCGGGCACCAATGTGGGCGTATTCTGGCCGCGTCTGGGGATTTTCCGCAAGCCTGGCGTGGCGGTCGTTGAATTCCTTGACCCGATAGAGGCGGGTCTGCCGGTGTCGGAGTTCATGGCCAAGGTGGAAGAAGTGATCGAGGAAAGCTCGGACAAGCTGATGCGCGAGGCGGGGTTCAAATTGCCCAAGGATGCGGCCAGCACTGCGGCTGAGTGATCTGAAAAGACCCGATAAGTTTTTCGAAAAAGTTTTGGCACCCGCGACGGAAGTTCGCGGGTGCTGCGTTTTTACAGATGTGATCGGGGTTTACCCAATAGGCCTTGGTTGCATGCTCACGTTTCTACGGTTTTCGTAGAGTGACTGGGGCCGGATGGGACTGATCCTCTTTCATCCGGCCCTTTTTTCATTCCAGATGTTTTTCGAAGAAGTGATCCGGATAAGGGTCATCGTTAAAGCGCGGGATTTCGGTCCAGCCGGTGGTTTGGTATAGGCGCAATGCCTCGGGCAGGGCGCTGTTGGTATCAAGGCGTAGTGTCGTGATGTTCAGCGCGCGGGCGGCGTCTTCGGCCTGTTGCATCAGACGCTTGGCAAGGCCAAGGCCGCGGGCCGAGGGGGCGATCCAGAGGCGTTTGACCTCAGCCACGGGGCCACCATTGCCTTTGATCCCGACGCAGCCGATGGGCATATCGTCCGAGAGGGCCACCAGAAAGGTGCCGCGCGGGGCCATCATGTCGGTGGCCTGCGGATCGCAGCTGAGGTTCACGTCAAACCCGGTCTCAAAGCGGCGGCCCAGTTCGGCGTAGTATTCTTGCAGGCAGAACAGGGCTTGGGGTGCGCGGGGGTCTTGGACCTCGGTCCGGATGCGGTCGCGGCCAAGGGCGCTGGCGATCAGGTCCATCGCATCCAGCAGGGCCTGCGGATGGGGATGGCGGTCAAAGAGGTCACGAGAGCGGCTGTCCGAGATGTCTTCATAGGCGGCGAATTCATCAGCGCCCGTCTCTGTAAGGGCGGCAATGCGGGCGCGGGCGTCGGTGGGGTGGGGCGTGACGGTGATCAACCCTTCCCCTTCGAGTTGGCGCAGAAGGCGGCTGAGCAGGCCGCTATCAAGGTTCAGATATTGGCGCAGCTCTGCCACGTCGGTGCGGCCGTGGCCGATGGCGTTCAGTACCCGAGCCGCCCCGAGCGAGCGGCCTCTGCCAAGGAAGGAATCGTCCAGCGCGCCGACCTCGGTGGTGACCGAGCGGGCGAAGCGGCGGAATCGTTTTATGGGGTCATGGGTCATTTATCTGACTTAGGTCAGGTAAATTCGTGTGGCAAGAGGATTTCAGCGTTGGACCTGATCCAAATGAAAAACCCCTGCACAGAGGCAGGGGTTTTGCAGGTTCTTTAGATTGGCGCGTCTTAGGCGTGGATCGCGCCGTCGCCGCAGGCCAGAGCTGCTTCGCGGACCGCTTCCGAGTAGGTCGGGTGCGCGTGGCAGGTCAGGGCGATGTCTTCGGCCGAGGCGCCGAATTCCATGGCAACGCAGATCTCGTGGATCAGGTCGCCCGCCATCGGGCCGATGATGTGGCAGCCAAGGATGCGGTCGGTTTCTTTGTCCGCCAGCAGTTTGACAAAGCCGTCAGCAGCAAAGTTTGCCTTGGCGCGGCCATTGCCCATGAAGCTGAATTTGCCGACCTTATAGGCGCGGCCTTCGGCTTTCAGTTGCTCTTCGGTCGCGCCGACGCTGCCCACTTCGGGGTGGGTGTAGATGACGCCGGGGATGACGCCGTAGTTCACGTGGCCATGCTTGCCCGCGATGACTTCGGCGGCGGCCATGCCTTCGTCTTCGGCTTTGTGCGCCAGCATCGGGCCGGTGATCACGTCGCCGATGGCGTAGATGCCGGGCACGTTGGTCTGCCAGTGGGCGTTGGTTTTGATCTGGCCGCGGTCGGTCATCTCAACGCCCAGAGCGGCAAGGCCGAGGCCGTCGGTGAAGGGTTTGCGACCAGTGGCCACCAGCACGACATCGGCGTCGAGGGTGTGCTCGCTGTCGTCTTTCTTCAGCTTGTAGGTGACTTTGGCTTTGGACTTGGTGGTCTCGACGCCCTGAACCGCGGCACCCAGAACGAAGTTCAGGCCCTGTTTTTGCAGCAGTTTCTGGAAGGCACGGGCGACTTCGGCGTCCTGACCGGGGGTGATTGCATCCATGTACTCGACCACGGTCACCTCAGCGCCGAGGCGCTTGTAGACCGAGCCCAGTTCCAGACCGATGACGCCAGCGCCGATCACGACCATTTTCTTGGGGATCTTGGGCAGCGACAACGCTCCGGTTGAGGAGACCACGATCTCTTCGTCGATGGTCACGCCGGGCAGGGTGGCCACTTCGGAGCCCGAAGCGATGATGATGTTCTTGGCTTCATGGACTTCGTCGCCGACTTTGACCTTGCCCGCTTCGGGGATGGTGGCCCAGCCTTTGATCCAGTCGACCTTGTTCTTTTTGAACAGGAATTCGATGCCTTTGGTGTTCTGGCCGATGACGTCGCCTTTGTAGGCCTGCATCTGGTTCCAGTCGACGCTGGGGGATTTGCCCTTGAGGCCCATGGCGGCGAAGTTGTGTTCGGCTTCGTGCAACTGGTGGGTGGCGTGCAGCAGGGCTTTCGAGGGGATACAGCCCACGTTCAGGCAGGTGCCGCCCAGAGTTTCACGGCCTTCGACACAGGCGGTTTTCAGGCCCAGTTGCGCAGCGCGGATGGCCGAAACGTAGCCGCCAGGACCAGCGCCGATCACGATCACGTCGTAGGATGCCATTTTGAAGTTCCTTTCTGGTGGTGAGAGCCGGGGGCGCTGCCCCCGGACCCCCGAGGTATTTGTGCCAAGCTGAATGGGCATTGGCGGGTTAGGGTTGGCGGCGGCTTAGAAAAGCGCCGCGACGAGCATGGTGGTGGTGGCCAGAAAGCCGACCGCCCAGATGTAGGAGCGCCACGGAACCCAAGCGAAGGCATAGGCGGGCACGTAGAGAATGCGGGCTGCGAGATAGGTCCAAGCACAGATTTGGGTGAGCGCTGTGGACTGGTCCGACAGGGTGGTGACCACGCAGGCGATGGTGAAGAGGATGAGCCCTTCGAAGTGGTTGTTCAGGGCGCGAAAGAGGCGGCCTGTGCGGGGGGAGACCTGCTCGATCAGGGGTTTGCCGAGGCGGTCAGGATCGCGGGGGCCGAGGGTTTTGCCGCGGCCGAGTTCAAGGTTCGCGGGGACCGACATCAGGATGTATTGGACCACTTGCAAGAGGGCCGCGAGGGTGAGGACGGTGAGTTCGGTGGTCATCTCAGGCAGCCTTTGCGGCATCGGGGTCGTAGTCGAACTGGGCGAAGTCGGGGCCGTAGATACGGGTGATCCGCTGGCGGACGGCGGGCGTTAGCAGGGCGTCTTTCGGTGTGCTGTCGGCGTTCTGGTTCGCAGCTTTGGCTTTGAAGGTCGCGGGCAGGGGTTGGTTCAGACGGGCGGCGACGTCTTTGAAGAACGTACCGAGGTCTTCGGTCTTGCCGATCAGGTGGGCATCAAAGAGCCCGGGCCGGATGTTGCCGTGCTGGGGGCGCCAGTGTGGGTTCACCTCTTGGAGGCCGCGGTTTTGAATGTCACTTGCGATGTAGTCGAGGAACTTCTCAAAACCGGTTGCGGTGCGGGGATCGTTGTCCCAGTCAAAGCCGACCATAGCGTTCATGCGCACGCGGTCCCAGGCGAACCAATGGCGGGCCATCTCATCCGATTTGCAGAGATACAGGTAGGCTGACACGGCGCGGGAATAGGGGTTGCGGACGGTGGTCAGGCGAAGGGCGTTGGCGAATACATCCTGACTGTCTTCGGTGTCCGCAAGGCTGCGGAACACATCGAATTCGGCCAGACGGTGCGCGACCACATCCGGATTGATGTCAAAGGGGACAAGGAGATGGGCGGATAGGGGCCGCCCGAACTCGAGTTCAAAGAGAAAGCGCTTGGTCGAGGAAGTGCCGGATTTTCCGTTGCCGCAGTAGAGCCAGCGTTTCGAGGCTGGAAAGAACTGTTGTTCCAGCCAACTCTGGGTCTCTTCCCGTGTCCGCAAGCGGGCAGGGTAGCGGTTGGCCCAGGCGTCCAGATTTTTCTGGCGCCCGGGACCGGAAAGCTTGGGCGTATGGAAAACGTCCCCCACGACCATGCAACGCGCTTTAGATGTCCATCAGCAGGCGACGGGGATCTTCCAGCGCTTCTTTGACGCGCACGAGGAAGGTCACAGCGCCTTTGCCGTCGACGATACGGTGGTCGTAGGACAGCGCGAGGTACATCATGGGGCGGATTTCGACCTTGCCGTTGATGGCCATCGGACGATCCTGGATCTTGTGCATGCCGAGGATACCCGACTGCGGGGGGTTCAGGATCGGCGAGGACATCAGCGAGCCGTAGACGCCGCCGTTCGAAATGGTGAACGAGCCGCCCTGCATCTCTGCCATGGACAGTTTGCCGTCACGGGCGCGGCGGCCTTTTTCACCGATCTCTTTTTCGATCTCGGCGAAGGACTTCTGGTCCACGTCACGCAGAACGGGAACAACTAGACCCTGCGGGGTGCCAGCTGCGATGCCCATGTGGACGTAGTTCTTGTAGACCACATCGGTGCCGTCGATCTCGGCGTTTACCTCGGGCACTTCTTTCAGAGCGTGCACACAGGCTTTGGTGAAGAACGACATGAAGCCCATACGGACGCCGTGCTTTTTCTCGAACGCGTCTTTGTACTGGTTCCGGAGCGCCATTACCTCGGTCATGTCCACCTCGTTGTAGGTGGTCAGCATGGCTGCGGTGTTCTGGGCGTCCTTCAGACGGCGCGCGATGGTCTGGCGCAGACGGGTCATTTTCACGCGCTCTTCGCGTGCTGCATCGTCGGCGTTCGCGGTGCCACGGGGGGCAGCAGCAGGGGCAGGCGCGGCGGTTGCTGCGGCAGCGACGGCTGCGGCGGCCTTGGCCACGTCTTCTTTCATGATGCGACCGTCACGGCCCGAACCCTGAACCTGAGCGGCGGTCAGACCGGCCTCGGCCATGGCTTTCTTGGCGGCGGGCGCGTGCTCGACGTCTTTGCCGGTGCTGGCTGCTGCGGGTGCGGCAGCGGCAGGCGCGGCGGCGGGGGCAGCAGCGGCTGCGCCTTCGCCCGATGCGATCACGCCTAGTTTGCCGCCAGCCTCAACGGTGGTGCCTTCGGCAAACAGGATTTCGGTCAGAACGCCAGCTGCGGGTGCGGGCACTTCGACCGACACTTTGTCGGTTTCCAGCTCGCACAGCATTTCGTCTTGCGCGACGGTATCGCCGACCTTTTTGAACCAGGTCGAAACGGTGGCTTCGGTGACGGATTCGCCCAGAGTGGGGACCATGACGTCAACCGATGCAGCCGCCGCAGCAGCAGCGGGAGCCGCTGCGGGCGCCTTGGCTGCGGGTGCGGGCGCTGCGGCTTCGCCGCTGGCGCTGATGTTGGCCAGCAGAGCGTCAACGCCGACGGTCTCGCCTTCGTTGGCAACGATCTCGGCCAGAACACCGGCTGCGGGCGAGGGAACCTCGACGGTGACCTTGTCGGTTTCCAGTTCGCACAGCATTTCGTCAGCCTCGACACGGTCGCCGGGCTTTTTGAACCAGGTGGCGACAGTTGCCTCGGTCACGGATTCACCCAGCGTGGGGACACGGACTTCAGTCATTGTTTAGTTTCCTTCGACTGTCAGCGCTTCGTCGACGAGCGCGGCTTGTTGTGCTTTGTGTTGCGATGCCAGACCCGTTGCAGGCGATGCGCTGGCGGCGCGGCCGACGTAACGGGGACGGCCATGCTTTGCTTTGATGCGGCCCAGAACCCATTCGATGTTGGGTTCGATGAAGGTCCATGCACCCTGGTTCTTGGGTTCTTCCTGACACCAGATCATCTCTGCGCCGGGGAAGCGTTCCAGTTCCTTGACCAGCGAGATCGCGGGGAAGGGGTAGAACTGTTCGATACGCAGCAGGTAGACGTCATCGATGCCACGGGCGTCACGCTCTTCCAGCAGGTCGTAGTAGACCTTGCCCGAACACATGACCACGCGCTTGATCTTGTCGTCCGACACCAGCTGGGTGTCCGAGTTGCCGCGTTCCGCATCGTCCCACAGGACGCGGTGGAAGCTGGAGCCAGTGGTGAAGTCCTCGGCCTTGCTGATGCACATCTTGTGACGCAGCAGCGATTTCGGGGTCATCAGAACCAGCGGCTTACGGTAGCTGCGGTGCATCTGGCGACGCAGGATGTGGAAGTAGTTCGCCGGGGTCGAGCAGTTCGCCACGATCCAGTTGTCCTGACCACACATCTGCAGGAAACGCTCCAGACGGGCCGAGCTGTGCTCGGGGCCCTGACCTTCAAAGCCGTGGGGCAGAAGGCAGACCAGACCCGACATACGCAGCCATTTGCTTTCGCCCGAGCAGATGAACTGGTCGAACATGATCTGCGCGCCGTTGGCGAAGTCGCCGAACTGGGCTTCCCACATGGTCAGCGCGTTGGGTTCCGCCAGCGAGTAGCCGTATTCGAAGCCCAGAACCGCGTATTCCGACAGCATCGAGTCGATGACTTCATAGCGGGCCTGACCTTCGCGGATGTTGTTGAGCGGGTAGTAACGCTCTTCCGTGGTCTGGTCGATGAAGGCCGAGTGACGCTGCGAGAAGGTGCCGCGGGTCGAGTCCTGACCAGCCAGACGAACCGGATAGCCCTCGGTCAGAAGCGAGCCGAACGCCAGTGCTTCGCCGGTCGCCCAGTCAAAGCCTTCGCCGGTTTCGAACATCTGCTTTTTGGCTTCCAGCTGACGGGCAACGGTCTTGTGGATGTCCACAGTCTCGGGTGCGTGCACCAGAGACTTGCCGACCTCTGCCATCGTCTCGGGCTTAATGGCGGTTTTGCCGCGCTGGTACTTTTCGCCCTGCTTGTTCAGGTGCGACCAGCGGCCATCCAGCCAGTCAGCCTTGTTCGGCTTGAAGGTTTTGCCGGTCTCGAACTCTTCGTTCAGATAGGCTTGGAACTGCGCCTTCATATCCTCGATTTCGCCTTCGGGGATCAGGCCGTCCTTGACCAGACGCTCGGTGTAGAGCGAAAGGGTGGTCTTTTGGGTTTTGATCTTCTTGTACATCTGAGGGTTGGTGAACATGGGTTCATCCCCCTCGTTGTGACCGAAACGACGGTAGCAGAAGATGTCGATCACCACGTCCTTGTGGAACTTCTGACGGAATTCGGTCGCCACTTTGGCCGCGTGGACAACAGCCTCGGGGTCGTCGCCGTTCACGTGGAAGATCGGCGCTTCGACCATCAGGGCGATGTCGGTCGGGTAGGGCGAGCTGCGCGAGAAGTGCGGCGCGGTGGTGAAACCGATCTGGTTGTTCACAACGATATGCATGGTGCCGCCGGTGCGGTGACCGACCAGACCCGACATACCAAAGCATTCCGCCACAACGCCCTGACCTGCAAAGGCGGCGTCGCCGTGCAGCAGGATCGGCAGAACCTGTTCGCGGGACTTGTCACCCAGCTGTTCCTGCTTGGCGCGGACCTTACCTAGAACGACGGGGTTCACCGCCTCAAGGTGCGAGGGGTTCGCGGTCAGCGACAGGTGGACCGAGTTGTCATCGAACGAACGGTCCGACGAAGCACCAAGGTGGTATTTCACGTCGCCCGAACCATCAACGTCCTCGGGCTTGAAGCTGCCGCCCTGGAATTCGTTGAAGATCGCGCGGTAGGGCTTGTTCATCACGTTGGCCAGAACCGACAGACGGCCGCGGTGGGGCATGCCGATGACGATCTCTTTCACACCCAGCGCGCCACCGCGCTTGATGATCTGTTCCATCGCGGGGATCAGCGATTCACCACCGTCGAGGCCGAAACGCTTGGTGCCCATGTATTTCACGTGCAGGAACTTTTCGAAGCCTTCGGCCTCGACCAGTTTGTTCAGAATCGCGCGGCGGCCTTCACGGGTGAAGGTGATTTCCTTGCCGTAGCCTTCGATGCGCTCTTTCAGCCAGCTGGACTGCTCGGGGTCCGAGATGTGCATGTACTGCAACGCGAAGGTGCCGCAGTAGGTGCGCTTGAGAACGTCAATGATCTGGCGCATCGAGGCGATCTGCAGACCAAGCACGTTGTCGATAAAGATCGGACGGTCCATGTCGGCTTCGGTGAAGCCGTAGGCATTGGGGTTCAGTTCGGGGTGGGGCTCACGGCCGTGCAGACCCAGCGGGTCCAGGTCGGCGGCCAGGTGGCCACGAATACGGTAGGCGCGGATCAGCATCAGGGCGCGGATCGAGTCCAGCACTGCGCGCTTGATCGCTTCGTCGGTAACTTCGACGCCTTTTTCGGCGGCTTTGGCTTTGATCTTGTCGCCAGCGCCTTTGGCTTCTTTGGCCGCTTCGGGCCATTCGCCAGTCAGAGCCCAAACGTTGTCGCCAGCCGGCATCGGCGGCCAGTCAGTACGGCCCCACGAGGCACCATCGGCCTCTTTCTTGACGTCGACCTCACCATCGCCAAGAGCGGCGAAGAAGGCCTGCCAGGATTCATCGACCGAAGAAGGGTCGGTGGCATAACGGGCGTATAGCTGCTCGATGTACTCGGCGTTATGCCCCTGAAGGAAGCTCGAGGCATGGAACTGGTCGTTCGGGGATTGGTCGGTCATTTGGGTGCACCTGTTTAGGTTGGACCCGCCCGAAGCGTCCTTCGGGCGGGCTGTGCGTTTTGGGTGATGCCCCCGAGTGGCGGGGCACCAGAAGGCCTTAGCCCAGTTCGATAGCCTTCAGAACGGCTTCGCCCAGGGTTGCGGGGCTATCAGCAACAATGATGCCAGCCGACTTCATGGCTTCGATCTTGTCTTCTGCGCCACCTTTGCCGCCTGCGACGATCGCACCGGCGTGACCCATGCGACGGCCCGGAGGGGCGGTGCGGCCCGCGATGAAACCAGCTGTGGGCTTCCAACGGCCTTTTTTCTTCTGCTCTTTCAGGAACTCGGCTGCTTCTTCTTCAGCCGAACCACCGATCTCACCGATCATGATGATCGATTGGGTTTCGGGATCGTCCAGGAACATATCCAGCACGTCGATGTGCTCGGTGCCTTTGATGGGGTCGCCACCGATGCCGACTGCGCTGGACTGGCCCAGACCTGCGTCCGAAGTCTGTTTCACAGCTTCGTAGGTCAGGGTACCCGAGCGCGACACAACGCCGACCGAGCCACGCTTGTGGATGTGGCCGGGCATAATGCCGATTTTGCAGGCGCCGGGGGTGATGACACCGGGGCAGTTCGGGCCGATCAGGCGCGACTTGCTGTCGATCAGGGCGCGCTTCACCTTCATCATATCCAGAACCGGGATACCTTCGGTGATGCAGACGATCAGTTCCATTTCCGCGTCGATGGCCTCGAGGATCGAGTCCGCTGCGAACGGCGGGGGAACGTAGATCACGGTCGCGTTGGCTTCGGTCACGTGCTTTGCTTCGTGAACCGAGTTGAACACGGGCAGGTCCAGATGGGTCTGGCCGCCTTTACCGGGGGTGACGCCGCCGACCATTTTGGTGCCGTAAGCAATGGCCTGTTCGGTGTGGAAAGTACCCTGCGAGCCGGTCAGGCCCTGACAGATGACTTTGGTGTTTTCGTCGATGAGGACTGCCATCTTGGCGTTCTCCTAATTAGTTTGACGTATTGCGCGGATCGGAACCCGCGCGGTGTTGTTCGTCAGTCAAAAGCTGTGCGTGTCACTATCTGGTCTTGCGAGGCGCTGTACCCTTGCGGGACGTAGCCTATCGGACCTGGCGCCGCATCGATCGGGATACCCGACAAGGCGGTGGGCTGCTGGCCCGCAGGATACTGGATAAAATCTTCGTCCTGGCTGGCCCCCGCCGCATGTTCGGGGGCGTTATAATTTACACAGGCCGAAAGAAACAAAACACTCGCAAAAACAGCAACACGCATTCGGTAATTAACCTTTCACAGCTTTAACAATCTTCTCTGCACCATCACTCAGGTTGTCAGCGGCGATCACATCAAGACCAGAGGTGTTGATGATTTCCTTGCCCTTTTCTACGTTGGTGCCTTCCAAACGGACAACCAGCGGAACTTTCAGGCCGACTTCCTTAACGGCGGCGATCACGCCCTCGGCGATCACGTCACAACGCATGATGCCACCGAAGATGTTAACCAGGATACCCTTAACATTGGGGTCCGAGGTGATGATCTTGAACGCTTCGGTCACTTTCTCTTTGGTGGCGCCGCCACCAACGTCGAGGAAGTTTGCGGGCTCAGCGCCGTAGAGTTTGATGATGTCCATGGTGGCCATCGCCAGACCTGCGCCGTTCACCATGCAGCCGATCTCGCCGTCCAGCGCGATGTAGTTCAGGTCGAACTTCGAAGCTGCCAGTTCTTTGGGATCTTCTTCGGTTTCGTCGCGCAGAGCTGCAACATCTGCGTGGCGGTAGACAGCGTTGCCGTCAAAGCCAAGCTTGGCGTCCAGCACCTTGAGGTTGCCGTCTTCCATGACGATCAGCGGGTTAATCTCCAGCATCTCCATGTCCTTCTCGACGAAGGCGGTGTAGAGCTGGCCCATCAGTTTCACGCACTGCTTGACCTGACCACCTTCCAGACCCAGGGCGAACGCGATGCGACGGCCGTGGTAGGGCTGGTAGCCGGTTGCAGGGTCAACCGAGAACGACAGGATCTTTTCGGGGGTCGACGCTGCGACTTCCTCGATGTCCATACCGCCTTCGGTCGAGCAGACAAAGCTGATGCGGCTGCTGACGCGGTCGACCAGAAGGGCAAGGTACAGCTCGCGGCTGATGTCCGAACCATCTTCGATGTAGATGCGGTTCACCTGCTTGCCTGCGGGGCCGGTCTGGTGGGTAACCAGAGTACGACCCAGCATCTTCTTGGCTTCTTCCGCAGCCTCTTCGACCGACTTGGCAAGGCGGACACCGCCCTTTTCGCCAGCGTCAGCTTCTTTGAACTTGCCTTTGCCACGGCCACCGGCGTGGATCTGAGCTTTCACAACCCACAGGGGGCCGTCCAGCTCGCCAGCGGCAGTTTTGGCGTCTTCGGCCTTGAGCACGACGCGGCCGTCGCTGACCGGTGCGCCGTATTCGCGCAGCAGAGCCTTGGCCTGATATTCGTGGATGTTCATGGACCTGTCCCATCTTGCTGAAATTCCTGACCTGTATACGCGCCAGATTCCTGCGGATTAAGACAAAACTGCGCGGGCAGGCGTGAAATAGCCGATTTTCTGGCATTTGTGATCACAGGCTTAAAACGTGTGATCACAAATCGGGAGCCGCCTGAGTCTGTTCGAGAATATGTTACCGCGAACGGGGGCGAGTCGGCCTTTGCATCCACAAGAATGGCGATTCACATACGATCGGATTGTTGGCTATATCCACCGTGTGCCGTCGGGTATGCGGTGGTTCTATAGTTTCAGTGGCCTTGCGCAAAGGCCAAAAGCCAGCTTGACTGTAGGTAAGGGTAACGTAGGCAGGACCGTGCAAGCAGACAGACAAAGCTTAAGTTGGGCAATCGTGATGACCGCCAAAGAGCCTGCCGCTCTGGTCCTTGCGAATGTTGGCTGGCACCTGTCTTTGGGCGCGCGTGAGGTGCATGTCTATCTGGACGATCCGTTGGACCCCGTGGCCGAGCCTTTGCGCAAGCTGGACCGCGTGCGTGTGGTTTTATGCGATGATGCCCATTGGCAGCGGCTGGGGCCCGACGCTCAGCACGCCATGCAGACCCGCCGCCAGTCCCTGAACGCGACCGAAGCCTACAAGATGACCGAAGCCGGATGGATGATCCATCTGGACGCGGATGAGTTCCTGTACCCGCAGGGGGACATGACCCAGATTATGGCGGACGCCTATACGATGGGCGCGGATTTCCTGCGTGTCCGTCCGTGGGAACGCACCTATGTTCGGCGCAATCCCGAGGGCCTATTCGAAGGGGCCTTTCGCATTCCGGTCGGTGGGGGCGAGGCCGAGAACTGGCGCCTCTTCGGCGATATCTCGGAATTTCTGACCAAGGGAATGACCGGCCATGCGGCGGGGAAGTCCATGGTTCAGGTCGGGCAGGATTTGCGACTGGGAATTCACACGCCAAAGAAAAAGGGCGTGCAGCTAGAGGGGCGTCCGCTGTCCGATCTGGTGCTGCTGCATTTCGACGGCATGACGCCTTTGCACTGGATGATGAAAATCCTGCGCTATCGTTTGGTGGATGCGGGCCGCATTCACCGGATGCTTGGGGGGCACCGTCAGGCGCAGGTACTGGCGGGGGTCGAGGCCTGCGAGAGCATGACCGACCTGCTGGAGTTTCATAATCTGCTAAAGCTCACCCGTCGCCGGATGCGCATCCGGCTGGAACAGACTGGCCGCTATAACTCGCTGGAGTTTGCGCCGCATGAGGCCATCACCAAGGCACTTGGATATATGCCTGATCTCTCGGTCGATGGGTTTGACGCGGAACTGCGTCGCCGCCATCCGGAACTGCTGGGTCTGCTGCCCGACCGGATGCCTGCCTGATCCTTTGGCAAAGGCGCAAAGAAAAAGGCCGGTGGGCACTGCGCCACCGGCCTTTCACGTTCTTACCCGATGCGGCGATTATGCCAGCGAGGGGTCGATCTCTTTACAAGCTGCAACCAGACCTTTAACCGCGTCGACCGACTTGTCGAACATGGCCTGCTCGTCTTTGTTCAGCTTGATGTCCACGACTTTCTCGATGCCGCCGGCGCCGATGATGGTGGGAACGCCAACGTAGAAGCCGTTCAGACCGAATGCGTTGTCAACATAGGCCGCGCAGGGCAGCAGACGCTTTTGGTCTTTCAGGTAGGCTTCTGCCATCTCGATGGCCGAGGTCGCAGGTGCGTAGAAGGCCGAGCCGTTGCCCAGGTACTTCACGATTTCTGCGCCGCCGTCACGGGTACGCTGAACGATTGCGTCCAGTTTCTCCTGGCTGGTCCAGCCCATCTCTACCAGATCGGGCAGGGGGATACCGGCAACGGTCGAGTAGCGGGTCAGCGGCACCATGGTGTCGCCGTGGCCGCCCAGAACGAATGCGGTGACGTCGCGCATCGACACATCGAACTCGAGGCTCAGGAAGTGACGGAAGCGGGCTGCGTCCAGAACGCCAGCCATGCCGCAAACCTTGTTCGCGGGCAGACCCGAGAACTGCTGCAGCGCCCATACCATCGCGTCCAGCGGGTTGGTGATGCAGATTACGAATGCGTCGGGTGCGTGGGCTTTGATGCCTTCGCCAACCGACTTCATAACCTTCAGGTTGATACCCAGCAGGTCGTCGCGGCTCATGCCGGGCTTGCGGGGCACACCTGCGGTCACGATGCAGACGTCTGCGCCAGCAATGTCGGCGTAGTCCTGAGTGCCCTTCAGCTTGGCATCAAAGCCGGCAACGGGGCCGGATTCAGCGATGTCGAGCGCTTTACCCTGCGGGGTACCTTCTGCGATGTCGAACAGAACGACGTCGCCGAGTTCTTTCATCGCTGCCAGGTGTGCGAGGGTGCCGCCGATCTGACCTGCGCCAATAAGGGCAATCTTGGGTCGAGCCATGGATTTCATCTCCGGGTCGGTTGAAATTGGCCATTTGGGTAGTGCTTTGTTTGCCTTCGCGCAAGTGTGCTGCGATGCGGCAGATGCGATTGCGACTCTATTGTGAACGCTAACGTCGTGCTAAAGCCTTTGTTGTATGCGTTTTTTTGAAAGGAAATTTCGTGGTCTCTTTCGACCTGATGTTTTTCGCAATCACCATCCCTGCCGTACTTTTTGCTGGAATTTCAAAGGCGGGCTTCGGTTCGGGGGCCGCTTTTGCGTCGTCTTCGATTCTGGCTTTGGTGCTGGAGCCGGGGGTCGCGCTGGGAATTATGCTGCCGCTTTTGATGCTGATGGATATTTTCAGCCTGCGCCCATATTGGCGGCGTTGGAGCTGGCTGGATTTCAAGCGGATCGCTATCGGTGCGCTGCCCGGTGTGGCGCTGGGGGCGTGGTTGTATGACATCGCTGATCCGGACCTGTTCCGCCTGTTGATCGGGGGAATCAGCTTGGGATTCGTGGCCTGGGTGATTGCCCGTGCGCGCGGTTGGGTGCGGATTTCCACTGATCCTGCGGGGCCCGTTTGGGGCGGCGTTGCGGGGCTGGCGGCGGGCTTTACCAGCTTTGTCAGCCACGCGGGCGGCCCGCCTGTGGCCGTTTATCTGCTGCGCCAAGGGTTAGAGAAAACTGCGTTTCAGGCGACAACAGTGATCACCTTCTGGGCGATCAACCTGATGAAGTTCATCCCCTATTCGACGCTGGGGATTTTCACCCGCCAGACCCTGACTGCCGATCTTCTGTTGGCGCCTTTTGCAGTGATTGGCGTTTTCTTGGGCGTTCGGGCCCATCATCTGGTCCCCGAGAAGCCGTTTTTCATGTTTACCTATGTCGCTCTGACCCTGACTGGGATCAAACTGATCTGGGATGGATTGTTCTAAAGTATTCTGCGGCGCGGCGAGATTGCGCTTGAAATAGTCGGTCGAAAATGTATCCATCCGCGCAAGATTATTGCGAGGAGATTTCTCATGGACGGCACCACACGGCCCACCCGCTCGGTACTTTACATCCCCGGCTCGAAAGAGCGTGCGCTGGAAAAGGCCAAAACTCTGGCCGTCGATGCGATCATCTTCGACCTCGAAGATGCGGTTGCGATCGATGAGAAAGTCGGCGCGCGCGACACGCTGAAAGCGGCGTTGGATGCGGGCGGCTTCGGCAACCGTATGAAGATCGTGCGCATTAACGGTTTGGACACCGAATGGGGCGAAGATGACGCCCGCGCCGTGGCCGACATGGCCTGTGATGCGGTCCTTCTGCCCAAGGTTGATGGCCCCGCGCAGTTGGACGCGCTGGCCGCGCTGGTCGGTGACAAGCCTCTGTGGGCGATGATGGAGACCTGCGCTGGCATGTTGAACGCCAACGCAATCGCGGCGCATCCGAAGCTGGAAGGCTTTGTCATGGGCACCAACGATCTGGCGAAAGAGCTGAACACCCGCTTCCGCGCCGACCGTCTGCCGATGCTGACCAGCTTGCAACTGTGTCTGCTGGCGGCCAAAGCCAACGGTGTGACCATCGTGGATGGCGTTTACAACGCGTTCAAGGATGACGAAGGCCTGAAGGCCGAGTGCGATCAAGGCCGTGACATGGGCTTTGACGGCAAGACCCTGATCCATCCGGCGCAGGTTGCTGTCTGCAACGATGCCTTTGCCCCCTCTGAGGCCGAGATTGATCTGGCCAAGCGTCAGATCGAAGCTTTTGAGGCCGCTGAGGCCGCAGGGCAGGGCGTTGCGGTGGTCGACGGCAAGATCGTCGAAAATCTGCACATTGTCACAGCGAAGAAAATTCTGGCACAAGCGGAGGCAATTGCAGCTCTAGCCGCGGAGTAAGCCAGATGCTTATCCTGATCCTCGGTCTCCTGCTTTGGGCAGGGGGCCACTATTACAAGCGAATTTTGCCCGAAATTCATGAACAGATGGGGCAGAAGGCCAAAGGCCTGTCGACCCTACTGATCGTGATGGGCTTGGCGATGATGATCGTCGGCTACCGGAATGCCGATTTCATCAACGTGTGGTATCCGCCCACGTGGACGGTGCATCTGAACAACCTGCTGATGCTGGTTGCAGTGTTCTGTCTGGGAACGGCCCACACCAAAGGCCGTCTGCGCGGCTGGACGCGGCACCCGATGCTGATCTCGGTCAAAATCTGGGCGGTGGCGCATTTGCTTGTGAACGGGGATCTGGCCTCGATCGTACTGTTCGGCGGCATGCTGCTATGGGCAGGCGTTCAGGTCATGCTGATCAATCGCGCAGCGCCTGAATGGGAGCGTCCCGAAAAGGGCCCGGCCAAGAAGGACGTCATCCTTGTGATTGCCACGCTGGTTGCCTTTGGCGTCATCACCGGCATTCATATGGCCTTGGGCGTTTCGCCCTTCCCACAAGGATAAGACTGATGAGCAAAATCTATCGTTTTCTGACCGAGGACGACACCTCGGCCTTCTGCCACAAGGTATCGCTGGCCCTGTCCAAGGGCTGGGTGCTGGAGGGCAGCCCGACCTATGCGTTTGACCACTCTACCGGCAAGATGCGGTGCGGTCAGGCGGTCACAAAAGAGATTGCGGGTGAGTACACCCCTGAAATGAAACTCGGAGAGCAATGACATGAGCAAGACCAACGCGGGACGTTTCTTTGAAGATTATGCAGTGGGCCAAGTGATTGACCACGCGGTTCCGCGGACGGTCTCGGGCGGAGAGCGCGCGCTGTATCACGCGCTCTATCCTGCCCGTCATGCCCTGTATTCGTCGGATAAATTCGCGCAGGACAGTGGTCTGCCGAAATCGCCGATGGATGATCTGATCGCGTTCCACACCGTGTTCGGCAAGACCGTACCGGACGTGTCTTTGAACGCGGTTGCCAACCTTGGCTACGCCGAGGGCCGGTTCCTGAAGCCAGTGTACGAGGGCGACACCCTGCGTTCGCGCAGTGAGGTGATCGGGACCAAGCAGAACTCGAACGGGAAGACCGGTGTCGTCTATGTCCGCACCCAAGGTCTGAACCAGAACGACGAAGTCGTGATGGAATATGTCCGCTGGGTCATGGTGCGTAAGCGCGACGTGGATGCGGCTGTGCCTGATGCCGTTGTGCCCGATCTGAAGAAGGTTCTGGGTGTCGAGGATCTGGTGATCCCCGAGGGGCTGGATTTCTCGAACTACGATTTCACGTTGGCCGGTGAGACTCATCGTTGGGATGATTATCAGGTGGGCGAGAAGATCGACCACGTGGATGGCGTCACCATCGAAGAGGCCGAGCACATGATGGCCACCCGCCTGTGGCAGAACACCGCCAAGGTGCATTTCGACGCGACCTTCCGCGAAGATGGCAAGCGTCTGATCTACGGTGGTCACGTGATCTCGATGGCGCGGGCGCTGTCGTTCAACGGTCTGGCCAACGCGCAGATGATCGTCGGCATCAACGGCGGCGCGCACGCAAACCCCTGCTTTGCTGGCGACACAGTAAAATGTTGGACCGAGGTGCTGGACAAGACAGAAACCAATGCCCCCGGCGTGGGTGCTTTGCGTTTGCGTCTGGTCGCAACCAAGGGTGGAACCCCGTTTGCACTAAAGGGTGAAGACGGAAAGTATGACCCCAACGTCCTTCTGGACTTGGACTATTGGGTGTTGATTCCCCGTTAACGCTAAAGTGTGATCACGCTTATTGCGGGCGTGATCACAAAACCCGCGAAATGCGCGAATTTCTGTGCTGCGGTGCAGTGAAACCGTGACAGCACGAAAAAAATCACTATCACTCTGCTCCAAGGCACCGTGGCCGCTGGGAGTCGGCCGCGCAACCGAAAGGAAGAACAATGGCTGATGTGAACCGCGGCAACCGCCCGCTCTCACCGCATCTGACGATCTATCGCTTGCCGATCACTGCGATTACGTCGATTCTTGTCCGTATCACCGGAAACGCATTGCTGGTTGCAGCACTGATGACCGTTTGGTGGTTCCTGGCGGCCGCTTCTGGCCCCGAATACTACGAATTCGCCAACGGCGTGATCACAAGCTGGTTTGGTGATCTGGTCATGGCCCTGTCGGTGCTGGGCCTTTGGTACCACACCCTTGGCGGCGTGCGTCACCTGATCTGGGACCAGGTCATCGGTCTGGACATCGTAACCGCTGAAAGCCTGAGCTGGGCTGTGATCATCGGGTCTGTAGCACTGACTGTGCTGACCTGGGTCATCATGCTGGTCGCATAAGAGGAGAGCGTCAGATGGCATATCTTACCCCCCGCAAGCGCGCGACAGGCATGGGCTCGGCCAAATCGGGCGTCGAGCATTTCTGGAACATGAAGGTCAGCTCGATCGGTCTGCTGATCCTGGTTCCCTTGTTCCTGTTCACTTTTGGTCCTGCTCTTGGCAGCAGCTATGAGGAAATGGTTGCCTATTACCAGCATCCGTTCCCCGCGATCGTTGCGATCCTGACCCTGAGTGTCGGTTTCATGCACTTCAAGAACGGCTTTCAGGTCCTGATCGAGGACTACGTCCACGGTGCTGCTGGCCAGTACTCGATCATTGCGATGAACTGCCTGTGCTACGCCGCTGCGGCGACCGGCATCTTCTCGATCATCCGCATCGCACTTTAATTCGGAGACGCGCAGATGGCTGCATACGAATACGAAACCCACGAATATGACGTGGTGGTGGTCGGCGCTGGTGGCGCGGGCCTGCGTGCAACCCTTGGCATGGCCGAACAGGGCCTGCGCACCGCTTGTGTGACCAAGGTTTTCCCGACCCGTTCGCACACTGTTGCGGCACAGGGCGGTATTGCTGCTTCGCTGGGGAACATGGGTCCCGACAGCTGGCAGTGGCACATGTACGACACCGTAAAAGGTTCGGACTGGCTGGGTGACACCGACGCGATGGAATACCTCGCACGGGAAGCGCCCGCCGCGGTCTATGAGCTGGAGCACTATGGCGTGCCCTTCAGCCGGACCGAAGAAGGCAAAATCTACCAGCGTCCTTTCGGTGGCCACACCACCGAATTCGGCGAAGGCCCCGCTGTGCAGCGTACCTGCGCGGCTGCGGACCGGACCGGTCACGCGATCCTGCACACCCTCTACGGCCAGTCGGTCAAGAACAACGCGGAATTCTTCATTGAATACTTCGCGCTGGACCTGCTGATGTCCGATGATGGCGTCTGCACCGGTGTTGTCTGCTGGAAGCTGGACGACGGTACCATGCACGTCTTCAACGCGAAGATGGTTGTTCTGGCGACCGGCGGTTATGGCCGTGCCTACTTCAGCGCGACTTCGGCCCACACCTGCACCGGTGACGGTGGCGGTATGGTGGCCCGCGCAGGTCTGCCCCTGCAGGACATGGAATTCGTTCAGTTCCACCCCACCGGTATCTACGGCGCAGGCTGTCTGATCACCGAAGGTGCGCGTGGCGAAGGCGGTTACCTGACCAACAGCCAGGGCGAGCGCTTCATGGAGCGTTACGCACCGAACTACAAAGACCTTGCGCCGCGTGACTACGTTTCGCGTTGTATGACCATGGAAATCCGCGAAGGCCGCGGTGTGGGTTCTGAAGGGGATCACATCCACCTGAACCTGTCGCACCTGCCGCCCGAGGCGCTGCAGCTGCGTCTGCCCGGTATCTCGGAATCGGCTCGCATCTTTGCTGGCGTAGACGTCACCAAAGAGCCGATCCCCGTTATCCCGACCGTGCACTACAACATGGGCGGTATTCCGACCAACTACTGGGGCGAAGTGCTGAACCCGACCGCCGAAGACCCGACCGCAGTGGTCCCCGGTCTGATGGCTGTGGGCGAAGCGGGCTGTGCCTCGGTTCACGGTGCAAACCGTCTGGGCTCGAACTCGCTGATCGACCTCGTGGTCTTTGGCCGCGCTGCCGCGATCCGCGCTGGCGAGGTTGTCGACCGCGCCGCATCGATCCCTGCGACCAACACCGCTCAGGTCGACAAGTGCTTCGAGCGCTTCGACAGCCTGCGCAATGCAACCGGTGCAATCCCGACCGCAGACCTGCGTCTGGAAATGCAGAAGACCATGCAGCGTGACGCGGCGGTCTTCCGTACCTCGGAAACCCTGTCGCAGGGCGTGACCGACATGACGGCGATTGCTGGCAAGATGGGCGATCTGAAGGTCACCGACCGTAGCCTGGTCTGGAACACCGACCTGATGGAAACGCTGGAGCTGACCAACCTGATGCCGAACGCGCTGGCCACCATCGTTGGTGCCGAAGCCCGTAAGGAATCGCGCGGCGCCCACGCCCATGAGGATTTCACCAACCGCGACGACGAAAACTGGCGTGTACACACCGTCAGCCGCGTCGAAGGCAACAAGGTGGATCTGTCCTACCGTCCCGTAATCGTTGATCCGCTGACCAACGAAGATCAGGGCGGCATCGAGCTGAAGAAGATCGCACCCAAGGCGCGGACTTTCTAATGGGGATTGCAGAGGCTTTCCGGCGGGCATCGTCTGCCGGTTTGCTGATCGGACTGGCGGCCTGCGGGGCGCAATCGGTTCCCGATCAGCCCTCTGCACCCGCGCTGGACCGGATGGCAGCATCAATGGCTATCCGTCCGGTCGTTGAAAAATATGTGCCTGCGGCGCAGGCTGGCGTGGTCTCTGACTGCGTGGCTCAAACAGCCCCCGCCGCGGACATTTCGAACTTTCTCCGGATGGGGGCGGCGTTTAACACGCAGACCCGCCGCATTCTGGAGCTGATCAAGGCGCCTGCCGCCAACGATTGTATCGCGAAACAGCTTCTCTGAGAGGAGAGACCCATGGTTGAATTGGCTCTGCCCAAGAATAGCCGTATCACCACAGGCAAAACCTGGCCCAAGCCCGAGGGTGCGACCAACCTGCGCACAGTGCAGATTTATCGCTGGAACCCCGACGACGGTCAGAACCCGCGCGTCGATACGTACTTTGTGGACATGGACACCTGTGGTCCGATGGTTCTGGACGTTCTGATCAAGATCAAGAACGAGATGGACCCCACGCTGACCTTCCGTCGTTCGTGCCGTGAAGGCATCTGTGGCTCGTGCGCCATGAACATCGACGGGATCAACACGCTGGCCTGTATCTACGGTCTGGATGAGATCAAAGGCGACGTGAAGATCTACCCGCTGCCGCACATGCCGGTGGTGAAGGACCTTGTTCCGGATCTGACCCACTTCTACGCACAGCACGCCAGCATCATGCCGTGGCTGGAAACCAAGACCAACACTCCCAAGAAAGAGTGGAAGCAGTCGATCGAAGATCGCGAAAAGCTGGATGGTCTGTATGAGTGCGTTATGTGCGCCTGCTGCTCGACCAGCTGCCCCAGCTACTGGTGGAACGGCGATCGGTACCTCGGCCCTGCCGCACTGCTGCACGCCTACCGCTGGCTGATCGACAGCCGCGATGAGGCCACCGGCGAACGTCTGGACAACCTTGAAGACCCCTTCAAGCTGTACCGCTGCCACACCATCATGAACTGTGCAAAAACTTGCCCCAAGGGTCTGAACCCTGCAAAGGCCATTGCATCGATCAAGAAGATGATGGTCGACCGCGCTTACTAAGGCCGGACTGCCCAAGAGATGATCAACTGCCGCGGCGCTATGCGTTCGCGGCAGTTTTGCGTTTCAGCTATGCGTTTTGCGCATGGAAAACTTGCTCAAATGTGGGGTGCACTTTGTGCGCCGCAGGTCCATATCAATACGCAGGGGAGGAGCTACCAACGTATAGGTGCTCTGATGCAAGTAACTGCAAACACAACCGCTGCCGACGAAGCTCTGGAAGTTATGTTCGGCTACTACACCCCTGAGACCGATGCAGAGGCTCCCGCGACTGCGGCCGCTGCGCCGGAAGTTCACGAAGAATACGTAGATTACTACGAAGCGGCCTGAATTCAGGCTGTCTGGCGGGTGCACCCCTCTGCGCACCCATAGATTTCTGCGGGGTCCGTCTGTATGTCCTTCGGGGCAGGGGCGGGCCCCATTTGTTTTTATGAAGGTCCAAGCGGGCCGAAAGAGGAGCGCGTCATGATTATCGGCATTATCGGCTTGATCGTCGCCTTTGCCTTGGTGGTCATCTTTCGCAACCCCGCCACCCGCAATTGCCGCTGGCGTGAAGACCGGCGGCGCGACAAGGACGGGCTGCGGTTCTATCGCTGTGTCAACTGCGGGGCCGAGGTCTGGGACAGCCCCAAACACAGTCCGAAAACCTGCCATAACCCTGACAAAAAAGGCACATCCTGAAATCCGCTTTTGCGGCAATGCAGCGATCAAAGATTGACTTTGTAGCCCGCAGGCCCCATGTGCCTGAGCAGGTGACATGATCCGCCGCGTGAGCGGACCCCGCCAAAGCCTTTGGCGCACATGTCCCGCCCCCTCCGGTTCCCCCATCACGCAGGGTTCCTACGCTTTCAGACTGCGCATAGGGTGCGGCTGTGGGCGTATCCCTCAAACCCCGCGGGCCGATGGTCCGCGCAGGGCCGTGATGCGGCCCGAAAGGAACATTTTTGACTGATTTCAACAATCTGGGGCTCAGCCCCCGTCTTGTCGACCGTCTGACCGCGCTGGGTCTGACCCAGCCCACCCCCATTCAGGCCAAAGCGATCCCTCATGTGGTCGAAGGCCGTGACGTTATGGGGCTGGCGCAGACCGGTACCGGCAAGACCATGGCCTTTGCTCTGCCGATGGTGCAGCGCCTGAACAAGCACGGCAAGCGTGCGCCCAAGGGCTGCATCAACGCGCTGATTCTGGCCCCCACCCGCGAACTGGCCCGCCAGATCTCCGAGTCCGTACACAGCCTGACCGAAGGCGGTCCGCTGCGCATTGGCATGGTCGTTGGCGGCCAGTCGATCAACGTGCAGATCAAGCGTCTGGAAAAAGGCACTGACATCCTGATCGCGACCCCCGGTCGTCTGATCGACCTGATGGACCGCAAGGCCGTTGATCTGGGCCTGACCCAGTATCTGGTGCTGGACGAGGCTGACCAGATGCTGGATCTGGGCTTTATCCATGCCCTGCGCCGTATCTCGACCCAGCTGCCGGCGGAACGCCAAACCCTGCTGTTCTCGGCGACCATGCCGAAAAAGATGGAAGAGTTGGCGCAGGCTTACCTGACCGATCCGGTAAAGGTCGAAGTGACCCCTCCGGGCCGCGCGGCCGATAAGGTGACCCAAGGTGTTCACTTCATCGACCAGAAGGCCAAACCCGACCTGCTGATCGAGCGTCTGGACCGTCACCGTGACGAACTGGCGATCGTCTTCTCGCGCACCAAACACGGGGCAGAGCGTCTGTCGCGCAAGCTGGAAGGCGCCGGTTTCGCCGCGGGCTCGATCCACGGCAACAAGAGCCAAGGCCAGCGTGACCGTGCCCTGAAGGCGTTCAAAGAAGGCAAGCTGCGCGTTCTGGTGGCCACCGATGTGGCTGCGCGTGGCATCGACATCCCCGATGTGCGCCACGTCTATAACTTTGACCTGCCCAACGTGGCCGAGAACTACGTCCACCGCATTGGCCGGACCGCCCGCGCCGGTGCCGAAGGTGCAGCCGAGGCATTCTGCGCGCCGGACGAATTCGCCTACCTGCGTGACATCGAAAAGGTCATGAAGCTGTCGATCCCCGTCCTCAGTGGCGAGGCTCCCAAAGGCGCGGCTGCCAAGCCCGCTGCGAAAAAGCAGGGTGGCGGCAATGGTGGAAACAACGGCCGCAACGGCCAGCGTCGCCGCCGCTCGGGTCCGCCCCGCCGCAAGGCCGCCTAAGCCTTTTCTTTGGCTGAAAAATGTGACCTCCTGCGTGAAACATCGCAGGAGGTCTTTTCATGTGTGACGCCCGCCCATCCGCGCCCGCAGACGCCGAAGCACGCCGCGCCATCGCGCCGGTCATCTGCTATCCCGTAGACACGCTGCCTGCCGCGCCAATGGCGCTCTATTCCGCCGCGCGGGAAGGACTGCTCTTGGTGGACACGGTCACTGCGCCTGCCCGCGACGCGGCCACCTTCACCGTGCCTGCCGGTCATTTCTGCCGGATCGTCAGCGTGGATGGCCCTCAGGTCGGCGATTTGAACCTCTGGAATGCGAACGACCTGTCCGAGCGGTTCTTCAGCGGCAAAACCCGCGCCCTGCATGGCACCCATGTGACCACTGGTGATCGTCTTTGGTCGAACCTGCCACATCTGCGCCCTATGGCGACTGTGACCCATGACACGCTGGGTTGGTACGGGATCGATGGATATGGTGGTTCGGTCCATGACGTGATCGGCACCCGCTGCGATCCTTACACCAATAACCTACTGTCAGGAGGCCAGTATCATCACTGCTGTCATTCCAACCTGACACGGGCGTTGGCCGATCATACGGGGCTGCCGCTGGATCAGGCTGAACTCCATGTGCATGACGTGCTGAACGTTTTCATGTGCACAGGTTTCACCCGCGATACGGGCCAGTACTTCATGAAGGCCAGTCCCGTGCGGCCGGGCGACTACTTCGAATTCTTTGCGGAAATTGACCTGCTGGGTGCCCTTAGCGCCTGCCCAGGCGGCGATTGCAGTAGTGAACATTCCAGCGACACAGCCGCCTGCCATCGGCTGGAAATCCAGATCCTCAAACCCGCATCAGGTGCGCTGCAAGGCTGGCAAGCGCCCGCGGCCAACGGATACGACCGCAGCCACGGGCGGTAATCGTCAGGCGAAGGCCGCCTCAAGCGCGATCTCGACCATCTCGCCAAAGCTGCGCTCGCGGTCCTCGCTTGTCAGGGCCTCGCCGGTTTGCAGATGGTCCGAGATCGTCAGAATCGCCAAAGCACGGCGGCCGTAGCGGGCGGCCAAAGTGTAAAGCTCTGCCGCTTCCATCTCGACCGCCAGAATGCCGTGGCGGGTCATTTGCTCGTTTAGGTCGGGCCGTTCGTCATAAAACACGTCCGAGCTATAAATCCCGCCCACATGCGGGTCCGATCCCCGCGCCTCGGCTGCGGCAACCGCTGCGCGCAAGAGGCCGAAATCAGCACAGGGCGCATAGTTCACCTCGCGGAAAATCCCCTTTGAGGGCGTGGACAGGGTGGTGCTGGTCATCGCAATCACCAGATCGCGGATTTTCACTTGCGGCTGCATTCCGCCTGCCGATCCGATGCGGATCAGGGTCTGCGCGCCATAATCCTTGATCAGCTCATTGGCGTAGATCGATAGGGACGGCATCCCCATGCCGCTGCCCTGAATGGTCACCCGATGGCCGCGCCATGTGCCGGTAAAGCCCAACATCCCGCGTACATCATTTACCAGCTCTGCATCTTCCAGAAAGGTCTCGGCCGCCCATTTCGCACGATAGGGATCGCCCGGCATCAGAACGGTCTCGGCAATCTGCCCCGGCTTCGCGCCAATATGCACCGTCATTTCGAAAACTCCCGCTTTACCTACCGGTCAAAAAAGAACGGGGCCCGCCGAATGGCAAGCCCCATGCTTCTTTATTGCAAAAATACTCGACGTCACAGCGGCCTCATCCGCCGCGACGAAAGTTTATTCCGCCGCGACCGGTGCCGGATCAACCAGCGCCACGATGTCCATCATGATGCGGTTCAGCTCAAAGTCTTTCGGAGTGTAGACCTTCGCCACGCCCATTTCGAGCAGACGCTTCGCGTCGTCTTCCGGAATGATGCCGCCCACAACAACGGGGATGTCCCCCAACCCCTCAGCCCGCATGCGGTTCATCAGATCCTCAACAAGGGGGATATGGCTTCCGGACAGAATCGACAAGCCGACCACATGGGCGTTGTCCTCTCGGGTGGCCTTTACGATCTCTTCCGGAGTTAGACGGATACCTTCGTATTCGATATCCATACCACAATCGCGGGCGCGGAAGGCGATCTGCTCGGCGCCGTTGGAGTGACCGTCAAGACCAGGTTTGCCCACAAGGAACTTTAGGCGGCGACCCAGCTTGTCGCTGACCGCATCTACGGCGGCGCGGATGTCGTCCAGACCTTCGGTCTTGTTCGATACACCACGGGCCACGCCGGTCGGACCACGGTATTCACCGAAGGCCGCGCGCATCTCTGCCGCCCATTCGCCAGTGGTCGCACCGGCTTTGGCCGCCTTGATCGAGGCCGGCATGACGTTGCCGCCTTCTTTGGTCACAGCGCGTAGTTCAGCCAGTGCCTCTTGTACGGCGGCCTCATCACGCTCGGCGCGCCATGCGTTCAGGCGGGTGATCTGTTCCTGCTCGACCGCGGGATCAACAACCATGATACCGCCGTCTTCGCCCATCAGCGGGCTGGGTTCGCCGTGCTGGAACTTGTTCACGCCAACCACGATGGTTTCGTTCTTCTCGATCCGGTTCAGACGGTCGGCGTTCGATTCCACCAGACGGCCCTTCATATATTCGATCGAGCTGACCGCGCCGCCCATGCTGTCCAGTTGCGCCAGTTCCTGACGGGCACCTTCTTTCAGGGCCTCAACCTTGGCATCTACGGCGGGGTTGCCGTCGAACAGGTCCTCATATTCCAGCAGGTCGGTCTCGAATGCCAGAATCTGCTGCATCCGCATGGACCATTGCTGGTCCCACGGGCGGGGCAGGCCGAGGGCCTCGTTCCATGCGGGCAGCTGCACGGCGCGGGCGCGGGCCTTTTTCGACAGTGTCACGGCCAGCATCTCGATCAGGATGCGGTAGACGTTGTTTTCGGGCTGCTGCTCGGTCAGGCCAAGGCTGTTCACCTGTACGCCGTAACGGAAGCGGCGGTACTTGGGTTCCTGCACGCCATAACGCTCAAGGCAGATTTCGTCCCACAGGTCCACGAAGGCGCGCATTTTGCACATCTCGGTGACAAAGCGGATGCCCGCGTTCACGAAGAAGCTGATGCGGCTGACAAGGGCAGGGAAGTCTTCGGCGGACACGCGGGGACGCAGTTCGTCCAGAACGGCGGTCGCGGTGGCCAGCGCAAAGGCCAGTTCCTGCTCGGGCGTCGCGCCGGCTTCTTGCAGGTGGTAGGAACACACGTTCATCGGGTTCCACTTGGGCACGTTCTGGTAGCAGTACTCGGCCACGTCCGCGATCAGCTTGAGCGAGGGCTTGGGCGGGCAGATATAAGTACCGCGCGACAGGTATTCCTTGATCAGATCGTTCTGAACGGTGCCTTGCAGCTTGGAAATATCCGCGCCCTGTTCCTCAGCGACCGCAATATAAAGAGACAGCAGCCAAGGCGCGGTCGCGTTAATGGTCATCGAGGTGTTCATCTGTTCCAGCGGGATCTGGTCGAACAAGGTCCGCATGTCGCCCAGATGGCAAACGGGCACGCCCACCTTGCCAACTTCGCCGCGGGCCAGCACGTGATCGCTGTCATAACCGGTCTGGGTGGGCAGGTCGAAGGCCACCGAAAGGCCGGTCTGACCCTTGGCAAGGTTACCGCGATAGAGCGCGTTGGATTTGGCTGCGGTCGAGTGACCGGCATAGGTGCGGATCAGCCAGGGGCGGTCTTTCTGGGTCTCGGACATGAGGGCCTCGCGTAGTCTGGTTGAGCAATTTTATTGCGTTCGATGATTGATACTTGGAATTATGTGGCCCTGTCAATTCGCCGCGATGCGGCGGAAAGCCTTTATTTTCCTAATGCTATCGCAGCATTCGACTTTCGTCGCGACATAAAATTTCAAAAATTAATCAATTTGGGTTGCGATGTTGCGTGGCCATGACTATCTCTTGTGGCAGATGCAGCGCGATTCTGCGCCGCAGAACGAAATCACACCCCGACAGGGAGTATGGAGGCACAAATGGCACTTGATACGAACACTGGGATTGCCCCCTACGATGCACCCGAAAAAGAACTGTACGAGATCGGCGAAATGCCTCCCCTCGGCTATGTTCCCCCCAAGATGTACGCGTGGGCGATCCGCCGCGAACGTCATGGTGAGCCGGAAGTTTCGTTCCAGAAAGAAGTTGTCGACACTTGGAAAATCGACAGCCATGAGGTGCTGGTCCTCGTGATGGCGGCCGGTGTTAACTATAACGGTGTTTGGGCGGGCCTTGGTAAGCCGATTTCGCCGTTTGACGTGCACAAGCAAGACTACCACATCGCTGGCTCGGATGCCGCGGGTATTGTGTGGGCTGTTGGCGATAAAGTGAAAAATTGGAAAGTGGGTGATGAAGTTGTCATCCATTGTAACCAGGACGACGGCGACGACGAAGAGTGCAATGGCGGCGATCCGATGTTCTCTCCTTCGCAGCGGATCTGGGGTTATGAGACCGGTGACGGCTCGTTCTCTCAGTTCACCCGCGTTCAGGCTCAGCAGCTGATGCCCCGTCCCAAGCACCTGACTTGGGAAGAGAGCGCCTGCTACACCCTGACACTGGCCACCGCATACCGCATGCTGTTCGGTCACCACCCCCACGAGCTGAAGCCCGGCCAGAACGTTCTGGTATGGGGTGCCTCGGGTGGTCTGGGTTCCTATGCGATCCAGCTGGCAAATACTGCAGGTGCGAACGCGATCGGTGTCATCTCGGATGAGAGCAAGCGTCAGTTCGTGATGGATCAGGGCGCGAAAGGTGTCATCAACCGCAAGGACTTTAACTGCTGGGGTCAGCTGCCCACCGTGAACTCGCCCGAGTACAATGAGTGGCTGAAGGAAGCGCGTAAGTTCGGCAAGGCGATCTGGGACATCACCGGCAAGGGCGTGAGCGTTGACATGGTCTTCGAACACCCCGGCGAGGCGACCTTCCCCGTATCGACTCTGGTCGTGAAAAAGGGCGGTATCGTGGTGATCTGTGCTGGTACCTCTGGCTTCAACTGCACCTTCGACGTCCGCTACATGTGGATGCACCAGAAGCGTCTGCAGGGCTCGCACTTTGCGAACCTCAAGCAGGCAGCCTCGGCGAACCGCCTGATGTGCGAGCGTCGTCTGGACCCCTGCATGTCGGAAGTGTTCACTTGGGACCAGATCCCGCAGGCACACACCCGCATGCTGCGCAACGAACACAAGCCCGGCAACATGGCCGTGCTGGTTCAGGCCCCCAAGACCGGCCTGCGCACATTTGAGGACGCCCTAGCCGCGAAATAAGTCCCGCGACTAGTCAAAATTGGAAAGCCGCATCTCGAAAGAGGTGCGGCTTTTGCGTTTTTGCACTTTCGTGCGGGCAAAGGGGTATGACCTCTTGTGAGGAACACGTGAAATTGTTCATACTAGTTACATAACAAGCGACTCTTTCCAGCGTCATGCCAGATGGCCTTATCGGTTAGCGAGTTCCATTGATGAAGATTTTTAACGTCGAGGCCTGCAAGCCAGCAATTGCCCGCGCCACAACGCGCGAGGATTTGCAGGATATTGCCGAAAGTATATGTAACGAAACAGGACTGCAGCATCTGATGTTCAACTCGGCAAATATGTCGGGCAGTCCGTTTTTCTTTGGGACGTATGGTATGCGGTGGATTAGCCGCTACCTTGAGATGCAGTACTACCGGAACGACCCCGTTGTTCAGGCCTGCTACCGCAGCTTTGATCCCGTGAACTGGAACCAGTTGGACTGGTCGCCCCGTCCTGCAGCACGTTTGCGCAGTGATTCATTGGAACACGGCGTGGGCTCGCAAGGGCTGTCCTTTCCCATTCGCGGGCCGTTTGCACAGTTTTCGATGCTGAATATCTCGCACACCTGCGATGACGACGAATGGAATGCCTATGTCGAAGAGAATACATGTACGTTCTTGCGGCTTGGTGTTCAGCTGAACCGCGCAGCTTTGCGGCTGCACTCCGGAGCGATCCCCGAAATCTCGCGCCATCTGTCCCCGCGTGAGATCGAAGTGATGACCCTGTTGGCCCGCGGCCAAAGTCGGAGTCAGGCCGCGCAAGAGTTGCAAATCTCAGAACATACCCTTCGGGTCCATATCGAGGCGGCGCGCAAAAAGATGGACGCTGCAAACACGATCAACGCGGTCGCCCGCTCGATCATGATGGGTTACGTCATTCTGTGATAAACGCGCTTTTCGCGGTTTATCTGGACCCTTGCGACAGCTAGGGTCCGGCCCATGAACAACGTACCCGCAATCACCTTTTCCGACGATCAGGCCGAGGCCCACGACCGCATCGCAGATGTGCTGCGCGGGGCTGGCGTGGATATTGACGACGGCACCACCATGCCCCCTGTGGAGGGCAAACAAAGCGTGCTGGCCGTTACTGGCAAGGCGGGGTCGGGCAAGACCATGCTTTTGGCCAGCGTGGTTAAGGCGCTGGATGAGGCGGGGGTCGAGATCGTCTCAGGCGATTATGAGGGGCGCAAACGCAAAGAGCGGCGTACGCTTGCCATTCTGGCACCCACCAACAAGGCGGCCAGTGTTCTGCGGATGCGCGGCGTGCCTGCCACGACGATCCACCGCATTCTGTACACGCCGGTCTATGACCCCGAGTACGAAAAGGTGGCGGAATGGCTAGCCGGTAACGGTGAGAAGCCTGAGATTGAAGGGCTGACAGATGAGGCGCTGGAGCGGGCGAAAGCCAGCTATGAGCTGCATAAATCCGTACCCGGAGCCTTGGCGGTCGCAGGGCTGCGGGGATCCGACTTTATCACGGGCTGGAAGCGGCGCGAGGCGCCGCTTGATATCGGCTTGGTCGATGAGGCCTCGATGCTAGACGATCGTCAGTATGACGATTTGAGGGACATCTTTCCGACGCTGCTGTTGTTCGGTGATCCGGCCCAGTTGGCGCCGGTGAACCAGTCCGGCAAGATGGTGTTCGACAAGCTGCCCGCGCCAGCGGTCATGTCATTGTCCCGCATTCACCGCCAGCAGGGGGATAGCCCCATTCTGGACGTGGCGCACTCGCTGGCCGATCCGCAGCTGGGGTTTGAGGATTTCGAGAGCCTGATTCAGGATCTGGCGCGCAAGGATGATCGTGTGGTTTGGGCGCAGCGGGTCGAAGTGGATCTGATGGCGCGCAGCCCCGTGCTGGTTTGGCGAAACGCGACCCGTATCCGTCTGATCAACGCCTTTCGCAGTGTCTACGGTGCCCCCGAGACCGAGCTTTTGGAAGGCGAGCCTTTGATCTGTGACGGGATCGAACTGCCTTTGAAGCATCGCAAGAAGCGCATTGATCTGGAGGCCCGTGGTCTGATCAAGGGCGCGCAGGTGGTTTATCTGGGGCCGGGGCGAAAGCCCGGTTTTTCGCGCCTACATGTGTTGGGGGCGCTGGAGCCGCAGGTGAGTGCGGCCTCGATCGTGAAGATAGAAAAGCCCGATGAGGAAGAGCCGTTTATCCCCTTCGCGGCCCGTATGGGGGCGACGTTCCTGCATGGGGCAGCAGTGACTATCCATAAGGCGCAGGGCTCGCAATGGCCCGAGGTGCAAGTCTTTGCCCCCGATATCTACGCAGCGGCCCGCATGGGGCGCACGGAGGCGGGGCAACCTTTGTGGAAGCGGCTGGCCTATGTGGCCGTCACGCGGGCATCGGATCGTTTGTACTGGGTCGTCCGTTCGCGCCTGTCCAAGCCCTCGGGGCCTCTGAGTGTTTCGGACCTGGGCGGCACGCCTGCGCCGTTGCAGCTATCGGCCGAAGAGTTCGAATAAGAGGGGCGCTGCCCCTCTCACGGGCCATGCGGCCCGTTTCACTCCCCGAGGTATTTTCACCAAGATGAAGAGGCGCGGTTAGCGGCGGATGAGGGCGAAGAAGGTGCTTGCGCCCCAACCGGCGGCGACGGCGATGGCCAGTGACATGAGGCCATAGAGGAAGGCCTGTTCGCGGGAAAGCTCATATAGCCAGCGCTCAAGCCCGACTTTTTGCACGATGATCGGGGTCTCATAGGAAGAGACAACCGCGCCGCCGCGGGTGAGGAAAATACGGGTGAGGTATTCCCCTTCGGTCAGGTTCGCGGGCAGGGCGATGTTCGCGTCAAAAAGCGTGGATTCCTTGAGGGAGGCCGTATCCGGCAGCAGTTTATAGGTACCGGTGTTTTCGCGGATGCGGATGAGGGCATCATTGAAGGGTTGGGCGTCTTGTACATCCAGCGGCGCCCCGACCGAGCGGATCGCGCGGGGGATGGAGATTTTGTGCCGCAGGTCTTCGGTCTCTGACAGGATCTCTTTGAGCGGGCCGGTCGAGGCGACTGCGTAGAAGCTGGGGGCGCGATCGATTTCCACCGATTTGGTGTTCATCCAGATGCCGAAGACCCGTTCTTTGCGCCAGACCGTGACCGGGCCTGACGGTCCTGCGACCGTGATGATGACCTCAAGCGGGGCGCTGTCATCAGCGGGTTTGTCCCGTTTCACTGCGCCGTAAATCAGGATGTCCGAGCCGTCGAAGTCCGTGGTGATGCGGATTTCTTCGTGGCTGAGGCCTAGGACCACCTCTTCGGCGTGAAGGGGGGCTGCGATGATCAGCAATAGGAGCAGGGCAAGGCGGCGGAGCATCTTAGGAGGCTCCGATCGAGTAGAGGTCCGAGGGTGTCAGCAGCAGATCAAGGGCCAGCTTGCCGCAGACGATCAGCACAAGGGCGGCAAGGGCCACGCGCAGTTGCTCGGCCCGCAGGCGGGCGCCAAGCTGGGTGCCGAACTGGGCGCCGATGACGCCGCCGATCAGCAGGAACAGGGCCAGCGCGATGTCCACAGTGTGGTTGGTGGTGGCGTGCAGCATGGTGGTGAAGGCGCTGACGAAAATGATCTGGAAAAGCGAGGTTCCGACGACCACTTTGGTGGGCATATGCAGCAGGTAGATCATGGCAGGCACCATGATGAAGCCGCCGCCGACGCCCATGATTGCGGCCAGAACGCCTACGGCTAGACCGACCAGCAGGGGCGGGATGACCGAGATATAAAGGCCCGATGCACGGAAACGCATCTTGAGCGGTAGGGTTTGGGCAAGGCCGCGGGTTTTGCGGTGGGCTTTGACAGGGCCCTGGGTGCGGCTGCGGCGCAGGGCGCGCAGGCTCTCGACCATCATGAGGGCGCCGATGATGCCGAGGAAAACCACGTAGAAGAGGTTCACCAGAAGGTCGACTTGCCCCAACTGCTTCAGAAGGTTGAAGATCCAGACCCCGAAGCCTGATCCCACAAGGCCGCCTGCCAGCAGGACCGAGCCCATCTTGAAATCGACCGTCTTGCGTTTCAGGTGCGCCATCAGTGCCGAGAAGGACGAGGCAACGATCTGGTTCGCGCCGGTGGCCACGGCCACGGCGGGTGGAATGCCGATGAAGAACAGCAATGGGGTGATCAGAAAGCCGCCGCCGACGCCGAACATTCCGGAAAGGACCCCGACCATGCCGCCTAGACCAAGCAGCAGGAACGCGTTGACTGAGATTTCGGCTATGGGAAGGTAGATCTGCATGATTCACCGTATCGCAGCCGCAGCAAACTGGGCAACAGAAGGAAGCGCTGGCGGGAATCTTTTCCTGCGAACTGGCGCGCTTACAACACCGCGGTCTGTTTGTGTTTGCGGATGCAGAAAAGGGCCCGCGTGGGGCCCTTTGTCTATGGTTCAGCGTTCTTTCACGTAAGGCTCGCCCCCCGCACGTGGCGGGATGGCCTTGCCTACGAAGCCTGCCAGAATGATCACCGTCAGGATGTAGGGCAGCGCGTCCATGAACTGTACGGGGATGACCACGCCGCCCAGATCGATGTTCTGGTAACGCAGGGCGACCGCTTGCAAGAGGCCGAACAGCAAAGTGGCCCCAAGGGCGTACCAAGGCCGCCATTTCGCAAAGATCAGTGCCGCTAGCGCGATGTAGCCGCGCCCTGCTGTCATGTCTTTGACAAAGCCCGCTTGCAGGCCGGTGGCAAGGTAGGCCCCCGCAAGACCGCACAGCACGCCACAGATGGCGACGGCCGCATAGCGCAGGCCGGTGACCGAGACGCCAGCCGTGTCCACCGCAGCAGGGTTTTCGCCCACAGCGCGTAGACGCAGGCCAAAGCGGGTGCGGTAAAGGATCCACCATGTCAGCGGCACCATCGCCAGCGCGATATACACCAGCGCCGAGTGGCCCGAGATCAGATCGCTGTAGATCGGCCCGATGAAGGGGACGCCCGCAAGGCTGTCCGCGAAGGGCAGTGTGATGGGCTCGAACCGTGCGCCGCCGATCAGGGACGGGGTGCGACCCCCTTGCTGGAACCAACTTTGGGCGATCAGCACCGTCAGACCTGCGGCCAGAAAGTTGATCGCCACGGCAGAGATTAGCTGGTTGCCACGGAAGGTGATCGAGGCCAGCCCGTGGATCACCGACAGCGCCAGTGAGGCTCCGACACCGGCCAAGAGACCCAGCCAGACCGAGCCGCTGACATAGGCGACAGCAGCCGACATAAAGGCAGCGGCCAGCATTTTGCCCTCAAGCCCGATGTCGAAGACACCAGCCCGTTCGCTGTAAAGACCGGCAAGGCAAGCCAGCAGCAGAGGTGTTGCCAGTCGCACGGTGGAATCGAGGATCTGGATGATCGTCAGGAAATCCATCACGCCTCTCCTTTCCGGCGGGTGAACAGACGCTCGACCGGCATGCGGACCATGTCATCAAGTGCACCGGTGAAAAGGATCACAAGGGCTTGGATAACGACGATCAACTCGCGCGGGATGCTGGTCCAGAGGGCCAATTCCGCACCGCCTTGGTAGAGGAAACCGAACAGCAGCGCGGCGATCAGCACGCCTGCCGGATGGTTGCGCCCCATGAGGGCCACGGCGATACCGATAAAGCCTGCGCCTTCAACGGCGTTCATGACCAGACGCTCGGCCTCGCCCATGACATTGTTAATGGCCATCAGACCCGCGAGGCCGCCCGAAATCAGCATGGCGATGACGGTGATGCGCACGGGGTTGATGCCAGCATAGACGGCGGCGGGTTCCGAATGGCCAAAGGCGCGAATTTCATACCCTAGCTTGGTGCGCCACAGCAGCAGCCAGACCACAAAGCAGGCCAGCAGACCCACAAGGAAGGTCACGTTGGCGGGCGCGGCCTTTGAGAACGCGATCCCCAGCGGGGCCAGTAGATCATGCAGTGTGGGCAGGTGGGTGGCCTCGGGGAACTTGGCGGTGGCGGGGTCCATAGACCCTTGGGGCCGCAGCAGGTTCACTAAGATGTAGTTCAGCAAAGCGGCGGCGATGAAGTTGAACATGATCGTGGTGATCACGATATGGCTGCCGCGTTTGGCTTGCAAATAGCCCGGGATCAGTGCCCATGCCGCGCCAAAGATGGCGGCGGCAGCGGCGGCGACCGGCAGGGCGATCAGCCAATGGGGCAGGGGAAGGTAAAGGCAGGCCAGCGCCACGCCAAGACCGCCAAGCATCGCCTGACCTTCGCCGCCGATGTTGAACATTCGTGCGTGATAGGCGACCGAAACCGCAAGGCCGGTGAAGATGAAGTTGGTGGTGTAATACAGCGTATAGCCCCACCCGTAGGTGGACCCCAGCGCGCCGGACACCATCATCTTGAGCGCCGCCCAAGGGTTTTCACCGATTGCCAGAATGACCAGCGCCGACAGGCCAGCGGCCAGCAGCAGCGAGATCAGGGGGATGAGAAAGACATCCGCCCAACGGGGCATCTTATCCATTTCGGGACGCCTCCTGTCCTTGGGGGCCTGTGTCGGTGATCCCCGCCATCATCAGCCCCAGTTCCTTTTCGTTGGTCTGCGCGGGATCGCGCACGCCCATGATCTGCCCGTCGAACATCACCGCGATGCGGTCCGAGAGGGCGAAAATCTCGTCCAACTCGACCGAGACCAGCAAGATCGCCTTGCCCTGATCGCGCAGGGCGATGATCTGTTCGTGGATGAATTCGATCGCGCCGATGTCCACGCCGCGGGTGGGCTGGCCGATCAGCAGCAGGTCGGGGTTCCGCTCGATCTCGCGGGCGACGACGATCTTTTGCTGGTTGCCGCCCGAAAAGCTTTTGGCCGAGAGCCAGCAATCAGGCGGGCGCACGTCGAACTTGGCCATTTTGGCCTGCGTGTCCTGACGCAAGGCATCATTGTCCATGAACAGCCCGCGCTGGTATTTCGGGTCGTCGTGATAGCCGAAGGCCACGTTCTCCCACGCGTGAAAGTCCATGATCAGGCCTTCGCGCTGACGGTCTTCGGGCACATGGGCGATGCCGCGCTTGCGGCGCGAACGGGCGTCGGATTTCAGGCCGGTCAGGTCCAGTTCCTGCCCGTTCACACGGATGCTGCCCTTGCCAGAGCGCATCCCGCCCAAGACCTGCAACAGTTCCGACTGGCCGTTGCCTGCGACACCGGCGATGCCCAGAACCTCGCCCGCGCGGATGTCCAGATCGATGCCTTTGAGCCGTTCAACGCCCGCCTCATCGCGGACCCGCAGCCCGCGCACTTCTAGCACCGTGTCGCCTGGATTGGCGGCGGTTTTATCTACGCGCAGCAGAACCTTACGGCCCACCATCAGCTCGGCTAGCTGTTCGGGGCTGGTTTCGGAGGTTTTGACCGTTGCGGTCATCTGGCCACGGCGCATCACGCTGACCGTGTCAGTGATCTCCATGATTTCCCGCAGCTTGTGTGTGATCAGGATGATGGTTTTGCCTTCGCGCCGCAGGTTCTCAAGGATGCGAAACAGGTGATCGGCCTCGGCGGGGGTCAGCACGCCGGTCGGTTCGTCCAGGATCAGGATTTCGGCCTGACGGTACAGCGCCTTGAGGATTTCCACGCGCTGCTGGTGGCCGACGCTCAGATCCTCGACCACCGCATCAGGATTGACGTTCAATTCATATTCTTTGGCCAGCGCGGTCAGTTCCTTGCGCGCCTTGGCCAGCGAGGGACGCAAAAGCGCGCCATCCTCGGCCCCGAGAATGACGTTCTCAAGGACAGTGAAATTCTGCACCAGCTTGAAGTGCTGGAAGACCATGCCGATGCCCGCCGCGATAGCGGTCTGGCTGTCGGTGATGTTCTTTTTATCGCCGTTGACGAAAATCTCGCCCTTATCGGCTTTGTAAAAGCCGTAGAGGATCGACATCAGGGTTGATTTGCCCGCGCCGTTTTCCCCGATGATCCCGTGGATCGTTCCGGGCATTACCCTGATCGAGATGTCCTTGTTCGCTTGCACCGGCCCGAAAGCCTTCGAGATGCCCCTCAGCTCGATTGCCGGAGCGCGGGACGCATCAGGGGCGACCATCTCTGGCCGCCCCGTCTGTTGGTTGTCCACCATCTGTCCGCTTACTCGACGGGGCAGGCGCTGTCAGCCATGTAGTCATGAACCAGCAGCTCGCCGCTGGCGATCTTGGCTGCGGCCTCATCGACGCTGGCTTTCATTTCGTCGGTGACCAGATCGGCGTTGAATTCATCCATTGCGTAGCCGATGCCGCCGTTTGCGATGCCCATGACCTGGAAACCGGTCGCCAGTTCAGGGCCATCTTTGAAGGCCTCATAAACGGCGTTGTCTACGCGCTTGAGCATCGAGGTCAGGACGTGACCGGGGAACATGTAGTTCTGGTTGCTGTCCACGCCGATGCCGTAGATGCCTGCATCCGCTGCGGCCTGCAGAACACCTACACCGGTGCCGCCTGCTGCGTGGTAAACCACGTCTGCGCCTTGTGCGATCTGGGCTTTGGTCAGCTCGCCGCCTTTTACGGGATCACCCCACGCGGCGGGGGTGGTGCCGGTCATGTTCTGGATGACGGTCGCATCGGGGTTCACGGCCTTCACGCCCTGAACGTAACCACAGGCAAATTTGCGAATCAGCGGAATGTCCATGCCGCCCACAAAACCCACAACGCCGCTGGCCGATTTCTGGGCGGCCATCATACCCACCAGATACGAGCCTTCGTGTTCGTTGAACACGACCGAGCGCACGTTGTCGCCGGGGGTGACCATATCGATGATGACGAACTTGGTGTCGGGATAGTCTGCTGCGACTTCTTCCAGCGCGCTGCCAAAGGCAAAGCCTGCCATCACAACAGGGTTTGCACCCGACTCAGCAAAGCGGCGCAGGGCCTGCTCACGCTGCGCTTCGGATTGCAGTTCGATTTCGCGGAACGACTCGCCGGTTTCTTCGGCCCACTTCTGGGCGCCAGCAAAGGCCGCCTCGTTGAAGCTTTTGTCGAACTTGCCGCCAAGGTCAAAGATCAGGGCGGGTTCAGCGGCCGCAGCGCCTGCGGTCAGGGCCAGCGCGGCGGCTGCGCCGAAGAATTTGTGCATAAGGGTCATAAGACTCTCCTGTTGGATGCGCACGCGACAGGTTCGATTGGTGTCACGTCTCTGGGCCGGGACTCTCGGCCCCGGTTCTATTCCAATTTAGTGCGCAGCCTTACCGGAGGGTCAACTGGTTTTTGATCGTTTGGTCATATGACCAAGCGTTCAGAAGGCAAAAGTTCGTGTCATCACCAATGCGTCGGCTTTCCGGCCGTCTTGCAGGTGGTAGTAGGCCTTACGAACGCCCGCCTTTTCCCAGCCTTCCGCTAAGTAAAGCGTTATGGCTGCGGTGTTTTCCGCCATCACTTCCAGAAAGCCCATCTCTGCGCCCATCTCCTGAGCGCGTTGGTGGAATTCCCGCAGATTAGCCCGCCCAAGGCCCTTCTTGCGATGATCGGGATCGGTCACGATCGTCAGCAGCTCGGCCTCGCCGGCGATCACGCGGCCCAAGGCAAAGCCTCGGTCGTCGCCACAGACAAAGCAGGCATCATGGGCCAGAAAGCTATCAAACTCAGCTTCAGACCACGGGCGCAGATCGTGCATCCCCTTGCGATGCAGCACGGCCAAAGTTGCCGAATTCAAAGGCGCGGCGCTCATGGAATGATCTGGGGCGGCGCGTCTTTGGCCGGAGCCGCGTCGGCTGCCCGCAGATACAGGGGCACGGGGGCCTCGGTCTGGGTCATCGCGCGGGTCAGGGCAATGCGGGCGATCCGCTCGGCCAGATCCTCAGCAGTTGAGACCTCGGCGCAAGGGATCGTGTCATCATGCCCGTCAGCCGCGGCCCGCATCAGGGGCGCTTCGGGCGCACAGCCAAAGCCTTGCTCATAGAGTTGATCGCGCGGTGCGCTGACCACGGTGCGCACAGGGCGCGGCGCATCCAGTGCCAAGGCCTCAAGGGTCGAAACGCCCACCGCCGGAATATCCAGCGCCAAGGCCAGTCCCCGCGCCGCCGAGACAGAGATGCGAATGCCGGTAAAGTTCCCGGGCCCAACGCCCACGCCGATCACAGACAGATCGGACCATGTGCAGCCGCCCTCAGCCAGAACCTCTTCCAGCAGGGGCATCAGCCGTTCTGCCTGCCCACGGGACATGGCGTCGGCACGGGCCGCGACCAACTGGTCCCCTTGCAACAAAGCGGCCGCGCAATGCGCGGCCGATGTATCGAATGCCAGCGTCCAGACCATCGTTATACGGCGACGGGACGAACTTCGGTGACTTCAGGAATGTAGTGACGCAGCAAGTTCTCGATCCCCATCTTCAGGGTCAAAGTGCTGCTGGGGCAACCGGCGCAAGCGCCTTGCATGTGCAGATAAACAACGCCGCGCTCAAAGCCGTGGAAGGTGATGTCGCCACCATCCTGAGCCACAGCAGGACGCACGCGTGTATCCAGAAGCTCTTTGATCTGGCCGACGATCTCGGCATCCTCACCGGTATGCTCTGCATGGCCCGAACCCGCAGTCGCGCCATCGTCAATCACCGGTGCGCCGGACTGGAAATGCTCCATGATCGCGCCCAGAAGGCTGGGTTTGATGTGATCCCACTCAACCGCATCAGCTTTGGTTACGGTGACAAAGTCATTGCCCAGAAAAACACCAGCCACACCGTCCACATCAAACAAACGCTTTGCCAAGGGCGACTTGGAAGCACTGTCTTGGGTCGGAAAATCTGCGGTGCCCACTTCCAGCACGGCCTGGCCGGGCAGGAACTTCAGGGTCGCGGGGTTCGGGGTCGATTCGGTCTGGATGAACATGGGCGCCTCCGTTGCTTGCCTTGGATATGCGGACCCGTCAGCAAACTGTCAAGGTTTAGAATTATTCTAATAAATCACTGGCACGCGTCAGGTGATGGCCTCAAGACGCTCTTTGCTCATGTCGCCAGGCACGATGGTGATCGGAATCGGCAAGGTTCCCGCATTCCGCGTCATCTGCGTGACCAGCGGACCAGGCCCGCCCTTGCCGGTCCCAGCCCCAAGAACCAGAACACCCACTTCGGGGTCTTCACGGACCTGAGCCAGAATTTCCGGGACCGGTTCCCCTTCGCGAATGACCAATTCGGGGTCCACATGCTGCTTGTCGCGCATCCACTTGGCAAAGACCTCGAAATGCGCGGTGATCCGCTCGCGCTCTTCCTGCCGCATGATGTCTCCGACACCGATCCAGTGGTTGAACTCATCGGGCGGAATAATCGACAGGATCGTGACTCCGCCACCCGTATGAGCAGCCCGCATGGCGGCAAAGCGCATTGCGTTCAGACATTCTCGGGAATCGTCCAATATGACCAGAAACTTGCGCATAAGCGGCCTCCAAACCTGAACAGAAACTTTGCACAAGCCCGACCGGACTGGCAAGCACCTCCGGTCGCCCCTTCATCTTGGTCCAAATACCTCGGGGGTGAATTGGCCAAAGGCCAAGAGGGGGCAGCGCCCCCTCCTGACAGGTCTCTCAACCGCCCCGAAGGGCAAATAGATTAGCGCCCGCGCAACAGCCCTACGATGTCATAGGTCTGTTGCAGGATCGGCTCGGCGATCTCTTTCGCGCGGTCCGCGCCCTGCAGTAGCAGGCGGTCGATCTCGGCGGGATCGTCCATCAGACGCTTCATCTCGCCCGAGATCGGAGCCAGCTTTTCAACCGCCAAATCGGCCAGTGCGGGCTTGAACTTGCCCCAGCCTTCGCCGCCGAATTCGGCAATCACGGTCTCATTGGTCATATCCGCCAGAGCGGCGTAGATGTTCACAAGGTTGCGCGCCTCGGGGCGTTCGCTCAGACCATCAAGGGTCTCGGGCAGGGGCTCGGGATCGGTTTTGGCCTTCTTGAACTTCTTGGCGATGGTGTCCGCGTCATCGGTCATGTTGATGCGCTCCATGTCGGACTCGCCTGACTTGGACATCTTCTTGGACCCGTCGCGCAGGTTCATCACGCGGGTGGCGGGGCCTTCGATGATCGGCTCGCACAGGGGGAAAAAGTTCTCTGCCTTGAAGTCGTTGTTGAACTTGGTCGCGATGTCGCGGGTCAGTTCCACGTGCTGCTTCTGGTCCTCGCCCACGGGAACGTGGGTCGCGTGATACAGCAGAATGTCCGCCGCCATCAGCGAGGGATAGGCATAAAGACCCAGCGAGACCTTCTCGGCGTTTTTACCGGCCTTGTCCTTGAACTGGGTCATGCGGTTCATCCAGCCCACACGCGCGACACAGTTGAAGATCCAGCCCAGTTCCGCGTGCTGCGGGACAGCGGCCTGATTGAACAGGATCGATTTCGTCGGGTCGATGCCTGAGGCAAGGAAACCGGCGGCAACTTCGCGCGTGGCATGTTTCAGCTCTGCGGGGTCTTGCCAGACGGTGATCGCATGCAGATCCACGACACAATAAATGGTCTCGTAGTCCTGTCCCTGCATGTCCACAAAGCGTTTGATCGCACCAAGGTAGTTCCCCAGTGTCAAACCGCCCGAAGGTTTAATCCCCGAAAAGACGCGGGGGGTATGGGTGGCTGCAGTCATCGGAATTCTCCGTCTGGATTTTAAGGCCTGCATCGCTTACCCCCTGCATAAAGCCCCAGTCAAGGAGCGCCCATGAGCGATCAGCCCCACCAAGGTCCCGTCAACCCGCTTCCACCGGTGATTGTGGCCCTGTTCTTTCTGATTTTCGGCATCGAGATCACCTTCTTCCTTGGCGAGAAAGGCATTGTCGGCGGCCCTGCGGCTGTGGGTTGGCGTCTGGCGGCGCTTGAGGAATACGGTTTCTCGCCCAAGATTTTCTGGTGGATGATCGAGAATGGTGTCTACCCGCCAGAGCATCTCAAGCGGTTCCTGTCCTATGCCTTTGTTCATGCGAACTTTACCCACACGCTGTTTGTGGGGGTTTTCCTTCTGGCCTTGGGCAAGATGGTGGGCGAGGCCTTTGGTGCCGTCGCGACCCTTTTCATCTTTGTGCTTTCGGCCATCTGCGGTGCAGTGGTCTACGGCCTTGTTGTGGGCGGCGAGACTTGGCTGGTCGGCGGCTATCCGGCAGTCTACGGCCTGATCGGGGCCTTCACCTACATCCTCTGGCTGCGCCTTGGCCAAATGGGCGAGGCTCAGGTGCGGGCGTTTTCGCTGATCGGGTTTTTGCTGGGGATCCAGTTGATCTTTGGCCTGCTTTTCGGCGGCCCGCCGGACTGGGTCGGCGATATCGGCGGTTTCGCCACCGGCTTTCTGGTGTCCTTCATCGTCAGCCCCGGTGGGTGGAGCAAAATTCTGGACAAGCTACGCCAGCGCTGAACGCGCTGGCTTTTTTCTTTGGCCGCGCCTTATTTCCGGCGGCGCATGTTCCGTTTCAACTCGGACAGTTTCAGGCCCCCTAGGCGGTCCACCACGATAAAGTAGGTGGCGATGCCGATGGTCACCAAGATCAGCAGCGCCAGATAGCGCAGGCCGCCTTGGTGCAGCATGTCGTCAAGGAACCGGCTGCACACTACTAAGATCACGCCCATGAACAGGCTCGCGCCGATGATGCGGGGTAGGCGTGTGGCAAAACGGGCATCAAGCTGTGCCGCCTCTCCCATCTTGCGCGAGAGGATCCAGAGGATGACAACACTGCTCCAACCCGCCAGCGTGGTGCCCCAAGCGGCAGCGATAAAGCCGATGTAAGGCGACAGGCCAATCGCGATGCCTGCGTTCACCACCATCGAGGCCAGCGCCACATAGAACGGACGCTTGGTGTCTTCGCGGGCAAAGAACAGGGGCTGTAGCACCTTTTGCAACACGAAGGACGGCAGGCCGATGCCGTAGACCGCAACCGCAAGGGCGGTGTTATGGGCATCCTCGGCGCTGAAGGCTCCGCGCTGGAACAGGACGGTTACCAGAGGCGTCGCGATGACCAGAAGGGCAACGGCGGCGGGGATGGTCAGGGCCAGACTGATCTCGGCCGCGCGGTTCATGGCGTCACGTCCGCCAGCCGTATCACCCGCCCGCAGGCGGCGCGAGAGGTCCGGCAGTAGCACAACGCCAATCGCAATGCCGACCACACCCAAAGGCAGTTGGTACAGGCGGTCTGCGTAGTTCAGCCATGCCACCGCTCCGTCAAAAAAGCTGGCAACCTGGCGGCCAATCAGCAGGTTCACCTGCACCACGCCGCCCGCCAAAGCGGCAGGGGCGGCGATCATTGCCAGACGTTTGACGTCCGGTGTCATGCGCGGCCAATGGGGGATGATCCGGAACCCGGCATTCGCGGCGCTTTTCCAGACGATAGCCAGTTGTGCGACGCCTGCGACGGGCACCGCCCAACTCAGGGTCAGGCCGGGGTCCCAGCCAAAGACGCTGCCTGCCCCCATTGCCAGAAGGAAGATCACATTCAGCGCCACAGGTGCGGCAGCCGCTGCAAAGAACCGCCCCAACGAGTTCAGCACCCCCGACAGCAGCGCCGCCAACGAGATCAGCAGAATGTACGGAAAGGCGATCCGGCCAAAGGTCACCGCCAGATCGAACCGCTCATCCGCGGCAAAGCCACTGGCCATCGCCAGTACCAGCGCGGGCATGAACAGTTGTGCCACCAGTGTGAACAGGATCAACACCGAGGCCAGCGCACTGAAGGCGTCCGAAGCAAAGCCTTTGGGGTCTTCGTCCCCTTCCAGCTTTTTCGAGAACATGGGCACGAAGGCCATGTTGAACGCCCCTTCTGCAAAGAAGCGGCGGAACATGTTGGGCAGGGAAAACGCGATTAGAAAGGCCTCGGCCACGGGGCCTGCACCAAGCATCGCGGCAATCACGATGTCCCTCGCAAAGCCCAAGATGCGGCTGGCAAAGGTCCAGACGCCGACCGTCAGAAAACCTGACATTAACCGGATGGGGTTCACGCAATTGCCCTTTCTACGCCCTTGTCGATCGCCTCACGCAGGCGTTTCTCCAAGGCTTCCCGTTTGCTCTGGCTGTAGAACTTCAGGCCGAACATGTCCTTAACATAGAAGGTATCGACCACCTGTTCCCCGTATGTCGCGATGACCGCGCTACTGATGTAGATGTTGTTGCTACTCAGCGTGCGGGCCAGATCGTACAGCAGGCCGGGACGGTCACGGGTGTCTACCTCGATGATTGTGTAGATCTCGGAGCCGTCGTTGTCGAAGGTGATCGAGGTCGGGACGCGGAACGCCTTTTCCCGTTTTTTGAACTTGTCTTTGTCCTTCAGCGCCTGACCAGCCAGAACCTCGCCCTTGAGGATTTTGAGGATCATGGTGCGCAGACGAGCCAGACGGGATTCCTCATAGGGATGGCCTTCGGCGTCCTGAACCCAGAACACGGCAGTCGCGTAGCCATCCTTGGAGGTGTAGGTCCGTGCATCCACCACGTTTGCCCCGACCAGCGCAAGCGCACCGGCAAGGCGGGCAAAGATGCCCGGGTGGTCCTGCATGGCAAAGCAGGCGCGGGTGGCATCGCGGTCCGGATCAGGATGCAGGTCGATGCGGATTTCATCGTCCTCCAAACCCTTGAGCAGGTTCGCAAAGATGACATGGGTCTGCTGGGGCAGGCCCTGCCAGTAGGGCGGATAGTGCCGCTTGGTTTCTTCGCGCAGGGCGGATTCGGTCCAATCCTTGAGGGCCGCACGCAAGGCGGATTTGGCCTCGTTCCCACGGCTTTCGCGGTTCACTTCTTCCAGACCATGTTCCAGCGCCTTGGCGGTTTCCGCGTGCAACTGGCGCAGCAGCATGGCTTTCCAGTTGTTCCACGTGTTGGGGCCAACGCCGCGAATATCGCAGACGGTCAGAACGGTTAGCAGGTCCAGCCGCTTGCGGGTCTTAACCGCCTTGGCAAAGGCACGCACCGTGCGCGGGTCCGAGATGTCGCGCTTCTGCGCCATATCGGACATCAGCAGGTGATAGCGCACCAGCCATTCCACAGTTTCGCATTCCTCGCGCTTCAGCCCCAGACGCGGGGTGATCTTGCGGGAAATCTGCGCCCCGAGGATCGAGTGATCCTCTTTCCGGCCCTTGCCGATGTCATGCAGCAGCATCGCCACATACAGAACCTTGCGGTTGATGCCTTCGTCAAAGATCGACGAGGCCAGCGGCAGCGGTTCGGTCAGTTCCTGACGTTCGATCTGGGCCATCTGGCTGATGCACTGGATCGTATGCTCGTCCACGGTGTAGCTGTGGTACATGTTGAACTGCATCATCGCCACGATGGGGGCGAATTCCGGCATGAAGGCGGCCAGAACCCCAAGCTCGTTCATGCGGCGCAGGGCGCGTTCGGGGTTGCCCCGTTTCAGCAGTAGATCAAGGAAGATCTTGTTGGCTTCCTTGCTGTTGCGCAGCTCATCATCGATCAGATGCAGGTTGGCCACCACCAGACGCATGGCGTTCGGGTGGATCAACAGGCCGGTCCGCAGGGCCTCATCGAAGAGGTGCAGAAAGTTCACCGGCGCGCTCAGGAACAGCTTTTCGTCCTTGATGCCAAGGCGGTTGTTGATCTCGACGTAGTTCGGGCTCAGCTTTTTGCGGCGACGGAAGAAGGTCGCCAGCGAGGGGCCGGCCTTGGTGTGGGTGGCTTCCAGCGCGGTCAGGAAGATGCGGGTCAGATCGCCCACCGAAGTGGCATGACGGAAATAATCCTGCATGAAGTGTTCCACCGCGCGGCGGCCGCCGCCATCGGCGTAGCCCATGCGGCTGGCGACCTCGACCTGAAGGTCAAAGGTTAGCTGTTCGGTGGGACGGTTGGTCGCCAGATGCAGGTGGCAACGGGTCGCCCAGATGAAATCCTCGGCCTTTTCCAAGCGCTGGAATTCATCCTTGGTAAAGACGCCCAAAGGCACCAAATCGGCAGCATCGTTCACGCCGTGTACATATTTGGCGATCCAGAACACCGATTGCAGGTCGCGCAGACCGCCTTTGCCTTCTTTGACGTTGGGCTCGACCACATAACGCTGGCCGCCTTGCTTTTCGTGACGCAGATCGCGCTCTTCCAGCTTGGCGGTGATGAATTCCCGCTCGGTGCCTTTGAACAGATCGTTGCGCAGACGCTTGCGCAGATCTTTGGCTAGCTCTTCATCGCCGTCCAGATAACGCTGTTCCAAAAGGGCGGTGCGGATGGTGAAATCCTCGCGGCCCAGCTTAATGCAGTCGCTGATGGTGCGGCTGGCGTGGCCGACTTTCAGGCGCAGGTCCCACAGCAGGTAGAGCATCGATTCAATGACGCTCTCGGCCCAAGGAGTGATTTTGTAGGGGGTCAGGAACAGCAGGTCGACATCCGAGAACGGCGCCATATCGCCCCGCCCGTAGCCGCCAACCGCCAGTACCGCCAGACGTTCGCCGCTGGTCGGGGTCGACAGCGGATGCGCGTAATTGGTCGCATATTTCAACACCGCATGGACAAGGCTATCGGTCAGGTAGGTATAGGCATGGATCGTGGGGCGCGCCTGAAACGGAGAAGCCCCGAAGCGCTCGGCGATCAACGTGCGACCGGCCTTCTGGGCGTCCATCAGAATTTTCAGTGTTTTGCTACGCAGGGCGGATAGATCGCCACTTGCCTCTTCGGCGGCCTTTGCAATTTCGGCATCGACCGCCGCCCGGTCAAAGATAGCTTCGGCCGGGCAGATCAGATCTTCGTACATAATAGTCCTTTGGAAGGAATGCCGGTTTAGAAACCGGCACGCGCAAAGCTGCTTGGGGCAGAATCAATCACCATGATCTGCTTGTTCTGGATGGTTGCCACGGCCAAACCGCGGTCATTGGTGCCATCGGGGTTCAGGCGGAAGATGCCTGTCACGCCTTCAAAGCCCTGTGCCTGCGTCAGCGACGGCTTGCTCAGCGCATTAGGGCGACCGCTGGCCACCAGCGCGCCGATCGCGGCAATCCCGTCATAGGCCAGACCGGCGATCGGGTGGGCCGCGGTGCCGTAGGTCGCCTGATAGCGGCCGTTGAACTGGGCCGTCCGGCTGGGATCAGGCAACGAGAACCAAGACCCTTGCACGCCGGGCAGTTCCAGCGTTTGTGCGGGAATGTCCAGACGGGTCAGGCTGACGTATTGGGTGGTCTCGGGGCTCAGGCCGCTTTCGGGCAGCAGCTGGGTCAGCAGTGGAATGGTCCCGTCGGTCGTGCCGGTCAGGAACAGGGTGTCCGAGTTGGCCGCGCTGGCTTTGATCTGCGGAACAGCCGCAATCACCCCCTGCTGCGAGAATTCGTGACGCACAGCCGCGTTCACCTGCATGCCAGCACGGCGGGCGGCGACAGAAACGGCGTTCTGACCCAATTCGCCTGCCAGATTGTCTGCATAAACGACGGTGACGCTCTGTTTGCCTTGCGCTTTTGCGTAGGTCATCAGGCGGTTGGCCGAGGTCTGGAATAGCGGCCCCAGCACGAACACGTTGTTGCCTGCAATGGTGGCGTTGTTCGAGAAGGCTAACACGTTGACACCGCGCTGCGCGGCAATGACACCTACTGCGTTGGCCGCTTCCGCATAGACCGGCCCAAGGATGATCTCAGAGCCGTCATTCAGCGCAGTGGTGGCCGCCGAGGATGCGCCCGCAGCGCTGCCACCAGTGTTATAGACCTGCAACTGGATTTGGGCGCCTTGCAGGTCGGCAATCGCCATGCGAGCCGCGTTTTCCAATGCGGTTGCAAGGATGTCATCGCTGGGCTGGCCCGACCCTGCGGGCACCAGTAGCGCGACCTTTACGGGCTTGCTGGGTGCGGTGCGCGGGCCAGATGGTGCGCTTAAATTTGTCATCCCCGGAGAACATGCCGCAACAGCAACAAGCGCAGCAGGAGCGATGGCAAGACGCGCCGCCTTGCACGCGGCTTTAAATAACTTGATTATTGTCACTTTCCGATCCCCCTGACACACAAGCCAATAACGAATGCTAATGCGGCGGATCATAAAGCAGAGGGGGCACGGGTCCAGTGGGTAATCATAGAATAGAAACAATCGCGCCGGGCTTGCATTTTGTTGCAACACCTATCGGCAGCGCCCGAGATATCACATTGCGTGCAATGGACGTTTTGGCCTCGGCGGATGTGCTGGCGGCCGAGGATACGCGTACGCTGCGCCACCTGATGGAAATCCACGGCATCCCGTTGGGGGACCGTCATCTGGTGGCCTATCATGATCATAACGGCCCGCAGGCCCGACCCAAGATCATGAAGGCGCTGGAAGACGGCAAATCCGTCGCCTACGCGTCAGAAGCGGGCACCCCGTTGGTGGCTGATCCTGGCTTCCAGTTGTCGAAAGAGGCGATTGCCGCAGGTTATCCAGTCTATGCCGCGCCGGGGGCCTCTGCGGTCCTGACAGCGCTGACGATTGCAGGTCTGCCGACGGACAAATTCCTGTTTGCAGGCTTTTTGCCAAACACCTCCTCCCAGCGGAAAACCGCCTTGGCAGAGTTGGGCCAGATCCCCGCGACACTGGTCTTCTACGAATCGCCCAAGCGGGTCGCCGCGATGGTGCGCGATGCAGCAGACGTTCTGGGCGCAGGTCGCTCCGCCGCGATTTGCCGTGAACTGACCAAGAAATTCGAGGAAACCTTGCGCGGCTCTCTGGGGGACCTAAGCGGTATTCTGGCGGAACGGACGCTGAAGGGCGAAGTCGTTGTGCTGATTGATCGCGGAAATCCTGCGGCCGTTAACGAAATCTCCATTGAACAGCAGCTAAAAGAGGCACTGACGACTATGTCTTTGCGTGATGCCAGCGAAGCGGTCGCAAATGCAAACGGCCTGCCGCGACGCAAGGTGTATCAAATGGCTTTGGCAATGGGGAAGGATGACGGATGAACGGACGGATGCGCTATGAGGCGGGTCTCGCAGCTGAAAATGTTGTTGCGGACCAATATCGCGATCAAGGCTATGACATTCTTGCCCGTCGCTGGCGCGGTCGTGCCGGCGAAATTGATATTGTCGCCAAAAGGGACGATGGTTTGGTGTTCATTGAGGTGAAGGCATCGAAAACCCACGATCAGGCAGCGCAGGCATTAGGCTATCGACAGCAACGCCGCCTTCTGTCGGCTGCAGAAGAATTTGCGGGGACACAGCCTGACGGGCTGCTTTCTCAAATGCGTGTCGATGTGGCTTTGATGGACCGTAGCGGTCAGGTCAGTATCCTTGAGAATGCGCTAATGGCGGCCTGAACCATTGCACTGGGGCCTCTTGCACGCCATGTATCATGGCAAACCTGCAGGAGATTTCGATGGCTCTGAAGATTGCCTTCATGATGGACCCGATCGGTCCGATCAATATTGACGCCGATAGCACATTCCGTCTGGCTGAAGAGGCGCAGGCCCGTGGGCATGAGCTGTTCTATTACACTCCGGACAACATGTATTACCGTGAGGGTCATGTTTTTGCACGAATGTCGTCGCTGACCGTGCGTCGGGTGAAAGGTGATCACTTTGAGCTTGGCGAAGAGAAAGAGGTCAATCTAGCGGATCTGGATGTGGTCTGGCTGCGTCAGGATCCGCCCTTTGACATGCACTATATCACCACGACGCACCTGTTAGAGCGTGTCCACCCTGATACGCTGGTGGTGAATGACCCCTTCTGGGTGCGTAATTGCCCCGAGAAATTGATGGTGCTGGATTTCCCGGAACTGACGCCGCCGACGATCATCGCCCGTGATCTGAAAGCCTTGCGCGATTTCAAGGAAAACCATGGTGATGTGATCCTCAAGCCGCTTTATGGCAACGGCGGGGCGGGCGTGTTCAAGCTGACCCGTGATGATCGCAATCTGGCCTCGCTTTTCGAAACCTTCACCGGCTTTTCGCGTGAGCCGCTGATTGTGCAGAAATTCCTGCCTGCCGTGTCCAAAGGCGACAAGCGCGTGATACTGGTGGATGGTGAGCCTGTTGGCGCGATCAACCGCGTACCTGCTGCTGGCGAGACCCGCAGCAACATGCATGTTGGCGGCCGGCCGGAAAAAGTCGGCCTGACAGAGCGCGATCTTGAAATCTGCGCCACCATCGGCCCCCGCCTGAAAGAGCGTGGTCTGGTCTTTGTGGGGATTGACGTCATTGGCGATTGGCTGACCGAGATCAACGTGACCTCGCCCACCGGAATTCAAGAGCTAGAGCGGTTTGACGGGGTCAATATCGCCGAGAAAATCTGGCAGGCGATCGAAGCAAAGCGTTCATGACTTGCGCGTGGGGGACAGGGTCAACCTGAACCCCGCGGCTTCGGCGATGTGGTGGCGCTCCACATGGTCCGCGCCTTCCAGATCGGCGATTGTCCGTGCCACCCGCAAGATGCGGTGATAGCCACGGGCAGACAGGCCGATCTTTTCGGCAACCTTTGAAATCAGCGCCTGCCCTGCATCGTCAGGTCGGGCGATTTCTTCCAAGAGTTGGCCCTCGCAGTCCGCGTTACTGCGCGTGTGATCAATGGCCTCATAGCGACGTTTCTGGATGTCATGGGCCGCACTGACCCGTGCGGCTACGTCGCCAGAGGTCTCGCCCGAGGCAGGCATTCCCAGATCAGTGTAGGACACAGGCGGAACTTCGACCCGTAGATCGAACCGATCCATCAAGGGGCCGCTGATTTTTCCCAAATAATCGGCGCCACAAGCGGGCGCGCGCGAACAGGCGCGATCGGCCTCAGGCAGGTATCCGCAGCGGCAAGGGTTGGCGGCTGCGATCAGGGTCACGCGGCTGGGGTAGCGCACGTGGGCGTTGGCGCGGGCCACCATGACGCTGCCTGTCTCTAGGGGCTGGCGCAGGGTCTCCAGCACCGAGCGGGCGAATTCGGGCAACTCATCCAGAAACAGAACGCCGTTGTGGGCAAGGCTGATCTCGCCCGGACCGGCGCTGCGGCCACCGCCGACAATTGCCGCCTTGGAGGCCGTGTGGTGCGGTTCGCGGAAGGGGCGGGCGCGGGAGATGCCACCATGATCCAGCAGTCCCGCGACCGAATGGATCATGCTGGTCTCGAGCGCTTCGGGCGCAGTGAGGGGCGGTAGAATGCCGGGCATTCGCGCGGCCAACATGGATTTGCCAGAGCCGGGGGTGCCCATCATGAACAGGTGGTGGCGTCCTGCGGCAGCAATCTCTAAAGCGCGCTTTGCACGTTCCTGTCCTTTCACATCGCGCAAACACAGATGCTGTGAAGGATGGGTCGCATCGCCCGGCGTGGCAGGGGGCAGTAGGCCTTGTCCGGTGTAGTGCCTTAATATTGTTGCCAAATCACGGGCTGCGATCACCTCGGCGTTGCCGACCCATGCCGCTTCCGAGCCGCAGGCGGCGGGGCAAAGCAGAGACTTGTCCTCCTCGGCTGCGGTCATGGCGGCGGGCAGGGCACCCGGTACTGGGATCAGGCTGCCGTCCAACGACAGTTCGCCCAAAGCAACGGTGCTTTCTGCGGCGTCAGATGGGATGATTTCCAATGCGGCCAAAAGAGCCAAGGCGATGGGGAGGTCGAAGTGCGACCCCTCTTTCGGCAAGTCCGCGGGTGAGAGATTCACGCTGATCCGTTTTGAGGGCAGGGCCACTGCTAGGGCGGACATGGCTGCCCGCACCCGTTCACGCGCCTCCGAGACTGCTTTGTCCGGCAGGCCAACGACTGAAAACGCGGGCAGGCCGGGTGTGACGGCGCATTGCACCTCAACCAGACGGGCGGTGACCCCTTCGAAAGCGACTGTGAAAACCCGACTGATCATGCCCGCGCCCTTTTTCTTAAGGCTTAAGCAGGGATGGTTGCCAAATGGTTAAAGGGCGGCAGGAAACTGGTTCACTGTGATTTCGTGAAACGCGCCGTCATAGTTGAATTGACTGACCGAGAGGGGGGCGATCACTTGCGCAAGCGCGTCATAAGCGCTGATGTCCCGCGCCCGCTGAACGACGGTCAGGATCGGTCCCATATGCGCCACGACGATCAGTCCTTTGGGGTGATGGGCCAGTAAATCAGTCAGCCTCTCATGGACCCGCTGTGAAAGTTGGTTCCAGCTCTCGCCCTCTGGCGGGGCGGTGTCGCCGGGCTGTTCGTAGTACTGCCGCAGGGCGCCGGGGGTGCTATCGTCAATCTCTGTCCAGCTGCGATCTTCCCATGCCCCCATGTGGATTTCCCGAAATTGGGCCGCATGGGGCAACCGGCGCCGCGCCCCTTGGATCGCGTCTGCCGTCTGCCGCGCCCGCAGCAGGTCGGACGAGATCACGGGCAGGTCTGGCAGAGCGCCCTTAAGCCCCGCGATAGCCTGTCGGTCGGACAGGTCGGCGGGCACATCCGTCCAACCAATCAGCTTTTTCACATGGGTTGGCCCGTGGCGGACCATGAAAAGTTGCGTCACGGCAATTGTCCCTTCAGCGTCAGTGGCAGGCCCGCGATGACGGTGACGACCAGATCGGCACGGGCGGCGAGGCGGCGGTTCAATCGCCCTTGGGCCTCGCGAAAGCGGCGGGCCAAGGCGTTTTCCGGCACGATGCCTGCGCCCACTTCGTTGGTGACGATGACCACGGGGCCTTTGGCGGCGGCAAGACCGGCGGTCAGGGCGGCCTCGGCGGCATCCAGATCGTGTTCGGCCAACAGATGATTGGTCAGCCACATGGTGGCGCAGTCCAGCAGGGCTACCTCATCCTCAGCCATTGTCCCAAGGGCAGTTTCGGGGTCCAGCGGCGTTTCCACCGTGCGCCAACCAGCGGCGGCGCGGGCGTCCTGATGGGCGCGGATTTTGGCACGCATCTCATCATCCCATGCCTGCGCGGTGGCTATATAGAGCCTGTGCGAAGATGCAGAAACGACGATTTCTTCAGCAAAATCAGACTTCCCTGAGGCGGCGCCTCCGATGACCACAGTTAGGGGGGGCAACATTTTTTCACCTCATAGTGAACTAAACCGGACCCTCGTGCGTAGACCCTACATCAACACAATGAGACGCCCGTCATCGGTGCGATAACATGGGAGTAGCACATATGGCTCTGGATGCCCAAGTGGACAAGACACTGTCTCGCGCTGCCATGAAGGCAGAACTGCTGGATGCTGAAACCGAATTGGCGCTGGCCTATGCGTGGCGCGATCATCGGGATGAAGCGGCGCTGCACCGGCTGATTACGGCCTACATGCGTCTGGCGATCTCGATGGCGGCGAAGTTCCGGCGTTATGGTGCGCCCATGAATGACCTGATCCAAGAAGCGGGTCTGGGCCTGATGAAAGCGGCTGAAAAATTCGACCCTGATCGCGGTGTGCGGTTTTCGACCTATGCTGTGTGGTGGATCAAGGCCTCGGTCCAGGACTATGTGATGCGCAATTGGTCGATGGTGCGGACCGGCTCGACCAGCAGTCAGAAGTCTCTGTTCTTCAACATGCGCCGTGTGCAGGCCCGTCTGGAGCGAGAGGCGCAGGCTGATGGGATCGAATTGGACCGTCACCAGTTGCACGAAAAGATCGCCCATGAGGTCGGTGTGCCTTTGAATGACGTGATCATGATGGAGGCGCGTTTGTCGGGGAATGATTTTTCCCTGAACGCGACGCAATCCAGCGATGAAGATGGTCGCGAATGGATCGACAGCCTTGAGGATGTTGGCGAGCAGGCAGAGCATACCGTCGCCCATCAGCACGATATGGCGCGTCTGCGCGGTTGGCTGCTAAGCGCGATGGGGGCGCTGAACGAGCGCGAGCGATTTATCATTCGCGAACGGAAGTTGGTTGATGAACCCCGCACGCTGGAAAGTCTTGGCCAAGAGTTGGGCTTGTCGAAAGAGCGGGTGCGCCAGCTTGAGGCCGCAGCCTTCCAGAAAATGCGCAAAACTCTTGAGAACGAAAGCAAAGAGGTTCATGCGTTCTTGGTATGAGAACACCAGCTTTTCTTCTTGTTTGCCTTGTCGCTCTGCCCGCCCACGGGGCGCAGATTGATGACATCACGGACCTGCCCGACGGGCAGGTCTTTGTATTAGGCGAATACCACGATTCCGCCATCCAGCACCTGAACCAAGCGCGGGCCATCAGGGCAATTTCGCCCGCTGCCGTGGTGTTTGAACAGTTGACGCCCGATGTTGCGGCCAAGCTTACCGCTGAGGATCGCGTATCGCCTGAGCAGCTGGAAAAGGTGACCGGTTGGGCCGACAGCGGCTGGCCCTCGATGGACATTTATTGGCCGGTCTTTGAGGCCGTGGGGCAGGCGGCAATCTATGGCGCTTGGGTCCAGCGTGAGGATTTGCGCGCCTCGGTCGGACAGGGGGCTGCGGCGGTCTTCGGGCCAGAGGCGGCGCGGTTCGGTCTGGATCAGAGCTTGCCTGAAGATCAGCAAGAAATCCGTGAGGCCGAGCAGATGGAGGCCCACTGTAACGCCATGCCAGCCGAGATGATGGGCGGGATGGTCGAAAGCCAGCGTCTGCGCGATGCGGCTTTGGCGCAGGCGGCGTTGACTGCGCTTGAAGATACCGGCGGGCCTGTGGCGGTGATTACCGGCAATGGTCACGCCCGTAATGATTGGGGAATGCCTTATCTGCTTGGTCTTGCAGCGCCCGATGTGCGGGTGATTTCGGTCGGGCAGTTGGAGCAGGCGCCGGATGATCAGCCCCCTTATGATCTGTGGCTGGTCACTGCGCCGACCGAGCGCGACGATCCTTGTACCACCTTTGGCACGCAGGAGTGATTGCGCTTTTCCCTGTCGGTCTTTACCAGTTGTGTAAGGACCTGAGGAGGTGGCGCTATGCTGGCTGGCAAACGCATTCTGCTGATCATCGGGGGCGGGATCGCCGCCTACAAATGCCTTGAGCTGATCCGCCTGTTGCGCGGTGACGGGGCTCATGTGACGCCTGTTATGACCAAGGCAGCGGCAGAGTTTGTGACGCCTTTGTCGGTCTCGGCCTTGGCGGGCGAAAAGGCGATGACCGATTTGTTCGATCTGACCGAAGAGGCAGAGATGGGGCATATCCAGCTGTCCCGCAGCGCCGATCTGGTGGTTGTGGCCCCTGTTACGGCGGACCTGATGGCCAAGATGGCGGGCGGTCACGCGAATGATCTGGCCTCGACCCTGCTGATGGCGACGGATACGCCGGTTCTGGTGGCCCCTGCCATGAATGTGCGCATGTGGGAACACCCCGCAACCCAGCGCAATCTGGCGACAATGAAGGCGGACGGTATCCGCTTTGTCGGTCCTGATGAGGGCGATATGGCCTGCGGTGAATACGGGCCGGGCCGCATGGCAGAACCCGCCGCGATATTCAAAGCCATCAAGGATGCGCTGATTGACGGGCCGTTGAAGGGCCAGCATGTGCTGGTGACCTCTGGCCCAACTCATGAACCGATTGACCCCGTGCGCTACATTGCCAACCGCTCGTCCGGTGCGCAGGGCACTGCCATTGCCGAGGCGCTGATGCGTCTGGGGGCAGAGGTGACCTTTGTGACGGGACCGGCCTCGGTTCCGGCGCCTTTGGGGGCACGGGTGATCCGTGTGGAAACCGCTGATCAGATGTTGCGTGCCGTAGAAAAGGCGCTGCCTGTGGATGCGGCGGTCTTTGCGGCGGCTGTGGCCGATTGGCGTGTGGCGGGCGCTTCGAACAGCAAGATCAAGAAGCAGGCGGGCAAATTGCCAACGCTGGAGTTCGCCGAGAACCCCGACATTCTGGCCCGCGTGTCGCAAATGAGCGAAGGGCGGCCCAAGCTGGTGGTGGGCTTTGCCGCCGAGACCGATGACGTGATCGCAAATGCAACGGCAAAGCGGGTCCGCAAGGGGTGTGACTGGATCGTTGCCAACGACGTGCGCCCAGAAACCGGCATTATGGGCGGTCAGGAAAATAAGGTGACCGTGGTCAAGGCCGATAGCGCAGAGGACTGGCCCCGTATGTCCAAGACAGACGTGTCGGATCGTCTGGCCGCCGAGATAGCAGCCGCGCTGGCGTGATAAATTAGGGCAGTTTGACCGTTTCGATATAGGCGCGCATCAGAGAGATGATCCGCTCCATGCCTTCGTCGATTTCGGCTTTGCGCAGGTACCCAGAGATGCCCATACGGTAGCTTTGGTCGATATCCCGCTCTTCATCCGAGGTGGATAGGATGAAAACTGGCGTTTTCATCAGGTCGGGATCTTTGCGCATTACGTCCAGAGTCTCAAATCCGTCAAGGACGGGCATGTTCAGGTCCAGAAGCACCACAAATGCGGTGTCTGTCTCTGCTTTCATAAGTTCGATCGCTTCGTTCCCGTTGGCTGCATAAGCCACCGGAACCTCAAGCCCATGTTCAGCAAGGGCGCGCAGGATGATTTCACGGTCTATTTCGTCATCATCTACGACTAATAAAGTAGCTTTGGATGTTTGTTTGGGAAACAGAGCATTCATTCCATGAACCTAAAAAAAAACATCCTTACAGATGGGCGGTCATTTTAGCGCTACTATACTGACAAGCGCAAATTTGTGGGGTGCGACGTCGTGCAAAACTGCAAGACGCATCTTGCCTGTTTAATCGATTTCCGCAGCGGAGGAAGTACACATCTAAGCAAATGCCGTCTTGCTTGTATTAAAAGATAGGAAAATAAGGCGCTTTGACATATAATATGTATTCAATAGTCAGTTTTGCATGGCGGAATGGATAATACCTAGTGATTTCTGCATGTGTTGAACTGCTGCTGAATGTCCCTTACGGTTAAGAGAGTTAAGGCATGCGTGCCTTTGGTTTGTCTTCTAGTGATTCATGGTTCGCACGCCAGAAACGCCCCCTTTGGAGACTTGTATGCACATCACCTTTATCGAAGATGATGATCTTCACGCAGAAATCGTCACCCGCTGGCTGAAGTCGGCGGACACCTATTCCGTGGAGCGCTTCAAGTCACCAAGCGAATTCATGGAGGCTGCCAGCCAAGGCACACTACAGGTCCCGGATCTGGTGTTCGTTGACTATAATCTGGGCGAGATGACCGGTGATGAGTTTATCCGCGAAATGCGTAACCTGTCCGGCGACGTTTCGGGCGCAGGTGTGGTCCTGTTCTCGGGACTGGATGAATTCTCGTTTTTGGAAATTCTCGAACAGGTGGAAGTCGATGGTTTCCTCATGAAGGATGACCTGAGCCGTGAAAAATTGTTCATGGTCATCAAAGTCGCTGCACGCAGCGCGCAGGCTGTGCGTATGGCAGCGCGGGTCGGGGCGGCATAGTCCCCGGCCTTTTGCGCTGCCTTTCCCTTGGTTCAATCGCCGACAGGTTCTGGATAGGGCAGGGTAACGTTGGCCGGAATAACCAGCTGTTCGTTCTGCATCTTGAATGCGGTTGAGACCCATTCAATGGCCAGTTGAACCACGCTATCATTGCGTCGGGTGCCATGGAAATAAGCCCAGACCGGATGCGAGACAGGTTCGAACTGGGTTAAGAGGCGCAAACCCCGTTGGCGCACTGCAAAGTCTTCGGTCAGTGTCGCAGCGAAGGGCAGCTTCTGGATAACATCTGCACAGAGCATTCCATCATTCAGAACCATCTGCTCCGGGCCCATCACGGAGGCAACTTCTTCCTGTTGCGGATCTAGCGGCGGACAGTTCTCTAATCTGATCCAGCTTTTCAGATTGTTTTGGTGGGCGGCACCGCACCAGACAGCGGTTTTGACCGCGCCAACGCGTCGCTGCACAAGGTTACCTTCACCGAACTGAGTGGTGGTGATGAAGACGTCTGTTTCCCCAAAGCCAAGGCTGGCCGTACCAAAACGCAGGGTGAACACCACGTTAGGTATGGTTTCAAAAAGACTGGAGACCGCGCCCATCACGCGGGACTGCCGGATGACGCTATCACAGTTGATCCGCAACTCTCGTGGTGCGGTATCATCGTTGTTCTCTGTTTCCAGTTTTTGCAGAACTTCTTCGGTTTGGTTGGCCAGATCGGCCAGCGCATTGGCGAAGGAAGTCGGTTTCCACTTTTGTCCCTCTTTGGTGAAAAGAGGTGCGCCAAGTTCCTCTGAGAGGCCGTGAATCCGACGCGAGACCGTGGCTACGTTGGTTTTAAGCGCATTTGCGGCACCGGACATGGTGCCATAGCGCTTTAAAGCCAAACAGTATTTCAGATCATCCCAATTGTGCATAATATCTCACAAGTGCTGTTTGGTTTCAGGGCGATCGGGGAAAACATGGCCGCATGAGTGAGAGGGCCAAAAGCACTGGGGACAAGGTAAACGAGATACGCCCATAAGGTGTACCCTAGAGTAAATCTTGAGTATGTCTAACACAATATCAAAGGGCCGTGGTGCGGGATAGTCAGGTATTCCCTGTGCCCGCCAATATTCGAGCCAGGCATATCCCGACGGTTCCGCTTGTAGTCGCCGCGTGGAACGCTAGGCTCTGCTCCATCATTTTCAGCTAGGAGAGCTTATGACGCTTTCGTCGTTCACCCCCGGGATCGAGGTTAAGGTTCTTGATCAAAGACTTCATGATTGGGGCCTGCCGAAATACCAGAGCGACATGGCCGCAGCGGTTGATCTGCACGCCTGTATCGACGCGCCTTTGCACGTGAAGCCCCAAGAGGCAGCTGTTCTGGTTCCCTCGGGGATCGCGCTGTTCATGAATAATGCCCATGTGGCTGCGATGATCCTGCCGCGCTCGGGGTTAGGGCACAAGAAGGGTTTGGTAATGGGGAATTCGGTGGGCTTGATCGATCCCGATTACACCGCCCAGATCTACGTCAGCGTCTGGAACCGCAATCCGTCGGGCGATGCGATTGTGATCGACCCAGGTGAGCGGATTGCGCAAATGATCTTTGTGCCTGTGGTGCGGCCGCAATTGGCAGTGGTTGACGAATTTTCGGGCCAGACCGCCCGTGGCGGTGGTGGCTTCGGTTCGACCGGCACCTGAGAAAGGGACAAGGGATGACGCTGTTTCTAGGCTTGGCGGCGATGATCTGGGGGATCGGGCGACTGATGAGGATGCCTTCGGGCACTCGTTGGGGGCTGATTGCCTTGCTTTATGTGGCGATTGTGCTGGCGCATCTGGTGATGCCGGAAGGGGCTGGCGTGCGCGTGGCATTTGGCGGGGACGCCAAGCCGTGGCTGATTGTAGGCGTGCTGCTGGCCACCGCGTTGACCTACCGCGTGGGCCTGCGCAAACTGCGCGCTGCCGCTGCCATGCGGGCCGTCGCCCCGGAGCCGCCCCGCGAGGGCAGTTTTTCTCCGGTCGAGTTGGAGCGCTATGCGCGCCATATCTTTCTGCGCGAGATTGGCGGCTCGGGGCAGAACGCCCTGCGTGATGCAAAAGTGCTGGTGATCGGGGCAGGCGGGCTTGGCAGTCCGGTGCTGCTATATCTGGCCGGTGCGGGTGTCGGGACCATTGGTGTGATCGATGCGGATGTGGTCGATAACAGCAACCTGCAGCGGCAGGTTCTGCACAGCGACAATGACATCGGCCGTCCCAAGGTGCAGTCAGCGGTGGACCGGATGATCGGTTTGAACCCCTTTGTCACCGTGCGCCCTTACAACCAGCGCTTCTCGCGGGCCAATGCCGAAGCTTTGATCGCCGAATATGATCTGGTTCTGGATGGGACGGATAACTTTGAAACCCGTTATCTGGTGAATGAAATCTGCGTCAAACTGGGCAAACCGCTAATCTCTGGCGCGCTAAGTCAATGGGAGGGGCAGGTCAGCCTCTTTGATCCGGCGAACGGCACCCCATGTTATCAATGTATCTTCCCCGAGGCCCCCGCCGCCCATCTGGCCCCCTCATGCGCCGAGGCCGGTGTGGTTGGGCCGCTGCCGGGGATCATCGGCTCGATCATGGCGACCGAGGCGGTGAAGCACATCACGGGTGCGGGCCAGACGTTGCGCGGGCGGATGCTGATCCACGACGCGCTCTACGCCGAGACCCGCAACATTACACTGAAGCCGCGCGGGGATTGTCCCGTTTGCGGCGCCGAGAAGGACGTTTGAATGACCACCGCTTTGATCCAACCCTGGGACGGCCCGCTGGGGTTGCCCCGTTTCGACGCCATCAGCGACGCCGATTTCGCCCCTGCGTTTGAGCAGGCGCTGGCCAGCCATAAGGCCGAGATCGAGGCAATCGCCGCGAACCCCGAACCCGCGACCTTTGAAAACACCATTCTGGCGCAAGAGCATTCGGGCGAGGAACTCGATCGGGTGCTGTCGGTGTTCTACAATGTGGCGGGCAGCGACTCGAACCCTGTGCGGCAAGAATTGCAGCGTGATTTCGCACCCCGTCTGTCGGCCCATTTCAGTGATATCAACAGCAATAAGGCGCTGTTTGCTCGGGTCGAGGCCCTGTGGAACAGCCGTGACAGCCTTGATCTGGATGAACAGGACGCCCGTCTGCTGTACCTCAGCTATCGCGGGTTCGTTCGCTCCGGTGCGGCGCTGGATGGGGATGAGGCCGCGCGGATGCGTGAGGTGATGTCGCGCCTGTCGACCCTTGGCACCCAGTTCACTCAGAACCTGCTGGCCGATGAGGCAGGCTGGAAGATGGAGCTGTCTGAAGGCGATCTGGATGGTCTGCCCGATTTCCTGACCTCTGCCGCGCGCCGCGCGGGCGAGGGTAAGCCGGTGATCACGACCTCGCGGTCTCTGATCGTGCCGTTCCTGCAATTCAGCCCCAATCGTTCTTTGCGCGAAAAGGCCTACAAGGCTTGGGCAGCCCGTGGTGCGATGGGCGGCGAAACCGACAACCGCGAGATCGCCAATGAAACCCTGAAGCTGCGCGATGAACGGGCCAAGCTGCTTGGCTATGACACTTTTGCGGCGTTCAAGCTGGAAACCGAGATGGCTGGCACCCCCGATCGTGTGCGTGAGCTGTTGATGCAGGTGTGGGAGCCCGCCAAGGCGCAGGCGAACGCAGATGCCGAGGTTCTGACCGCCATGATGCGGGACGACGGGATTAATGGTGATCTTGAGGCATGGGACTGGCGCTATTACGCGGAAAAGCGGCGTCAGGCGGAACATGCTTTGGATGAGGCAAAGTTAAAGCCTTATTTCCAGCTAGATAAGATGATTGAGGCGGCGTTCGATTGCTCGACCCGTTTGTTCGGGCTGGCCTTCAAAGAGATCGACGTACCGCTGTACCACGCTGATGCGAGGGCATGGGAAGTGACCCGTGACGGCGCTTTGGTCGCGGTGTTCATCGGTGACTATTTTGCACGGCCCTCCAAGCGGTCGGGCGCGTGGTGCAGCGCTTTCCGCAGCCAGTCGGACTACCCCGTCAAGGCGCATCCCATCGTGGTGAACGTCTGCAACTTTGCGCAGCCCGATGAGGGTCAGCCTGCGCTTTTGTCCTATGATGATGCGCGGACCCTGTTTCATGAATTCGGCCACGCTTTGCACCAGATGTTGTCTGATGTGCGCTATGGCAGCATGTCGGGCACATCGGTGGCGCGGGACTTTGTGGAACTGCCAAGCCAGCTTTATGAGCATTGGCTGGAAGTGCCTGAAGTTCTGGCCAAATTCGCAGTTCATGCCGAAACCGGCGAGCCGATGCCGCAAGAGATGGCTGATGCGGTTCTGGGGGCGGCGAATTTTGATATGGGGTTCCAGACGGTGGAATATCTGGGCTCGGCTCTGGTCGATCTGGCGTTCCACGATGGCGCTGCGCCCGAGGATGCTATGGCAGCGCAAGAGGCTGTTTTGGCGGACCTTGGCATGCCCAAGGCCATCGGGATGCGCCATGCAACGCCGCACTTTGCCCATGTCTTTTCGGGCGACGGATATTCCAGCGGCTATTACAGCTACATGTGGTCCGAGGTGATGGATGCTGACGCGTTTGAGGCCTTCAGAGAGGCGGGCGGCGCGTTCGACCCCGAAACGGCGAAAAGCCTAGAGGCGAACATCCTGTCGATGGGCGGCTCTCGCCCCGCGGATGAGCTTTATACCGCGTTCCGTGGCCGCTTGCCTGGTGTTGAGGCCCTGCTGAAAGGGCGCGGGCTGGCCGCCTGAACGCTTGCAGGTACAGCCTGAAATGAATGGGGCGCCCGATCTTGGGCGCCCCTTTTTGCTTTAGCTGGTGACCTGTTCGCGCAGGATCGAGGCCGTGAGCGAGATCATCAGGTAGATCCCCGCGAAGGCCAGAAAGCTGACCAGCGTATTTTCGAACGAACGGGGATAACTGGGTTCATCGGGTGCGACCGGCTCAACGCCGCGGGCCATGTAGCGGGTTTGGCGGCTTGCCTCTAGCTGCGAGGTCGCAAGGTTTTGCAGGGCCGCTTGCAACATCATATCGCGCGTTGTGAGGTCCAGCTGCGCCAGCTGGATTTTCGATGAAATGGCAGCCAGCGAATCCTCGCCTTGGGTGGCGTTGTTCATCCGGCCTTGTAGGTCAGCGATCGCGTCTTCCAGTCGGCGTATGTCGCCGCGCACACCGTCCACGCGGCTTTGGTTCGGGCGGGCGTTGTCCAGTAGGGCCTGAAGCTGGATTTCTTTTTCTTGCAGTTCGGTTTCCCGCGTTGTGATTTGGCCCCGCAGCCCCGAGATAACGCCTTCGGGGTCCACAATTGCGGCTTCTTGTTGCAGCGCGACCAAGGCCATCTGTGCTTCGCGGCGCTTTTGTTCTGCCTCGGTCAGAGACTTTCGGGCTTCGCTCAACTGGTCTTCGCGCTTGCGCAGGGTCTGGGTGTCAACGCGTTCTTCGGCATAGCGGATCAGCGCCTCGGAAAAGGATTTGCTGGTCTCGGGATCAACGGCGATCACCTCAAGGCCCATGACGCCTTCGGTCGGGTCATAGCCGATCAGAACCTTGCGCTTGTAAAGCGTATAGGCCTCTTCGTTGGTGGCATCGGCAGAAAGGCGCAGCAGCGGGTCGATCCACGGCTGCTGGAAATGCGCTTTGAAGCCTTCTTCGGCGTCCAGCCGCAGCATCGCTTCGCGCGATTGCAGGTAGCGCTGGACGGCCACAGCCTCGGTGTTGGCGCCAAGGCCGCCGGAAATCATCGAACCCAGACCACCGGATTCACCACCCGAATCCGCGCTCTGGATGCTGAAATCCGATGAAGTCGCGTATTGGGGCGTGGCCATCTTGTAGAAGTACCAGCCGCAAATCGCGGTCGGCAGCAGCACGAAAAAGGCCAGACGGACCAGCAGCATCGCTGTTTTCCGCTGACGGCGGCGGGCAATGTCTTTTTGGATTTCGCCGATTTCGCGGGCGCGGCGGATTGCGGGGCTTTCGCTATCGTCGGCCAGTTCGGTGCTGGGAAGGGTCTTTTTGACAGGCACGGTCTGGGGCAGCTGCGCGGGCTTTTCTTCGGGCGCGTCATTGTCCGCCACCACCAACTCTAATGAGGCTGATTTCTGGAACGGATCAATCCCGCGTTTGCGCAATTGGCGCACGGCATCGAAATCTGAGGTCGCGGGGACGTCATGTTTTTGGGCGACGCGGCGGGCCAGTCGCAATTGGCGGCCAGTCAGCCCCTCTTTGCGGATGGCGTCGATTCCATTGTCGATCTCCATCTCTGTGCCCGAGGTCACTTCGCCGGTCATGGCGGTTTGATCCTCTGCCGTGGCCGCTTGCGAGGTCATCGGGACCCCACGGGTCATAGGCTCGGGGCGGATGCGGAATTTCTTAGCTTTTGGTTTCGTAGTCATAAAGCTGCTTCGCTTCCTCAAGAGTGTCGAACATGTGGAGTTGCCCATCCATGAGAACGGCAGCCTTGCGGCAGTATTTCTCAAGGGTTTCCGGCTGGTGCGAGACGATCACGATGGTGGTCGTGCGCAATCGCTCGCGCAGCAGATCGGCGGCCTTCCGGTTGAATTCCACGTCGGTGGTCGAGGGCATCCCCTCATCGATCAGATAGATGTCGAAATCCAGTGCCAGCAACAGCGAAAACGTAAATCTGGATTTCATACCAGAGGAATAGGTGCCCAAAGGCTGGTCAAAATATTCCTCAAGACCGCAGAGCCAGCGGCAGAACGCCTCGACATAATCGGGGTCCAGACCGTAGAGGCGGGCAATGTAGCGGGCGTTTTCCATCGCGGATAGGCGACCGATCACACCGCCCATAAATCCCAGCGGGAAAGAGATCCGGCAATCGCGGATGATCTCACCTTCGTCGGGTTTTTCCAGCCCTGCCATCATGTTGACGACAGTGGTTTTCCCCGTACCATTAGGCGCAAGAATTCCCAGCGACTCTCCGAGGTCAACACGGAAAGATGCGCGGTCCAGGATGACCTTGTGCTGCGTTCCGGTCCAGAACGACTTGCTGACATTTCGGAATTCCAGCATGCCTTGCCTCAGGTGGTGTGATCTTCACTGTCACGGATTGGGGTTAACTTAAAACTAACCGCTAAATTTGCAGGAATTATGTCCAAATTCAGCAACAAAGCACAAGATGAGTTGGACGAAATCCTGTCACAGATCCGAGACTGCAGGATTTGTGCCGATCGCTTTGCCAAAACCGCCACAAAGCACGATCCAAGGCCGGTTTTGTGGATGCGTGACACGGCGCGTTTGCTGATTGCGGGGCAAGCGCCGGGGGCAAGGGTCCACGAAAGCGGCCAGCCCTTCACTGACCCGTCAGGGGATCGTCTGCGCGATTGGCTGGGGCTGGAAGAGGACAGGTTTTATGATCGCGACAAGGTGGCGATTGTACCGATGGCCTTTTGCTTTCCGGGCTATAACGCGAAGGGGGCCGATTTGCCGCCGCCCTCGGTCTGCGCCCGAACGTGGCACAAGGAAATTATCTCGGCGCTTCCGAAGGTTAGATTTACAATTCTGGTCGGCGGCTATGCCCAGAAATGGCACTTGGGCACTTCATTGCCGGTATCGGAAGCCGTGGCGGACTGGCGCAGATATGTGGATCAGGGCGTCATGCCCTTGCCTCATCCGTCCTGGCGCAATACCGGATGGTTGAAACGAAACCCCTGGTTCGAGTCGGACGTGCTGCCGGTCCTGCGTGCCAAGGTGAAAGAGGTTCTAGATGACACAGATGACACCGGACACGCCGCTTGATCACGCCCATGCCGCAATGGAGGCCGCGCCCGAAGACAGCGCGGCGCGTCTGCGGTTCTACGATGTGCTCTCCGGCTCTGAGGTCTATCTGCTGCTGGAAGAAGAACCCGAGGGCGACACGATCAAACCCCGTCTCTTTCCCGTTGAGGACCAGACTTTCGCGCTGGTCTTCGACACTGAGGCCCGATTGGCCCATTTCGCCGAAGGCGAGGCGCCCTATGCCGCCCTTTCGGGCCGCGTTCTGGCCCAGATGCTGGACGGGCAGGGGATTGGCCTTGGGGTGAACCTGACCGTCGCCCCGTCCGAAATGCTGCTGCCCCCTGATGCGGTGTCATGGCTAACCGAGACACTGTCCTCGGCGCCTGATGAGACTGAGGCCCGCATCGAAGAGGTGCAGCCCCCGCGCGGCTTGCCTGAAAATCTGTTGGTGTCGCTGGATGCCCGCCTTGCTTCGGCCGCCGGTCTGGCGAAATTCGCCTATCTGGTGGCGGTGAAATATGAGGGCGGCGCACAGGGGCATATGCTGGGTGTTGTCGATCCTGTGCCGGGCGCCGAGCCTGCCATCGCCCGTGCTGTCCATGCGGCGCTGACCTTTTCAGGTATTGAGGCCGGCATGATCGATGTCGCCTTCTTCCGCCCCTCTGATCCGGTGTCGGCACAATTGGCCAAGGTCGGCCTGCGCTTTGACCTGCCCGAGCCCGAAAAGCGTGAAATCCCCGGCTCGGCCCCCGGTATGGACCCCACCAAGCCACCGAAACTGCGCTAAGGCGCTATTCCCACCAAGGGTCGATGGCGGCTATGTCGTCATCGCTCCAGCCCAGATGATGGGCCATTTCGTGGACGGTGATATGGGCCACCAGTTCCTCTAGCGACACATTCCTCCGATCAAGTAACTCTGCCTCAATGGCCGCCCGATAGAGGTGGATTTCCGCAGGCCCATAAGGGCCGCCGTCAAAGCTGCGCTCTGTCAGGGGCACGCCGCTATATAGGCCGGTCAATTCTAGCGGATCACTCATGCCAAAGTCCGCCAGCACATCGCGGGGCGCATGCTCCATTACCAATAGGGTGATCTCACGTGCCGCCGCTTGGAACGCGGCAGGCAAGCGTTCCAGTGTCCGTTGGGCGATTTTTTCGATTTCGGGGCTGCGCACAGGCTCTGTCATAAGGCTCATATGGACATTTTCGCGCCTCTATGAAAGAGGTCGGGGCAACAGGAGAACGCTATGACGACCACCCGTTTCGCCCCTTCGCCCACCGGTTACATTCACGTGGGCAACCTGCGCACTGCGCTGATGAACTATCTGATCGCCCGCAAAGCCGGCGGTACCTTCATCCTGCGCATCGACGACACCGACCCCGAGCGGTCCAAGCAGGAATACGTCGATGCCATCAAGCAGGATCTGGAATGGCTTGGCCTGACCTGGGACAAGGTCGAACGCCAGTCCGAACGTCTGGACCGCTATGAAGACGCTGCCACCAAACTGCGCGAGATGGGCCGTTTCTACGAATGCTTCGAGACCCCGACCGAGTTGGACCTCAAGCGCAAGAAACAGCTCAACATGGGCAAGCCTCCGGTTTATGACCGCGCGGCCCTGAACCTCTCCGACGCGGAAAAGGAAAAGCTGCGGGCCGAGCGTGGCAACGGCCACTGGCGCTTCAAGCTGGATCAGCAGCGCATCGAATGGACCGATGGCATCCTTGGCGATCTGTCGATTGACGCAGCTTCGGTCTCGGACCCCGTTCTGATCCGCGGCGATGGTCAGGTGCTCTACACGCTGGCCTCTGTGGTTGATGACACCGATATGGGCGTGACCCATGTGGTGCGCGGCTCGGACCACGTGACCAACACCGCCACCCAGATCCAGATGATCCAAGCGCTTGGCTTCACCCCGCCGTCCTTCGCGCATCACTCGCTGCTGACCGGCCCGCAGGGCGAGGCACTGTCCAAGCGTCTTGGCGTGCTGTCGATCCGCGACCTGCGCGCCGCGGGCGTTCAGCCTATGGCGCTTTTGTCGCTGATGGCCCGCCTCGGCTCGTCCGATCCGGTGGAACTGCGCAGCGACATGTCCGAACTGATCGAGGGCTTTGACATCAACCGCTTCGGTTCGGCCCCGACCAAATTCGACAGCAACGATCTCTTCCCGCTGACCGCCCGCATCAACGGTGCGAAGGCTTACGCAGAGGTTGCCGGACAGATCACCGCTCTGGGTGTGCCTGCGGATAAGGCCGAACTCTTCTGGACCGTCACCCGTGAAAACATCACCACCCTTGCTGACCTCGAAGGTTGGTGGACCCTCTTCCGCGACGGCGCCGATCCGGTGGTCGAGGACGAAGACCGTGCCTTCATCGAAGAGGCAATGACCTTGCTGCCCGAAGGTGACTTTGACGCGCAAACATGGTCCGACTGGACCTCGGCGGTCAAAGAAAAGACCGGCCGCAAAGGCAAAGGCCTTTTCATGCCGCTCCGCCGCGCCGTCACCGGCCAAAGCAGCGGCCCCGATATGGGCAACGTCATGCAGCTGCTGCAAGTCGTCAAAGCCCGCGGCTTCAAAGCATAAAATAGAAAAACCGCCAGCCTTCAAAAGCTGGCGGTTTTGCTTTCAGCTTGGTGAAAATACCTCGGGGGTGAATTGGCCGTACTCCAAGAGGGGGCAGCGCCCCCTTACCGCACCGGTACAATCCCCATTGCGGCCAGACGGTCATCCACAAACCCGCGCTCAGACGCAGATAAAACGCGATGGCGGGGATAGTCTGGCGCGGCGCGATCATCCTTGATCGGTGCGTCCCAACCGTCCGTGGTGTCAAAGAACCGGTGCGCCCCGTCTTCACCGAATTCCACCAGATAGCCCTGAACCACCACATCCAGATAACTCAGCAGGATCGGGTGCCGCAGGTCGGGCACTTCCAGCCGCTCGGGCACGCTGTAAATCGCGATCTCCACCGGACGCGTGACAGGATGTGAGACCTGATGTGTGGCGGAAAGGCGGTCATAGCCGGTTTCCCGCGCATCCAATGCCTGCCAATCGCCATTTGGCACATGGGCGATCAGCCCCTCGATCTCGGTCTGCGCGCAAGGCACAGCCGTCAAGAACGGCGAGGGGTGCAGGTCGGTGTGACGCCACATCCGCCGCCAACCACGGGCTTTTGCGCGGTGGGCGTCCTCGTAGATGTGGGTCGTGCGGTTTACAAGGCTGCCATAGCCGAAGAAGAAGGGATCAGTCATAGGGATGATCTGATCATTCGGCAGGGTTTCGTCAATCCCTCCCTCTTGATCCTTGCGGATCGGCTCCCGATATATGCGTTAAGTTGAATTTGTATGAGGCTCCTATGTCCAACGATGACCGCCTGACCTGTCTTGACTGCGGCACGCCCAACCGCGTCCCGTCCGAGAAACTGGACCAGTCCCCCAAATGCGGTGTATGCGGCGCCAAGCTGGTGACCGACAAAGTGGCCGAGATTGACCCCGCCACCCTGACCAAAGCGTCAAAAGACACCACGCTGCCCCTCGTGGTGGATTTCTGGGCCCCTTGGTGCGGACCTTGCCGCGCGATGGCACCTCAGTTCGCTAGCGCGGCGAAGTCTATGCAGGGCAAGGTGCGCTTTGCCAAGCTGAACACGGAACAGCATCCGTCTGCCTCGAACCGCTACGGCATTCGTGGCATTCCCGCGATGATCGCCTTCAAGAAGGGCAAAGAGGCAGGACGCCGTGTGGGCGCGCTGCCTCAGGCCGGGATTGTGCAATTCGCCCAATCCATCAAGTGATCAGTCCTTGGCCCGCAACACGCGGGCCGGACGCACCCGCAAGGACCGCCACGCGCTAGCAAAGCCCGCCGCCAGATTGGCAAGAATACCGCCCAGAACGATCAGGATGGCCGAGCTCCACGTGATGGTGAAATCGGTCTCCATCACAAAGATGCTGACTGCCCAACCGGCGGTGATGCCTGCGATCAGGGCAACCAGACCCGCAGCCGCACCCATGATCATGGAGCGGATGGCAAAGCTGGACAGGATACGCGCCCGCGTCGCGCCAAGGGTCTTCAGCACGGCTGCCTCATAGGTCCGGCCAGGCTCGCCCGCGGCCGAGGCCCCCAGCAGCACCAGAAAGCCCGTCAGCAAGGTCATGCCCGCCCCGTAGGAGGCCGCAGCGGCGATGCTTTTTAGTACCTCTGCCACGCGCTCGACCGCGTCGCGGACGCGGATGGCGGTGATGTTGGGGTAGGCGGTGGCCAGATCCCGCAGGATCTGCGCCTCGTTCTCGGTGTCCGAATAGACGGTCGCAATATGGGTATGCGGCGCACCGCGCAGGGCAGCGGGGTTCATGGTTAGCACAAACCCGATGCCTGCGTTCGAGAAATCCACCTGCCGAAAGCTGGTGATCGTCCCTTTGATGTCCCGCCCCAGCACGTTGATGGTCAGCGTGTCCCCAAGCTTCAAGCCGATTTCTTCGGCCTCTTCGGCGGCAAAAGAAATCTGTGGCGGGCCATCATAGCCTTCGGGCCAGTATTCCCCTTCGGTGATGATGGTACGTTCGGGCAGCTTGTCGGCGTAGGTGATGCCACGATCCCCGCGCACGACCCAATGGTCGGGGGCGACCTCCAAAGCAGGGACATCGTTGATCTGGGTCACGACGCCGCGCAGCATCGGGGCGGTATCTACTTTGGTCACGCTGGGATCGGTTTCGACCCGCTGCAAGAAGCCGTCTAGCTGGTCGGTCTGGATATCAACGAAGAAATAACTGGGGGCACGTTCCGGCAGGTCACGGGCAATGGCGTAGCGCAGGTTGCCGTCGATCTGCCCTACAGCGGCCAGCACCGAGAGGCCAAGACCCAAGGACAACACGACCGAAGTCGCCTCTTGCCGTGGACCGCCAATTGCCGCCAGCGCCCAACGCAGGGCGGGTAGGCCGTGGGCGTGGCGGGACAGGCGGCGGGACAGGGCGATGATGCCCTTTGCCGCGCCGAACAGCACTAGCAGAGCGGCGGCAATGCCAAGGGCTGTCCAAAGCGTCAGCGTCGGCGCGTCAGAGAATGACACAGCCGTGCCTACCAACAGCGCCACCAATAGGGCGGTGGCGATCAGATAGGCTGGTCGGGGCCAAGCGCCTTTGCCGCCCAATGCATCACGAAACAGGGTCGCGGGGCGGATCGCCTCGGTCCGTGCCAGCGGGATCAGGGTGAATAGAAGGGCTGTCAGAATGCCGTAGATCGCAGCCTCGATCAGCGGCATGGGGTAGATGGCGAATTCGGCCGGAATGGGTAGGCTGGCGGTGATCAAGGGGGCCAGCGCCAAGGGCAGACCTGCGCCGATTATCAGCCCTAGCGCGATACCTATTACCGCGATGGCCATGACCTGAAGGAAATAGCTTTGAAAGATCGTGCTACGTGTTGCGCCCAAGGTTTTCAGGGTCGCGATTACGCCGGTTTTCCGTTGCAGATAGGCCTGCACAGCCGCCGATACGCCCACGCCGCCCACTGCCAGACCTGAGAGGCCGACGATCACAAGGAATGATCCCAAACGGTTCACAAACCTTTCGACCCCCGGTGCGCCGTTGCGGGAATCGCGCCAGCGGATGCCCGAGGCCGAGAAGACATCGCGGGCCTCTTGCTCGGTCACTTCAAGGTCGGCGGTGTCGGGCAGATCAAGGCGGTACTTGGTTTCAAACAACGTTCCCGGCCCCAAAAGGCCCGAGGTTGCCAGATCCACGCTGCGCACCAACGTTCTGGGCCCAAGGGAGAACCCTGCGCCCGCGTCATCGGGTTCACGGGTGATGATGGCCGAGAGGGTGAAATCCTGTGATCCAAGGCGGAAGGTGTCCCCAGCCACTAGCCCCAAACGGTCTGCCAGCGCCTTGGCCATCACCCCACCGGGCAGGCTGCCGTTACCGTCCAGCGCCTGATCCAACGGCATGCTGGGGTCCAATTGCATGGTGCCGATCAGCGGGTAGAGGTCATCCACAGCCTTCACCTGCGTCAGGGCGCGTTCGTCCCCGACCACAGCCATTGAGCGGAAATCGACCACCTCTGATACCCGCAGGGCGGTCTCGGTCATCCACGCCAACTCGTCCTCATTGGCGTAGCGGTAGGTTAGCTCAATCTCGGCGTCGCCCCCTAGCAGGGCTGCACCTTCACGGTCCAAACCTGCCTGAATCGCGCTGCGGACAGTGCCGACGCCCGCGATGGCGGCGACCCCAAGGGCAAGGCAGGCAAGAAAGATGTAAAAGCCCCGAAGGCCGGCGCGCAGTTCGCGGCGGGCCAGACGGGCGGCGGTTGTAAGGCTCATACAGTGGCCTCCGGTGCCAGTATTTCACCGTCGGTCAGCCGGATTTGCCGGTCACACCGCTGCGCCATTTCGGGGGCGTGGGTGACCATGATCAGCGTGGACCCGTGCCGGTCGCGCAGATCGAAGATGAGGCGGATGATCGCCTCGCCATTCTCGCCGTCCAGATTGCCTGTGGGCTCATCTGCCAGAAGGATCGCAGGGCGGGGTGCGGCGGCGCGGGCGAGGGCGACGCGCTGCTGCTCGCCCCCTGACATTTGGCTGGGATAATGGTCCATGCGGTGCCCAAGCCCCACGGCCTCTAGTTCAGCGCGGGCGCGTTCCATCGCGTCTTTGTGGCCTGCCAGTTCTAGCGGAGTGGCGACGTTCTCTAGCGCCGTCATGGTCGGGATCAGGTGAAACGACTGAAAGACCACGCCCATATTCTCGCGTCGGAAGCGGGCCAGTTCATCCTCATTCATCGCGGTCAGGTCGTGCCCCAATGCGATGACTGAGCCTTCGGTTGCCATCTCTAGCCCGCCCATCAACATCAGCAGCGATGACTTGCCGGATCCCGACTGACCGACCAGCGCTAGACTTTCGCCGCGTTCAACATCCAACGTGATCCCTCGCAGGATATTGACGGGACCGGCATTGCCATCAAGGGTGAGACCTGCTTTTTGAAGAGAAAGCACGGAGGCAGTTGAAGCGGTCATGGGCGGCACATTCCTTTTTTCGTCAATCTTTTCATATGGGAGCCAAGGCGCGCGCAGCAAGGCGTTGGCGCTGGTTCTTGCCCTTGGGGCTGTACCTGCGTGGGCTGAGCCGATCACGATTGCGGCATTGGGTGATAGTTTGACCCAAGGCTATGGGTTGCCACAGGGGCAAGGTCTGGTGCCGCAGTTGCAAGGCTGGCTGGACGGGCAGGGGGCCGAGGTGACCGTTCTGAACGCTGGTGTGTCCGGTGACACCACCGCGGGCGGGTTGGCACGCGTGGCGTGGACCCTGACCGATGATGTGGATGCGATGATCGTCACACTTGGGGGCAACGATCTGTTGCGGGGGATCGATCCGGCAGCGGCGCGGGCCAATCTGGCCGGTATCCTGCAAGAGGCGCAGGCCCGCGATGTGGATGTTCTATTGGTCGGGATGGATGCGCCGCCGAATTATGGCGCAGACTATGAGCAGGCGTTTGAAGCGATCTATCCGGAGCTTGCGCAGGAATATCACACGCTGCTCTTCCCGAACTTTTTCCAAGGGTTGCTGGATCATGGCGCAACGCCAGCGGATGCCGGAGGCTACATGCAGCCTGACGGCATCCACCCGAATGCCGAAGGAGTGGCTCTGATCGTCGAGGCCATTGGACCCAGCGTTTTGGAACTGGCCCAGAAAGCTGCGCCCTAAGGCGAAGGGTTATTTGCCTTCGGGCGCTTTGGGCTTGGCGGCGATCGATCCGCGCGGACGCACGGGTGCGATGCCTTGGGCAGTCCAAGCCACGCCTGCGCGGGCGATGCGGGTGTTGTCCCACGTGTCAAAGACCAGCGTGAACCCGTCTGCGGTTATATCTTCGCAACGGATGTTGAAACGCAGGTTCTCCGATTGCGAACTGTCGATTCCCGACAGGGCAGCGGTCACGGCAGGCGGTGCGGCGAAGGGAATGTCAAAGGTCATCTCGACACGGACATGACGGGCGCCATCGCCCGACCACATGTATTCATTGGTATCTACGTGGTTGAACAGCTCATCCTGCGCCGAGATGATCTGGAACGAGCCGGGAAGCGAAACGGTTTGTTGTACAAATCGGGTCGGAGCAAGCATGGGAACCTCTTATACACCAGACAATTAAAACGCGCTTAAGACAATGTTAACTTTATTGATCCGCATTGGTGACGCAAGCGAAACGCCCCCGCCGATCGGAAAGTTGATCGACGGGGGCGCTGAATTTAGCACAGTTGCTGTAGATTAACGGCTGAATTTCTTGTGCTTGATACGCTTGGGCTCCATCGCGTCGGGGCCAAGGCGGCGTTTCTTGTCTTCTTCATAGTCCTCGAAGTTGCCTTCGAACCATTCCACATGGGCTTCGCCTTCGAAGGCAAGGATGTGGGTACAGATACGGTCAAGGAAGAAACGGTCGTGCGAGATGACAACCGCACAGCCCGCGAAATCAACCAGAGCGTCTTCCAAGGCACGCAGGGTTTCTACGTCCAAGTCGTTGGTCGGTTCGTCGAGCAGCAGCACGTTGCCGCCTTCCTTCAGCAGTCGGGCCATGTGGACGCGGTTGCGTTCACCACCCGACAGCAGGCCGACTTTTTTCTGCTGGTCGCCGCCCTTGAAGTTGAAGGACGAACAGTAGGCGCGGCTGTTAACCTGCGCGTCACCCAGTTCGATCAGTTCTGCGCCGCCCGAGATGGCCTCCCATACGGTGTCATTGGCGTTCAGGTCATCGCGCGACTGATCCACGTAGGACAGTTTCACGGTGTCGCCGTATTCGACCGAGCCGCTGTCAGGCTGTTCCTGACCGGTTAGCATCTTGAAAAGGGTCGATTTACCGGCGCCGTTGGGGCCGATCACACCGACAATACCGCCCGGCGGCAGCGAGAAGTTCAGACCCTCGACCAGCAGCTTATCACCATAGGCCTTTTGCAGGTTCTCGACCTCGATAACCTTCGAGCCCAGACGCGGGCCGTTCGGGATAACGATCTGGGCGCGGCCGACCTTTTCGCGTTCGGATTGGCTGGCCATTTCGTTGTAGGCAGCGATACGGGCTTTGGATTTCGCCTGACGGGCTTTCTGGCCCTGACGCATCCATTCAAGTTCGCGCTCCAGCGTTTTCTGCTTGGCTTTGTCTTCGCGGGCTTCCTGCTCAAGACGCTTGGCTTTCTGTTCAAGCCAAGCCGAGTAGTTGCCCTCGTAGGGGATGCCGCGGCCACGGTCGAGCTCAAGGATCCAGCCGGTGATGTCATCCAGGAAGTAACGGTCGTGGGTGACGCAGAGGATGGTGCCTTTGTAGTCGATCAGGTGCTGTTGCAGCCACGCGATGGTTTCCGCATCAAGGTGGTTGGTCGGTTCGTCGAGCAGCAGCATCTCGGGCGCTTCCAGCAGCAGCTTGCACAGCGCCACGCGGCGCTTTTCACCGCCGGACAGTTTGGACACATCCGCATCATCGGGCGGGCAGCGCAACGCTTCCATCGCCACGTCGATCTGGCTGTCCAGTTCCCACAGGTTTTCCGCGTCGATCTGGTCCTGCAGCTGGGTCATCTCTTCCATCAGCTCGTCCGAGTAATCCTCGGCGATCTGCATGGCGATTTCGTTGAAGCGGTCGATCTTGCCCTTCTTTTCAGCAACGGCCAGCATGACGTTGTCACGAACGTTCAGTGTCTCGTCCAGCTGAGGTTCCTGCGGCAGGTAGCCAACGCGGGCACCTTGGGCTGCCCAAGCCTCGCCGCTGAAATCCTTGTCGATGCCGGCCATGATGCGCAGCAGGGTCGATTTACCGGCACCGTTGACGCCGACCACACCGATCTTGACGCCGGGCAGGAACGACAGACGGATGTTTTCGAAACATTTCTTGCCGCCGGGATAGGTCTTGGACACACCGTCCATGTGATAGACGTATTGATAGGATGCCATGCGCGTCCGCTCCTTGCAGATATCTGGATGATTTGGGGGCGAGTCATAGCCAAGGGGCAGGGCGGGGGCAATCATGGATCGCGCCTTGAGACGGGGCTTTTGCCGTTGTTACGGGCCGTAAAACCTGAGATGGGCTGTCTTGACAGTGTATCGGGTTGTCACCTTTATGTGATGGTTTCACGACGGGAACGGGTATGCCGCATCACCTGCCACATGCACGCGCTGGCCAGATTGTTGGTCTGCTGGGGGGATCGTTTGATCCGCCCCATGAAGGGCATGTGCATATCACCCGTGAAGCGATCAAGCGTTTCGGGCTGGGGCAGGTCTGGTGGCTGGTCAGTCCGGGCAATCCGCTAAAGGCCGAAGGCCCCGCCGATCTGGACCGCCGTATGCGCGCGTGCCGCGATTTGCTGGACGATTCGCGCGTTATCGTGACGGATGTCGAGCGGCACATCGGCACACGCTACACTGCGCAAACCCTTGAAGGACTGCAAAAACTCTATCCGGGTGTGCGGTTCGTCTGGCTGATGGGCGCGGACAATCTGGCCTCGTTCCACCGGTGGGATCGTTGGCGGGATATCATGCGGATGGTGCCGATCGGGGTCATCGCCCGCCCCGGTGATCGGATGTCCGCCCGCTTTAGCAAGGCCGCCCGTGTGTTCCGTCGGGATCGTCTGAAAAGTAGCCACAGCCTTGAACTGGCCCGAGGTCCCGCGCCGCGCTGGTGCTTTGTGAATATCCCCCTTCGCCGCGAAAGCTCGACCGCGCTGCGGGCCAGCGGCGCGTGGCGCAAAGGCGCAAGCGCGGAATAGGACTTTGCAAGCGGCCTCTCGGCTTGCTACCCATGCTGGATATTCTTGTAAGCAAGTTTCAAGGTTTCCATGCTTACCCGTCGATTTTTTCTAGCCGCTCTTGGCTCTGCTGCGTTGCCTGTGGGGCAGGGGATGGCGGCTGGTCTGACCCAGTCCTTGCGTCCTGTGGCCCGTGGGACCACGGCCGAGGTTGCACCTGTTGCAAAGCAAGCCCCTACTGTGGCCAAGCTGATTGCCGAGACTCGGTTCAGCGGTGATCTGGCCTTTGCCGTCTGCGATGCGAAAACCGGCGAAATTCTGGAACAGCAAGAGGTTGCGGGACATCTGCCGCCCGCAAGTGTCGCCAAGTCTGTGACGGCCCTTTATGCGTTGCATCATCTGGGACCGGCCTATCGGTTCCGCACCCGAGTTCTGGCAACCGCGCCTGTTGTGGGCGGGGTGCTGGAAGGTGATCTTGTGCTGGCCGGCGGCGGAGATCCGACACTGGACACCGACGGGCTGGCTGCCTTGGCGCAAGAGGTCAAAGCCTCGGGCCTACGAGAGGTAAAGGGGCAGTTTCTGGTTTGGGGGGATGCGGTTCTGCCGCATACCCAGATCGACACCGAGCAAAGCCCTGAGGCGGGGTATAATCCCGCGATTTGCGGGCTGAACCTGAACTACAACCGCGTTCATTTCGAATGGCGCAAGGCTGGCGCAAAATACGACATCACCATGGATGCGCGGTCCGAGAAATACCGGCCCGATGTGCATATGGCGACGATGAAGATCGTGTCCCGTGACGTGCCTGTGTTTACCTACGCCAACTCTGAAGCCAGCGACGACTGGACCGTCGCGCAGGGCGCTTTGGGCAATTCAGGCGCGCGTTGGTTGCCCGTGCGCAAGCCCGCGCTTTATGCGGGCGAGGTTTTTGCCGGATTCATGCGTGCGAACGGTATTGCAGTGAAAGCGCCCGCGATCACCCGAACCGAGCCGACAGGCGCGGTGTTGGGCCAGCACCGGTCCGAAGCCTTGTCCGATGTCTTGCGCGGGATGTTGAAATACTCGACCAACCTGACCGCCGAGATCATGGGCCTTGCCGCGTCAGAGCGGCGTTTGGGGGCCAAGGTCTCGATGCGCGTTTCAGCTGCCGAGATGAGCTTTTGGGCCGCTGATCAACTAGGGCTGGAAGGGGCGCTGTTTGTAGACCACTCGGGTCTAGGCGGCGACAGCCGTGTTCCTGCGGCGGGTCTGGCCAAGGCGCTGTCAGGGCTGACGCGGGAAGGGCTGCTGCCCGATTTGTTGAAAAACATCCCGATCAAAAAGATGGATGGCGCACCGGATAAGACCCATCCGGTCAAGGTGGTGGCCAAGACGGGAACACTGAACTTTGTCAGCGGCCTTGCGGGCTATGCGACGACCAGCAAGGGCCGTCAGCTAAGCTTTGCCATTTTCAGCGGTGATCTGGACCGCCGTGATGCCTTGGGACCGGATGAGCGGGACCGTCCCCCCGGCGGGCGCACGTGGAACACGCGCGCCAAGCAGTTACAGCAGGCGCTGATCCTGCGGTGGGATACCCTTTACGACGCTTAAAGCGTGATGTGACGGGCGCGGGCACCGCGCTCGATCGCGGCGGCGTGCAGGCGGTCGATGTTCAGCTCATAGCGCATCTCTTCCAGCATCCGCAGCTCCGGCTCATAGAGGTGCCCGTCAGCGGCGGCCACATCGCAAGCCAGCGCGTAGGCGGTTTCATTCAGACGCTCGGGCAGGGCGTCGCGGATCAAGCCGAACAATGCGTCCAGACCGTCCTCTTCTGCGAACAGGTCATAGACCAGATTCGAGACCTTGCTGATCCGGTCAACGTCGTATTCACCGAACACAGGCAGCATGTTTACGGCGTTCTGGATCTCGACCAGTTCGGCGGTGCGCATATTCTCGTCGCTGGCGGAAATGGCGACCATCAGGGCCACGAGGCAGTCTTGCGGGCTCAGCGGGGTGGTCTGGTCTTCGGACACGGGCATTAGATCCTTTTATGGTGCAGCCTTGCGCCATCAGATTATTGACGCCCACCAAGGGTCGCAATAGGGAGAGCACGACTTGCACGGCACATAGCCGTGAGAGAAAACGGAGAAACTGACATGTCTGAATTGCGCGAAGCCGCACTGCGTTCGAAAGCCTGGCCCTTTGAAGAAGCGCGCCGGCTGTTGAAACGCTATGAAAAGGCGCCGCCCGAGAAGGGATATGTTCTGTTTGAGACCGGCTATGGTCCCTCGGGTCTGCCGCACATCGGGACGTTTGGCGAGGTTGCCCGTACCACGATGATCCGCCGCGCCTTTGAGGTGATCAGCGATATCCCGACCCGTCTGATCTGTTTCTCGGACGACATGGACGGCATGCGCAAGGTGCCCGAAAACGTGCCGAACCAGGAACTGCTGTACGCGAACATCCAAAAGCCGCTGACCGCAGTGCCGGACCCGTTCGAGGAATTCGACAGCTTTGGTGCGCACAACAACGCCATGCTGCGTCGCTTCCTTGATACCTTCGGGTTCGAGTACGAATTCTATTCGGCCACCGAGTTCTACAAGTCGGGCCAGTTTGACGCGATCCTGCTGCGTGCTGCCGAGAAATATGATGATCTGATGAAGATCATGCTGAAATCCCTGCGCGAAGAGCGTGCGGCGACCTATTCGATCTTCCTGCCGATCCACCCCGAGACCGGCCGCGTTCTGTACGTCCCCATGAAGAACGTGGATGCGGTGAACGGCACCGTCACCTTTGATGATGAGGACGGCAAGGAATGGACCCTGCCTGTCACTGGCGGCAACGTGAAGCTGCAGTGGAAGCCTGACTTCGGCGCCCGTTGGGCCGCGCTGGATGTGGACTTTGAGATGTACGGCAAGGACCACAGCACCAACACGCCGATCTACGACGGCATCTGCCGCACTTTGGGCGTTCGCCCACCGGAGCATTTCACTTATGAGCTGTTCCTTGACCAGAACGGCGAGAAAATCTCGAAGTCCAAAGGCAACGGTCTGTCGATCGATGAATGGCTGACCTATGCCTCGACCGAGAGCCTGTCGTACTTCATGTACCAAAAGCCCAAGACTGCGAAGCGGATGCACTTTGACGTGATCCCCAAGGCGATGGACGAATATCACCAGCAGCTGCGTGCCTATCCGGATCAGACGCCGGATCAGCAGGTGAACAACCCTGTCTACCACATCCATGGTGGCGACGTTCCCGAATCGAAGATGGTTGTGCCGTTCTCGATGCTGCTGAACCTTGCGTCGGCGGCGGGTGCGCAGGACACCGATGCGATGTGGGGCTTTATCCGCCGCTATGCACAGGACGCGACGCCTGAAACCCATCCCGATCTGGATGCGGCGGCGGGTTTTGCTGTGCGCTATTACAATGACTTCGTGAAGCCCGGTAAAACCTTCCGTGCGCCCACGGATCAGGAACGTGCCGCGCTGGAAGATCTGCTGGGTCGCCTGAAAGCCTATGAAGGCGCGATGGACGCGGAAGAACTGCAAAGCCTCGTGTTTGCGGTCGGCAAGGACCACAACTTCGAGAACCTGCGCGACTGGTTCAAAGCCATCTACGAGGTGCTGCTTGGCGCCAGCCAAGGCCCTCGTTTCGGCGGCTTTATCGCCCTTTATGGTCTGGCCGAGACCTGCGCCCTGATCGAAGAGGGTCTGGCCGGTAACCTCGGCTAACTGGAAACGCGCTTCTCGCGCGCTAGGTCGTGTCTTCAGGTAAGGAGACACGGCCATGAAGCATCTACTTCTGGCAGTGGCGCTTTGGTTGAGTTTTGCCCTTGGCGCGACTGCACAAGACACAGACATCCGCAGCACGATCCGTCAGCAGCTTGACGCCTTCGAGGCCGAGGATGTGGAACAAGCGTTCCAATTCGCTAGCCCCACCATCAAAAACGTGTTCCGAACGCCCCAGATGTTTGGCCACATGGTCCAGCATGGCTATCCGATGGTCTGGAAACCCGGCCCCGTGGTCTTTCTAAGTCTGGAAGAGCGAGAAGGTCGTCTGTTCCAGAACGTCATGATCGAGGACCGCTCGGGCCGTACCCATCTACTGGAATACAAGATGCTGCAGGTGGATGGCGTCTGGCAGATCGATGGGGTGCGCCTGCTGAATATTGGGACGGTTGCCTGAGGGGGACCGTACGCACCTCGAAGACCCCGTTAACGATCCGTTGATACTTCCCTTTGCCGATGCGCGCAGGCGGCGCGCGATGCGGTGAAGGGAAACAACATGACGATTGCATATACCGATCCAGCGGCGCTGAAGCCGAGTGCGTTTGAGGCGGGACTTCATCTGTGGTCCGGCGGCGATGGCACCAGCTCTAGCGCGGGTCTGGACGGGGTGACTGGCGCTGTCGTGGTCACGGGGGATGGCGACTTTGGCAGCTGTCTTGAGCTGGTCAAAACCCAGAGCACCCAGTCGGTGCGCTGGTTTACCCAGTCGGAATTACAAAATGGCCAGTACCTGCGCATTCGCGTCAGCCTTAAGGCGCTGTCGGGTAGCTTGCCAACCGTGCGCGCGGCGGCAACGCCTGTGGATGGCAGTGGCGATGTGGTGGCCGGCCTGACCACCTACGGGCCGGAAAAGACCTTTGATGGCTATGGCAGCGTCATTGAGGTGTCGGCTATCATTGGCGGCGGCTCGCGCGACGGGGTTGATCTGGCGTGGGGGCAGGCGGCCCAAGCGGGGCATTTCGGCTTTGATCTGACCGGCAGCAATGGCGGCGTGCTGCGCATCGACGATGTGGTGATCGAGGATGTGACCGCCCTGTTCCTGCCCCAGATGGTCGGCACTGTGGACGTGCGCGATTATGGCGCTGTTGGCGATGGTATCACCGATGACAGCGCGGCCTTTGCGGCGGCGGATGCGGCGGCAAACGGGCTGGAAGTTCTGGTGCCAGAAGGCACTTACCGCCTGGAAAGCGATGTGACGTTTGAAAACGCTGTTCGTTTTGCCGGGCATCTGTCCATGCCGGTCGAGGCCAAACTGGTTCTGCAAAAGAACTACGATCTTCGCAGCTACATGGATGCATTCGCGGATGAGGCAGAGGCTTTTGGCAAGGCCTTCCAAGCGCTGCTGAACAACGGTACCCATGACACGCTGGATATGTGCGGGCGTCGCGTGCAGTTGGATGAACCGCTGGATGTTCAGGCGATGGCGCCTAACAAAGAGACCTACGCCACCCGCCGCGTTGTCCGGAACGGTCAGTTCGAGGCCAAGAATAGCAGCGGCTGGGATGACACCGTGGTCACGTCGCGTGCGACCTACAATCCCGCCAGCGCCTATTATCTGAGCGATGTTGAGAATGTGGCCAACATCCCGGTAGGTGCGCTGGTCGAAGGTGTCGGCGTGGGCCGCGAGGTCTATGTGCGCAGCGTCGATGTGGCGGCGGGCAGCGTCCGTATCAGCAGCCCGCTATATGACGCCGAAGGTACCCAAATCTTCACCTTCCGCCGCTTTAAATACCTGCTCGATCTCAGCGGATTCTCGAACCTTGCCAAATTCGGCCTCTCGGATATCGAGTTCCGCTGCAACGGGCGTTCCAGCGGCCTGATGATCGCGCCTGCGGGCATCGGTATGCATATCCGTGACTGCGTGTTCACGCGCCCCAAGGATCGCGGGCTGTCCTCGCCCGGCGAGGGGTGTCAGGGCATGATGGTGGACCGTTGCGTTTTCCTGTCTGACGAAAGCCCCAAGCTGGTGCAAGAGCGGACCAGCATCGCAATGAACGCCACCGGCAACGATGTGAAAATCCGCGATGGGCGCTTTGTGCACTTCAAGCACTCGATGGTGCTGGCTGGTGCGGGGAACCTGATCTCGGGCAACCACTGGTTTCAGGGGGACAGCGCCAGCAATGGCATTCGTGCGGCGGGTCTGATTATCAGCCAGACCAATTGTAAGACGACGATCACCGGCAACTACATCGACAACAACTACATCCTCTGGGCCAACGAACACGATCAATATCCTGATCAATCGAACGAGTTTTCCTTTGGCGGGCTGACGGTGAACGGCAATATTTTTACGGTGAACGATGTTTCGGACGCGTTCCGGTTCATGATCGTGCGCCCTCATGGTGAGGGGCATTTCCTGAGTGGGGTGTCGATCGGGAACAACGTCTTTCGTGCGTTGAACGGGAATATCCAGCGGGTCGACGATGTGGACACCACCTATGCCGAGCTGAACTGGGGCCGGACCTACAATGTGATGGTCGTGGGGAACGTGTTTAACGCGGTCGAGGATCAAATCCGTAATCCGCTGGTGATCAAGCACAGCCAGAACACGGCAGCGGGCACGTGGACTGTGGGTTTGGGGGCTAACCTGCCGTTCCGCGCCACTGCCCGCACGGTCGAGGCCGTCTATCCCGAAGGCCCGCTGCAGGATGATGCAGGTACCACCCGCTGGCCTCTGTCCTACGCTGAGGTCGAACAAGGCAGCAGCGGCAGCGATGTGACCGTGCATTGGGAGACCCCCGTGAAAGGGCGTGTCACCGTTACTGCGCGGATCGACAATCCGATCTGATCACGCAGTTAGTAACGCGTAACGGGCCTGCCAGGCCTCTGGCAGCCGTCCAAGATATTCTTGGGCGGCTTCATATTGGGGTAGAAGTTCCTGAAAAATGCGCTGCTGAAGGGACTTGGGCATCTTCAAACGGCGACCTTCATGGTGACGTGTTTCGGTATCGGGGGATACGAAATCAATGTCTAGAAATCTGCAAAGACGCGCGATCCCGTCACCGTCAAAGAGGTCTTCATAGAATAGTACCAGTACCTTATCAGACGGTAAAACCTCGAGTTTTCCCAGAGCTTTTGCGTAATCCCCTCTTGCAAGCAGTTCGGGAATTTTGCCCTCAAGCGCCTGTTCCGCGATGGCAAGTGCGGTCTCTTGGAACGAATCGTCCTCTTTCATCTGGCGGTCGGCGTTCATCCTAACGTGGCTCCAGAAGCGGGAAACAGGGTCCCGCATCAGATAGACGAACCGCACATCTTCGGTGACCGATACCATTCGTGCCATCATCTGGCGGGTGCAAAGTGCGTAGGACGGGGTGATGTCCGCGACCAGCGGTTGGTCTGTCCGGTCTTCGTTGAGGTAGGTCCAATAGGCGCGGTCATCGTCGTCGGGGCCACTCATGACTTCTAGCCAGTCGACGGCGTCTTTGAACCGTTCGAACACCTTGTTCTTCAACCCGCCCTTTGCTTTGCGGTGGCGCCGTTCCAAGCGGGTGGCCTGATCGCTAAGGCGCAATGCGGCCTGACGGCGGCGGTCCGGTGCCAGCGAGTCAAAGTAATGCAATTCCTTACGGGTGCGCACATGGCACTGGGGATGGTCCGCCAGATATTGGTACAGCCAAGTTGTCCCGGATTTCGTCGATCCAAGGCCAAGAAGAAGGGTCGGGGAAACAGTCATCTGGGCATCCGTCATTCTGTTCACAGGGTAACGGATAAGAGCGCAGTTGCAATAACTTAAAGGTAGATCAGAGCAAAGCCGACACACGCAAGACTGACACCCGAGGCGACCGTGCGGATGATGTTCCACAACTGCCAACGCTCTGCATAGGCGTGCCAGACTGCATCGGCGCGAGCGGGATTTAGCACAATCGTCATATTCGCCAGTGCCTCATTCATGGGCACGTTCACCAGCGCAGTGGGCATGAAGGCTCCGAACACGTAGATCAGAGCGGCGGCTAGAAATAGCCGGCCCGACCGGATGCTGCCCGAGAAATAGGCACCGCTGGCCACGGCAATCAGCGAGACCGGCGTCAGGAAGAAAGCAGGGAAGAAGACGATATTGCGGACCGAGGCATTCATGGCATTCATCGCCTTGATCGCCGCGTCAGGCGACAGCATGTTCAGGCCCCAGATCGTCGAGCAGATCCACGCGTAGAAAAATCCGAAGATTGCGCCGGTCAGCAGAAGGCTAATGACGGCAAAAACGCGCAGTACCATAAAATACCCTTTGGTTGATGTGGTTTCGCATTCTTATACGCTAGGTTTTTAGGAAACAGGCGGCAAAAATAATTAGAAGTCCTGCCATAGGATCAGCCGTAAGTTGCCGTTTCCATTGGAAATAGGCGTGGAATAGCCGACCAGCAGATGCCGCCCTTTGAGAAGCTGGATTCCAGTGACCAATTCCAGCTTTCTTTCGGTCTTCTCGGAGGTCTTATATTCTTGCAGTTGCATATAGGTTTTGGCCCAAGGGGCGGGGCTGACCCCAAGGGTTAGGTTTGACTGGTAGCGTACCTCTAACCCCTGCCAGACCTGATAGCGCGAGAGGTCATATGTCAGCCAGCCAGAGCCAATCGGGCTAGAAAAACCACGCCCGATGGCAAGGCCTAGGCGCAGCTCGGCCGGGGGCAGGTCAAGGCCCCAAACGCCTTCATAGAAATAGGTGTAGGTTGTGGGGGCATAGATGATCTGGGCGGTTCCGTTGCTGCGTTGCGCCAATCCGAAATCCAGCGCGATTTGGGTGCGCCCGAGGGAAAAGGCTTTCGACAGGACCACGGAAATATGACCGGTCGCGTCGTGATTTGCAGAGCCTTCCGCAATTGCCGTCCAATTCCGCCCCATGCCGAATTCCAGATAGAGGTCGCCGTAACTGTCTTCGGTCGCACTGATCGCGGCAAAGCCGGTTCCCTTTTCGCGCGACCACGGACCGGCGAAGGTGAGTTGGGGCAGAAAAAGTAGACAGCACAGCAGCACGATACGCATGGGGCCAAGCTGCTGTGAATTGGTTAACGCCCGATTAACAGGCGTTAACGGGGTACTGAATTACCGGCGGCGCTTCACATTGCCGCCACGCTGACCGGCACGGCCTGCGGTGCTACGGCCACGGGATTTGACGGCCTCTTCCTGCGCGGCCTCAACCGCGGACTGGCGGGCCAGCGGATCGTCGGCAACGGCCAGATCGACAGCCTCCAGACGTTTGATCTCGTCCCTCAGGCGTGCGGCCTCTTCGAATTCGAGGTTCTCGGCGGCTTTGCGCATATCCGTCCGCAGACCTTCCAGAACGGCTTGCATGTTGCTGCCCTGAAGGCCCTTGTCGATGGTCGCGGTGACGCGCGACATGTCGGTGTCGCCTTTATAGAGACCGGCCAGAACATCATCGATGTTCTTCTTCACTGTTTCCGGCGTGATCCCGTGCTTTTCGTTATAGGCGATCTGCTTTTCGCGGCGGCGGTTGGTTTCGGCAATCGCGCGCTCCATGCTGCCGGTCATCCGGTCGGCATACATGATCACCTTGCCTTCGGCGTTTCGCGCGGCACGGCCAATAGTCTGGATCAGCGAGGTTTCCGAGCGCAGGAAGCCCTCTTTATCCGCGTCCAGAATGGCCACCAGGCCACATTCGGGAATATCCAGGCCCTCACGTAGCAGGTTGATGCCCACTAGCACGTCAAAGGCCCCAAGGCGCAGGTCGCGCAGGATTTCGATCCGCTCGATCGTGTCGATGTCGCTGTGCATGTAGCGCACGCGGATGCCCTGTTCGTGCAGGTATTCGGTCAGGTCTTCGGCCATGCGCTTGGTCAGAACTGTCGCCAGCGTCCGCATGCCAGCGGCAGCCACCCTGCGGATTTCGTCCAGCAGATCGTCCACCTGCATATCCACGGGGCGGATTTCGACCACAGGGTCCAGAAGGCCGGTGGGGCGGATGACCTGTTCAGCAAAGACACCGCCCGATTGCTCCATCTCCCACGCGGCGGGGGTGGCGCTGACAAAGATCGACTGGGGACGCATGGCGTCCCATTCCTCGAACTTCAGGGGGCGGTTGTCCATGCAAGAGGGTAGGCGGAAGCCGTGTTCGGCCAGCGTGAACTTCCGACGGTAGTCGCCCCGATACATAGCGCCGATCTGCGGCACTGAAACGTGGCTTTCGTCCGCAAACACAATCGCGTTGTCGGGAATGAATTCAAACAGGGTAGGCGGCGGCTCGCCCGGAGCGCGGCCCGTCAGATAGCGGGAATAGTTCTCGATCCCGTTGCAGACGCCCGTGGCTTCCAACATCTCAAGATCAAAGTTGGTGCGCTGTTCCAGACGCTGCGCCTCTAGCAGCTTGCCGTCCTTCACCATCAGATCAAGCTGCTGGCGCAGCTCTTTCTTGATGCCGTTGATGGCCTGCTGCATCGTCGGTTTCGGCGTCACGTAGTGCGAGTTTGCATAGACGCGGATTTTGTCAAAGGTATCCGTCTTTTGACCCGTCAGCGGGTCAAATTCGGTGATCGCCTCTAACTCTTCGCCAAAGAACGACATCCGCCAAGCGCGGTCTTCAAGGTGGGCGGGCCACAGTTCCAGCACGTCTCCGCGAACACGGAAGCTGCCGCGCTGAAAAGCTTGGTCATTGCGCCGGTACTGCTGTGCTATCAGATCCGCGATCACCTGCCGCTGGTCGTACATGCCGCCCACATGCAAGTCCTGCGTCATGGCCCCATATGTCTCGACCGAGCCGATACCGTAGATACATGAGACCGAGGCCACGATGATCACATCGTCCCGTTCCAGCAGCGCCCGCGTGGCCGAATGGCGCATACGGTCGATCTGCTCGTTAATCTGGCTCTCTTTTTCGATGTAGGTGTCGCTGCGGGGCACATAGGCCTCGGGCTGGTAGTAGTCGTAGTAGGAAACAAAATATTCGACGGCGTTTTCAGGGAAAAACCCTTTGAACTCGCCATAGAGCTGCGCGGCCAGCGTCTTGTTGGGCGCAAGGATGATGGCGGGGCGCTGGGTCTCTTCGATGACCTTGGCCATCGTAAACGTCTTACCCGTGCCGGTGGCCCCCAACAGCACCTGGTTCTGTTCCCCATCCAGAATGCCACCCTTCAGCTCTTTGATGGCTGTCGGCTGGTCGCCAGCGGGCTTGAATTGGGTCTGCATGACGAACGCCTTGCCGCCTTCCAGCTTTTCGCGGGCGCGAACATCGGCCCCGTGCGCCAGATTGGAAGGGTCGGTTTTGTCAGAGTGGGCGTACGGCATCGGGCAGATTCCTTTATCAGCCCCTTCAATGTGGTCCAAAACGGGAACACTTCAACCCCGATTCCCGTGTGCGGGGCGGGGAATGGGGCGAAAAGGCCTCCGTGTCGCGGGCTATGAAGGGCTCGGCATGATCGACATGGGTGAAAACAGCGCAATTTTCGGAATCCCGCTTGCCCATTGGCCTGTGATTTTACATATGTCTCCTATCAGGTACCTGTAGGAGGCCCCCATGCGCGCACGCATCTATCGTCCCGCCAAGACCGCTATGTCGTCTGGCACTGCCAAGACCAAGCAGTGGGTTCTGGAATTTGCACCCGCCAGCGCACGTGAAGTGGATCCCCTGATGGGCTGGACCAGCAGCACCGATACGCAGGCTCAGGTCAAAATGCGTTTTGACAGCAAAGAGGCCGCGATCGAATATGCCCAAGAGCATGGTATCGAAGCTACCGTGACCGAGCCCAAGACCCGCAAGCCCAACATCCGCGCCCGCGGCTACGGCGAGAACTTCGCAACAGACCGCCGGACCGCTTGGACCCACTAAGTTTGTAGATCGGGGTAAAGTTGTCTCGAAATCGGGGCAAAGATTTCGCGGAACCCCAGATTTAGATTTCGGCCTATGTGGCGCACAACATGTTGATGCTGGCCGCGCCGCTGCTGAAATCCCCCGAAACTGACTTCCACAGGGCGACCCAACCGGTCGCCCGTTGTATTTCCAGACCTGCCAGAGTGCCCATCATGACCATCACCCACCTCGTTACCCACAATGGCGGCTTTCACGCGGATGAGCTGCTGTCCTCGGTGATCCTGACCCGCCTTTTCCCGCAGGCCGAAGTGGTGCGCACCCGTGACGCCGCTTGGATCACCCCGGGTGAGGGCAAGATCATCTACGACGTGGGCCGCGATTATGATGCCGAGGCGGGCATCTTTGATCACCACCAGCGCCCCAATCCCGTGCGTGAGGATGACCAGCCCTACAGTTCCTTCGGTCTGATCTGGAAGCACTACGGTCTTGAGTACCTGCGCGCCTTGGATATCCCCGAGGCCGATCTGGAAGACATCCACGCCAGCTTTGAGCAGAGCTTCGTCCTGCCCATTGACCTGATGGACAACGGCGCGATGAACCCCTCAGTTGCGGGGCCGCTGACGTCTCTGACGCTGTCGGTCCTCTTGGAAAGCCTGAAGCCCGTCTTCGACAACCGCAGCCCCGATGCGGACGACAAAGCCTTTGCTGAGGCCCTGCCGATTGCGCGGGCCTTCGTTGAGGCGTCGATCACCAAGAAAGCTGCCAAGCGCCGCGCCGAAGCGATGGTGACCAAAGCCATCGCAGACGCGGGCACCTCGCGCATTCTGGAACTACCCATGGGGATGCCGTTCCGCTCGGCCATCGAGGTGACGGGCGCAGATCACCTGCTGTTCGTGGTAAACCCCCGCGACACGGATTGGTCCATCGGCGGCATCCGCATCAGTGGTGACAGCTTTGAACAACGCGCCGATCTGCCCGCTGCATGGGCTGGCCTCACAGATGAGGCGCTGGAAGAGGCCAGCGGGGTCAAAGGCGCCAAGTTCTGCCACAACGGCCTATTCATCGCCGTGGCCAGCACTCGCGAAGCGGCCATGAAGATGGCTGAGCTGGCCGTGGAAGAGGCTGAGCGCACAAGCCCCGCCGCCTGATCCCGCAGGAGGGCGACATGGAGTTTCTGCTGAACGGAGACGAGAAGGGGCGCACAACGATCCTTCTGGCCCACGGTTCTGGCGCGGCGATGGACACCCCTTGGATGGACATGGTTGCCGAAGGGCTGGATGCCCAAGGCTTCCGCGTTGCCCGTTTCGAGTTCAGCTACATGGCCGCCCGCCGCACGGGCGGCTCGAAACGCCCGCCTGCCAAGGCCGAGACCTACGCGCCGGAATTTCTGGCGGCCATTGACGCACTTGCCTGCGACGGCCCGCTGATCATCGGCGGCAAAAGCATGGGCGGCCGCGTGGCCAGCCTGATTGCTCAGGACCTTTATGACGCGGGACGGATCAAGGGCCTCTTGTGCCTCGGCTTCCCGTTCCATCCGCCGAAGAAACCCGACACCCGACGGGGCGAGAACCTGGCCCAGATCACCTGTCCCACCCTCATCTGCCAAGGTACCCGCGATCCCTTCGGCACGCGGGAAGAGGTGGCGGGCTACGACCTATCCGATGCCGTCACCCTGCACTGGCTGGAAGACGGCGATCATGATCTGAAGCCCCGCAAGCGGGTGACGGGAAAGACGCTTGAGGACTATCTCTTTGCGGTCGTCGAGCGAACCATGGGTTGGGTGAACTCCAGTCACTGATGAGATTGGTTAATGTTCGTCTGGTGATCATGAGTCACCCATGAATGGGTCACCCATACATGTCTCATCGCGTTGGGCGATAATTGTGGCGTAGTCCTTTGTTTCTCCATTGATTATGTCGGGGAACATAATGTCAGAGAGCAGGGCAATGTCCCCGAAGTGGCTGGTTGAGTTTTCGGGGAATCGCCAATGGAAACCAGATATCCAATCCCATCTTTGCGAACCTCAAGCGTTTTGGGGTGCGCGAAGAATGCACCGTCATGGTCCATCGCAAGTACATCAGACATCTTGCGAATGAAGCTATCAATTTCTTCTTGGCCAGAGGGCGTATCGGGCTCTTTAAAAGGCACCCAGAACCCGCAGAGACCCGCCCCTACCTCCTCAACCAGCGCCAGCCCAGAGAATGGGGTGTTTGAGAGATCAACGATCTGGTCGGCGCTATAGTAGTGTCGCGTGCTTAAGTTGCGGGTGTGAACTGCGCCTGCTGGTACAGGATCACCAAATCTGAACCCGAAGAAGGTCGAAGGCTGGATTTCCTCGTATGTCCCCTCTGCACTGAAGAGGTCCGTAAAATCAGCGGACAGTGCATCTGTTGGTATCAATACCGACAGGCCAATGAGTGTGCGGGAAACTGATAAGGAAACAGACATGGAAAACTCTCCAGCAGAAAATGAAGTGGTATCCACGTTAGCTGAAGTAAGATGTTAGAAATTCTAAGGAAATATCTGGGCGATTTCTTGGTTGCCGTGAAACTTCAAGATGGGTCTGTCTGCGGGCTCCGCCGTCAGAGATTGCGGGACTGATGCGGACAGATTGGCGGGTATCAACCGATACCCCGCCCGTTATAGACTAGAAGCCTCTGCGCGCAGCATGGTGAGGCACACTTGAATGACGCAACGGGAAGAGCCCAGTGACCAAGATCGACCGCATCGAGACCAGCATTCTAGAGATCCCGACCATTCGGGGGCATGTTCTGTCGATGGCCACAATGCGCACGCAGGTAATCGTATTGGTGTCTGTGCGGTTCTCTGACGGCTCTGTCGGGATCGGTGAAGGCACCACGATTGGGGGCCTCAGTTATTGTCTGGAAAGCCCTGAAAGCATCCAGTCCGCGATTGAAACCTACATTGCTCCCGTTCTTGAAGGGCGCGACGCGGATGATGTGAATGGTGCGATCTACCTGATGGATAAGGCCGTGCGCGGGAATGCCATCGCCAAAGCCGCGGTCGAGATTGCCCTTTGGGACGGTTTGGGCAAGCGTCTTGATGTCTCAGTCGCGACCCTCTTTGGCGGGGCGGTACACAAGCAGTTGCCGGTGGCTTGGACCCTTGCTTCGGGCAATTCTGAGACTGACATCGAAGAGGCGCACCAGATGCTGGAGAGCCGCCGTCACAACATCTTCAAGCTAAAGATCGGCAAGCATCCGGTGCGTGATGACGTGGAGCATGTGCGCCGGATCAAAGAGGCGGTGGGCGATAAGGCCAGCGTTCGCGTGGACGTCAATCAGGCATGGACACTGACCGAGGCCCGTTGGGGCCTGGCTGGTCTTCAGGATGCGGGGTGTGAGCTGGTCGAACAGCCGATCAGCGTCAAGGACCTGTCTGGCATGACCGAACTGACCCAAGGCTATGAGATCGCCGTTATGGCGGATGAGGTGCTGAACGGCCCCGAGGATGCCTTTGCCGTCGCGGCGGCCCGTGCGGCCGATGTGTTTGCGGTCAAGGTCGCCCAGTCGGGTGGCTTGAAACGGGCCAATGAGGTTATCGGCATCGGCCAGTCGGCTGGCATCGGCCTTTATGGCGGGACCATGCTGGAAAGCGGGCTAAGTACGGCGGCAGCGCTGCAACTATTCGCAACAGTGAACACTCTTGAATGGGGAACCGAGCTGTTCGGGCCGCTGCTGCTTGTCGATGAAATTCTGGCAACGCCTGTGGGCTACAGTGATTTCTGCGTAGAGGTGCCCACGGGCGCTGGCCTGGGCGTGGCGCTGGATCAGGACAAGGTCGCCTATTATCGCCGTGATCGCAGCCGCAGCGTGTCGGCGCTGGCTGGCGAATAGGCCGGACCTCTGCGCCTGCCGGACCGTTTAAAAAGTCTTGCGGGCGACCTTTTGCGAAATCCGGACAAAGTTCTGGACGTGCACGCTTTGATCATCCAGCCGGTAATTCACGGACAGCGAGGTTCGTGCGATCTCGGGCTCGATCGCTAGAAAGCGGATGCCGTTGCGCGGGGCATTTCGCACGGATTCCGGCACCACACAGATCCCTTCGCCAATTGCCACAAGGCTCAGTGCTGTTTGCAGGTCCATCGTGAACATCCGCAGGGGTGTCGGGTATCCGGCGGCCTCACAGGCGTTGATCACAACATCTGCGTAACTGGGGCGGGGATATTCGGGATAAAGGATCAGGTGGTGCGCCTTTAGCAGTTCAAGCGGGGCGTGATCGCGTGTGCCGGTCTCGATTGTATCGGGCAGGGCAAGCACCAGCTTTTCCTGATGTAGTTCTTTGGTGATGAACTCGGGGTCTTTCAGGGCAGGGCGGGCGAAGGCGATGTCCAGCTCGCGCGAGACCAGCGCTCGATGCAACTGGCTGTTGTTCATGGGGATCAGGCTGAGGTTCACATCGGGGAAATTCGCGCGGAACGATTTCACGATGTTCGGCAATATCCCGTAAGTGGCCGAGCCGACAAACCCCACCCGCAGACGCCCTTCGGCCCCTTGTCCCAGCCTGCGGACTTCAAGCCGCGTATCCTCGATCTGGGCAAAGATGGATTTGGCCCGCACCAGCAGACGTTCGCCCGCTTGCGTCAGGGTCGTGGTGCTGCGTCCACGGTTCAGTAGAACCGCGCCCAGTTCCTCTTCCAGCTGTTTGATCTGCCGGCTGAGGGGCGGCTGCGCGATGTCCAGCCGTTCGGCGGCGCGGCCAAAGTGCAATTCCTCGGCGACAGCGATGAAATAGGTCAGATGTTTCAGGTTCAAGATCGTGTTCCCCTAACGCACTTGATCCGCGCACAATCGCCCGAGCGCGTCCATGAGAAAAGGCCCCCATTGTGCAATGGAGGCCTTTCCAATCAGTTGCTTTGGCACTTACTCGGCGGCCATTTTGGATGCGGCAGCGGCATTTTTCAGAACGAAGTCGAATTCAATGTGCAGCTTGGTGCCCAGTTCGGGCGCGGCGGGTTTGAACTTGCCGATCAGGCTTTCCTTCACCGCGAACACGCTGTCATCTTCCAGCCAATCGCTGTCGGCGTCATAGATCTGGCTGATCAGCTGCTGATAGCCGTCCTTCGAGATGATGAAGTGCATATGTGCAGGGCGGTTCGGGTGGTGGCCCATATAGCGCAGCAACTCGCCCGCGGTTTCATCATCGGGGATCGGGTAGGGGACAGGACGGACGGCGACAAAGGCGTAATGGCCGTTCTCATCGGTCTCGAACCGACCACGCAGGTTGTATTCGGGCTGATCGGGGTCAAGGTTCTCATAGACGCCGTTGGGGGCATCTTCCCAGATGTCCATGGTGACGCCGGCAATGCCGTTGCCCGCCTCATCGCGGATGTAGCCTTCGTAGTAGACGGTTTCTTCATCATCGTAGTGCTTCAGAATGACCGAGCCGCCTTTGGGCAGAACCGGCGGGTTCTCACGATAGAATGGCCCCAGAACGGTGGATTCACTTTCAGAGCCTTCAATTGGGTTGGTCATCATATCGACCAAAACTTCGACCCCTAGAATATCCCCCAGCAGGATGAATTCCTGACGGTTCTCGTTGCAGAGCTTACCGGCGCGGGCCAGATAATCGCAGACGGCCAGAAACTCCGAATGCTGAAGCTTCACGTCCTTGATGAAGCCATGCATGTGCTTGAGCATCGAGACCATAATCTCGCGCTGGCGATCATCGATGTCGCCGTGCTTGCCCAGACTGTTGATGACGACATCGGTAATGTTGTCGATATTCACGATACCCATTTAGCAATCCTCCTCCGAAACGTTGCCGTGGCGAACGTCCTCCGCCGCTCGTGTTGAAGGGGACATTTGACGAAAAGACCGGGCAACCCAATGCGCGCAGGGGTATCGGGTGATACCGGAAACAAGATGCAACACGCGATTGCTCCATCATAGGTGAAGAAGGGTATCAGCCAATACCCTCAGCCCTATCGCGCGGGAAGCTTTGACTGTGGCACCAAAGGCCCGGACACAGCGAACGGGAGGGTATCGTGCTGGAGAAATTTACCTTCATGCAGGCGGAAATCGCGCGCAGACCGTATCTGCAGCGCCTCGGGGCACTGTTTTCGGAAACCGTGTTGGTGCAGATCGACGATCAGGAATTCTATCTGACCTTTGACAAGGGCCAGCTGGTGGATCTGGCGCAAGGGATCAGCCGCAAGACGCCTTGGACCTTTGCGATCCGCACCGACGCAGAGGCACTGTCCGAGTTCTGGACCGCACGCCCCAAACCCGGATTTCACGACATTTTCGGCCTTGTGAAACTGGGCCGTGGCCGGATCGACGGCAACATTCTGACGCTGGTCAAGAACCTGCGTTTCTTCAAAGACGTGATGGCCCTGCCGCGCGAAATGCAGGAGGCTGCTCAATGACCATCGAACCTATTTGCGGCCGCTACCTGACTGTGCAAATCGACGGGACACCCCAGCGCATCTATTTCGAAGAGGCCGGACAGGGGCGTCCTGTGATCTGCCTGCATACGGCGGGGGCCGACACCCGTCAGTGGCGGCATCTGATGAACACGCCAGAGGTCACAGGACGCCATCGCCTGATCGCCTTTGACATGCCGTGGCACGGGAAATCCCTGCCGCCAGAAGGGTTCCAGACGCAAGAATATCTCCTGCAAACGGATGCTTACATCAAAACCGTGCTGGCTGTGATTGACGGTTTGGGTCTGGAAAATCCGATCCTTGCGGGCTGCTCGATGGGGGGGCGTATCGCGCTGCAACTGGCCGCGCTGCATCCCGACAAGTTCAGCGGCTTTATCGCGATCGAGGCGTCGGACTTTCAGCCCGCTTGGTATGACATTGACTGGTTCCACCGTCCTGACGCGCATGGTGGCGAGATGGGCGCGGCTTTGGTCAGCGCCAATATCTCGCCCTACGCGCCCGAGGCCGAGCGTTGGAATACCCTGTGGATGTTCATGCAAAGCGGTCCCGGGGTGTTCCGTGGTGATCTGAATTTCTACACCAAGGACGACAGCTTGATTGCCCGTCTGCCGATGATCGATACGGCAAAGACGCCGGTCCATATTATCGTCGGCGCCTACGATCTGACCTGCACGCCCGAAGATGCCAAGCGCACTGCCGACCAGATCCCCGGCGCGACGCTGGCGGTGATGGACGAACTAGGCCACTTCCCCATGAGCGAGCATCCAGACGGCTTCCTGCCGTTTTTCCGGCACGGCCTTAGCCTGATGTGACAATTGTTGCGGGTAGGGTAGGTCGGACGCGCGTTACTGGCGGGTCAGGAACATGGCCTTGATGCCTTTGGCCTTGGCCAGCGTGCGTCCGGCCTCTTCGCCCAAGACAAGAAAAACGGTCGCCCATGCATCCGCCATCATGCAAGTTTCTGCCAGCACGGTGACAGAGCACAGGGCGCCCGACACAGGCCCCCCGACGCGGGCGCTCATGGTGTGGCTAAAGCGCTGGCCCTGAATATCGACCCAGTGGCGATAATCGCCCGAGGTGGCAATTGCGCAGTCTTCCAACTCGACCACGGAATGGATGCCGCGGCTGTCGTAATCGGGTACCTCGATCCCTACGGGCCAAGGCTGGCCATCTGGCCTGGTGCCGACGCAGCGCAGGTCGCCATCAATGCCGCAGGTCAGGGCTTTGACGCCAAAACGGGCGGCGGTTCGGACCAGTTCATCCGTGCCAAAGCCCTTGGCGATCCCGCCCAGATCAAAGCGGGCAGGGGCAAGCTTGCGGGCAGATCGGGTCTTGGGGTCCAATTCCAGAACGGAATGGGCGGGCTTGGGTTTTGACCCGCGAAGTAGCGCTTCAATGCGCGAGGGATTGGAAGGTTCGGGGCCGAACCCCCAAGCGCTGACCAGATCGCCCACCGCAATATCAAAGGCCCCGCCAGAGGCGCGCCCCACCTGCAAGGCGCTGTCCAGCACGGTGAACATCTGTGGCGGCACCGGCATCCATTCGCCAACAGGCGCGCTGTTCAGCCGGTTCAGGGCGCTGTCCGGTTTCCACAGAGACATCTGGTCATCCACCGCATCGACCGCCGCTTGCAGCGCTGCCAGTAGCGGGTCGCTGTCAGCGGGGCCGTCAAAGTAGGTGACATACCAGTGACTGCCCATGGTCGGGCCGTTCAGGCTGATCCGGTTTGTCTCATCCGGCAGTGTGGCGGCTTCAGAAGACATCAGCAGCATAGCGGTTTTCTTTCCGAAGGCTGTCAACGGTCAGGCCAAGGGGCGCAAGGATCTGGTTCAGGGCTTCGGCCACGCCGGACCCCATGTTTTGACTGCCACATATCATCACCCGTGCCCCGTCAGTTATCAGTTGTTGCAGGCGGGCGGCGTCATCTAGCAAAGCCTGCTGCACATAGCGCGGGCGCATACCGCGCGACCAAGCTAGCGCGACCGAGGCCACTTGCCCGTGATCCGCCCATTGCGTCAGTTCTTCAGCATAAGGCAGGTCGGCGCCGGTCGAGCGGCTGCCATAGAACAGATGCACCTGTTGCCCGTTTGCGGCGCGGGCGAAACCGGCTAGCGGGCCGATCCCTGCGCCAGCGCCGATCAGGATCAGGGGTTTGTCGTCGCGGGGCACGTGGAAGGCTGGGTTGGGCCGGACTGCGGCCTGTATCTGATCGCCCGGCTTCAGGTCAAAAAGCTGCCCGCTGCACAGGCCGCCTGCCTTCTTGCGGACGCAGATCTCAATGAACCCGTCGGCGGTGGCAGAGGCCAGCGAATAGCTGCGCGGGCTGTCCGAGGCTTGGGGCAGAACATCCAGCAAATCGCCTGCCTCAAACTGCAGTTTGCCACGGCACCAAAGGCGCTGAGGCAGGCTGCGGTGGGGCAGGGCAAAGCGCAGGATGGCGGTCGGGGCCTGCACATCCTCGCCATAGACGCGGGATGAGGTCAGCGTTAGCGGTTGCACTTGCACAGGGTCCAGCGCCCCCAGGATATCATTCAGTGCGATGCCTGCGGCCTGTCCCCATGCGTCTGCCCAAGTGGCAAACTCGGATGTGGATTGGCGGTTGATGCACGTCAGCGCCAGCGTTTGGGGCCAGCCTTTGGCGGTGATCGCGTCTGAAACCGTATGGGCATAGCCGCAGAAGGCAGGGTAGCCATCGTCGCCAAAGCCAAGGACGGTTATCGCGGCGCTTGGCGCATCCGCTGCCTCCAGAGCGGTCAGGAAATCGGCCGCTGTTTCGGGGGCATCGCCGTCGCCATAGGTGGCGGCGAACAGCAAGATATTTTCTGCCCTCTTGTAGGTCTGAGGGGCGAAATCATTCATCTTGGCCAGATGCACGGATTTGCCTGCTGCATGGGCACATGCGGCAAAGGCGCGGGCAAAACGCCATGTGGTTCCCCCTTCGGACCCCACAAGGACCACCACATCCGCCGCTTGTGCGCGGGTTTGCGGCACCTCTGCTTTGCGCGAACGGCCCGACAGCCAGACGAGCAGGCCAGTGCCCGACAGAACCGGAACCGAAAGGCTGATCAGCCCCAACAGCAGCCCCAGAACCGAGGCACCTTGTCCCGTGTGCAGCAAATGCATCAAGTCCATGACTTTCGAGGACATCGGGCGATCGGCCCACGTCAGCATCTGGCCCGTGGCGGGATCGATGTAGCCTGCGCCTGCGTCGGTTTCGACCTGCCAGGCCTGACCGGGAATGCCGGCGCGGGGCAGGGTGATCTGGCGCAGGCTGTCGCCAGAGATGGCCACAAGGGCAGGCAGTTGGCTCGGGGATGCGGCGGTATCTGTGCTGACGGACATGGGGAAGGCAGGTTGCGGGCTGCCCTCTTCGATTAGCCCAAGGGTCGAGGCCCCCATCCACAGCCCCGACAAAGAGGACACCAGCAGGCCGATGATCGCAAATCGCGCCAGGCGTAAGTGCAGGTTGCCCGCACCATCGCCGAGATCGCGGCTGAAAATCTTGCGCCAGCCGCCAAGCCGACGCGCCGCCAACCACAGACCACTGAACCCCAGTGCGATCATCGCGCCGGTGGCGATCAGCACGATGATATGGCCAGTGTCGGATAGCAGCAGCGCACGGTGCAGGTTCTCGAACCACAGCTCGGTTTGGCTCTGGGTCACAGGGCCCAGAACAGCGCCGGTCGCAGGATCAATCACCTGCTGGACAAAACCATCGGGGCCAAAGGCCACGGCGGTCATGACGTTGTTGTCGTTGACCAGAATTTGCTCGACCCCCGGCGCCGATTGCATGACTGCCTCGGCCAGAGCGCCCGCGTTCAGGCGGGCGCTGGTCCGGTCGGCGTCCAACAGCGGAAAGACTGACAGGATCGTACCCGTCAGGGAAACCACAATCAGGATCAGCGCAAAGCCGATGCCCGCATATCGGTGCAAAGAGCGGAACATGGTCAGACCTCACATATCAAAGCTGAACGAGGCCACATATCCGCGACCCGCCGTCGTTTGGCCTGCCGTGCTTTGATCAAGGGGCATGATGATCTCGGCGGGGCTGTTTGGCATGTGTTCAACGGCGGCGTCCATGCGGATCTGGTAGCCTGCGTTGATCAGAGCGTCCTCAACCTCGACCGAGATTTTCAGGGATTGGCCCGACCCGACCGACGCGCCGCTAAGGCCCGCGATTTCTGACGATGATCCGCCTGTGCCTGCGTACCATGCCGACAGGTGGTCCCACCAACGGGATTTGCCCGACGCGATCCACACATGGCGCACGAATTTCCCCTGCGCGTCGGTGATGTAATAGGCCAGATAGGCATCTTCGCCGCCGTAGTTGCGCAGGGTCGTGTTGATTGTCACCTCGGCGGCATTCGCAAGACCGGGGGCTGTCAGGGCAGTGGTCGCTGCAAGCAAAGAGGACAATAGCTTCATTGGAATTCTCCGTGGCTCGAAAAGGGCGCGCAAATAGACTTTTACGCCGTCTGCGGTCCCTTCTCTTTGATCTGGCTGAAGCGAACCTGAAGCAGATGCCCAAATGCCTTCAGCTTGCCTTCAGGTTCACAGAAGAGTGTAAAGGTTGTGCAGACAGCGGGGGTGAAAATGCGTGTTTTGCTGATCGAGGACGACAATGTGCTGGGTGGCGCAGTGGCGGACCAGATTCGCGCAGACGGTCACGGCGTGGATCGGGCGGCTCGGCTGGTGGAGGCGCAGGAGGCGCTGGATGCGCAGCCCTTCGATCTGATCTTGCTGGATCTGATGCTGCCGGACGGGCGCGGCATTCCGTTTCTGAAAGCCTTGCGGGCGCGGGGCGATGTGACGCCGGTCATCATCCTGACTGCGCTGGATCAAGTCAGTGACCGGATCGCAGGGCTACAGGCAGGGGCCGATGATTATCTGGTGAAACCTTTTGATCTGGCTGAACTGTCCGCGCGGATCGGCGCGGTCTCGCGCCGTTATGCGGGCAACCCCAATCCGCTGGTTGAACTCGGGGATATCCAGATTGATCTTGGCGGGCGTGTTGTGACGCAAGCCGGACGGCTGGTTGCCTTGACCGCCCGCGAATGGGCGCTGCTTGAGGCATTTGCCAGCCGCCCCACCCAGCTTTTCACCAAAGCGCAGCTGGAAGAGCTGCTGTACAGCTTTGACGACAGTGTCGGCTCAAACACGATTGAGGTGCACGTCAGCCATTTGCGCAAGAAACTGGGCAAGGGGCTGATCGTGACAGAACGGGGCATGGGTTATCGGTTGGGTCAGCCATGAGGCGAACCTTGTCCCTGACCGCCCGCATCGGGATTTTTACCGGCGCACTGGTGACAGTGCTGTGGCTGGTTGCGTCCATCATCACGGTCGGCAAGCTGTTCCATGAAGTGGATGAGGTTTTTGACCGCGATCTGAAGGCCACTGCCGAGCGTTTGCTGCCGATCATCATTCACAGCCGCGAAGACAAAGAGGACGACGACGATTATGAGGGCAAAGACCTGCGGCGGATGCAGGCCGAGGCTGATGATACGGTCTTTGTCGCGACCTCTGACCGGCACGGGCTTTTGTTGCGCTCGGGCGAGGCGGCGGATGTGGATTTCCCGACGGCTGAGGGGTTTTCCCGCGATGACACTTGGCGGTTCTACGTGGATCGTGCGCGACGCGGGGATGTGACGATAGCGGTGGCGCGGCCTTTGGATGCACGGCGGGCGCTGTATCGGCGGGCCTTGATGGCCTCGCTCTTGCCTTTGCTTGCGGTGGTGCCGCTGGTGATCTTTGGCATCTGGTTTGCCGTGCGTCGGGGGCTGCGCCCGCTGGACGGGGTGCGGGATGAATTGGCAAAGCGCGGGCCGATGAATCTGTCGCCTCTGCCCATGTCCGGTCTGCCGTCCGAATTGGCGCCAGTGGTGGCCTCGGCCAATACACTGATGCAGCGGATTGAGGCAGGCTTTGAAGCCGAACGCAACTTTGCCGCCAATGCTGCCCATGAGATGCGCACGCCTGTGGCGGGGGCCATCGCTCAGGCGCAGCGGTTACAGGTCGAAAGCCGCGATCCCTCGGTCCGCACCCGCGCTGCTGAAATTGAGGAAACCCTCAAGCGTCTGAACCGCTATACCAACAAACTGATGCAGATGGCTCGCGCCGAAGGGGCGCGACTGCGGCTGTCAGAGCAGATGGATTTGCGCCCCGTCGCGCAGATGATTGCCGAGGATTTCACCCGTTCCGAAAAAGCAGGGGACAGGATTGTTCTGGACCTGCCCCATGGGCCGGTGAACAGCGATCTGGACCCTGATGCCTTCGGGATCGTGTTGCGCAACCTGCTGGAAAACGCCTTGCGTCACGGGGGCGGGGACAAGGTGCATGTGCGCTTGTCTGATTGTAAAGAATTGTGTGTGTCGAACGCGGGCGCAAACTTGCCCCCCGAACAGATCACCCGCCTGACCCAGCGCTTTTCCCGTGGCGACGGGGCTGGGGATGGCACGGGGCTGGGGCTGTCGATCGTCAGCATTATTGCCGAGCGTAGCGGGGCGCAGTTCCAGATCACCTCGCCCTTGCCCGATGATACTGACGGGGTGATGGTGACGTTCCGCTTTTGAATGATGCGGGCTGTTTTCTAGGCCAGATATTGCCGCGCTGCCTGTTTGATGGCGTGCGTCAGCGGGGCGATGGCTTCGGCCATCAGACGGCTGAACTGCCAGTAGAGGGCCGAGTCGTAAGGGTGTGCAGGGGCCAGCGGCACAAGGGTTCCGGCCTTCAGGTAGGGTCGGGCCAGAATTTCGGGGTGCATCGCCCATCCCATTCCCAAAAGGCACGCATCCAGAAAGCCGTGAGTTGATCCGATCCGGTGCTGGCGCAGCGCCGCCCGATGGCAGCGGCCTTGGGTGAACTGATGCACCCAGTCCTCTTGCAGCTTGTCCTTGTCGGAAAAAACCAGCGTCGGAGCTTGCATTAACGCTGCATCAGTCGGTCCGTCCGGCATCCAGCGCTGCATATAGGCGGGGCTGGCCGCAGCCACATAGCGCAGGTTCCCCAAGGAGAGCGTGTCGCAACCCTGCACGGGCCGCGCCTGAGAGGTCACGGCCCCCGCAACCTCGCCCCGCGAAAGCCAATCGCGCGAGGCGTTCTCATCGTCGATGATGGTGTCAAAGAGGAGCCCGTCGCATTGGGCCAAAGCGGGCAGGAACCACGTGGCCAGACTGTCCGCGTTCACGGCAATCCGGACCGTGGCGGTATCGGGCGGCGTGCCGGTGATCTCGGACCGGACCTGACGTTCCAGCAGGGCGATGGTGTCATAGTGCTGGATCAGGCGCAGGCCGGTCTCGGTGGCGCGGCAAGGTTGGCCGCGCTGGATCAGGACGGTGCCGACTTGTTCCTCAAGCGCCTTGATCCGCTGAGAGATCGCGGACTGGCTGACGTGCAGCTGACTGGCGGCCTGATCAAAGGTGCCGCGCCGATGAACGGCGGCCAAAGCGGCCAGATGGGCAGGGTCGAGCATTAGCAAAACTGATCCAAGTGAAGTTTATCTCATTTTACTAATGTACTTGGCGCCGCTACGTCAAAGGCGGAACGGATAGGAGAGCCCGATGATCGCAACGTTTTTCCAAGGACTTCTGGTGTCGCTGGGGCTGATTGCGGCGATCGGATCGCAAAACGCCTTTGTCTTGCGGCAAGGGTTGCGGCGCGAACATGTGGGGTGGGTCGTGCTGGCCTGCGCCTTGTCGGATGCCATCCTGATCAGCGCAGGGGTTGCGGGGATGGGGGCGCTGGTTGCCTCTATGCCGATGTTAGAGCTGGTGATGCGCTGGATCGGCGCGGCTTTCCTCTTCACCTACGGCGCTTTGCGGTTCAAAGCGGCCCTCAAAGGGGGAGAGGCGCTGGTGCCCGCCGAAGGGCAGGTCACAAGTCTGGCCAAGGTGCTAGCGATCTGCCTGACCCTGACGTGGGCGAACCCCCATGTTTATCTGGATACAGTCCTGCTGCTTGGAACGATTTCCGCGCAATATGCCCCGCTGCATTGGGTCTTTGGCGCGGGCGCAATGATGGGATCACTGCTGTTCTTCACCGCGCTTGGGTTTGGTGCGCGTTTGCTGGCGCCGGTGTTCCGTCAGCCGCGTGCATGGGTTGTTCTGGAGATTATCATCGGTTGCACCATGTGGGCCATCGCCTTGGGGCTGGTGACATCATAGTCCTGTGATCTGCATGTAACGCGGGGCTGTTATACCGAATTGCTAGTATACAAACGCGTAAACCCCGTGTAGGGAGGCCCATCAAAGCCGCTGCCCACAGGTGTTGCAGCGCCACCAATATACAGCCAGAGACTTCCGACACATGATCCAGATCCTTTCCGAAGCGCTTGCCGAGCGTGGTTATGACACTTTGACCGACGTGCAGCAGGCCGTGACCGCAGAAGAACTTGCGGGTCAGGATCTGCTGGTTTCTGCGCAGACCGGCTCGGGTAAAACCGTTGGCTTTGGTCTGGCGATGGCGCGGGACGTTCTTGCCGAAGACGGCTCGCTTGGGCCGGCGGCTGCGCCTCTGGCACTGGTGATTGCCCCGACCCGCGAACTGGCACTTCAGGTCAAGCGCGAGCTGGGTTGGCTCTATGGCAAAGCAGGTGCCCGTCTGGTGTCCTGCGTTGGCGGCATGGACGCCCGTGACGAACGTCGCGCGCTGGAACGTGGTGCCCACATCGTTGTTGGCACCCCTGGCCGTCTGCGTGACCACCTAGAGCGTGGCGCGCTGGATCTGGAAAGCCTGCAAGTGGCGGTTCTGGACGAGGCCGACGAGATGCTGGATCTGGGCTTCCGCGAAGATCTGGAGTTCATTCTGGGCGGTGCCCCCGAAGAGCGCCGCACGCTTCTGTTCTCGGCTACCGTGCCGCCGATGATCGAAAAGCTGGCCAAGGAATTCCAGCGCGATGCGCAGCGGATCAGCACCACTTCGGGCAAAAAGCAGCACTCGGACATCTCGTATCAGGTGATCCGCGTGAACATGAAGGACAGCGAACGCGCGATCTTCAACATGCTGCGCTTCCATGACGCCGAGAACGCGATCATTTTCGCCAACACCCGTGTCGAGGTCGCCCGTCTGACCTCGCGTCTGGCGAACCGTGGATTTCAGGTGGTTTGTCTATCCGGTGAACTGACCCAGCAAGAGCGGACCAACGCCCTGCAGGCCATGCGCGATGGTCGTGCGAAGGTTTGTGTGGCAACCGATGTGGCGGCCCGTGGTATCGACCTGCCCAATCTGGAACTGGTGATCCACGCCGATCTGCCCACCAACACCGAAGCACTGCTGCACCGTTCGGGCCGGACCGGCCGCGCGGGACGCAAGGGTATCTCGGCGCTGATCGCGAACCCCAAGTCGGCCAACCGCGCTGAGCGTCTGCTGAAGTGGGCGAAGATCACCGCAGAATGGACCGAGGCCCCCAGCGCCGAAGACATCCAGCGCCGCGACGAAGAGCGTCTGCTGGCCGATCCGCTGTGGACCGAAGAAACCACGCCCGAGCAGCAGGATTTCGCAACCCGCCTGCTGGAAATGCACAGCGCTGACCAGATCGCGGCAGCTTACCTGCGCCTTTACCGTGCCCGTCTGTCGGCACCTGAAGAACTTGGTTCGCCCGATGAACGCCCCGAGCGCAAAGAGCGTAAGGAATTCGGCCCCTCGCGCTGGTTCCGTCTGTCGGTTGGCCGCAATGAGCGTGCCGAGCCCCGCTGGCTGTTGCCGATGGTGTGCCGTTCGGCCAACATCGACAAGACCGTCATCGGTGCGATCCGTGTGCGTCAGGACGAAAGCTTCATCGAGATCGCGGAAGCGGCGGCAGATAACTTCCTTGCCTCTCTAGGGGATGCTGCGCAGCTGGAAGACGGCATCAAAGTGACTGCCGCTGATGGCCCGCCCGCACCCGAACCGCGCCAGCCCCGTGGCGACGACCGCCGTGGTGATGACCGTCGCGGCGGTGGTCGTGATCGCGGCCCCCGTGAGGATCGCCCCCGCGGTGACCGTTTCGATCGTCCCAAGCGTGAGGACCGTGGCGACCGCTTTGATCGCCCCAAGCGCGAAGATCGCGGCGAGCGTCCCCAGCGTGAAGACCGCCCTCAGCGCGATGACCGTCCCAAGCGCGAAGAGCGTGGCCCCAATATGGTCGCTCCCAACCCGAACAAGAGCAGCTACAACCCTGCGCCTGTGATGGATGATGACGCGCCCCGCAAACCCCGCGCCAAGAAGGTCTGGGGCGATAAGCCCGAGGGCAAAAAGCCCTACAAGCCTGAGGGTCGTGGCGATTTCAAAGGCGGTAAGCCTGATGGGAAAAAGTCGTTCGGCAAACCTGACGGCAAAAAGCCCTATGGCAAGTCCGAAGGCGGTTTTGGCGGCAAGCCCAAGCGTGATGGCGACAAGCCCGGTTACGACAAACCCCGTGGCAAGCCCGCTGGCAAGTTTGGCGATAAGCCCAAGTTTGGCGACAAGCCGAAATTCGGTGACAAGCCCCGTGGCGATGGTCCCAAAGGCGGCAAACCTGCCCGTTTCAACGCGGCGGATACCAGCAAGCGGATGGACCGCCCCGGTGGCAAGCGCCCCGCAGCGGGTCCGCGCAAGGGCGGTGACGGGTTCCCCCGTCGGCCCAAAGGCTAAGAACTAACAGCGGGGCGCTTGGTCAGACGGCCAGCGCCCCGATCCACATGCCAAGGCCGAACCAAGTGTGTGCGACCAGCCCCAGCCCTCGGCTTTTCCAAGGGGTCGGCGTTTTCGACAGCGCCCATCCCAGTCCCAGACCCGGATGCAGCAGGAACCAGCCCGCCGCGATGGTCACCAGCGCATAGATCCACACGGGCACAAAGCTAGGCATTGCCAGCCACGCAGCCCCTGCGATCATCGCGAAAAAGATCCCGTAGATCACGCCCACCGCATAGTGGAAGACCCAGCCGATGGTCAGTTCGCCCTGAGCAGGGGTGGCTTGGGCGATGTCGTCGTGAAAGACTTTGCCTTTCGCCACATGAGCAACCCAGCGGCCCACGAAGGCCCAGTTCGGCAAAGGCGCGCCGGTGATGCGGTTCAGGGCAAGTGCCCACAGGTCCATCACAATTGTGCCGCCAAGGCCCATCACGATCCCAGCAAATATCAAATACGCCACGTGCTGGCCTCCTTTGAATTGATATACTCAATATACCTGTTGCTTAGTCATTTCACGGATTGCCCTTGTTGCAAAGACCAAAGGCTTCAATCTTTAGGGTTGCAATGTAAAGGGCAGACAAACCCCTTTGGACCAGTGTAGACTCGGTCCGATTTACCCGCTCTGCGGGTTGTGGAGTGGGGAGAATCCATGAAGGCCGTCTTGTTTGAATCCTTTGGTGCGCGTCCTGTGATCGCCAATTTGCCGGACCCGTCACCTGATGCGGACGGCGTTGTTTTGCGCGTCATGGCCACGGGGGTGTGCCGCAGCGACTGGCACGGCTGGATGGGGCATGATCCGGGGATCGAACTGCCGCACGTGCCGGGCCATGAACTGGCAGGGATCATCGAGGCTGTCGGCCCGAATGTCTCCAAATGGAAAGTGGGCGATCGCGTCACGGTGCCTTTCGTCTGCGGATGCGGCACGTGTTCGGAGTGTCATTCGGGCAACCAGCAGGTCTGCGAAGATCAGACACAACCGGGGTTCAGCCACTGGGGCTCGTTCGCGGAATATGTGGGACTGCATCAGGCGGACCTGAATCTTGTGGCCCTGCCGGAGACGGTGGATTTCGCAACCGCCGCCTCGCTTGGGTGCCGGTTTGCCACCTCGTTCCGTGCAGTGGTGGATCAGGGACGCACGGCCCCCGGTGAATGGGTGGCGGTGCATGGCTGTGGCGGCGTCGGTCTGTCGGCCATCATGATCGCCAACGCGATTGGCGCGAATGTGGTCGCGGTTGATATCGACGATGCCAAACTTGCGCTGGCCAAAGAGCTTGGCGCAGCAGTCACCATCAATGGCGCGACCGAGCCCAAAGTGGCCAAGGCTGTGCTTCAGGCGACAGGGGGCGGGGCGCATGTTTCGATTGATGCCCTTGGCAATCCTGTAACCTGCTTTAACTCTATCTCGTGTTTGCGTCGGCGCGGGCGACATGTGCAGGTGGGATTGATGCTGGCAGATCACGCCAAGCCGCAGATCCCCATGTCCCGTGTTATTGCCTATGAATTGGAGCTGCGCGGCAGCCACGGAATGCAGGCCCATCGCTATGATGCGATGCTTGCGATGGTTCAATCGGGTAAGCTGTCACCCGAGCGTCTGGTGGGGCGCGAAATCACATTGGAAGACTCGATCGATGCACTGATCGGTATGGATCGTTTCGAAGGTGTGGGCGCGACAGTGGTGACGAAATTCTAGGTGTTTCATTCGTCGGGGGACGAAAGATGAAGCAAGTTTTAACGATCGGAATTCTGGGCCTGCTTGGTGGGCTGGCGCTGGCCTATGTGGTGCTGACCTACCAAGCCTCTTTGCAACGGGACGGATCGCTTTCGCGGTCCGCCTTGCCCGCTGCGATAGCCGGTTAAGCGTGCGTTAAGCGCATGAAAAGACCTTTGATGCGGCGTGAACGCCATTTTCAGGGTCGGGGCTGCTGTCACTTCTTTGTGATGGGGTTATGGGCTGCCCCACAGGTTTTCTCCAACATATTGAGCCTTTTGGGTGAAACCTGCGTCGCGGGTTCCCTTTCGGGAGGAAATTCTGCGTAAGCTGAAACAAAACTGAACGGTTCGGTTCACTTTTTTCGTGCAAGATGCGGGATTCTGGCCTACCTAATGGCGGAAATGCCCTCCGCCCGAAGGAAGACCCGATGCGCATGATCCCTGTTCTGGCCTTGATTGCCGCGACTTTTGCTGTGCCTGCTATGGCGCAGGATGTGCCCAAGCCTGTGAAACTGATGACCCTGCAAAGCGGCCCTGCCCATATCGAGCGGCAGTTCTTCGGGCAGGTGGTGGCCAAGCAGACCGTTGATTTGGCTTTTCAGGTTGGCGGCCAGCTGCAGCAGTTGACCGCACCGGAAGGGCAGATGATCCGCGAAGGCGAGGTGATCGCTCAGCTGGATTTGCGGGCCTACACCCGCGCCCGTGATCAGGCCAAGGTCAATTTGGATAAGGCCCGCCGCGATCTGGAGCGTCTGACCGCCCTGCGCGGCTCAACCGTCAGCGACGTGACGATCCGCGATGCGCAGACGCAGGTAGATCTGGCTCAGATCGCCTTGCAGAACGCTGAGGATAGCTTGGATGACGCGACCCTGCGTGCGCCCTTTGATGCACTGGTCGCCCGCCGCGAGGTTGCCAATTACACCACTGTCGCCGCAGGCACGCCCATTGTGCTGTTGCACGATGTCTCTGAACTGCGGGTCGAGATTGAGGTGCCCGAGGTTCTGTTCCGTACGGCAGGCCGTACCGGCGACGTGACCTTTAGCGCCGAGTTTCCCGATGGCGACACCCGCTTCAACCTCTCGCCGCGCGAGTTTGAGGCCGAAGCCAGTGCCGTGGGTCAGACCTACACGCTGACCCTTGCTTTTGACAAAAATCCCGGCGCGTTTGTGTATCCCGGTGCCTCGCTGACGGTCTATGCCGCGACCGAGCTTGGCGGCGGTGATGCGGTGTTCCTGCCCGAAACGGCGCTGTCCTTTGACCCCGAAGGCAAGCCCCGCGTGATGGTCTTTACGGATGGCACCGTTCGCGCCACGCCGATCACCATGCAGATCACCGACGACGGGCGCATCCAGATGGTCGAAGGCCCCGAAAACGGGACCGAGATCGTCCTGACCGGCGCATCGCAGTTGCAGGACGGGCAGACGGTCCGCCGCTTTACCCGTATCGGAGAGTAACCCATGTCCATTGCACGCGCTTCGATCGACCGCGCCCTTGTGACGTGGATGCTGATCATCGGCTGCCTTCTGGGCGGTATCTGGGGCTTTGCCACCATCGGGCGGCTGGAAGACCCCGCGTTCACCATCAAGAACGCCGTTATTATCACCCAGTACCCCGGCGCTTCGGCTGAACAAGTGGCCCGAGAGGTCTCGGAACCGCTGGAATCCGCCATCCAGAAGATGGCCGAAGTGGAAACGATCACCTCGTCCAACAAACCGGGCGTCAGCCGGATCAGCGTCGAAGTGGAAAGCACCTATGACGGGACCGAACTGCCCGCCATCTGGACCAAGCTGCGCAACCGAGTGAATGATGCGCAGTCCAGCTTGCCTTCTGGCGCGCAGGCGTCGGTGGTCAATGACACCTTCGGGGATGTGTTCGGCCTGTTCTTTGCGGTCACCACACCCGGTTTCAGTGATGCGGAAACCCATCAGATCGCCAACTATCTGCGCCGTGAAATTCTAGCGGTGGATGGCGTGGCCGATGTGGAACTGGCCGGTCTGCCGGAAGAGGCGATCTATGTGGCCCCCAAGACGGCGATCACCACCAACCTTGGCGTCGCGCCAGGCGCTTTGGCCGGTGCGATCACCAGTGCCACCAGTGTGTCCAGCGCGGGCAGCGTGACCCAGAACGGGCAGGATATCCGGATCGAGGCGCCCGAGGGCTCGAACTCAGTTGATGAGATTGCCAGCCTGACCATCGGTGTCGGCGGCGAAGTGATTGACCTGACCGATCTTGCTGATGTGACCCGTGAACGGGTGGCCGAGCCTTCGATGATCATCCGTTATAACGGGCAGGATGCCTTTACCTTGGGTGTGGCGGGCAAGGCCGATCTGAACATTGTGGACATTGGTCACGCGGTAGATGACCGGATTGCGGCGCTAATGCAGGACGTGCCTGCGGGCGTGCAGATCCAACCGATCTATCAGCAGCATGTGGTGGTGGAAGAGGCTTCGAACGCGTTTCTGGTCAACCTTGCCATGTCAGTCGCCATCGTGGTCATCGTGCTGGCGATCTTCATGGGCTGGCGTGCCGCGATCGTGGTGGGCGCGACCCTGCTGTTGACCGTGGTGGGCACCCTGTTTTTCATGTCGGTCTTCGGGATCGAAATGGAGCGTATCAGCCTTGGCGCCTTGATCATCGCCATGGGGATGCTGGTGGATAACGCCATCGTGGTGGCCGAAGGGATGCAAGGGGACATGCATCAGGGCAAATCCGCCCGTGATGCCGCCGAGGATGTGGCCAGCAAGACCCAGATCCCGCTGCTTGGGGCGACTGTGATCGGGATCATGGCCTTTGCGGGCATTGGTCTTTCGCCGGATGCGACGGGGGAATTCCTGTTCTCGCTGTTTGCGGTTATCGGGATTTCTCTGCTGCTAAGCTGGGTGCTGGCGATCACCGCCACGCCGCTTCTGGCGCACTATCTGTTCAAGGTGGGCGATCAGGTAGAAGGCGGCGCCTACAACGGCCCGATCTTCCGCGCGTACCGCAACACGCTGTCGCTGGCGCTGAAGCTACGCTGGTTGGTGATGGCTGGTCTGATCGCGGTGACGGTGGTGTGCTACATCGGCTTTGGTCAGGTAAAGCAGCAATTCTTCCCCGACAGCAATACACCGCTGTTCTACGTCCATTACAAGATGCCCCAAGGTACCGGCATTCATCGCACCGCTGACGATATGGCGCTGCTGGAAGAGTGGCTGTCCAAGCGGGACGATGTGGTCTCGGTCAGTACCTTTGTGGGCGGCGGCGCGACGCGATTTATGCTGACCTACGGGCCGGAAGAGGGTCTGAAAAGTTATGGCCATCTGATCATCCGGACCGAGACGCTGGACGCCATTCCGCCCCTGCGCCAAGAACTTGAGGACTTTGCCCGCAGCACCCTGACCGACGGCGAATTCCGCACCCAGCGTTTGGCCTTCGGGCCCGGTGGCGGTGCTCCGATTGAGGCGCGGTTCTCTGGTCCCGATCCGGTGGTTCTGCGCCAACTGGCGCAGCAGGCGATGGTCGAGATGAAAAAGACCAACCCGCTGGTGCAAGACATGCGTACCGACTGGCGCGAGCGAGAATTGGTACTCAAGCCCGTCTACGCGGATGAGCGGGCGCAGGCGACGGGCATCTCGCGCGAGGATGTGGCTTCGGCTTTCCTGACCGCGACCGATGGCATCCGTGCGGGCGTCTATCGTGAAGATGATCGCCTGATCCCGATTATGGTGCGTAACGCTGGCGCAACTGATGAAGGGGCCGCGCATCTGATTGACCAACCAGTCTATTCCAGCGCGGCGCAGGCCTATATCCCTGTGACACAGCTGATCGACGGGTTTGACTATGAAGCGCAGGACACCCTGCTACAGCGCCGTAACCGCGTGACCACCATCACGGTCGAGGTTGGTCTGCCTGCCGATACCAACGTCGCTGCGGTCTTCACGCAGGTGCGCCCCGCGATTGAGGCGATCCCACTGCCCGAAGGCTACAAGATGGAGTGGGGCGGCGAGTTTGAAAGCTCGACCAAGGCGCAGGGCAGCCTTGGCAAGCAGTTGCCCCTGTCGCTGCTGATCATGATCGTCATCTCGATCCTGCTGTTCGGCCAGTTGCGTCAGCCGCTGATCATCTGGCTGTTGGTACCGATGTCGGTGAACGGGGTGGCACTTGGCCTTCTGGGAACCGGATTGCCGTTCAGCTTTACCGCGCTTTTGGGTCTGCTGAGCCTTTCGGGGATGCTGATCAAGAACGGGATCGTTCTGGTCGAGGAAATCGATCTGGTCCGCGCCGAGGGTGTGCCCTTCCGGCAGGCGGTGCTGGATGCGTCGACCTCGCGTCTGCGGCCTGTGGTGCTGGCGGCGGCGACCACCATTCTGGGGATGATCCCGTTGCTGTCTGATGCGTTCTTCGCCTCGATGGCGGTGACGATTATGGGCGGGCTTGGCTTTGCCTCGGTCCTGACCTTGGTCGCGGCACCGGTGCTGTACTACACGTTCTTCCCAAAGGCGCGCCGCGCGGACGCCTGAGGGTAGGTTAACCACAATGGCCGCCCCGCTGGTCGCGGGGCGGTCTCTATTCTTGGTGCTGCTGTTGCAACTTCTCAACAGGCGGGTACCCATTCGGCTTTTTGCAAACGTCCTTTCGGGAAAAGACTGGAAATCTGAGCTATCGTTTTGGTAGGCTATCCGTGCCTGGGGAGGCAACTGTAGGGATAGCTGATGCGACAGATGACGATGGCGGTCGCCGCCATGGTTCTGAGTGCCCCCATGGCCGTAGCGCAAGGCTACGAATTTGTGGGCTACGGAAACATCCTTAACAACGATTACTACGGCGATGGTCGGGATCGTTGGCAGACGGGTTCGGACCAACTGAGTTTGGTGTGGTCGAACGGCTGGGAAAAGGGATGGAAAGATCAGCTAACCTCCGGATTTGGCGACACGATAGAGCTGCGCTTTGGCGCCCGTGTTGCGGCCCCTGACAATATCGATATTCCTGCAAATGACGACCGCCGCTATGCGGGGGTGCTGAGCCTTGGTCTTGTGACCCACATGGCTGTGGCGCAAGATTACCAGATGGTGCTTGGCGCTGGTGTCGAGGCCGTGGGGCCGGGCACTGCACTGGATGAATTTCACGCCAAGTTCCACAGCCTGATCGGCAGTGGTGACGCCAGCGCGGCGGTGCGTGACAACCAGATCGGTGACAAGATCACGCCCTATGCCTCGTTCGAGATGGCGCGAGCGTTCCCCACGGGGGGTAATTCGCGCATTCGTCCATTTGTTGAGGCCCATAGCGGGCTTGAGACACTGGCCCGTGTGGGTGTTGATTTCCACGTGGGTGATCTGACGCTGAACGGTTTGATGTCCCGCGATTACGTCACTGGCCAGACCTATCAGACCGTGCGCGGGACAGGGACCGGCTGGACCTTTATCGGCGGCGCGGATGTGGCGAAGGTCGCGCAATCGGTGCTGCTGCCCAGTGATGACTATACCCTGACGCCTGCCCGTGTGCGTGCCCGTGTGGCGGTGCAATGGGCGGGGAACTATGGGGTGGCGCAGTTCGGGCTGACCTATCTGGGCAAAGAGTTTGAACAGCAAGACAGCGGGCAGGTGCTCGGGTCTATCAGCTTTAAGTACGACTTCTGAAGACTATGGCTGCGACCCCGAAAACGGGGCGCGGCGTGCTGCATCATAAGCGGCAACAGGTTTTGTGACGCTCCAGAGCAGGGAGCAAGGTGGGTAACGCAGGATGGGTATTGCAGGCACATTTGTGATCGAGTGGTCGCAGACAGAGATCGACGGCATCAAGGGCGCCGCGTTGGGCGCCGTAATGGGCGGCAGCAGTTGGCGCTGGGATGGGGATGCCTTGCGCGTGGACGGGCCGAACTCGGTCCTGCCGTTGGTGGATGCCTTGGGCGAAGACGCTTTGCGCCGCCGCGCCGCTCCTAAAGCGCAGCGCATCTTGGGGGATGAGGTGATCAAGCGCCCAGATGCAGACCTGCCTGCCACGGCCAGCGGTTGCCACATCATCATCACCGACGGCCTGCGCAGCCATACCATACAAGTTATTCGCAGCCGCTCTTCCGGTCGGCTTTTGCTGCAAATGAACGGCACCCTGCCGATTCCGGGTCATGATTATTGGGTTATCCAGCATGATCTGGAGCGGATCACCCGCCCTGACGGCGAGTTAGAGCAGGGGGGTGTCATTTGCTTCACCGCGGGCACCATGATCGCCACGCCCTCGGGTCCGCGCCCTGTGCAAAATCTGCGCCCCGGTGATCTGGTTCTGACGCGGGACAACGGCCCGCAGGAAATCCTGTGGCGCGGGGCGCGCCGGATTTCAGGTGCGCGTATGTTTGTTCTGCCAGAACTGCGCCCCGTGCGCATTCTGGCCCATGCCTTCGGGGAGGACCGGCCCGACGGGACGCTGCTTGTGTCGCCCGAGCATCGCTTGCTGGTCTCTGGCTCTGCGGCGCTGAACCTTTTCAACACCGATGAAGTTCTGGTGCAGGCCCGCTTTTTGCTGAACGACCGGACCATCACCCGAGCGGCCGATCTGCATGAGGTGACCTATATCCACCTGTTGCTGCCCGCCCATGAGATTCTTTGGGCCAACGGTATCGAATGCGAGAGCTTTCACCCTGCAACCGCCAGCTTTGGCGCACTGGACCAGAACGATGCAAAGACGCTGGAAGAACTGGTCCCCGGCATTAGCGCGCGGCCTGAAAACTATGGTCCTTTTGCGCGGCGTAACCTGTCGCCGTCCGAGGCCGCAATCCTGAGTTACGACTCGGTCTAACGGTCACATCGGGGCAAAGTGCTGGGAACAGAGTGTTGCACTTATCCCGCGCATTGATACTTAAATTACAACTTTAACGGTTCTTTTGGTTTGAATTTTTCAGCTTGGTAGTGCATGCAGCAAATCATACCGAGTGGCGTTTTTCATTTTTGGTTTGTTTTTACTAAGGATGATTGTTTTTGAAGAATTTAATGATTGCCGGTGCTGCCATCGCTTTTGCAGGCACTGCTTCGGCTGGTTGTTATGACTTCGCCGAAGCTGGTGAGCCGTTGCCCGTCCTTGAAGTTTGCTTCATCGACATTCAGGGAAACGAGACCTGCAAGGAAGAAACGGTAGTGGCAGAGTGTCAGGACTTGAACGCTTGGGTTGTTGAATTCCAATCGGGCATGTCGATCACCAGAGAGCTGCCGCCCGCGCCACGCCATCGTGTGACGTTTGCTGACGCCGATCACAGATGGCAGTTGGATGAAGAGCATTTTGCCTCATGCCAGACGGCGGGCAATGACGCAGGGATCTGCGGTGTGTTTGAAGGTTTGGGGTACGCGAACTAGGTTCGACCGTATTCCATGTGGAAGGGGCGCGTCCGGGGGGAGCGCCCTTTTTATATTGTGCCAAGGGAACTGGCCGGTGCGAAAGCGGCGTGAAAGCCTGACGGAATCATGTCGGGCCTGTTGACTCTGCCGGTGGGCGCTGTATAGGGGCGGCTCACATTGGTGTTGGTGGCCCCCGCAAGGGGATGCCTGTCAGGGGAAACCCAGTAGGACAACGCCCTTCATACTCTAACGAAGGAGATCAGCCGTGACCAAACGCACGTCTGCCAAGTACAAAATTGACCGTCGCATGGGCGAAAACATCTGGGGCCGTCCCAAGTCGCCCGTAAACCGTCGTGAATATGGCCCCGGCCAGCACGGCCAGCGCCGTAAGGGCAAGATGTCGGACTTCGGTCTGCAGCTGCGCGCCAAGCAGAAGCTGAAAGGCTACTACGGCGACCTGACCGAGAAGCAGTTCCGTCGCATCTTCGGTGACGCAGAGCGTCGTCGTGGTGACACCGGTGAGATCCTGATCGGTCTGCTGGAAAGCCGTCTGGACGCAGTTGTTTACCGTGCCAAGTTCGTTCCCACCGTCTTCGCTGCACGTCAGTTTGTGAACCACGGTCACGTTCTGGTGAACGGCCAGCGCGTGAACATCCCCTCGTACCGCGTCAAAGAAGGCGACGTCATCGAGGTTCGCGAGAAGTCGAAGCAGATGGTTGTCCTGCTGGAAGCCGTTCAGTTGGCAGAGCGTGATGTTCCTGACTACATCGACGCGGACCACAGCAAAATGACCGCAACCTTCGTTCGTATGCCCGGCCTGTCGGATGTTCCGTACCCCGTCGTCATGGAACCGAACCTGGTTATCGAATACTACGCACAGAACTAATTCCACTTCGGAATTGGCTCTACGATCTTCGAACGCCGCCCCTCGGGGCGGCGTTTTGCGTTGTGATCCTGCGTTGCAGCATGATTTTTCCATGTATAGGGCGGTTTTGCAGTCTTTTCCCTTCGCGGTTGCCAAGCTATGGAAGGCGCGTTGAAGGAGACAAAGATGACGAAACCCATTCCTCAGCCTGGTATTCTGGACATCGCTCTGTATCAGGGCGGCGCTTCCAGCGCGCCGGGCGTGTCCAATGTCGTCAAACTGTCGTCGAACGAAAACCCGTTCGGCCCGTCCGAAGCTGCGGTCAAGGCCGTGGCGGTCGCTGCGCACCAGATGCATCGCTATCCAGAGATTGATGGCGCATCCCTGCGTGCGGCGCTGGCCGCCCATTACGATCTGGATGCGGATCGTATTGCCCTTGGTGTCGGCTCGGATGAGATCCTGTCGAATATCTGCAACGGTTATGCTGGTCCCGGCGATGAGGTCATCTATACCGAGCATGGTTTTTCCATGTATCGCATCTGTGCCTTGGCTTCTGGCGCGACCCCTGTGGTCGTCCCCGAAAACCAGCGTGTGGTCGATGTGGACAACATTCTGGCGGCCTGCACCGACAAGACCCGCGTGATCTTTGTCACCAACCCAGGCAACCCCACTGGCACCTTTATCCCCGTGTCCGAACTGGAGCGTCTGGCCGATGCCATGCCCGCGCAGGCGGTGCTGGTGATTGACGGCGCCTATGAGGAATACGCCGAAGGCTATGAGGGCGGGGCAGAGCTTGCCGCGTCTCGGCCCAATGTGGTGATGACCCGCACTTTCTCGAAGCTGTTCGGTTTGGGCGGCATGCGCGTGGGTTGGGCCTATGCGGATCGGGCGATCATTGATGTGCTGAACCGTCTGCGCAATCCGTTCAACCTCTCGACCATCGCGATTGAGGCAGCAAAGGCCGCGCTGGCTGACACCGCCCACACCAAGCGCTGCCTGACCGAGAATGCCCGTCTGCGTGCGTGGCTGTCTGGCGCGCTTGAGGCGCATGGGGTGATGTCCGACCGTTCGGGCGCGAATTTTGTGCTGGCCCGCTTTGATGATGAGGATGAGGCCAACGCCTGTGAAGATTACCTGCGTAGTCAGGGTCTGCTGGTGCGCCGTGTGGCGGGCTATGGCTTGCCCAATTGTCTGCGGATCACCGTCGGGGACGAACCCTCATGCCGCCGCGTGGCCCATGCCATCGGTGCCTTCAAAGGGGGCGCCCGCGCATGACCCAAGTCTATGATCGTGTGGCGCTGATCGGCCTTGGCCTGATCGCATCGTCGATGTTTTGGGCCATCAAGCGTGGTGGTCTGGCGGGCGAAGTGACGGGCTATGCCCGCAGTGCCGAAACCCGCGACAAGGCCCGCGAAATCGGTCTGTGTGACCGCGTATGTGATACTGCGATTGACGCAGTGAAGGACGCCGATCTGATCGTTCTTTGCGTGCCTGTCGGCGCTATGGGCGCTGTGGCCGAAGAGATCGCGCCTTATCTGAAACCAGGCGCGACCGTCAGCGATGTGGGCTCGGTCAAGCAGTCGGTGATCGATGCGGTTGGGCCCCATCTGCCCGATGACGTGCATTTCGTGCCCGCGCACCCGCTGGCAGGGACCGAGCATTCTGGGCCGACCTCGGGCTTTGCCGAGCTGTTCGACAACCGCTGGTGCCTTTTGGTGCCGGTTGAGGGCTCTGATCCGGAAGCGGTGGCGAAGCTGCGTGCGCTTTGGGAAGGCATCGGTGCCAACGTCGAAGAGATGGACGCCGAGCACCACGATCTGGTGCTGGCCGTGACCAGTCATACGCCGCACCTGATTGCCTACACGATGGTGGGTGTGGCCGACGATCTGCGCCGAGTAACCGATAGCGAAGTTATCAAATACTCGGCGGCGGGTTTCCGCGACTTTACGCGGATTGCCGCCAGTGACCCCACAATGTGGCGGGATGTGTTCTTGACGAACAAGGACGCGACATTGGAAATTCTCGGTAGGTTTACTGAGGAATTGTTCGCGCTCCAGCGGGCAATCCGGACTGGAGACGGTGATTTGTTGCACGCCTATTTCACCCGCACCCGCGCGATCCGTCGCGGCATTCTGCAGGCGGGTCAGGACGTGGACTCTCCGGACTTTGGCCGTGGGAAGGCGAAGAAGTGAAAGCAACCCTAGTCGTGTTTCTGGCCTTATTGGCCAGCACGTCCCTTGCCGCCGAGACGTCTGTGCGTCCGGTGGTGCGCCCCGGTACAGCAGAGGCTTCTGCGACCGAGGCACCTTCTGCTGCGCTCGCTGTGGTGGCCGAGGCATCCTCTCAGACCATCAAGCGGTTGCGCCCCAAAGCCCGCCCGAAGTCGGTGATCGACAGCGTTGAACGGGTCTTGCCCGAACCCACCCAAGAGCAGGTCGCTGAAAAAGCCTCCAAGTTCTCACTCATCCAGTCGTTGCGCCCCTTGGTGCGTCCCAAAGACGTGGTCAAGCAGGGTGAACGCCGTCAAGCAGCGCTGGCCAAGGGGGCCATCTGTGGCGATCCCGCCATTCAGGGTGAGGCCGTGGGCGCGGTTCCCAGCAAGACCAACGGCTGCGGTATTGATTCGGCAGTTCGGGTGCGGTCGGTCTCTGGTGTAAAGCTCAGTCAGGCGTCGCTGATGGATTGCGGAACGGCCAAGGCGCTGAAGACTTGGGTCGATAAGGGCATGAAGCCTGCCGTGAACGGCAAAGGCGGCGGTGTGGCCAAGATCAACATCATGGGTCACTACACCTGCCGTCCGCGCAACAACCAGAAGGGCGCCAAGATATCCGAGCATGGCAAAGGCCGCGCCATCGATATAGGGGGCTTTACGCTGGCCGATGGAACCGAGTTCACAGTGCTGAAGCACTGGCGCTCTAAAACCTTTGGCAAGGTGCTACAGCAGATGCATTCCAAAGCTTGCGGGCCGTTCGGCACGGTTTTAGGGCCGAAGGCGAACCAGTATCACCAAGACCACTTCCACTTTGACACGGCCCGCTATCGCAGCGGCAGTTACTGCAAGTAATCAGCGGATCACGATCTGCGGGGCAGGGCCAAGAGGCAGCACCCCAAGGCGCACCATCCCGCCTTTGAAGGTAAAGGTGGCGTCCAGATCGTCGGTCTTGCCCGAGGCCTGCGCCACCAGATCCAGCACCAGCATCATCTGTTTGGCGGCCTTGGGGGTGATCTTGCCCGCCTCAACCGCGGTCTCCAGCATCTGGGGCCAGTTGACGGCGCGCACGGTGATCTCGCCTTCAGGGATGCCGCGCTGGTCCAGCGTCAATTGACCGGCTGCGTCCAGATGCAAGGGCCCCCAATCCGCGAAGGCTTTTTCGATCTTCAGGGCCGTGATTTGCGGGCGTGCGCCGCGCAAGGCACCACTATTCCAAGGGGCGTCAAAGGCGACGCGCAGGTCCATCTCAAGCGCGGTCATGGCATCGGGCAGATTTGCCTGAACCTCGGCGGGGAAGGGCGCACGCAGGCCCTCTAGGCGGGTGAAGAGGTGATAGTTGGCAGTGTTTGCGGGGTCTTTCTCTGCAGCAAAGCGCAGCTTGTCTGCGGACCAAAGACCGCCCTCTGTGTCCAGCGTGGGGTTCATCCCCTCGGCCAGAAAACGGGCGGGCTGCATTTGGGCCACATCTTCCATGATCAGCGATGCGCGCAGGTCTTCGGCCCCCAAGGTCACGGCCCCATAGGGAGTAGCGATGCGCTGGGGTTCGGGCCAATACAGGATCAGGTGGCTGTCGTTATAGACCAGTTGCAGCACCTGAAGGAGGTCTGTGGACCACGCCAGCCCGCGCTGCGTATCGGCAAGCGATACATCGGTGAAGGTCGTGTCCAGCCGGTTCGGAAAGCCCGACACCGACAGATCGCTGTATTCGGCCTGCCAGCCCGCCGCCTGACGCGCGTGGAACCAGCCTTCGATGGCGGCGCGCTGGGATTGTGCCTTCCACAGCCAATGGGCGCTCCAGGCCAGAGCCAGAACAAGGGCGATCGCGACAAGACGCTTCATGGGGGAACCTTTCCAAATCTGCGGCATCTGTTTACAGATCAGCGCAAAGGAGGACCAGCGCAATGACGATGTGGGTATTCGGATACGGATCGCTGCTTTGGAACCCCGGCTTTGATGTGGCCGAGTCCCATCTGGCCACGTTGCAAGGCTATGCGCGGTCGTTCTGTATGCTCTCGGTCACTCATCGGGGGACGTATGAGCGTAACGGTCTGGTGCTGGCGCTGGATGCGCAACCCGATGCCCTGTGCGATGGTCTGGCCCTGCGCGTTCACCACGGTGAAGAAGAAAAGGTGCTGGCCTACTTGCGCGAGCGTGAGTTGGTCACCTCGGCCTATCTTGAGCGGCACCTGCCTGTGAACCTGTCCGATGGGCGCGAGGTTGAGGCGGTGACCTACATCATTGATCCCGAACACCGCCAGTATTGCGGAAAGCTGCCCTTGGAAAAGCAGGCGCAGATGATCGCGAATGCCGTCGGGATGCGCGGCCCCAATTCCGAATACCTCTATAATACCGCGGCACACCTGCGGCAGATGGGGGTCTCGGACGCGGATTTGAACTGGCTGGAAGGCCGCGTCCGCGAGATTTTGGGATAAAGATTGCGTCTGGCCTACAAGGGCTTATGCTGACCTGAATAGTTAACGGGGCAGGGGGCGTCTCGAATGGCACGCGAGGCAGAGCCGCATTTTTCGCAGCCGATCCGGCAAATTTTTCTGATGGTTCTGGTGATGGGCCTGACCGGCGCGGGCGGGTTTCTGGCCTACTCGGTCGTTCTGCCGTTGTTCTTCGCGAACCCTTGGCTGAATGGCGTGATCGCAATGGTCTTTGTGTTCGGCGTCATCGCCTGCTTCTGGCAGGTGGGGCAGCTTATCTCGTCCGTGCGGTGGATCGAAGGGTTTGCCGCCGACAATCCGGGCCATGAACATACCCGTCCGCCGCGCCTTCTAAAGCCGCTGGCCGCCCTGCTGCGGTCACGCGGGCGGCGCATGAAGATCAGCTCCAGCTCGGCGCAATCGATTCTGGACAGTCTGGCGACCCGTATCGATGAAGCCCGCGAGATCACCCGCTATGTGGTGAACCTGCTGATCTTCCTTGGCCTTCTGGGCACATTCTACGGTCTGGCCACCACGGTGCCTGCGGTGGTCGAAACGATCCGCAGCCTTGCCCCCGGTGAAGGGGACAATGGCGCTGCGATGTTCGGCAAGCTGATGACTGGCCTTGAGGCGCAGCTTGGCGGTATGGGCACGGCGTTTTCCAGCTCGCTTCTAGGTCTGGCCGGATCGCTGGTCGTCGGTCTGATGGAGCTGTTCGCCGGCCACGGCCAGAACCGTTTCTACCGCGAGCTTGAAGAGTGGCTGACCTCGATCACCCGTCTTGGCTATGTGGGCGACGGCGACGGTAGCTCGCCCGAGCAATCGGCCATGGTGCAGGTGCTTGAGAATATGGCCGAGCAGATGGAATCCATGCAGGTCGCACTGGTGCAGGCCGAAAGTGGTCGCGCAACGCTGGATGGTCAGTTGGAACATCTGGGCCGCACCTTGGACCGGATGACCGACAAGATCGCGCAAGTCGATAACAGCGAAATGATCTATGCCCTGCAAAAGGTGGCGTCCGGTCAGGAGCAACTGGTCGAAACGATGCAGGTCGCCATCGGGCAGGGACAGAACCAGAGTTCCGGCGAAGGCGGCGAATTCGACGCCGAGGCCAAGATGCGCCTGCGCTCGATCGATGTGCAACTGCTGCATATCCTTGAGGATCTGGCCGCTGGCCGTCAGGAAACCATGGCCGAGCTGCGCACCGATATCGCTGCCTTGACCCGCGCCGTGCAGCGTTTGGGCTCGGCAGATCTCGGGGCGGCAACCCGCCTGCGCCGCCACCCCGAAGAGGACTGATCCATGGCCCTCTCGCGCCGCACGGGACAACGGTTCCAAAGCTCGATCTGGCCGGGTTTTGTGGATGCGATGACCGGCCTTTTGCTGGTTCTGATGTTCGTGCTGACCATCTTCATGGTGGTGCAATCGGTCCTGACCGAGACGATCTCGGGGCAGGAAAGCGAATTGGACACCTTGAACCTTGAGGTCGCGGAACTGGCCCGCGCGCTGGGGCTTTCGCAGACGCGGGCAGATGGGCTTGAGGCCGAGGTTTCCACGCTGAACGCCACACTGGCGGACAACCAGTCACAGATCGAAAGCCTTTTGGCCCAGACCGCCGCGCAGCAAACGGCCTTGTCCGAGGCGCAGGCAAAGATCACCGGTTTTGAAGCGCAGGTCGCGGCACTGATTGCGCAGCGCGATGATGCCCTGTCGAATGTGTCTTCGCTTGAAGGGGAAAAGACCGAACTTTTGACCGCGCAAGAGGCCCTGAATACCGCGCTGGCGCAGGCCCGCGATGAGATTTCCGCGCAGGAAGAGGCTGCCCGTCTGGCCGCTGCCCGCCGTGAGGCGCTAGAGGCGCTGACCGAGGAATTGCGCACCAAGAACGCCGAGCAAGCGCAGGCCCTGACTGACGAAGAGGCCGCTCGTCTGGCCGAGGCAGAGGCCGCAAAGGCCCTGCGTGAACGTCTGCAAAACGCTGACGCCGAACTGACCGCCATGACACTTGCGCTGGAAGAGCAGCGTAAGCGGGCCGAAGAAACCCTGACCAAACTGGCTGCCGCCGAGGCGGTGCAAAAGGACCTGAACCAGCAGCTTGCCACAGTCGTTCTGGCCCGCGATGCCTTGCAGCAAGAACTGGCGGGGCTTCAGGCTGACACTCAAGGCGAGGTTCTGAGCCGAGAGCAGCTACAGCAAAAGCTGGCCAACGCCCTTGCCGCACAACAAGAGGCGCAGGCTGTGGCCGAAAAAGTCGGCACGCTTGAGGAAGAACTGGCCGCCGCGCTGGCCGCTCAACAGGACACCGCTGCGCAACTGAAAGAATTGCGCGATGCAGGTCTGTCGCTGGATGATCAACTGGCCGCGGCCTTGACCGCCCGTTCAGCCGCCGAGGATCGTGCCGCGCAGGCCGAGGATGCCTCTGCCGCGCTGGAAGAACAACTGGCTGCCGCTTTGGCCGCACAGCAAGAGGCAGAGGCGGCCTTGACCGGCCAATTGACCGAGGCTGAGCAGCGTGCCGCCCTTCTGGCTGCTGCCAATAGCGCCCTGTCGGACAAAGAGGCCGAAAGCGCCGAGGCGCAGCGCCGCGTGACTTTGTTGAACCAGCAATTGGGGGCCTTGCGCACGCAATTGGGCCAACTTCAAAGTCTGCTGGATGATGCGACGGCACGGGATGCGGCCTCTCAGGTGCAGCTGGAATCGTTGGGGTCGGACTTGAACGCCGCGCTAGCCCGTGCCGCTGCCGAAGAACGCCGCCGCCGTGAATTGGAAGAGGCCGAGCGTAAGCGTCTTGAGGCCGAAGCCGCCCGCCTGACCGCCGAGACCAAAGAACTTGAGAAATACCGCTCGGACTTTTTCGGGCGTTTGCGTGATCTTCTGGGGGCGCAGGACGGGGTCCAGATTGTGGGGGACCGCTTTGTCTTCTCGTCCGAGGTGCTGTTTGACCAAGGCAGCGCGGATCTGTCTGAAGCCGGCCAGACCGAGATCGCCAAGGTCGCTGGCATCCTGAAATCGGTGGTCGGTGAAATCCCTGCCGATGTGAGCTGGATCATGCGCGTGGATGGTCACACCGATAATATCCCGCTCAGCGGGACAGGGGAATTCGCGGACAACTGGGAGCTAAGCCAAGCGCGTGCCCTGTCTGTAGTGCGCTATATGGTCAGCACCTTGGGCATTCCGGCGGACCGCCTGTCGGCCAATGGCTTTGGGGAATACCAGCCGGTGAACTCTGCCAATACTGCCGAAGCGCGGGCGCAAAACCGCAGGATCGAGCTGAAGTTCACCGAAAAGTAAGGATTACGGCACGCGAATGGTTTGTGCCTGCTGTGCCAGAACCTTTCCATGCCGGATCAGGGTCACATCGCCTTCGTACCCGCCAGAGCGCCAGCCGCCACCGGGGGCTTTGCGGCCCGCCGCGCGGAAGAACTGCGCCTGCTGCTTGTCGATCGTGACCTCGCTTCGCACAACCTCGCCTTCGGGGCCGTAAATGCGCAGGACCATGATGTCACCGGGCAGGGCACCATAGGCGAAAGCCCAGAAGACAATCGGCGCGTCAGCGCGAAGCTCTGCGTCGCCATGGCCTTGCTTGATTGTGTTGTAGGCGGGGATTTCGGTGTCGAAACCCACATCAATCACACCCGCAGGGGTATAGGCGATGTCCGCCTCCCACAGGGGCCGCTCTGCATCGCCGCAGGAGTTCAGCTTTTCGGGGCGGAAGGGGTCCACCACAGCGCCATCCTTGCGGACCGAGAGGTGAACGTGGGGGAACTGGGTGTTGCCGGAAAAACCGACCTCTCCCAACACGTCGCCGGTATTCACCACGTCACCCTTCTGCACCTTCACGCTGCCGCGTTTCAGATGGCAGTACTGGGTTTCCCAGCCATCGCCGTGATCGATTGCCAGCCCGTTGCCGCATTCACGGCCGTCCAGCTGCGCCGCTGAAATCCCGTCGCGTCCTGTGTCCGGCATTCCATCCCGCACAGCGCGTACGACACCTGCCGAAGCCGCCAGCACATTCACGCCAGCTTCCATCTTGTCGAAGGTTTTGACCGAGAAATCTGTGCCCTTGTGCCCGTCATAGCTGAGCGCGCCGCAGGCGTAATCCGACGACCCCTCTGAGGGATCGTGATCAACATATTGCTGGATATAGCAGGTCTCGCCCAAGGTGCAGTCGAGGGGAAGTTGCAAGTCCAGCGCACTGGTTACACACGGAAACGCCCCCGCCAGTGCGGCGAGGGCGAAGGTCGTTTTTGTCATACTTAGTTTGCCGTCAGAAGAGGGGGCTTTTTGCCAGCCTCGATGCGTTTGCTGTCGGGGCCGTTGATCTCCAGTTTCAGTTCGCCATTCTCGACGCTGACATTGACGATACCGCCCTTTGCCAGCTTGCCGAACAGCAGTTCCTCGGCCAGCGGTTTCTTCAGGTGTTCCTGGATCACGCGGCCAAGGGGACGGGCGCCCATCTTGTCGTCGTAACCCTTGTCGGCGATCCATTCGGCGGCTGCCGGGCTCAGCTCGATGTGGACGTTGCGGTCCATCAGCTGAGCTTCCAATTGCAGGACGAACTTTTCGACCACCTGCAGGATCACCTCTTTCGGCAGCGGACCGAAGCTGATCACCGCGTCCAGACGGTTGCGGAATTCCGGCGTGAAGGTGCGTTCGATCGCGGCAGTGTCTTCGCCTTCGCGGCGGTCACGACCAAAGCCGATGGCCGCTTTCGCCTGCTCGGACGCGCCCGCGTTCGAGGTCATGATCAGCACCACATTGCGGAAGTCCACCGTGCGCCCGTTATGATCGGTCAGCGTGCCGTGGTCCATCACCTGCAGCAGGATGTTGTAGACGTCGGGGTGCGCTTTCTCGATCTCGTCCAGCAGCAATACGCAGTGCGGATGCTGGTCAACGCCATCGGTCAACAGACCACCTTGGTCAAAGCCCACATAGCCCGGAGGGGCACCGATCAGACGGCTGACCGCGTGCTTTTCCATGTATTCAGACATGTCAAAGCGCAGCAGTTTCACGCCCAGTTGGTCGGCCAGCTGTTTGGCCACCTCGGTCTTGCCGACACCCGTGGGGCCAGCGAACAGGTAGTTGCCGATGGGCTTGTCCGGTTCGCGCAGACCCGCGCGGGACAGTTTGATCGCGCTGGACAGGGCCACGATGGCATCGTCCTGACCAAAGACCACTCGCTTGAGCGATGCTTCCAGATCCTTGAGGACCTCTGCGTCGTCCTTGCTGACGTTTTTCGGGGGGATGCGCGCGATCTTGGCCACCACGGCTTCGATCTCTTTGACGCCGATGGTCTTGCGGCGCTTGGAGTCGGGCAGCAGGTGCTGTGCCGCGCCAGCCTCATCGATCACGTCGATGGCTTTGTCGGGCAGCTTGCGGTCGTTGATGTAGCGGGCCGACAGTTCGACAGCGGTTTTGATCGCGTCCGCGGTGTAGCGGATGTCGTGATGCTCTTCGAAGTAGGGTTTCAGACCCTGAAGGATCTTGACCGCGTCTTCGACGGTGGGCTCGTTCACGTCGATCTTCTGGAAACGGCGGCTCAGGGCGCGGTCCTTTTCGAAGTGTTGACGGAACTCTTTATACGTGGTGCTGCCCATGGTGCGCAGCTTGCCGCCCTGAAGCGCGGGCTTCAGCAGGTTCGAGGCATCCATCGCCCCGCCAGAGGTCGCGCCTGCGCCGATCACAGTGTGAATCTCATCGATGAAGAGAACCGCATCAGGGTGATCTTCCAGTTCGGTGACCACGGCCTTCAGGCGTTCTTCAAAGTCACCACGATAGCGGGTGCCCGCCAGCAGTGCGCCCATGTCGAGCGAGTAGATGACGGTGTTTTTCAGCACATCAGGGGTCTGGCCCTTGATGATCTTGCGCGCCAGACCTTCGGCGATGGCGGTCTTGCCCACACCGGGATCACCGACCAGAAGCGGGTTGTTCTTGCGGCGGCGGCAAAGCACCTGAATGCAGCGCTCAACCTCTTCGGCGCGGCCGATCAGGGGGTCAATGTCGCCCTTACGCGACTTTTCGTTCAGATCGACACAGTATTTCGCCAGCGCGGATTCGCGGTTTTCGGACGGATTGGGGCCGGTAGGTTCGACGTTCTGCGCCTCTTCCTCTTCGGTCGCGCCCTGAACGGGGCGGCTTTCGCCGAAGGCGGGGTTCTTGGCCACACCATGAGCGATGAAATTCACAGCGTCGTAGCGGGTCATGTCCTGCTCTTGCAGGAAGTAGGCCGCATTTGATTCGCGTTCGGCAAAGATGGCGACCAGAACGTTGGCGCCGGTCACTTCGGTCCGGCCCGAGGACTGGACGTGGATCGCCGCCCGCTGGATCACGCGCTGGAATGCAGCGGTGGGCACAGCTTCAGAGCCGTCGATTTCAGTGACAAGGTTTGCAAGGTCTTCGTCAATATAATCAAGCAGCGAACGCCGCAGGTCTTCGATGTCCACATTGCAGGCACGCATGACGCGGGCCGCATCGGGTTCGTCCACCAAGGCCAGTAGCAGGTGTTCCAATGTCGCAAATTCATGCGCGCGTGCGTTCGCCAGCGCCAGTGCGGAATGGATCGCCTGTTCGAGCGTATTCGAGAATGAAGGCACGAGGGTGCTCCTTCTGATCGGGGGTCAGAGGGGCCCGAGGCCCCAACCAACCGTGGCCTGTATAAGTTAAAGTTTGGTCGATCCACGCGGGTCTTCAAGAGAAAACTTGATTTAAAGCGACGAAAAGAGGGGTGACGCTCCCCCTTTAGGCGGTATCAAAAGCTATCCTTTCGGGCGCGAACCTCAGCAAACACTAGGTCATCTGGTGCATTTGCCATGCCAACTGCTTCTTTCACTTCGGCGTGATGCGCCCGCAAAAAAGGATTTGTCGCCAGCTCGGTGGCCAAAGTCGCGGGCACTGTGGGTTCGCCCTGTTCCCGTAAAGCGCGGATCTGGGCTGCCCGAGAGATAAGGTCTGCGTTCTCGGGTTCAATGGTCAGGGCAAAACGGGCGTTGGATTCGGTGTATTCGTGCCCTGAATAGATCAGAGTTTCCGGCGGAAGGGCTGCCATCTTGGACAGGCTCTGCCACATCATGGGCGGGGTGCCTTCAAAGATGCGGCCGCAGCCAAGGGCCATCAGGCTGTCGGCGGAAAACAGCGCCTTGGCGCCTGCAAAGTAAAAGGCGATGTGGCCGACCGTGTGACCCGAGACGTCCAGAACGCTGCCGGTCTCGCCCCCGACGGAAATGCTGTCCCCTTCGGAAACCGCCAAATCCAGATCGGGCAGGCGGTGGGCGTCTGCCTTGGCACCAGTGACCTTCAGATCGGGGAAGGCTGCTCGCAGATCGGGTAGCCCGTCTACATGGTCCCAGTGGTGATGGGTTAGCAGAACGTGGTCGGCCTTCCAGCCCCGCGTATTCAGGGCCTCGATGATCGGGGCCGCGTCAGGGACATCGACCACTGCGGTCTGTCCCGATTGGCTGTCGTGCGCCAGATAGGCGTAGTTGTCGCTGAGGCAGGGGACGATCACAATCTCAAGGGGCATGGCGTTTCCGGTATTCGTTGCTATTGTCTGGGTAAGAGAGTGGCCGAAGGGATCCAAAGGCGCAATGCATCTGGATGTGCAAGACCTGCGCAACTTCTATTACCGCAGCGCCTTGGGGCGCGCCGCGCAGCGTGTCATACGTAATGAGTTGCTGACCTATTGGCCCGAAGCAAAGGGCCAGTCCGTCTTGGGCTATGGCTTTGCCGTGCCGCTGCTGCGTCCCTATTTGCATGAGGCCCGCCGCGTCACCGGATTGATGCCCGGCCCGCAAGGTGTGATGGCGTGGCCCGCGGGCATGCCCAACGTCAGCGTTCTGTGCGAAGAAGCCAATTGGCCCGTTGAGACCGGTCACGTGGATAAATTGGTCCTTATGCACGGCCTTGAGACGTCCGAACAGCCTGCGCTGGTGTTGGAAGAGGCCGCGCGGGTTTTGGGGCCGGGGGGCAGCGCTGTCTTTATCGTGCCGAACCGCGCAGGGGTCTGGTCGCGCCGTGATGCGACGCCGTTCGGCTTTGGTCGGCCCTATTCCAACAGTCAGTTGAACGCGCAACTTGTCCGCAGCGGCTTTCAGGTCGAGCGCAGCTCGGCGGTTCTATACCAGCCGCCCTCGCACCAGCGGTTCTGGCTGCGCACGGGCGCGATGATCGAGCAGGTCGGCAAAAAGCTGGCCGGTCCCCTGTCAGCGGGCGTTCTGATTGTCGAGGCGACGAAGCATTCGCGTATGCCGACCGGTCTGGGTCAAACGCTGACCTCTCGGTCGTCGACGGTGCTGGGGGGGCTGGCGCAGCCCGAAGTCAAACCGGCGTGAATCACAGAATCATCTTTTTCAGACTTTCGTCGCGGTGAATGCGGCAAGGGGTAGCACCTTGCACAGTAAATTTGCCCTTCCGTGTAAATGCTAGCGCCAAACCGATCACTATTTGCGTGATCGATAGTTGCTAGGTGGCGAACCCTCTGCTAAGTCCTGCGCGATTTCGATGCCCTAGGATTTCCCTTTGGGGCGTAAACGCCCCCGATCGGCCGGTAACGGATGGGTCGGGGCCAGAATATCGGAAGGGTGGACGTGTCCGAACCAGCTTCGATTTCCCTGGGCATTGCACAACGCTATGCCTCTGCCGTATTCGGTCTCGCGATCGAAACCAGCGCACTGGACGCCGTCGAGAACGACGTCGATGCGCTGGCTGCTGCACTTGATGAAAGTGCAGACCTGCGTGATCTGATCAGCAACCCCGTATACTCGCGTGAGCAGCAAAGTGCTGCGATCAGCGCCGTGGCCAGCAAAATGGGCCTCAGCGCAACGGTCGCAAACACGCTCGCACTGATGGCGTCCAAGCGTCGTCTGTTCGTGCTGCCCCAGCTGGTGACCGCCCTGCGCGAGAAAATCGCCGCGCATAAAGGTGAAGTGACCGCCGAAGTTGTCAGCGCAACCGAGCTGACCCAGGCGCAGAAAGACAAGCTTGCAGAGGCTCTGAAAGAGAGCGTCGGCAAGACTGTGAAAGTTAACGCCGCTGTTGATGAAACACTCATCGGCGGTCTCGTTGTTAAGGTGGGCTCGAAGATGATCGACACGTCGATCCGCTCCAAGCTCAGCGCCCTACAGAATGCAATGAAAGAGGTCGGATAAATGGGTATCCAAGCAGCCGAAATTTCTGCGATCCTAAAGGAGCAGATCAAGAACTTTGGCCAAGACGCCGAAGTGGCCGAGGTTGGCCGCGTGCTTTCCGTCGGTGACGGTATTGCGCGTGTGCATGGCCTCGACAACGTTCAGGCCGGTGAAATGGTCGAATTCCCCGGTGGCATTCAGGGCATGGCGCTGAACCTCGAGAGCGACAACGTTGGTGTTGTTATCTTCGGTTCGGACCGTGACATTAAAGAAGGCGACACCGTAAAGCGCACCAACTCGATCGTGGACGTTCCCGCGGGCGAAGGTCTGCTGGGTCGCGTTGTTGATGGTCTGGGTAACCCCCTGGACGGCAAAGGCCCCATCGTATTCAGCGAGCGTCGTATCGCTGACAGCAAAGCACCGGGCATCATTCCCCGTAAGTCGGTTCACGAGCCGATGGCAACCGGCCTGAAGTCGGTTGACGCGATGATCCCGATCGGCCGTGGCCAGCGCGAGCTGATCATTGGCGACCGTCAGACCGGTAAAACTGCCGTTGCTCTGGACGCGATCCTGAACCAGAAGTCGTACAACGACGCAGCTGGCGGCGACGACAGCAAGAAACTGTACTGCATCTACGTTGCAGTCGGTCAGAAGCGTTCGACCGTTGCTCAGCTGGTGAAGAAGCTGGAAGAAACCGGCGCGATTGAATACTCGATCGTTGTTGCCGCGACCGCTTCGGACCCCGCACCCATGCAGTTCCTGGCGCCCTACGCCGCAACCGCAATGGCTGAATACTTCCGTGACAACGGCAAGCACGCCCTGATCATCTACGATGACCTGTCGAAGCAGGCTGTTTCGTACCGTCAGATGTCGCTGCTGCTGCGCCGTCCCCCGGGCCGTGAAGCTTACCCCGGCGACGTTTTCTACCTCCACTCGCGTCTGCTGGAGCGTTCGGCGAAGATGGGCGACGACCACGGTGCTGGCTCGCTGACCGCTCTGCCGATCATTGAAACCCAGGGCGGCGACGTTTCGGCGTTTATTCCGACCAACGTGATCTCGATCACCGACGGTCAGATCTTCCTCGAAACCGACCTGTTCTACCAGGGCATCCGTCCCGCTGTGAACACCGGTCTGTCGGTTTCGCGTGTGGGTTCGTCGGCTCAGACCAACGCGATGAAAACTGTTGCAGGTCCGGTTAAGCTGGAACTGGCTCAGTACCGCGAAATGGCAGCATTTGCTCAGTTCGGCTCGGACCTCGACGCCGCAACCCAGAAGCTGCTGAACCGTGGCGCACGTCTGACCGAGCTGATGAAGCAGCCCCAGTACGCACCGCTGACCAACGCAGAAATCGTCTGCGTGATCTTCGCCGGTACTCAGGGTTACCTGGACAAAGTCGCTGTGAAAGATGTTGGCCGCTACGAAGCCGGTCTGCTGAAGTTCCTGCGCACCCAGAAGAAAGATCTGCTGGACTGGATCACCAACGAAGATCCCAAGATCAAGGGTGATGCAGCGGACAAGATCAAAGCGGTTCTCGACGAATACGCCAAAAACTTCGCCTGAGCCCTGAAAGGACTGGAGAATGCCAAGCCTTAAGGACCTTAAAAACCGGATCTCGAGCGTGAAATCCACGCGGAAGATCACCAAGGCCATGCAGATGGTGGCCGCCGCAAAACTGCGGCGGGCACAGGATGCAGCCGAGGCAGCGCGCCCCTATTCGGAGCGTTTCAATGCTGTCTTGGGTAGCCTTGCTGCATCGGTTGGTGGTTCCGACACTGCGCCCCGACTTCTGTCGGGGACCGGTTCGGACCAGGTACAACTGCTTATCGTAATGACCGCCGAGCGTGGTCTTTGCGGCGGCTTCAACAGCTCGATCGTGAAACTGGCCCGCACTAAGGCCAACGAACTGATCAAAGCTGGCAAGACGGTCAAGATCCTGACCGTTGGCAAGAAAGGCCGCGAACAGCTCAAGCGTGATTTGGGCGAGCTTTTCATTGGCCACGTGGACCTCTCCGAGGTTAAGCGCGTGGGCTATGACAATGCTCAGGCAATCGCGAAGGACGTACTGGCCCGTTTCGACGCCGGTGAGTTCGACGTAGCCACCATTTTCTACGCTCAGTTCCAGTCGGTGATCGCGCAGATCCCGACCGCACAACAGATCATCCCCGCCCAGTTCGAAGCAGCTGGCGAAGGGGAGGGAACCCTGTACGACTACGAACCCAGCGAAGAGGCCATTCTGGCCGACCTGCTGCCCCGTGGTGTGGCAACCCAGATCTTTGCGGCTCTTCTGGAAAACGGCGCGTCCGAGCAAGGTGCTCGTATGTCGGCGATGGATAACGCGACCCGCAACGCGGGCGACATGATCGATCGTCTGACCATCGAATACAACCGCTCGCGTCAGGCCGTGATTACCAACGAGCTGATCGAAATTATCTCGGGCGCGGAAGCGCTCTAAGAAATCGGAGAAACAACGACATGGCAAATGCAGTCGGCAAAATTACGCAGGTCATCGGCGCCGTCGTTGACGTGCAGTTCGAAGACAGCCTTCCGGCAATTCTGAACTCGCTCGAGACGGACAACAATGGCAAGCGTCTGGTGCTGGAAGTTGCTCAGCACCTGGGCGAAAACACCGTACGTACCATCGCGATGGACGGTACCGAAGGTCTGGTCCGCGGTCAGAAAGTGACCGACATGGGCAACCCGATCTCGGTTCCCGTCGGTAACGCGACTCTGGGCCGTATCATCAACGTTGTGGGCGAGCCCATCGACGAAAAAGGCCCCCTGGAAGCAACCGAAACCCGTGCGATCCACCAGCCTGCTCCCGAGTTCATCGAGCAGTCGACCGCTTCGGAAATTCTGGTCACCGGCATCAAGGTTATCGACCTGCTGGCGCCCTACTCGAAGGGTGGTAAGATCGGTCTGTTCGGCGGCGCCGGCGTGGGCAAAACCGTTCTGATCATGGAACTGATCAACAACATCGCAAAAGTACACTCGGGTTTCTCGGTGTTCGCAGGTGTTGGTGAACGTACCCGTGAAGGTAACGACCTGTACCACGAGATGATCGAATCGAACGTTATTAAGCCGGACAACCTGTCGGAATCGCAGGTGGCCCTGGTTTACGGTCAGATGAACGAGCCTCCGGGAGCCCGTGCACGTGTTGCTCTGACCGGTCTGACTCTGGCGGAACAGTTCCGCGACCAGTCGGGTACCGACGTTCTGTTCTTCGTGGACAACATCTTCCGCTTCACTCAGGCAGGCTCGGAAGTGTCGGCTCTGCTCGGCCGTATTCCTTCCGCTGTGGGCTACCAGCCGACTCTGGCGACCGACATGGGCGCGATGCAGGAACGCATCACTTCGACCAAGCAGGGTTCGATCACCTCGATCCAGGCCGTCTACGTTCCCGCGGACGACCTTACCGACCCCGCACCTGCAACCACCTTCGCACACCTCGACGCAACCACCGTTCTGTCGCGTGCGATCTCGGAACTGGGCATCTATCCCGCGGTTGACCCGCTGGACAGCTCGTCGCGTATCCTTGATCCCTCGATCGTTGGTGAAGAGCACTACCAGGTAGCTCGTGACGTTCAGAACATCCTTCAGCGCTACAAGTCGCTGCAGGACATCATCGCCATCCTTGGCATGGACGAACTGAGCGAAGAAGATAAGCTGACCGTTCAGCGTGCGCGTAAGATCCAGCGCTTCCTGTCGCAGCCCTTCGACGTGGCAAAAGTGTTCACCGGCTCGGACGGCGTTCAGGTTCCGCTGGAAAAGACCATCGCGTCGTTCAAAGCGGTTGTTGCTGGCGAATACGACCACCTGCCCGAAGCCGCCTTCTACATGGTTGGCGACATCGACGAAGTGATCGCGAAAGCCGAGAAGCTGGCAGCTGCTGCCTAACCAACCTGCTGTAAGGAGGCCCTGAATGGCTGATATGGTCCAATTCGATCTGGTTTGCCCCGAGCGTTCTTTGGCGTCGGGTCTGGCTAGCGAAGTGCTGATCCCCGGCTCCGAGGGCGAACTGACCGCGGGTCCCGGCCACGAGCCGATGCTGACCACCCTCCGTCCCGGTTTTCTCCGGGCGGAGCTGGAAGGCGGCGCACAGGATTTCGTCGTAACCCACGGGTTCGTTGAAATCTCGGCGCAGTCGGTTTCGGTGATTGCCGAGCGTGCGTTCGCAGCGGCTGACGTTGCCCGTCCCGATCTGGAAGCGATCCTCGAAGAGGCACGTGACCGGATGGAACAGGCTGCCGAGGACGAAGAACGCCACGGTCTGGAACGCTTTGTTGCCGATCTGGTCCATCTGATCGACCGGATGGACTAAGGTTCAGAACTGAATAACGAATTACGGAGGCCCGCTGATCAGATGACAGCGGGCCTTTGTCGTATTATTGACGTAAAGAGGGTGTTCACCCTGCGATAAATTTCGGTAAGTCTGGCTTACATGAAGAGATTGAAGACATTTCAGATCGGCGTTGATTCTGGCGACGTCCCCATGTTCTCGGATTTTGAGGACGACGGACCCATGTGGCGTGGGGAAGGCCCCCGTGAATCCCGCAAGAAGATCGTCTTTTCCGAAGCCTTCCAAGAACCGCCATCAGTGCACGTAGGACTGTCCCTCTGGGACGTGGCCGAGGGGGCGAATGCGCGGATTGAAATTGTTGCTGAAGCTGTGACCGAGACCGGTTTCGATCTGGTGTTCCGCACGTGGGGAGACACCCGTGTGGCCCGTGCGCGGGCCGCGTGGCAGGCGATTGGCAGCTTGCCCCATGAGGACGACTGGCAGCTCTATTAAAGCCGCCAGCCGCGTAATCTATCAGCCCTTGCTGTAGAAGCCTTCGTAGATCGGGACCAGAGTCTCGGTCTCGAACAGCGACGATACCGAAGTGCCATTCCAGATGTTCAGGATACCCTGCGCGAAGACAGGCGCGGTGGGAACAACGCGGATGTTCGGGCAGTCCAGAATTGCTTGGGTGGGCTCGATGGTGTCGGTGATCACAAGGCTCTTCATGACCGAGTTGGTCACACGCTCGACCGCGGGGCCCGACATAACACCGTGTGTGATGTAGCTGTGAACTTCGGTCGCGCCTGCGTCCATTAGAACCTCGGCTGCTTTGCACAGAGTGCCAGCGGTGTCGCAAAGGTCGTCTACGATGATGCAGCGCTTGCCGGTCACGTCACCAATGACGGTCATCTCAGCCACTTCACCGGGCTTTTCGCGGCGCTTGTCCACGATTGCCAGCGGTGCGTTGATACGCTTTGCCAGTTCGCGGGCGCGGGCCACACCACCAACGTCGGGCGAAATGATCATTACGTCATCCATGTCGCCAAAGTGGTGCTGGATATCCAGCGCGAAGATCGGTGCGGCGTAGAGGTTGTCTACGGGAATGTCGAAGAAGCCCTGAATCTGCGCGGCGTGCAGGTCCATGGTCAGCACACGCTCGATCCCGGCGCGGGTCAGCATGTTGGCGACCAGCTTGGCGCTGATGGGGGTACGTGCTTTGGTGCGGCGGTCCTGACGGGCATAGCCGAAGTAGGGGATCACTGCGGTGATACGACCAGCCGACGAGCGCTGCAGCGCGTCTGCCATGATCAGCAGTTCCATTAGGTGGTCGTTCGCCGGCTTCGAGGTCGACTGGATGATGAACATGTCCTCACCGCGGACGTTCTCGAAGACCTCAACGAAAATTTCGGCATCGTTAAAGCGTTCGACCCGTGCGTCGACCAAGCCGACATTCATTCCACGGTGCATCGACATCCGGCGGGCGATTGAATTTGCCAGCGGCTTATTGGAATTGCCGGTAATCAGTTTAGGTTCTGTGAGTGCGGGCATGGGGGGACGTCCTTGCGCGGGTTGTGACGGATTCGTGACGTGCGCACCGCTTAACACGGGCCTAACAGAAGGCCAAGAAATCGCTATGGGAGAGGCGGAAGATGCCGCAGATAGACTACTTTTTCACAACCCTTTCACCCTATGCCTATCTGGCAGGACAACGTCTGGAGGAAATCGCCACCCGTCATGGGGCAGGGATCACTTACAAGCCGATGGATATCATGTCGCTGTTCCCGCGCACGGGCGGCACCAAGCCATCCGAGCGTCACCCCAGCCGCATGGACTATCGGGCGCAGGAGTTGCCCCGTCAGGCGAAAAAGGCGGGCATGGCGCTGAATTTGCGTCCTGCGTTCTGGCCCACCAATGCAGCCCCCTCCAGCTATGCGATTATCGCGGCGCAGAAAGCGGGCGGCGGCGATGTGGGGGCGCTGGTCCATGCGATCCTGCGTGCCACTTGGGCCGAAGAGAAAGACATCGCTGATGATGAGGTGATCCGCGCCGCGTTGAGCGAGGCGGGTTTTGATCCCAATCTGGCCAACAGCGGTCTGCTGGTCGGGGCCGAACAATACGCTGCCAATCTGGAAGAGGCGGTCGGGCTGGGGGTCTTCGGATCGCCCTTCTACATCGTGGACGGGACCGAGAAGTTCTGGGGTCAAGACCGGTTAGAGGATCTGGACCTGTTCCTGTCCGGAAAGCTTTGAAAACCAAAGGGGGCCGCGTTGGCCCCCTTTTTCGTTAGTCTTCCAGATTGAAAGTAATCTTCTTTTGGTCTTTCGTCCCGCTTGGCGCAGGGGTGTCCCAATCTGGTGCTATATCACCCGAGGTGTTCGCCTTTGTTAGCGCGTCCAACGTCGCCTCATCCGCTTCAATTTGCAGTGGCTCCATCGGATCATTGGCACCCGCCATGATCACCACATCCGTATCCAGATTCAGCAGGAAGAACGACATGGACTCGGCCAGAGCCTGCGCCTGACTGGACAGCTCGGTCGCCGCTGAAGACATCTCTTCTGAGGCAGAGCTGTTTTCCTGCGTGATCCGGTCCAGCGATTGCAACGATTCATTGATCTGGTTCGAACCGGTCGCCAACTCTCGCGAGGCGCTGCTGATCTGGGTGACCAGCGACGAGGTTTCCTCGATGTTGGGCAGCAGGCTTTGCAGACGCTCGCCCGCTGCCTTGGCCGAAGCCACAGTGTTGCCCGACAGGTTTGAAATCTCGGTTGCGGCCTTCTGGGTGTTTTCTGCCAGCTTACGGATTTCCGACGCAACCACCGCGAAGCCGCGACCATGCTCGCCCGCGCGGGCAGCCTCAACGGCGGCGTTCAGGGCCAGCAGGTCGGTTTGGCGGGCGATTTCCTGCACGATCATGATGCGATCCGCGATGGTCCGCATGGCGCCCAAAGCCTCGGATACGGCAGCGCCGGACTGGCTGGCCTCGGTGGCCGATTGCTTGGCGATGCCCTCAGTGGTCGAGGCGTTTTCCGAGGTGCTGGCGATGTTGGCGGACATCTGTTCAACCGCAGCCGAGACGCGCTCGGTCGAGACGGCCTGATCATTCGCACCGCTGGCCAGCGATTCAGAGGTCTTGGCCATCTGGTTCGATCCCGAGGCCACATAGCGGGCGGCTTCATTCACGCTAGTCACAACCTCGCGCAGACGCTCGATCATGCTGTTCTGGGCCCGCAGAAGGTCGCTGAATTCGTTGTTGCGGGTGATCTGTGTGGTCTCACGCAGGTCGCCTTCGGCAACGCGGCTTGCTTGCGCAATGGCTTTCTTCATGCCGCGTCCAATCGACAGGATGACAACCGTCGCAGAAATGATCCCTATCAGCAGCATTGCCGCAGTCAGCATGATAAGTTGTGTTCGAATCTTTGTGGTTTGCGCATGCAGTTTGGAGATAGCCAATTGTGATCGTTCGTTAGTGATCGAATGCACTTCGTCGGCAAGGGTCAGCAGGCGGTCGGTGATGTTTGCGGCGGCACCATGGAACATGCTGTTCGCAGAATCCCCTTTTCCAGCCAGTTCTAGCTTGATGAGGCTGCGGTTAATCTTCATCAGCTTGGTGTGTTCGACCAAAAGCTGTTCGACCTGCGCTTTGTTGTCCTCATCTTTCAGACGTCCGATGAACTCGGTTAATTCTGCGGTTAACACGTCGCTGAGGGTAACGATCTTGTCTTGCAGCCGTTGCATGCGCTCAGGGTCCGGATAAGGCAGAGAGATCAGGATTTCTGCGACGGTTGTTCGCAGGGCCAGCTCGGTGGTGCCGATGCTATCGATCAATTGCAGGTCTTTCTGCTCCCGCTCAACAAACAGAGCGAAACGATCATCGAGCAGGGTGATCTTGTTGATTGCAACAAGCGTTGCGGTGGATGCCAGCGCGAAGATCGCCAGAAACGTAATCAGTAGTTGTGCCTTAATGGTGAAGCGCATTTGGCCTTCCTTTTCCATGACCAGACAGAACGGTTGCGAAGCAGACGCTTCAACGAGACGTTCATCAGCTTATTATGGAAAAAGTTGTGTCGGTACGTCAGCCATCCGATTGCGCATCGTGTTAGCCGAAGTTGCCAAATGCCCATGGGCGTTTGGTGGTGCAACACTGCGTCGAAGGGACCGGCTTTGATACTTTCGGGGCGGAATTATCCCATTCCGCGCAAGATTTCGGCGAAGGCATCGATCTGTTCATAGGGCAAGGACCAGTCGCAAACAAAGCGCGACAGCAGCATTTCGTTGCCATCACCCTCAATGCTGCCCCAGTGATTCATCTTCACGCCCGAATCCATCAGACGCTTGATTTCGGAACGAGGCAGGGCGGGGAACAGCATGTTCGCCTCAGGCGCATAGGGCCATTCGATGCGGGGATGCTGGCGTAGGATGTCGGCCAGATATTGGCCGCGGGCGTTCGCCTCGGCCCCCAGTTGCCGCCACAGGCCATCGCGGCAGAACCCTAGCATTTGGGCGGACAGGAACCGACTTTTTGAGAACAGCAGGCCAGCCCGCTTGCGGCGGGCAGCAAAGCCGCGGGCGTGGTCGGGGTTGAAGAACACCACCGCCTCGACCCCCATGCAGCCCGACTTGGTGCCACCAAAGGTCACCACATCGACGCCAGCCTTCCAAGACATCTCGGCGGCCGAGCAATCCAGCGCCGCGCAGGCATTGGCAAAGCGTGCGCCATCCAGATGCAGGGGCAGGTTATGGCGGTGGGTCACCTCAGCGATGCGGGTGATCTGGTCCAGGGTGTAAAGACGGCCCCGCTCGGTCACATTGGTGATGCTGACTGCGCCCGGTTGGGCACTGTGAACGCCGCCTTCGTTCAGAAATACAATCTCGCGCTCTAGCGCGTCAGGGTCCATCAGATCGCTATCACCGATCAGGGACAGCTTGGCCACGCCATAGAATTCGGGCGCGCCGCATTCGTCCTCGTGGATATGGGCCAAGGCGGTGCATAGCACGGACTGGTAGGGCATACACAGGGTCGAAAGCGCCAGCGCATTGCCAGAGGTGCCTGTGGGAACGAAAAAAACCTGCGCTTCGGGGGCCTCAAACACATCCCGCACGGCGGCGATGGCGACCTGAGTGACCTCGTCGTTGCCGTAGGGCAGAAGGTACCCGTTGTTCGCCTCTGTCAGCGCCTCCATCACTTGGGGGTGGATGGGGCCGGTGTTGTCAGAGGCGAAATGCATCAGATGGGTTCCTCGATAATATAATCTTCCCATTCGTCTTCATCGACTTCGAATTCGGGAATGGTCCAGCCTTGGACCGAAACACCGGCATCATGTACCGATTGCGCGGTCCCTGTCAGCAGGGGATGCCATTCGGGCAGAGGCTTGTTCTGCCAGAGTAGCCGGTAGGCGCAGGTCTCGGGCATCCAGTAGGCGTGCTGATCCAGCGTGTCGGGCTTCAGGACGATGCATTCAGGCACGAACTGGTGGCGGATCGGGTACTGGCTGCACCGGCAGGTCTGATCGTCCAGCAGACGGCAGGCCACGCGGGTCAGGGCAACCTCGCCGGTGTCGGGGTCTTCCAGCTTGTTCAGGCAGCATTTGCCGCAGCCGTCGCAGAGGGCTTCCCATTCCACATCGGTCAGCTTGTCCAGCGGGAAGCGTTCCCAGAACTTTGACCGGACCTTTTTACGCTCGATCGGGTCCTTCATAGGGCGGCCAAGATCGCGCGCGCCTGCGCGCTGTCCGCGTCCATCTGGGTGATCAGGGCGTCCAGCCCGTCGAACTTCAGTTCGGGGCGCAGGTAGTCCACCAGACCGATCGACAGATGGGTGCCGTAGAGATCGCCTTTGAAATCAAAGATGAAGGTCTCAAGGTTGGGCTTGTTCTCACCGAACATGGGCCGCACCCCAAGCGAGGCGACCCCGTGGTAGTTGCCCTTGTGGGGGCCTTCCTTCACCTGAACCAGAACCGCATAGACGCCCAGTTTCGGCAGGTGCAGTCCGTCCACAGACATGTTGGCAGTAGGATAGCCCAGTTCGCGTCCGCGCTGTTCACCGCTGATGACGGGGCCATCAATGCGGTGCCAGTGTCCCAGCATCTCGGCGGCGTGGCGGGGATTGCCATCGGCCAGCGCCTGACGGATCGCGGTCGAGGACACACGCCCCTGCGATCCCTGAACCATTTGCGAGATTGTCACGCCAAACCCCATTTGTTCGCCAAAGCGCGCCAGATCATTCGCGTTGCCGCTGCGCCCTTTGCCAAAGTGGAAATCATCGCCCACCACCACATGGCGCAGGCCCAGACCCTCGGCGATCACCTCACGGGCAAAGGCTTCGGCGTCCAGCGCGGCCAGCACGCGGTTGAAGGGCAGCTCATACAGCAAATCAACGCCAAGCTTGTCCAGACGGTTCGCACGGCTTTCCGCGCTCATGAGGCGGAAGGGCGGGCCATCGGGGGCGAAAACCTGACGGGGGTGCGGCTCGAACGTCATGACGCCCAAGGGGGCGTTCAGAGCGGTGGCTGCATCGCGGGCAAGGCCGATGACGGCCTGATGCCCCAAGTGGACGCCATCGAAGTTCCCGATGGCGACGCTGGCCCCTTTATCGTTCGAGGCAACAAACTGATGATCGCGAATGATGCGCATGAAGGGCAGTTAGCCTTCCTGATGCGCCTACGCAAGGCTCAGTCGAATTTGCGGCTGGGTGCCAGCACTTTTGCTTCGCCTTTCAGCACCGGTTTGCCGTCGATTTCACAGACGCAATCCAGAGTGACGCGGCGCTTGGCGTGGTCGATGTCGATCACGGTGACCTTGGCCAGCACCATGTCACCGGGACGCACGGGGGCCAGGAATTTCAGGGTCTGACCCATGTAAACGGTGCCATGGCCGGGCAGCTGTTCGCCAATCACAGCCGAGATTAGACCGGCTGTCAGCATCCCGTGGGCAATACGGCCTTCGAAGATGGTGTCTTGCGCGTATTCGTCATCAAGGTGCACCGGATTGCGGTCTGTGGAGACCTCGGCGAACATCTCGATGTCGCGGTCGGTCACCACTTTGCGCAGATAGCGGGACATCCCCATTTCGATGTCTTCGATGCAGATTGTACCACGGGGCAGGTTATCCAACATTCGGGTCCTCCGATCCGAGTGCCAGAAAATGGAAGGGTAATTTTCCGGCACATGCAAAGCTTACTTGGGTAACTTTATTACTTTGCAGATGCAGAAAATCAAGGGGAGATTTGCAATCCCACTCTACCGAAGGTAGCCAATCGCGTAGGTCGGATTGGATTTTTCCTCATCAAGATAAGAGGTTAGGGCATCGGCGTCCGGCTGATGCGACGTTTTGGTAATATCCCGGGCCAGACCGCCGGTGATGAACAGCGAATCGATTCCTTCGCCCATCGCGCCAGCGATATCGGTAAGAATCCCGTCGCCTACCGCAAGAATATTGCTGTCGGGAATATCCTTCTCCATCGCGGCCATGCGGCGGCGGGCCAGATCGTAGATCGGCGGATGGGGTTTGCCGAAGTAGAGGCTCTCGCCGCCAAGCTCGGTGTAGAATTTGGCCACTGCGCCCGCGCACCATTCGCGGGTCTCGCCACGGTCCACGACGATATCGGGGTTGGCGCACAGCAGCTTGAGGCCCATCTGTTTGGCCAGCATCAACTGCGGGCGCAGGTCTTCGATATCGGCCATCGGATCGAAGGGGCCGGTGCAGACGATGCCCTCGGCGTCTTTCAGTTCGACGCGCTGGACGTCCACGGGATTTTCGATGACCTTTAGGGGCTCAAAGAAAGGTTCATCCCACTTGGTGCCAATGTGGTAGACTTTTTCTCCCACGGCGCCAGTGAACATGGCTGCGCGGGCGCTATCGCCGCTGGTGGCGATCACGTCCCAGCAATCCTCGGGCACTTCGAACTGTTCAAGCAGCTGTTTGTGCACGCCCGCGCGGGGGCGGGGGCTGTTGGTGACCAGCACCACGAACCCGCCTTGTGCGCGGTAGGCTTGCAGGGCCTTTGCCGCCTCGGGCAGGACTTTGATCCCGTCATGGACGCACCCCCAGAGGTCGCAAAACAGGGCGTCGTAGTTCGAGGAAATCTCGGCGAGGGACTGGACGATACGGGTCATGAGCGGGCACCTTTTTGAGGGTCTGCATTGGGTATGGCTTGCGTATGGCAAACGTCATGACACGGGTAGTCGGTTCCCTGCGGTCAGAAAAGACTTTAGTGCGTCGCCGAGGCACCTTTGACGCCGGTGTCGAGACGTCGCAACATCGCGTTTACGATCAATTTGTGCGCGGGGCCGACGGGCAGCATGTAAACCTTGCCGAAGAGATTGTGTGTCAGCACCGACGAGATCACGAAAAGCCGATCGTCATGCACCGCGATGCAGGTCATCACATCTAGGTGCCGGTCGCGCTCGGTCAGGACAAGGCAATCGGGGGTGATGTCTTCGACCAAGAAGAAATCCAGATGATCGCCCGTGGCAACGGATGTTTGGCGGGCGCCGGTAAAGCCGCCGATCTTTTTCACGCCGAAAAGACCCGAAATCGCATCGCGGATTTTGAAGGCCAGCCGGATCAGCGGCAGGGGGCGGGACATGATCAGGTTCCATGCCTCAAGAGCGGTCATGGGATGGGGCAGCGGAGCAGAGCGAACGTCGAAGTAGTCCAGCTTTGCGGCTGGGGCGAGAAGCTGTGCATTCGGGGGAAGGGCGGTCATTGGGAAATCCTGTCAAACAATGACCGGACTTTAAGAGATGGGCCGCACGCAGCGGGATAGGACGCAGGGTCGCTGCTGATCACAGTTTTGTGGCGCATGAAAAAGGCAGACCCTTCCTGCGAAGGGTCTGCCTGAAACGATTTTCGCCGAAAATCGTTCGACGCGGGCCAGAGGCGGTGGACAGATTTTTCGCCGAAAAATCTGCGCCCCTTGGCGGATCAGAGTGCCAGGTTGGGGATGATCTGCTTTTTGCGGCTCATGATGCCGGGCAGAACGACGGTGTCGCCATCCACGGTCGCGCCAAAGCTTTTCTCTGCGACGGTTTTGACCAAATCGTTGGGGACCAAGAGGGTCGCCTCTTCTTTGATAATGTCCACGACGAACAACAGAACCTGATCGACGCCATCTTCGGCTTCAACGGTCTTGAAGGTTTCCATCAGGCTGGCTTTGCGGTCCAGCGGGATCTGGGGGGCGGTGGTTTCCAGAACCGAGACACGGAATTTCTTGCCGGCGACTTCGTATTCTTTCGAATCCATGCGGATCAGTTCCGCGTCCGAGAACGCCGAAACGTCCGACTTGGCAGCGAACAGTTCAGCGGCGTAGTCGGCGATGTTCACGCCCAGATCAGCCGCCAGCTTTTCCGCGACCGCGCGGTCGTGGTCGGTGGTGGTAGGGCTGCGGAATTCCAGCGTGTCGGAGAGGATGCACGACAGGGCGGCGCCTTTGATGGCTTCGGGCATCTTGGCTGCATCGTCACCCATCAGGTCAACCATGATGGTCGCGGTGCAAGCCAGCGGGCGCACGGTGATGTCGATGGGGCCTTTGGTTTCCAGACCGCCGACCAGCTTGTGGTGGTCGATGATGCCTTGGATGTCGGCCTCATTGATGCCTGCGGGCAGTTCGGCGGGGTTGTTGGTGTCCACGATGACGACGGGGGTGTCGGCAGCCACGTCCGAGATAATTTCCGGCTTGTCCAAGTTCCAGCGGGTCAGGACAAAGGCGGCTTCGGTGTTCGGCTCGCCCAGAAGGCGGGGGGATGCGGCGATCCCTTTCACTTCGTTCAGGTACCACGACCAGATGATCGGGCTGCCGGTCGAGTCGGTGTCAGGGGCTTTGTGGCCGAAAACGAGTGTCGTCATTGGAAATTTCCTCGGAGCATGAGTTTTGTCGCGTGCCTTATATGGCTGCGCGGTGCCGTTGTCACCAGAACGTGGTGGACAGGTTGTCACAACTTTGGTGCAGGCTGTTTGGTGTGAGGCCGCGGTCTGGAGCGGGGCTTACAAGGGGATGCGGCTGATGCTGAAGCCTTCGGCTGCAAGCAGGGACAGGATCCCTTCTTGCCCGATCAGATGGGCGGCACCGACGGCGACAACGCTCTGATCGAAGGTCTCGGCCGCGCGCAGGATTTCGGGCATCCATTTGTGGTTGCGCGAGGTCAGCAGCAGGTCTTCGGTGATTTTCAGATCCTCGGCAATCTCTTCTGCGGGGCGAGTGGTGTCGCGGTAGGCCAGCACCGTGGATAGCGCCCATGCGGTGGCGTGGTCCTCGCGGAAGTAGGCATCCAGCAGGGCGGTGAAGGCCTCGGGCGATTGGGCATCGGGGGTGAGTGAGAGGCGCAGGAAGTCCAACTGTTCGTCTTCGGGGATGCTTTCGAAGATACGAAATAGTGTGCGCCAGTCTTCCAGCGGGCCGCGCAGGATCTGGTTCTTGTCAGCGATCTGTTCCACCAGTTTATCCAGCCCGCCGTCGCCCGTGGCCATCATCTGCATGGCGCAGGGCGGCACCGAAAGCAGCATGGCCACGTACCACGGCTTCATCTTGGCAATCAGCGGCGAGGGGATGCCGCGGGCGTTCATGGCGGCGCGCAGTTGGGTCCAGACCTCTTCTTCCAGCTGATCGGGTAGGGTGGGGCCATCGGGATTGAAAACGAAGGTCGGCTCATTGGCGATGGCGTCTTTCAGGCGGGCCTCTTCGTCTGATGTGGCCTCAAGCAGGACGAAGTCCGATCTGCGTATCAAGGGGCGCAGCTTGGCCATGGTGCGGGCATGGCGCGGGTCCGAGATATGCAAGGTGCCCACGATGATCAGGGACTGATCCCCCCGCTTGGCGTGCCAAAGGATGCCTGAGCCATTCACCGTTTCGGACGTGATTTTCGTCAGTTGTTCATATTCTTCGGGGCTGAGGTAATCGGTCAGGGCAGGACCATTGCCGCAGGTGGCAGCCGCAGTGGTTGCCAGCATGAAACTGCTGATCAGGCCGAGAAGAATTGAACGCATACGGGGACCCCTTATCTTTAGGCAGAAGGTAAGGCGGTGGGGATGGGCGCTCAATCCGCCAAACGGGAATGAGACTGGAAAAGTAGCGAAAATTCTTCGCATGGGGTGCTTGACTCTGATCTTTGCGATACCTAGCTTCCCCTCGTTAGCACTCACGGAGGGTGAGTGATAACGCCCCGGGATTGGCCGGGGATCCAACAGGATTTAACTTTGAGCCAAGGAGCCTCAGAGATGGCATTTACCCCGCTTCATGACCGTGTGCTGGTCCGTCGCGTTGAGAGCGAAGAAAAAACCGCTGGTGGTCTGATCATTCCCGATAGCGCGAAAGAGAAGCCCGCAGAGGGTGAAGTTGTCGCAGTTGGCGCAGGCGTCCGCGATGACAAAGGCGCACGCGTCGAGCTGGATGTGAAAGCTGGCGACCGCGTTCTGTTCGGCAAGTGGTCGGGCACCGAAGTGACCGTCGACGGCAAAGAACTGCTGATCATGAAGGAAAGCGACATCCTGGGCGTTATCGCCTGATCGTCCGCCTTCTAATCCAAACATATTCAGACGAGGAAAAGCACAATGGCTGCTAAAGACGTCAAGTTTAACACCGACGCCCGTAACCGTATGCTGAAGGGTGTGAACATCCTTGCAGACGCCGTGAAAGTGACCCTGGGCCCCAAAGGCCGCAACGTGGTTCTGGAAAAGTCGTTCGGCGCGCCCCGCATCACTAAAGACGGTGTTTCGGTTGCCAAAGAGATCGAGCTGGAAGACAAGTTCGAGAACATGGGCGCCCAGATGGTGAAAGAAGTTGCTTCGCGTACCAACGACGAAGCAGGTGACGGCACCACCACCGCGACCGTTCTGGCGCAGGCGATCGTCAAAGAAGGCATGAAAGCTGTTGCAGCTGGCATGAACCCGATGGACCTGAAGCGCGGCATCGACCTGGCAACTGCCAAAGTCGTCGAAGCGATCAAAGCAGCTGCCCGTCCCGTTGAAGGCACCGAAGAAGTTGCTCAGGTTGGCACCATCTCGGCCAACGGCGAAGCAGAAATCGGCCGCCAGATTGCAGACGCGATGCAGAAGGTTGGCAACGAAGGCGTCATCACCGTCGAAGAGAACAAAGGTCTGGAAACCGAGACCGACGTCGTCGAAGGTATGCAGTTCGACCGTGGCTACCTGTCGCCCTACTTCGTAACCAACTCGGACAAGATGATTGCCGAGCTGGAAGACTGCATGGTTCTGCTGCATGAGAAGAAACTGTCGTCGCTGCAGCCGATGGTTCCCCTGCTGGAGCAGGTCATCCAGTCGCAGAAGCCCCTGCTGATCATCGCAGAGGACGTAGAAGGCGAAGCGCTGGCAACTCTGGTTGTCAACAAACTGCGCGGCGGCCTGAAAATTGCTGCTGTTAAGGCACCCGGCTTCGGCGATCGTCGTAAGGCGATGCTGCAGGACATCGCGATCCTGACCGGCGGTCAGGTGATCAGCGAAGATCTGGGCATGAAGCTGGAATCGGTGACCATGGACATGCTTGGCAACGCCAAGAAAATCCAGATCAGCAAAGACGAAACCACCATCGTTGACGGTGCAGGCGACAAAGCCGAGATCGAAGCCCGCGTTGGCCAGATCCGCAACCAGATCGAAGAGACCTCGTCGGACTACGACCGTGAGAAGCTGCAAGAGCGCGTTGCCAAACTGGCAGGCGGTGTTGCTGTTATCCGCGTCGGCGGCATGACTGAAGTTGAAGTGAAAGAGCGTAAAGACCGCGTTGATGACGCGCTGAACGCAACTCGCGCAGCTGTTCAGGAAGGCATCGTAGTTGGCGGTGGTGTTGCTCTGGTTCAGGCTGGCAAGTCGCTGGCAGGTGTGGAAGGCGCGAACGCCGACCAGAACGCCGGTGTTGCAATCGTCCGTAAGGCTCTGGAAGCACCGCTGCGCCAGATCGCTGAAAACGCAGGCGTTGACGGCTCGGTTGTTGCTGGCAAAGTCCGCGAAAGCGAAGACCTGAAGTTCGGCTACAACGCTCAGACCGACGAATATGGCGACATGTTCAAGTTCGGCGTGATCGACCCCGCCAAAGTGACCCGTACCGCTCTGGAAGACGCGGCATCGGTTGCTGGCCTGCTGATCACCACCGAAGCGATGGTTGCAGACAAGCCCTCGAAAGACGGCGGCGCGCCTGCAATGCCCGACATGGGCGGCATGGGCGGCATGATGTAATCTGCCGTTTATCGGAATTACGGAGAGGGCGTCCTGCGGGGCGCCCTTTTCTTTTGCGCCGTTTCTATGGTCAGGTGGTGCCGATGAGTATTTGGGCAATAAAGAAGCAGGGGGCGGGATGCTGAAGATGCCTAGGTTCGCGCGGGAGATGAAGCGCGGGGAAGAGGCCGAAGTCGCCGCTTTGCTGGAGCGGGCCTTCAAGGGGCCCGATGAGGCGCGGCTGGTTGAGGCCTTGCGCCGGTCCGGAGATATGGCCGGTGAGATGGTGCTGCCTTCGGATGATGGTGTAGTGGGTTACTACGCCTTGTCGCGGATGCGCGGGCCCAAGGGTTGGTTGTGTCTGGCCCCCGTCGCGATTGACCCCGATTGGCAAGGGCGCGGGCATGGTCGGCGGTTTGTCGGACAGCTGGCAGCATGGGCCGAAGCCTCGGGTGAGGTGGTTGTCGTTCTGGGGGATGTGCCGTTTTACGAGCGGTGCGGGTTTTTGGCCGCGCGGGCCGCGGGTCTGACGTCGCCTTATGACATTGCCCACACGTTGGTGGCTGGCGGCGCGGGCGCGCTGGACGGCGATTTGGTTTATCCCAAAGCCTTTGGCTGATTGAGGGTGTTATGCGGTTCTTCGTGCTGACAGCGGTGGTGATGGTGGCTTTCGCGGCCAATTCGGTGCTGAACCGGATGGCTGTGGAGGGGGCTGGCATGTCCGCCATGGGCTTTGCTGCGGTGCGGTTGACGTCCGGCGCTGTGGTCCTCTGGGCGCTGGTGGGGTTGCGCGGGGGCGCGATGCCCTGGCGGCAGGGCCCGCGCGTCACCGGTGTGTTGGCGCTGTTGGGTTATGCCCTGTGTTTCTCGCTAGCCTATGAGGCGCTGGATGCGGGGCTGGGGGCCTTGCTTTTGTTCGGGATGGTGCAGATCACCATGTTTCTGGCCGCAGTGCTGCGGCGGGAAGAGGTGCCTTTGATGCGCTGGATTGGGGCGGCGGTGGCCTTTGGCGGTCTGGTCTGGCTGCTGAGTCCGGGGGGCAGCACTGTTGCGATGGGACCTGCTGTGTTGATGGCGGGCGCTGGCGTGGCTTGGGGGTTGTATTCGCTGGCGGGTCGGCATGAGCGTGAGGCGACCGCCGGGACGGCGGCGAACTTTGTACTGGCGGCGCCGCTGGCAGGTCTGGCCTGGATCATCAACGGCGGGGATGTTACGGCACGCGGGGCGATTTTGGCCTGCGTGTCGGGGGCGATTGCCTCCGGTCTTGGCTATGCCCTGTGGTATCAGTTGGTGCCGCGATTGGGGGCCGCGCGGGCGGCGGTGGCGCAGTTGACGGTGCCGGTGATTGCGGGTCTTGGTGGGGCGCTGTTGCTGGCCGAGGTGCCATCTTTGCGTCTGATGCTGGCGGGTGCACTGGTGCTTGGGGGTGTGGCGTTATCGCTTAGTGCTGGATCGGTTCAAGCGGGTCGTAGGTAAGCCCGCCCGCACCGAAGGCCACGTCGATCAGGCTGTCGGGTTTAAGGCGCAGGCGACGGGCTTCGGGCTCTGTGACCCAGCGGCGGTCGGTCACCACGCCTTCGGGATCGCGCCAAGCGGGGTCGATCTCGGGATCAGGGGTGGAGCAGCGAAAGAACACCTCAATCTGGTGAAAGCCGCTTTTGGGGTCGTGGAATTCGTTGATCAGGCAAGGCGCGCCGACAGCAATATGCACGCCGGTTTCCTCATGGACTTCGCGGGCAAGGTTATCGGGCAGGCTGGTGCCGATCTGGACGCCGCCACCGGGCGCACACCACAGATCGCTTTTCCCATCCGGCCATGCGTTGACCAGCAGCAGACGGTCTTGGTGGAGCAGAACGGCGCGGGTGGCGATGCGGGGGGTCTTGTGTCTCATGATCGGCCTTTCTTCGCTACGCTCACTCTTGCCGAGGGACGCGGGGCAGGGCAAGAGAGCGCTATGACAAAGCAGTCTTGGATATTTGCCGGTGCGCAGGTGATTGGCCCCGATGGGGTGGCCGCGCAGGATGTGAGCGTTGCAGACGGACTGATCGTGGATCAGGCCGAGGGGCGGCGCGTGGACCTGAGCGGTTGGACCCTAGCGCCCGGCATCGTGGATGTGCATGGCGACGGGTTCGAGCGTCATGTGGCCGTGCGGCGCGGGGCGCTGACGGCGATGGAGAACGGCCTGATCGCTGTTGAGGCCGAGTTGGCCGCGAACGGGATCACAACGGCCGTACTGGCCCAGTTCTTTAGCTGGGAAGGGGGCATGCGTGGCCCTGAGTTTGCCGAAAAGCTGGTGGATGCGTGGCTTGTGGCGGCGCCTCAGGTCTCGACCGATTTGCGGCTGCAGTTGCGGCTGGAGACCAATCTGATCGATCGGTTCGACGAGGCGCTGGCGCTGATTGATCGGGCGGGAATCGGCTATGTGGTGTTCAATGATCACTTGCCCCATGACCGCTTGGCGCAGGGACGCAAGCCGCCCCGTCTGACAGGGCAGGCGTTGAAATCGGGCCGCAGTCCCGAGGCGCATCTGGCGCTGATGCAACGGCTGCACGCGCAAGTGGATAAGGTGCCAGCGGCATTGGCGGAGATGGCGGAGAAGCTGTTGGCGCGGGGCGTGCGTCTTGGCAGTCATGACGATGGCAGCGCTGAGGATCGGGCCGAGGGGCGTGCTTTGGGGGCCAAGGTCAGCGAGTTTCCTGAAAGCATTGAGGCGGCGGCGGCCGCGCGGGACCATGATGAGGTGGTTGTCATGGGCGCGCCGAATATTGTGCGCGGGGCCAGCCATGCGGGCAACGTCAGCGCGCGCGAGATTGTACGTCTGGGGCTGTGTGATGCCTTGGCCTCGGACTACCATTATCCCAGCCCGCGCTATGCGGCGCTGTCTTTGGTGGAAGAGGGGATTTGCGATCTGGCCAGCGCGTGGCGACTGTTGTCGGAAGGTCCGGCGCGGGCGCTTGGACTGGAAGATCGCGGTGTGATCGCCAGCGGCAAGCGGGCCGATCTGGTGATCTTTGATGCTGCGACAGGACGCGTGGGCGCGACGATCGCGGGGGGTGAGATCACCTATCTGACCCATCCGCTGGCGCGGCGGTTTCTGGCGTAATCTGCCAAAAGGAAAAAGGCCCGCATGTGCGGGCCTTTTGCTTTATGCTTTGGTGATCCGGTTCACGTGGCCCATTTTGCGTCCAGCGCGGGCCTCGGCTTTGCCGTAGAGATGGATCTGGGTGTTCGGCTGTTTCGCCAGCTCCGGCCAAGTGTGCGCGTCGTCCCCGATCAGGTTGGTCATCACCACATCGGCGTAGCGTTGGCCGTCGCCAAGAGGCCAGCCCGCGACCGCCCGGATGTGCTGTTCGAACTGGTCCACGGCGCAGCCTGCCTGCGTCCAGTGGCCCGAGTTGTGAACGCGGGGTGCGATTTCATTCACCACAAGGCCTTGAGGTGTGACGAAAAGCTCGACCCCCATGACGCCCACGTAGCCCAGTTTGTTCAGGATCTGCGCCGCCAGCAGCACTGCATCCGTGCGCTGTTTGGCGCTGAGGCGGGCGGGGACCGTGGTGGTGTGCAGGATGCCGTTCACATGGACATTCTCACCGGGGTCGAAGCAGGCGACTTCGCCGGTGGTGCCGCGTGCTGCGATGACCGAGACCTCATGGCTGAAGTCCACGAAACCTTCGAAGATCGCGGGGGCGCCGTTCATATCCGCGAGGGCCTGTTCGGCGTCTTCAGCGGTTTTGATGCGGGCCTGGCCCTTGCCGTCGTAACCGAAGCGGCGGGTTTTCAGGATCGCGGGGGCACCGATTTCGGTCAGGGCTTCGGCCATGTCCTCGGCGTCGTCCACGGCTGCGAAGGGCGCGGTTTTAAGGCCCAGATCGGTGAGAAACGCCTTTTCCGTCAGGCGGTCCTGCGACACGGCCAATGCGCGGCGGTTGGGGTGGATGGGCTTGAGCGCCTCAAGAGCGTCAAGGGCATCGGTGGGGATGTTCTCGAACTCATAGGTGATGACATCCACATCCGCCGCCCAAGCGCGCAGGGCGTCCAGATCATCGTAAGATGCGGTGGTCAGCTTGTCGCAAACCTGACCGGCAGGGGCGTTGGGATCGGGCTCATAAACCGAGGTCTTGAGGCCAAGGCGTGCCGCCGCAAGGGACAGCATCCGCCCCAGTTGGCCGCCGCCAAGAATGCCGATAGTGCTGCCGGGAAGAAGGGCGTCAGTCACGGACGGGCTCCTCTGCGATAGAGGCCGAGAGGTCCGCACGCCATTTGTCCAGACGGGCGGCCAGTTCGGGATCGTTCACCGCCAGAATGCCAGCGGCCATGAGGCCCGCGTTGGCCGCACCTGCGCCGCCGATGGCCATGGTGGCAACGGGGAAGCCGCGGGGCATTTGCAGGATCGAATAAAGGCTGTCCACGCCCGAAAGGGCTTTGGTCTGGACCGGAACGCCAATCACCGGAATGCGCGTTTTCGAGGCCATCATGCCCGGCAAGTGGGCAGCGCCGCCGGCACCGGCGATAATCACATGCAAACCGCGGTCTGCGGCGGTTTTGCCGTAATCCCAGAGGCGATCGGGGGTGCGGTGGGCCGAGACGATCTTGACCTCATGCGCGATCCCGAGGGCATCCAGCATGTCAGCGGCTTCTTTCATGGTGGGCCAGTCCGACTGGCTGCCCATGATGATTCCTACGCGGGGTGTGCTCATTGGCGCTCCTCTTAGCTAGAGTGCGCCTTATAGCGGAACCGTTAGATCACGCAATAATATCAGGATAGAGAAGGTCGTTAATCCGCGCGATCCGGTCCTTGAGGCCCAGTTTTTCACGCTTGAGCCGTTGCAGCGTTAGCTGGTCCGCGGTGCCCTTGTCATGAAGGGCGGCGATAGCTTCGTCCAGATCGCGGTGCTTTTGCTTAAAGATCTCCAGCTCATAGCGCAGGACATCTTCGGATTTCATGGACAGGTCGCTCGGGGCATTCATGACTGGCTTCCAGACTGTTGGACTCTGAATATATCAAAGGGGGTCGGTTTCGCAAAGCCCTTGCGAAGGGCAGACGCACTGCCCATATTTGACATGAAGACGCAGGTTGCCGGTTCGGGGCCTGACTGACGGTCGCTTTATAAAAGGGCATGTCGATGACAAAATTGACTTTGGGGGCGCACCCCTATCTTTTGGGGTTTGAACAGCTGGAACGGCTGGTCGAGCGGACCGCAAAAAGCGGGAACGAAGGCTACCCCCCTTACAACATCGAACAGACATCGGAGCGGTCCTACCGGATCACGCTGGCCCTTGCAGGGTTCTGCGAGGATGACCTGTCCATCACGGTCGAGGATCGCCAGCTGGTGGTCCGTGGCCGTCAGGGCGATGACAGCGAAGGTCGCATCTTTTTGCATCGCGGGATCGCCGCGCGGCAGTTCCAACGCAGTTTTGTGTTGGCGGATGGGGTCGAGGTCGGCGATGCTACGATGGAGAACGGCCTGTTGCACATCGATCTGCGCCGTACGGTTCCTGAAACCGTGGTGCAGGAGATCAAAATTAGGAAGGGGTAATACATGGATACGAAAGTCGATTTTCTGAGCGGTGAAAACACCAAGATCGTCTACGTGCGCCCCGTGCGTGTGGCAGACCTGCCCGAAGAGGTTCGCGAACAGGCCGAAGGTGCCGAGACCCTTTATGCGGTGCATGATGCCCAAGGGACCCGCCTGGCGCTGGTGAAAGACCGTCGCGGGGCCTTCGCGCTGGCCCGCCAGAACGATCTGGCGCCGGTGGCAGTGCATTAATTACTGCTGGAATAGCGGATAGACGGGCGCTCCTTCGGGGGCGCCTTTTGTTTTGGCTCAGGGTGTGCGGGGGCGCAGTTCCTGACCGATCACCAGAAGCCCTGCGATCAGGATGGTGCCCATGCCTGCGATAGCCAGCGGCGTGGGCAGGATGGCGAAGAGGACCGCGTCAAAGCCGATGGCCCAGATGAGGCCGGTGAAGTCGAAGGGTGCGATGGTGGAGACAGGCGCACGGGCGACGGCCTTGGTGCTGGCAATATGGGCGAGGCCGCCCAGAAGGCCCGAAGCGGTCAGCAGCATGAGGTCTGGCGTGGTGAGTTGCGGCCAGCCGAAGGGCAGGGTGCAAAGGCCGATCCCTGCGCAGATCACAGCGAAGTAAAAGGCGATGGTGGCGGCGCTTTCGGTGCGCGTCATGGCTTTGATATGGACGCGGACCACGGCCATGGTCAGCGCATAGGCCAGACCTGCCGCCACACCGATCCACGCGGTTTGACCCATGTCCAGCGACTGCCAAAGGATCAGCAGCGCCCCTGCAAAGCCAAGAGTGACGGCGCTCAAGGTCACAGGGCGCAGGCGTTCGCCCAGATGTAGGGCGGCAAGGGGCAGGGTCAGCACGGGGGCCAGATAGGCCAGCGCTTGGGCGTTTGCGACAGGCAGGTAGATCAGCGAGACAAAGCTGAACGCCATCGAGGCGGCTCCGAAGAGGCCGCGGGTCAGGTGGAGGCGCGGATGGCGGGTGCTGAGCGCCCGCGGCAGGTCAGAGCGCAGCGCCATGTACAAGACGATCGGGACCAGTGCTACGAATGACCGCCAAAAGATGATCTGCCCCAGCGCCGCGCGGGTGCCCACGGCGTGGATCACTGCCGACATGGCGGTGATCAACAGGACTGCCAGCAGGCGCAGTCCGATGCCGGAAAGGGCGGGGGGCATGCTCATGGGGTCGTGATAGCGCTAACGGTGGTACCTGAGCAAGCTTTGGCTAGCCGGCCAGTTCCGCTGATGTCTGAACCAGTCGCGCAAAATCTGCCTCAAGGTGCGCCATCGTGACATCGAAAATCACTTGTGCAGCGAGATCGGCGTGAGGCAGGTCGAAACCGAGGATGGCGTCTTTGACCACGGTCATGGTGAAGCCCAGATCCGAACCGTTTCGGACTGTGCTGTTCACGCAAAACCCCGCGACAGCGCCGGTGACAACCAGTTCGGTGATCCCGTGCTGGTGCAGATGGGCGGCAAGGTCTGTTGAGGCAAAGGCAGATGAGGTCTGTTTGATGAACACGGCCTCGCCTTCGAGGGCCTCGGCGCAGGGCATTGGCGGATAGCCTGCAGCGTCCTGATGCATGGGAGATCCGAGGTCGTCATCGCGGTGGCGGATGTGGATGACGGGCAGGCCGCGGTTCCGATAGGTGGCGGCAAGCGCGGCGATCCGTTCGGGGGCGTCTGCGTTGACGCAGTCGCGTCCGCTGTCCAGACGGCGCTGCATTTCCATCTGCATGTCGATGATGATCAGAGCCTTCATGGGACACATTCAGCGCTTTGGGGGCAGAAAAAAGCCGCCCCGAAGGGCGGCTGTTGGTGCTTTACTCGTTTTCGGCCAGCCAGCGTTCCGCTTCCAAAGCGGCCATACAGCCCATGCCTGCCGAAGTGACGGCCTGACGGTATTTGTCATCGGTCAGGTCGCCCGCAGCGAAGACGCCGGGGATCGAGGTGGCGGTGCTGTCGGGCTTGGTCACCACATAGCCGCCGTGATGGGTTTCCAGCACGCCTTCCACCAGTTCCGACGCGGGTGCGTGGCCGATGGCGACGAAAAAGCCGTCACAGGGGATTTCTTTGGTCTCGCCGGTGGTCATATGTTTGACACGCACGCCGGTGACGCCAAGGGGCGCCTCGGTGCCGAGGACTTCCTCGACCGAGTGATCCCAGACCGCTTCGATCTTCTCGTGCTTGAACAGGCGGTCTTGCAGGATCTTTTCCGCGCGCAGCGAGTCGCGGCGGTGGATCAGGGTCACTTTGCTGGCAAAGTTGGTCAGGAACAGCGCCTCTTCGACAGCGGTGTTGCCGCCGCCGATCACCACAATCTCTTTGCCGCGGTAGAAGAAGCCGTCACAGGTGGCACAGGCCGAAACGCCGAAGCCCTTGAACTTTTCTTCGCTTTCCAGACCCAGCCATTTGGCGCGGGCGCCGGTGGCCAGAATAACTGCATCGGCGGTGTAGGTGGTGCCGCTGTCCGCGTGGGCCACAAAGGGGCGCACGTCCAGATCAAGCTTGGTGATGTAGTCCGAGATGATCTCGGTCCCCATGGCGCGCGCGTGGGCTTCCATGTTCACCATCAGCTCGGGGCCCTGGATTTCGGTGTGGCCGGGCCAGTTTTCAACTTCGGTGGTGGTGGTCAGTTGGCCGCCGGGCTCCATGCCTTGAATCAGCAGGGGGTTCAGCATGGCGCGGCTGGCATAAACACCGGCGGTGTATCCGGCAGGACCGGAGCCAATGATCAATACCTTTGTGTGACGGGTCTCGACCTTTGTGTGACGGGTCTCGGCCATAGGGCACCTTTCTGTCTTGCGTCTTTGTGTCGAGCGAAGGATATAGACGCCCCGCTGCCCCGTTGAAAGGGGGGCGATATCGCATGGACGCCTTGTCGGGACAGGGTTCTACAGATAGGACGGAATAGCGATTAATTTTCTTGCGCAAAATTGAAATAATGTTGCGCATAGCCGTTGGTACAGTGTAAGGTTCGCAAAAACAGGAAGGCCCCATGCCCGCAACGCGACTTGATCCCATTGACCGCCGCATTCTTGCAGAACTGCAGGCGGATGGACGCATGACGAACGTGGAACTTGCCAAACGGGTCGGAATCTCGGCGCCTCCGTGCCTGCGCCGCGTGCGCACGTTGGAAGAGGCCGGTTTCATCAAGGGCTACCATGCAGACGTCGATTCCCGCGCGCTGGGGTTCGAGGTGAAGGTTTTCGCAAATGTCGGGCTGATCAGTCAGGCCGAAGCAGACCTGAGCGCCTTTGAGGCCCGTTGCCGTGAATGGCCGCTGGTGCGTGAGTGCCACATGCTGAACGGCGAGGTGGACTTTATCCTGAAATGCGTCGCGCCCGATCTGTCGACATTCCAAAGTTTTCTGACCGAGCAGTTGCTGAAGGCCGATAATGTGGCCAGCGTAAAGACCTCGCTGGTTATTCGCGGTGCCAAGGATGAGCCCGGCGTGCCCTTTGATGTTCTGGAAGAGCGTCTGAACCGCACCGCGTGATGCTGCGATCACAGTGAATGCTGAAGGCCCCGCCATCGTGCGGGGTTTTTCGTTTTTGAGGTTTGCTATCGTGGTGTGTGGGATATGAAAAAAGCGACCCCTTAACGACGGTTGAGGCTTTCCGTCAGGGTCGCTCTTTCATCAACAGTCCGCTTGCGCGGTAGGTCCACTGGTACGTGGTCCAGAAGGGGGCGCCGAGGCGCTCCGTTGCCTCATAACTGCCTCAATGGCGCTGGTTTGTCAAAACTTTGACACGATTTTCCCGACAAAAAAGTGAACTGGTGTGATTGCAGAAAGGTAATTGCTGCGATTGCAGTCAGATTGTTGCCACACACGCACAAAAGGCGCCCCAGAGGGACGCCTTTTTTCAAGAACGGAAAGGTTAGCGCGAATCAGGCGCTGCGGGCGATGCGCGGCTGCGGGTCGGGCTGGTTGCGCTTGGCGATCATGGCCTGACGTGTTGCGCCACGGGTCCACGGCAGTGCGGGAGTTTTGTCAGACTGTGCCGTTTTCAGCACCGACTTGAGAAAGCGGTTGTTCGATTTCATAGGAGCCTCTGCATATTGTATTTGTTAGTTTTTGTTTCGTTACAAAGTGCAGAGGAAATGCGGCGAACCTGTGTCGCGCCGTCGAAAACAACGTGAAAAATTAAGGCCGGATTGTTTCAATGGACGGTGAGGCCTATCCGTTATGATAGGTCACCTTTCCCTAGAGGCGAATGCAGGCAATCAAACGACCGTAATCTGCCTCTTTCTCATGGCAGCTGCGGCGATAGGAATAGAATCGCTGTGGATCCTCATAGGTGCAGTGGCCGGTCCAGTCGGCGGTATGCACACCAGCTTCGCGCAGGCGATGCATGCCGAAGGAGGGCAGGTCGAACAGCATGCGGTCGCCCTGTCCATTCGCGAAAAAGCGGGTGTAGCTGGTGTCTTCGCTTAGGAAACTGTCCAGAAACTCGGGGCCGACTTCATAGGCGCGCTGGCTGATGGTGGGGCCGATGATGGCGCGGATATTCTCGCGCTTGGCGCCAAGGGTCTCCATCGCCTCAACGGTGGCCTCCAGCACGCCCGAGATCGCGCCCTTCCAGCCTGCATGGGCCGCGCCGATAACGCCGCTTTCGGGATCGCTGAACAGCACGGGCTGGCAATCGGCGGTCAGGATCGCAAGGGCGACACCCGGTGTCTTGGTGGCCAGACCGTCCGCCTTGGGGGGCGTGGCCTGCGGGCCGTCCACAATCGCCACCTCGGCGGAATGGATTTGATGCACGCCCACCAGATTGGGCATGTCCACGCCCATAGCCGAGGCCACGCGGGCGCGGTTGATGGCCACGATCTCGGACTGGTCGGACGAGCCTGCGCCGCAGTTCAAGCCAGCAAAAATCCCCGAAGACGCGCCGCCGCTACGACCGAAAAACCCGTGACGGGTCGGTTCGAGAGCGCGGCTGGTGATGATGTCTAGGGTCATGATGCTCTGCTTTGCTTAGGCGCTTAGTCCGGCAGGGGCCGGTGCGGTTTCGGGCGTGATCCCCAGAACCTTGAACAAGGTTCCCATTTCTTCGGGATGGGTCAAGCGGCGATGGGCGGCGATATGGTTTTCCAGAGGCGTGCCGGACAGGCGGGTGGCCAGCGCCTGAGCGCGGGCGGTGATGCCAAGGCGTTCCAGAAACAGCCCTTGCCCCGTCAGTCGGGTGTATTTGGCTGGCTGCGCAGCAAGGGCGATGGCCTCGAAATCCACATGGGCGGTCAGGTCCGCTTGGCCAGGGTGATCCAGCGGGTCGGCGAATTCGTGGCGGCGCAGGGCTTGGAACGTGTCGCCCTGACTGCGCCAGTCGCCGTAGTCGATGATCAGCGCAAGGCCGCCTTGGGATGCGATGCGTTCCCCGATCTGGGCGGCAATGGCTTGCGCAGGCGCGCAGGTTTCCACCAGATCGCCGTCTTTGGTGTCCTCAAGCCGGTGGGCGAGGGCATCGATGGGGGCGGCATCGGACAGGCCTCGGGTCAGGCCGGTGTCCGAGGTGGTCACAAGGATTTCGCGCCACGCCTCGCCATCGCGCTGGAACTGGCGGATGGGTAGGGCGTCAAAGAATTCGTTGGCCACAAGGTAGAGCGGCACATCGTCGGGCAACTCGCCCGCGTGGGCGTGCCATGTGGGATTGTAGCCTGCCAGACGGGTAGCTTGGGCGTGTTGCAGGGCGGGCGAGGCCTCGACCAGATGCAGATGCACCGCATCATGAAAGCCCGGCACGCCTTTGGTGGCGCGCAGGATGTCGGCCATCAGCGACCCGCGTCCGGGCCCAAGTTCTGCCAGAGTGATCTTGGCGGGTGATCCTTGGTCCAGCCAGCTTTGCGCAAGACAAAGGCCGACCATCTCGCCGTACATCTGGCTGATCTCTGGGGCGGTGGTGAAATCACCCTTGGCGCCCAAAGGATCGCGGGTGGTGTAATAGCCGTGCTTGGGGTGCAGCAGGCAGGTAGTCATGTATTCGGACAGAGGCATCGGGCCGGTCAGGTCGATGCGGCTGCGGATCAGATCAAGCAGAGCGGTCATGCGGTCCCCTTGGTTCTGTGGCGGGCAATCAGGATCAGGCCCAGTCCGATGGCGACCATGGGTAAGGACAGAAGCTGACCCATGCTTAGGCCGTAGTCTCCCCACCAGATGGCATAGCCGTAGGGATTGTCCACATAGAACTGCGCGTCGGATTCCCGCGCCCATTCTACGATAAAGCGTGCGATGCCGTAGCCTGCGAAGAAGGCGCCAGCGATCTGGCCTGGACGGTGCGCAGCTTTGCGGCCCCACATCAGGAAGATCAGGATCAACCCAAGGACCAACCCTTCTAGTGCTGCTTCATAAAGCTGGCTGGGATGGCGGGGCAGGCCGTGGGGATCGGTCGGGAAAATCATCGCCCAAGGCGCGTCGGTGGGGCGGCCCCAGAGCTCTGCGTTGATAAAGTTCGCGATGCGCCCCAGTAGCAAGCCCGGCGGCGCGGCAAGGGCCAGCGCATCAGCAGCAGAGAGCATCGGGATGGCGTGCTTGCGGCAGAACAGCAGACCCGCGACGATGACCCCCAGAAGGCCACCGTGAAAGGCCATGCCTCCTTGCCAGACCATCGGGATCTCGGACGGATTGGCCAGATAGTATTCGGGTTTGTAGAACAGCACATAGCCCAAGCGCCCGCCAAGGATGACGCCGAAGATGATCCACGTCAGCAGCTCTTCGACCTGCGGCGGGGTCATGGGGGTGCGGCCTTTGGGCCAGAGTGCGGCGTTCTTGACTGCCATCACAACCAGTCGCCAGCCGATCAGCAGGCCCACGATATAGGCCAGCGCATACCAGCGCAGGGCCAGTGTGAAACTGCCGATCTGGAACGAGAATATCTCGGGGGAAATTTCGGGGTACGGAATAAGCGCTAGCATGTGCGACTGTCTGCCTGTGTCTTTTGGGCGAAGTCAAGGTTGAGCCTGACCCCATTGCGCCCCATATAGGGTGCAAAGGTAACGCCGGAGAGACCCATGCAAACCAAAGGCAAGTTTTTCGATGATGTTTCGCAGCTGATGACCAATGCCATGGGCGTGGCTCAGGGTGCGCGACAGGAAATGGAAACCGCATTCGCTTCGATGATCGACCGCTGGATGGCCGATCGCGATTTCGTCACGCGTGAAGAGTTCGATGCGGTTCGCGCAATGGCCCAGAAAGCCCGCGAAGAGAACGAGGCTTTGAAAGCCCGTCTGGACGCGCTGGAGAAGGGCGCGGAATAACCTTTTCGCAAGGTTAGTCTGATTGACAGGAAGGCGGCCCCTTGGGGTCGCCTTTTTCGTTTGTTGGTGCCGGAATTTGCCAAAGTTATCCACGGGGCTCTTGTGCCTGTGGATTCTTAATCCACAACTTATTGGGTCGATTACGAAAATATTGCTTTACGAATAGGCTTTAAAGCCCCACCATATTTAGTAGGGAAAGTGATTTGTTTCGCTTTTCCTAGACCAGGCACCTAGCAATAGCGGCGCTGCCACGCCGCCTTCGCTAAAAATATGGGGTGGCGCCATGGCACTTACAGAAGAGTTCGCGTCAGACGAACTGCATCCGATCGACATCGTCGAGACGTTGGCCGAGCATCATTCATGGGATTTCGATCGGGTCGGGGACGACCAGATCGCGATGGCCGTGGAAGGGCAATGGCGCACGTACTCGGTCACTTTGGCATGGTCCGGCTACGACGAGACCCTGCGCATGGTCTGCACCTTTGAGATGGAACCGCCGCTGGCGCGTCTGCCCGCTCTCTATGAGGCGCTGAACCACATCAATGACCAATGTTGGGCGGGCACTTTCAGCTACTGGCTTGAGCATAAGATGATGGTTTACCGCTACGGTCTGCTGCTGACTGGGGGGCAAATGGCGACACCGGAACAAATCGACGTGATGATCAGTTCCGCGATCGCCAACGCCGAGCGGTTCTATCCTGCGATGCAGCTGGTGGCTTGGGCGGATCGCGACCCGAAAGACGCGCTGCAAGTCGCCATTGCAGAGGCCTACGGGCGCGCCTAACCTGTCCCCGAAATCGGGTGGGCCGCTGGACGGCCCGCCGTAGACGACGGGGATAATCTGATGGATATGAAAGACGTTGCCGCACGCGGACTGGTTCTGCTTGGCTGTGGCAAGATGGGCTCGGCCATGCTGGCGGGCTGGTTGAAGGGTGGACTGCCGAAAACTTCGGTCTGGGTCATTGATCCGCATCCTTCCGATTGGGTTCAGGCGCAGGGCGTTCATGTGAATGCCGAATTGCCCGCCGATCCCGCTTTGGTTCTGATCGCAGTGAAACCCCAGATGATGGGCGCGGCTCTGCCCACGCTGGCGGCGATGGGCGGCGGTAGGACGCTGTTTGTCTCGGTCGCGGCGGGCACGCCTTTGGCCGCCTATGAGGCCGCATTGGGTGCAGGCAGCCCCATCGTGCGCTGTATGCCCAACACGCCTGCGGCCGTGGGGCAGGGGATCACTGCGCTGATCGGCAACAGCTTTGTCACCGAAGAGCAAGTGGCCCTGTCCGAGGCGCTGTTGCAGGCCGTAGGCCAGACTGTGCGTTTGGAGGCAGAAGAGCAGATGGATGCGGTGACGGCGCTGTCGGGCTCGGGTCCGGCCTATGTCTTCCACATGATCGAATGTCTGGCCGCCGCGGGCGAGGCCGAGGGGTTGTCGCCCGAATTGGCGATGAAACTGGCGCAGGCGACTGTGGCAGGCGCAGGGGCTTTGGCCGAAGGGTCCGAGGACAGCCCCAGCCAACTGCGCGTAAACGTGACCAGCCCCAATGGCACCACGCAGGCGGGGCTTGAGGTGTTGATGGATGAAGGTGCTGGTTTGCCGCCCCTGATCCGCGCCACCGTCAAGGCTGCGGCTGATCGCAGTCGGGAGTTGGGCCGTGGTTGAGATTTCATACGACGATTTCGCCAAGGTCGATATCCGCGTGGGCGAGGTCACCCGAGCCGAGCCCTACCCTGAAGCACGCAAGCCCGCCATCAAGCTCTGGATCGATTTCGGGGCGGAGATTGGTGAAAAACGATCAAGCGCGCAGATCACCGTCCATTACACCCCCGAGGAACTGGTGGGGCGTAAGGTCATGGCCGTGGTGAACTTTCCCCCGCGCCAGATCGGCAAGTTCATGTCCGAAATTCTGGTTCTGGGTTTTCACGATGCAGATGATGCGGTTGTGCTGGCTGTGCCGGATAAGGATGCGCCGGTGGGCGCAAAACTATGCTGAAGCTCTTGATCACCCGCCCGCTGCCCGAGCGCGTCGTGGCCGCATGTGAAGGCTTTGATGTGACTGTGCGCGCTGACGTGCTGCCCATGAGCGGTGATGAGATGCGGGCCTCTCTGCGGGACTATGACGTAGTGCTGCCGACCTTGCGGGACATGTATTCGGCGGAGGTCTTTGCGGATGTCACCGCGCCTCGATGCAAGCTGCTGGCGAATTTTGGTGTGGGGTATAACCACATCGATGTAGTTGCCGCGCGTGCGGCGGGGATCGAGGTCACGAACACCCCCGGCGCGGTCACAGACGCGACCGCCGACATTGCGATGACGCTGATGCTGATGGTTACACGCCGCGCGGGGGAAGGCGAGCGGCTGGTGCGTTCAGGCGCTTGGACCGGTTGGCATCCGACGCAATTGCTTGGTATGCACCTAAGCGGCAAGCGTGTGGGTGTCTTGGGCATGGGCCGGATTGGTCAAGCCATCGCACGGCGCTGTCACTACGGGTTCGATATGGCAGTGCATTACTGTTCGCGCAGCCCGAAAGAGGCGGTGATGGAGACGACGTGGCATGCGTCGCCCGCCGAGCTGGCCGCAGCAGTGGACGTGCTGGTTGTAGCGGTCCCAGGTGGCGCCGAGACCCGACATTTGGTGGACGCCGAGGTTTTGCAGGCTTTGGGGCCGCAGAGCTATCTTGTGAATATCGCGCGTGGCGACGTGGTTGATGAGGCGGCGCTGATTGCCGCGTTGGAGGCCGGAGAGATCGCGGGCGCGGGCTTGGACGTCTATGAGTACGAGCCTGAGGTGCCGGAGGTGCTGTTGCAGCGGGATGATGTGGTGCTGTTGCCTCATTTGGGAACTGCTGCGCTGGAGGTTCGTGAAGCCATGGGACTGGTCGCCGTGGAGAACGTGTGCGCGTTTTTGGACGGACGTGAATTACCGAACCGCGTCTGAGGGGCGCTGCCCCTCTTGGGGCCTTGCCGGCCCCAATTCACCCCGAGGTATTTTAACCAAGATGAATGGTTAGGAGTGCGCTTTGGGGTCGCCGATGGCCTCTCGGAAGTGCTTGCGGCAGAGGGAGATGTAGGTTTCGTTGCCGCCGATTTGGACTTGGTCGCCGGAGGTTTGGACTGTGCCGTCGGCGGCTTTGCGGATGACCATGGTGGCCTTTTTTCCGCAGTGGCAGATGGTGCGGACTTCGCGCATTTCGTCGGCGAGGGCGAGGAGGGCGGCGGAGCCGGGGAAGAGCTGTCCGAGGAAGTCGACGCGCAGGCCGTAGCACATCACGGGGATCTTCAGATCGTCTACGACGCGGGCCAGTTGCCAGACTTGTTCGGGCTGGAGGAATTGGGCCTCATCTATAAAAACGCAAGCGAAATCATGGGTTTTCTTGCGGATTCGGATCTTTTCGCAGAGGTCATCTTTGGTTGTGAAAGTGTCCGCGTCTGCCCCTATTCCGATGCGGCTGGCGATGCGTCCTTGGCCGGCTCTGCCGTCGATGGCGGCGGTGAGCAGGTAGGTTTGCATACCGCGTTCCTGATAGTTGTAGGAGGCCTGCAAAAGCACGGTGCTTTTGCCTGCGTTCATCGTGGAATAGTGGAAGTAGAGCTTTGCCATAGGTACAGCTTTTAACGTCTGGATCGCGGCTGGCAAGCGTATGGCAAACGTCATGACGTAACGGGCGGTACGTTCGCAATTTTTTAACCCGATTTGCGGAAGGTGGGGACATCGATCTTGATGAGGTGCCCCATGCTGATTCCCGAAGCCCGAACTGCCACCCAGCGCCAGAACCATGGTTATCTGATGGATGTCATGGCCCAGTTGGAGTGGGACATGCATCAGCCGATCATCGCGCGGCGGCGCATTCCGCCGGAATGGCGGGAGATTTATGACCGGCGGTTCGAGAGCCGGAAAAAGAAGGTGACCCTGTGGGTGGAAGAGGACGTGGTGCGGTTCTTCAAGAAACAGGGGGCGGGCTACACCACGCGAATGAACAAGGTGCTGGTGGCCTTCATGCTGGCGCGGCTGTCGGGGCTGATCGTCCACCGCGACACGGCGGAAGAGTTTCTGGAAAGCGATCTACAAAAGCGTAGCGATGGCGAGCGGCACCAGTTCGGGGATACGGATCAGTATGAGGCGGACCTGTTCGAGGGGGCGCGGTTGCGGCGGGCGGCTCGGGAAGGGGGTGATGGGTGGTAGTTGGTGATATGAGATAAAGCCTCGTTTGCGCTATGGCTTAAATGTAGCTTGGCAGTGCTGTGATAGGGGCTGATTAACGCGTGAAGTACGACGAAGAAATTCCAGGAAAGCGACATTCATCGTAAGGCTTAGCGAGGCGGACTGAACCTTATCCTGAAAACGTTTTAATTTTCTGAGAAAGATCTTTTTTAGCGTCTTATGAGCCACCTTCACTTTTATTCTGGTGCGGTATCAGGCCGAGTGACGACTTTCGTGTGTGATAGAACGCTGGAAATAAGTCTAGTATTGTTGAATTAATTCGATCGACTTAATTTAGGATTGATGCCTTTGGCATCACTTAATTATAGAGGGTGTCACATAGATTAATAGGATGAATTTATGCACTTCTTTTATTTAGACGAGACAGGATGTTCGGGCGAAAATCTCAACGATGCTCAAAAGGTATTCGTTCTTGGAGGTGTTTCTGTAAAAGACAAGAGCTGGACAAAAGTATGCAAGAATTTCACGGCGATTATCTCCAATTTTTTTGATGGTCAAATTCCCGCGGGTTTTGAACTGCATTCACATGAATTGATGTACTGTAATGGGCCGTTCCAGGGGCGCTCCCGTCGAGAGGTGGATCAACTTGCTTTCGATATCTTGGATTTGATTATCAACCATAGTATCGGAGTTCATTCGACGGCAATCGATAAGACTAAATTGGGGGCGATCCCACTTGAGGATCGCGACGCTGCTCATGACATTGTCTCTGGTTCGAGTCCTTACATGATCGCCTTCAATTATATGATTAGCTATGTTGAGCGATATGTGAAGAAGCAATTGGGGCAATCCGCTCGGGGGATGTTCATTATCGACATAAAGGACGACATGCACGAGCATATTGACAGATTGACCGCCTTTAGGCGTTACAAGGTTGCCCAAGCACGGCGTCTCAAGTGGGTAGTCGAATTTAGCTATCCGGTTGATTCAGAGAAACATCCCATGATTCAGTTATCCGATTTTGTGATTTATATTATTAGAAAGTTTCTTGAGATCGACTTGGGATATGAAGACCCTCCAGCACAAGCGAAGGACTTTTATGCGCGAGCTTATCAAAAAGTCTCAGAACAGGTGAAGTGGCAAACTTTGTTGGAAGTGCCTGGACGTGAAGAAGCTGGTTTGAACGAGGTTCTCTCGCAATGTTTCGTAAAACACTCTCCTAGATGGAAGACGAAATTTGGAATCGTATAGAAAGTGTAAAAAGGGCGCCCTAGGGCGCCCTTAATCGTTTCTAGCAAAGTGTCGCAGGGTTAACCCTGCAACGAGCGAACCTCAATATCACCCTCTTCGCGGGCCTGCATGGCCAGCACTGCGGCGTGGGCTCCGGCGGCGGTGGTGAAGTAGGGGATCTTGTCATAAAGCGCCACAGAGCGGATTTCGCGGCTGTCGGCGACGGACTGGGCTCCCTCGGTGGTGTTGAAGACCAGATCGATGTTGCCGTCCTTCATCATATCCACGATGTTCGGGCGACCCTCATAGACTTTGTTCACCACGGTCGCGGGCACGTCATGGCCGTTCAGCCAGTCGGCGGTGCCGCGGGTTGCGATGATCTCAAAGCCCATTTTGACCAGCAACTGACCCGCTTCCAGCATCTGGGCGGTTTTGTCGTCGTTCTTAATAGAGATGAACACGCGGCCTTCGCGGGGCAGGATGGTGCCAGCGCCCATCTGTGCCTTCAGGAAGGCGCGGGGGAAGCTGCGGTCCCAGCCCATGACCTCACCCGTCGAGCGCATTTCCGGCCCAAGGATGGTGTCCACGCCGGGGAAGCGGGCGAAGGGCAGCACGGCCTCTTTCACTGAGAACCAAGGCATGTCGGGATCAGCCAGCGTCATCGGGTTGGCGATGGGCAGGGGGGTGTCCACGTCGCTGCCAGCGGGGTAGCCTTCGCGGAGCGGGAAGTTCGACAGGGGTTCGCCCGCCATGATGCGTGCGGCGATCGAGGCGATGGCGCTGTCGGTGGCTTTCGCGACGAAGGGCACGGTGCGACTGGCGCGGGGGTTTACCTCGATCAGGTAGACGACGCCGTCCTTGACCGCGAACTGCACGTTCATCAGGCCGACCACGTTCAGTTCAAGGGCGAGGGCCACGGTCTGGCGCTTGATCTCGTCGATGATGTCGCGGGGCAGCGAGTAGGGGGGCAGCGAGCAGGCGCTGTCGCCCGAGTGGACGCCGGCCTCTTCGATGTGCTGCATGATGCCGGTGACGTGCACGTCCTTGCCGTCGCAGAGGGCGTCAACGTCGATCTCGGTCGCGCCGGAGAGGTAGCTGTCCAGAAGGACGGGGCTGTCGCCCGATACGACCACGGCTTCGGCGATGTAGCGTTCCAGCTGGGGCAGGTCGCGGACGATTTCCATCGCGCGGCCACCCAGAACGTAGGAGGGGCGGATGACCAGCGGGTAGCCGATCTTTTCTGCGATCTTGAAGGCTTCGGCGTCGGTCGAGGCGATGCCGTTGATGGGCTGCTTGAGGCCGAGGCGGTTGACCAGATCCTGGAAACGTTCGCGGTCTTCGGCAAGGTCGATCGCGTCGGGCGAGGTGCCGAGGATCGGGATGCCTTCTTCTTCCAGCGCGTTGGCCAGTTTCAGCGGGGTCTGGCCGCCGAACTGGACGATGACGCCCAGCAGGGTGCCTTTGGACATCTCGACGCGCAGGATTTCGAGGGTGTGCTCAAGGGTGAGCGGTTCGAAATAGAGGCGGTCCGAGGTGTCGTAGTCGGTGGACACGGTTTCGGGGTTACAGTTGACCATGATGGTCTCGTAGCCCGCTTCGGTCAGCGCGTAGCAGGCGTGACAGCAGCAGTAGTCGAACTCGATGCCCTGACCGATCCGGTTGGGGCCGCCACCAAGGATAACCACTTTCTTGCGGTCCGAGGGACGTGCCTCACACTCGGGCTCGCCCATGACGGGGGTCTCATAGGTCGAGTACATGTAGGGGGTCTGCGCCTCGAATTCGGCGGCGCAGGTGTCGATGCGCTTGAACTGGGCCACAACGTTCAGGTTGCGGCGGGCGCGGCGGACCTGAGCCTCATCGCGGCCGGTCAGCTTGGCCAGACGGGCGTCCGAGAAGCCCAGCATCTTGACGCGGCGCAGGCCTTCTTCGGTGACGGGCAGGCCGTCTTTCTTGATTTCGGCTTCGGCCTCGATGATTTCGCGGATGCGGGCCAGGAACCAGGGATCAAAGGCGGTTGCGGCCTGGATCTGGTCATTGGTCAGACCTTCACGCATGGCTTGCGCGATTACACGCAGGCGGTCGGGGGTCTGTTCGGCCAGCTTCTTGGTCACGGCGGCCACATCGGGGGCGCCGGGGATTTCAATCTCGTCAAAGCCGGTCAGGCCGGTTTCCAGCGAGCACAGCGCCTTTTGCATCGACTCGTGGATGGTCCGGCCAATCGCCATTGCCTCGCCCACGGATTTCATCGCGGTGGTCAGGTAAGGCTTGGAGCCGGGGAATTTCTCGAACGCAAAGCGCGGGATCTTGGTGACGACGTAGTCGATGGTGGGCTCGAACGAGGCGGGAGTGACTTTGGTGATGTCGTTGTCCAGCTCGTCCAGAGTGTAGCCCACGGCCAGCTTGGCTGCGATCTTGGCAATCGGGAAGCCGGTGGCTTTCGATGCCAGCGCCGAGGAGCGCGACACGCGGGGGTTCATCTCGATGACAACCATACGGCCGTCTGCGGGGTTCACGGCCCACTGAACGTTCGAACCGCCGGTCTCAACGCCGATCTCGCGCAGAACCGCAATCGAGGCGGTCCGCATCATCTGGTATTCTTTGTCGGTCAGGGTCAGGGCAGGGGCCACGGTGATCGAGTCGCCGGTGTGCACGCCCATGGGATCGATGTTTTCGATCGAGCAGACGATGATGGCGTTATCCGCTTTGTCGCGGACCACTTCCATTTCGTATTCTTTCCAGCCCAGCAGCGATTCATCGACAAGGATCTGACCTACGGGCGAGGCGTCCATGCCGGTGCGGCAGTAGTGGATGTAGTCTTCGCGGTTGTAAGCCACGCCGCCGCCGGTGCCGCCAAGGGTAAAGGCGGGACGGATGATCGCGGGCAGGCCGATGTCTTCCAGCGCATCCAGAGCGATGCCGACGCCTGCTTCCAGATCGTAGTGGCCTTTGGCATCCTTGGGCGCGGTGACGATGGTCGCGCGGGGGTTTTCCAGACCGATCTTGTCCATGGCGTCACGGAACAGGGCGCGGTCTTCGGCTTTTTCGATGGCTTCGCGGTTCGCGCCGATCAGTTCAACGCCGTGCTCTTCCAGAACGCCCATGTCGGCAAGGGCCAGTGCGGTGTTCAGGCCGGTCTGGCCGCCCATGGTGGGCAGCAGCGCGTCAGGCTTTTCTTTCGCGATGATCTTGGCGACCACCTCGGGGGTGATGGGCTCGATATAGGTGGCGTCGGCCAGACCGGGGTCGGTCATGATCGTCGCGGGGTTCGAGTTTACCAGAATGACACGGTAGCCTTCTTCGCGCAGGGCTTTACAAGCCTGTGCGCCAGAGTAGTCGAATTCGCAGGCCTGACCGATGATGATCGGTCCCGCCCCGATGATCATGATCGAGCTGATATCGGTTCTTTTCGGCATGTTCGTATCCTCAGGCTGGCAGATCGAGCGCGGAAGGGGTCGCGCAAATTGTCGTGCGTTATAGACAACGACGCCCCGTCTGCAAGGGGGGATAGGCCGTAAGTTGGCTATCCGTAAAGCTCGCAAAAGGACGGGGACGGATTCCTTTGGGAAAAGGGCGGAAAAATCACTGGGGAGGCGTTTTCTTTCCTGTTCTTCCCTGTGTATTCCCCTAACTCCGACGTGGTGCGCAATAAGGACAGTGGCTTGCAGATTCGTTTTGATCATGGACCAGCGGGGGAAGGCACCCGTTTTTCCGCGCCGCTGCGGCTGATCGAGGCGTATGAGCCGGCGGATGTGCCTGCGGCGCTTGAGGCTTTGGATGCTGCTTTAACGGCGGGCGATTGGCTGGCGGGCTATGCCAGCTATGAGCTGGGCTATGCGTTAGAGCCGAAGCTGTCGGGCCGGATGCCTGCGGCGCGGCGGCTGCCGCTGTTGCGGTTCGGGGTTTACGCTGCGCCGGATCGCTGTGATCTGCCCGCGGCTGCAGGGGATGCGGGTGCGCCGCGCCCGTTGTGGTCTGAAGAGCGTTACGCGGACGCATTTGGGCAGTTGCACGGGTTGATCGGTGCGGGAGACCTGTATCAAGCCAATCTGACCTTTCCGCTAGAGACCAAGGTGTCTGGCGATGTGGCCGCCGTTTATGCGGCCTTAGTAGAGGCGCAGCCGGTAAAGCATGGGGCTTTGGTGATGCAGGAGGGCTTGCCCGCGCTGCTGTCCCGCAGTCCCGAGCTGTTTTTCCGTCTGGACGGGCAGGGGGGCATTGCGACCCGCCCGATGAAGGGCACTCAGCCCCGCAGCGATGATCCGGTTGAGGATGCGCGGCGCAAGGCGTGGCTATCGCGGGACGAAAAGAACCGCGCCGAGAACCTGATGATTGTGGATTTGCTGCGCAACGACCTGAGCCGTGTGGCCAAGGCGGGCAGCGTGAAGGTGCCTGAGCTGTTCCATGTGGAAAGCTATGCGACCGTGCACCAGATGGTCTCTTTGGTGACAGGCCAGTTGCAGGAGGGTGCCGGTTTGGGCGCGATTTTGCGGGCTTTGTTCCCTTGCGGGTCTATCACCGGTGCGCCCAAGGTGCGGGCGATGCAGGTCATTGATGATCTGGAAGGCGCGGCGCGGGACATTTACTGCGGCTCCATCGGGTGGATGGCGCCTGACGGGCGGGCCGAGTTCAACGTGGCGATTCGCACCTTGATGGTTGAGGCTGGCGGCGCGGCCCGTTTGAATGTGGGTGGCGGGATCGTTTGGGATTCCACTGCCGCTGCCGAATATGAAGAGGCCCTATGGAAAGCGCGTTACGCCCACCTCAAGACCCCGATTTCCGCCTGATTGAAACGCTTTTGTGGACGCCCGCAGGGGGCTGCCAGCGCGATGATCTGCACCTGATGCGGCTGCATCATAGTGCGGGCGTTATGAGGATTGCGCCTGTGGGCGCTGAGGCTCTGCTTGAGGGGTTCTCTGCGGATGGTCCGGCGCGGGTGCGTTTGACCTGCGATGTGGCTGGGCGCTGCGAGGTGACCTCTGGCCCGTTTGTGCCACTGCCTGAGGGCACGGTGTGGCGACTTGGGCTTGCCAAGACGCAGCTGGATGCGGGCGACGACTGGCTGCGCCACAAGACCACGCGGCGGGCTTTGTATGACGCAAACCGCGCGGCGCTGCCCGATGGCGTGGATGAGTTGATCTATATGAATACCCGCGGCGATCTGTGTGAGGGGACGATCACCAACCTCTTTGTCCGCAAAGGTGATGTGCTGGTGACGCCGCCGATCTCGGCGGGGTGCTTGCCGGGCGTGCTGAGGTCCAGCCTGATATGCGCGGGCAAGGCGCGGGTGGGCAAGCTGCGCCAAGAGGATTTGCAGGGCGAGGTCTTCGTGGGCAACAGCCTGCGCGGCTTGATTCCTGCCAAGCTTGCGGAAACCGCCTAGCGCGTCTGTGAAGGAACGGGGCCGCTGTGACCTGCGTTGAAAAGCCAATGGCTATTTCAGGAGGTACACATGAGCACGACCCTTACATTGCAGACCATCGAGAAAGTGACCCACGACACCCATCATCTGGTGTTCGCCCGTCCCGAGGGTTTTGACATCACGCCCGGTCAAGCCGTTGACCTGACCTTGCAGCGCGAAGGTTGGCAGGATGAAGCGCGGCCCTTTACGCCGGTGAACACCGAAGGCGAGGATACGGTAGAGTTCGTGATCAAATCCTACCCCTCGCACCACGGGGTGACCGAGCAGATCGCTGATTTGAAGGAAGGCGAGAAGGTTGACATCTCGGAGCCTTGGGGCGCGATCCATGATGAAGGGCCCGGCACCTTTATTGCGGGCGGGGCAGGGATCACGCCGTTCATCGCCATTCTGCGGCAGCGTCTTGAGGATAAAGGCACGCTGGGCGGGGCGACGCTGATCTTCTCGAACAAGACCGAGAAGGACATCATCCTGCGCGACGAATTCGAGGATATGCCCGGCCTGAAGACCGTTTTTACGGTGACGGATCAGGATATCGCGAGTGCGGGTGTGCAGACAGCGATGATTGATAAGGAGTTTCTGGCGCCTTACGCGACCTCAAAACACGCGCCCTTTTATCTGTGCGGGCCCGACAAGATGGTTGAGGAGCTGGAGCAGGATTTGAAGGATCTGGGTGTGCCGGAAGATGCGATCATCCGCGAGGATTTCTCGTAGGCCACATCGCGGCGCATAATCGCTGTCTTGAAAAAGGCCGCGCCGGTGGAGGGACCGGCGCGGCTGTTTTTATGACTTGTGACGCTGAGGTCAATGGGCCCGACTGCACCGCGCTTTGCGGTTCAGCCGCGAGGCCACCCGCAGCAGGGTGTGCAGGGCAATGTCCTGCGGCAAGGGGATTGCGTCCTCTTGCGCGGCGGGCAGCAGATCGTCACTGCGGGCGCAGGCATATGCGTGGGGCACATCGGCGAAACGCCCTTTGCAGGCGTTAGCCACTTGGTAGGCATCGGTGATCAGAAGGGCGATCTCGGTGCCGTTGGCGGGGGCCGCGAAATAGGCTTCGGCCTCAGCAAGGGTGGGGAAGGTCAGACGCGCGGGGGCGTCCAGTTCTTCGGCCAGAACCCGCAGGACGGGATCGGGCAAGGCGGTGCCGACGATGACAAGACTTCGGGCCAGAGCCTGAGGCGCGTCACTATCGGGCCTCTGCCCGTCGCGGGCAGAAAGCGGTGCGTAGAACATAATAGTGCCTCCATCATTATTAGGCCGCCATGAGGGAAGGGAGGGGCGGCATACTGGTTAACAGCGGCGGGTGCCGCGGTGATGTTCTTTGCGCAGGGCGCGGGAGGGGGGCGCCCCATGCATGTTTGCACTACGCAACTTGCGTTGCTGCATCAGTGTACCACGGGCAGTGGTGGCTGCCCAAGGCAGGTGTTCCTCACCTTGTGGTGAGGGCGACATTGGTCCGGTCTTTGCCCGAATGTGTGGCTATGGGCGGGTGCCGCGTTCAGGGATAAAGATACGTCACTTGAACAAACCGGAAGAAAGCCCGCACGATGGCAAAAGCCTTTGATACCAATGTGATACTTCGCGATGACCTGTTAGAATTGCGCCCGCTGACTGAGGCGGACCGTGAGGGTCTGTATCAGGCCGCCAGCGATCCCCGCACGTGGGAGCAACATCCCGCTCGCCATCGCGCACAGCGAGAGGTGTTCGAACCATACTTTGATTTCCTGCTGAATGCAGGCGGGACCTTGGTCGCGTGCCGTCGCGTTGATGGCGTGATTTTGGGCTGTTCGCGGTTCTATCCGGTGGTGGATCAGCCTGATCAGTGGGGCATCGGGTTTACCTTCCTTGGCTGCGCCTATTGGGGCGGAGCGTGGAACCGTCGCATGAAGGCGCTGATGGTGGGGCATGTGCTGGCCAGCCGCTCTGCCGTGTGGCTGCATATCGCGCCGGACAACATGCGGTCACAGATCGCATCAGAGCGGGTGGGTGCGGTCTGGCAGTATGATGCCGACCTTGATCTGGGCACCGGCCCTGCGCCTTACAAATGCTATACCATCACCGCCGAAAGCTGGGAAAAGGCCACTGGAACCCCGATTTGAGGGAAATTGCCCCCTTTTAGGAGGGGGCTGGACCAGAGCCTTTGCTTGACTTCCCGGTCCAAGACATGTGTATCGGCTGCAACCTAACCGATGACCTCCGGGAGAGCCCGATGCACACCTATCGCAGCCATACTTGCGCTGACCTGACCAAAGATAACGTTGGTGAAACCGTCCGCCTGTCGGGATGGGTCCACCGTGTCCGTGACCACGGCGGCATTCTGTTTATCGACCTTCGCGACCATTACGGCGTGACCCAAGTGCTGTGCGATCCCGACAGCCCCGTCTTCAAGGACGTGGAAAAGGTTCGCAGCGAATGGTGTATCCGCATCGATGGCAACGTCAAAGCCCGTGACCCCGAGCTGGTGAACGCCAAGATCCCCACCGGCGAAGTCGAAGTCTTTGTCCGTGACATGGAAGTGCTGGGCGCGGCGGAAGAGCTTCCCCTGATGGTCTTTGGCGAGCAGGAATACCCCGAGGAAACCCGTCTGCGGTACCGCTATCTGGACCTGCGTCGCGAAAAGCTGCAGCGCAACATGACCCTGCGTTCGGACGTGGTTGCATCGATGCGCCGCCGTATGTGGGACAAGAAATTCCGCGAATACCAGACGCCGATCATCACCGCATCGTCGCCCGAAGGTGCGCGCGACTTCCTTGTTCCGTCGCGTCTGCATCCGGGCAAGTTCTACGCGCTGCCGCAGGCACCCCAGCAGTTCAAGCAGCTGATCATGGTGTCGGGCTACGACAAGTATTTTCAGATCGCGCCTTGCTTCCGCGACGAAGACCCGCGTGCGGACCGCTCGCCCACCGATTTCTACCAGCTGGACATGGAAATGTCCTTTGTCACCCAGCAGGATGTGTTCGACACCATCTCGCCGGTGATTGCAGGTGTGTTCGAGGAATTCGGCGGCGGTAAGAAAGTGGATGCGGCGGCCGATTGGCCCCAGATCAGCTATCGCGATGCGGCCCTGTGGTATGGCAGCGATAAGCCCGACCTGCGTAACCCGATCAAGATGCAGGTTGTGTCCGAGCATTTCGCAGGTAGCGGTTTCGCGATCTTTGCCAAGCTGCTGGAGCAGGAAGGCACCGAGATCCGCGCAATTCCCGCACCCACTGGCGGCAGCCGCAAGTTCTGTGACCGCATGAACGCGTTCGCCCAGAAAGAGGGTCTGCCCGGCATGGGCTATATCTTCTGGCGCGACGGCGCGGATGGTATGGAAGCGGCAGGTCCGCTGGCGAAAAACATCGGCCCCGAGCGTACCGAGGCGATCCGCCAGCAGCTGGGTCTGGGCGTCGGCGATGCGGCGTTCTTCCTGGGCGGCAAGCCTGCTTCGTTCCAGCGTGTGGCCGGTAAAGCCCGCGATGTGATCGGTGAGGAACTGGGTCTGACCGACAAGGACCGCTTTGCCTTCGCATGGATCGTGGACTTCCCGATCTATGAAAAGGACGAAGAGACCGGCAAGATCGACTTTGAGCACAACCCCTTCTCGATGCCGCAGGGCGGGATGGACGCGCTGAACGGCGATCCGCTGAAGGTCATGGGCTACCAGTACGATCTGGCCTGTAACGGCTATGAACTGGTGTCGGGCGCGATCCGGAACCACAAGCCGGAAATCATGTACAAAGCCTTTGAAATCGCCGGTTACGGCGCTGATGAGGTGAACAAGCGTTTCGGCGGCATGGTCAACGCGTTCAAATACGGCGCACCGCCCCACGGTGGCTGTGCTGCAGGTATCGACCGTATCGTGATGCTGCTGGCCGAAGAACAGAACATCCGCGAGGTCATCATGTTCCCGATGAACCAGCGCGCGGAAGACCTGATGATGGCTGCGCCCTCGGAACCGACTGCTGAGCAGCTGATGGAGCTCAACCTGCGCGTGATTCCGCAGGAATAACAGGCACATCGGCGCAAAGGTGCCGATACGGAAACAACCTCACGGAGCGGTGCGATGCGAATCGTGCCGCTCTTGTCTATTTTGGGTGGGCGGCTTTTGGGGCCGTTAGTCATGAGGACCGCCCATGTTTGACCCGGTTTTGGCAGAGATCCGTTTCGGAACGGGGCTGTCTCCTAGCCAGAAGGGGCCCGCCGATACGGGCGAGATGCTGGACCGTTTGACAGGGCCGGATCGGGCCGCCGACCGCTGGCCCCTGCCGAAATTCGAGGCTGATGCCGTGCCGCAATTGCGGGAGTATTACCAGATGCGGCGGGTGACCAAAAAGGGCGGCAATAGCCCCGAAGTCGAGGCCGCAAACAAAGCTTATAAGCAGCTGAAGCGGCAGGTTCGCGAAGCGGGGGCACGTCAAATCGCCATGCAGGTGCTGCGCGGGGCGCTGACCGAAGATGGTCTACGTGAACGCCTGACGTGGTTCTGGAACGATCATTTCACGGTCGTTGGCCGCGGCTTGACCGGGCGCAGCTATATCACCGGCTTTGCCGAAGAAGCGATCCGCCCTCATCTGACGGGGCGCTTTGCCGATATGCTTTGGGCTGCGGCCAGCCATCCGTTGATGCTGCAATATCTGGACCAGCACCGGTCCATCGGGCCGAACAGCAATGTGGCCAAAAAATCGGGTAGACCCTATGGCATCAATGAAAACCTCGCCCGCGAGATGCTGGAGTTACACACTCTGGGCGTCAACGGCACCTACAGTCAGGCCGATGTGACCGCGCTGGCGCGGTTGCTGACAGGCATGACCGTGGTTGAGCTGCGCTTCAAGGTGGACCCCAAATACGCCGAGCCGGGCATCCAGACCATTCTGGGGCAGGCCTATGGCGGTCCGCCGCGCGACCGTGAGGCGGACCTGCGCGTCTTTATCGAGGATCTGGCCAGCCATCCGCAAACCCTGCGGCACATCGCGTGGAAGCTGGCGGTCCATTTCATAAGTGACACCCCCGATCCCGGATTGGTCGAACATATTTCGGCGGCGCTGATCGGCTCGGGCGGGGAGCTGCTGGAGGGGTATCGCGCGATGCTGAACCATCCGGCAGCATGGGCGGCAGAGCTGGAGAACGTGAAGCCGCCCTTCGATTTCGTGGTCTCGGCCACGCGGGCGCTGGATGTGCATCCGGCGATGCTGGAGCGGATGAATGCCAAGTCGCTGGACACGATTTTCTATGCGCCTCTGCGTCTGATGGGGCAGGGGTGGATGACGCCGCTTGGGCCCGATGGCTGGCCCGAGGCGGACAGCCGCTGGGTCACGCCGCAAGGTTTGGCGGGACGCATCCAGTGGGCGATGACCGCACCGCAGGCTTTGACCACGCGGCTGCCGGACCCCCGCGTTCTGGTAGAGACGGCGCTTGGCGTTCAAGCCCCGCAGTCCCTGCGCTTTGCCGCCGAGGCGGCAGAAACCGATTGGGAAGGGGTCGGGATCATCCTGTCCTCGCCCGCTTTCCAAAGGAGATAAGCCCATGCAGCGGCGTGATTTTCTGATCCGGTCTTTGGCTTTGGGGTGTTCGGCTGCGGCCTCGCCCATGTTGACGCCGGTGGCCTTCGCCGAGGCCCCGTGGGAGGGCCGCTTGGTGGTGATCATCCTGCGCGGCGCGATGGACGGGCTGGACGCGGTGCGCCCCTATGGGGACGCCGAATTTGCCAAGCTGCGCGGCAAGTTGGCTGGCCCCAATGTGGGCGAGGCCGATTTGGAGGGGTTCTACGGCTTGCACCCCGCTTTGGAGCCGTTGCGGCCCTTGTGGAACGCGGGGTCTTTGGGATTTGCCCATGCGGTCAGCACCCCCTATCGGGACAAGCGTAGCCACTTTGACGGGCAGGATCTGTTGGAGGCTGGCACCGTTGGTCTGTCAGGCGAAGGGGCGCGGGACGGCTGGTTGAACCGGCTGTTGCAGGCGGTTCCGGGCGTTAGTGGCAAGACGGCCTTTGCCCTTGAGCGGGACCAGATGCTGCTGTTGCGGGGCAAGGCGCCGGTCAATACGTGGACGCCCGAATCCGATCTGAACATCAGCCCGCAGGCGCAGCGCTTGATCGAGTTGGTGCATCATGACGATCCCCTGTTCAGTGGCGCGGTGGCCGATGCGATCGGCATCGCCGACAGTTTGGAGTTGATCGACAACCCGATGACAGCTTTGGAGGCGCAACAATTGGTTCGGGAGCGCGCCAAGGAAGTGGGGGGCAGCAAGGGCCATCTGCTGCTGGCCAGTTTCGCTGCGGCCCGTCTGCGGGAAGAGGCGCGGATTGCGGCCTTTAGCCTGAACGGTTGGGACACCCATCGCCGGCAAGAGAAGGGGATCAAAGGGGCCTTGGGACGTTTGTCAGAGGTGATCGGCACCTTGCATCAGGAACTTGGGCCAGAGGTCTGGGGCAAGACCACAGTGCTGGCGATGACCGAATTCGGCCGGACGGCGCGGATCAACGGGACCGAAGGTACAGATCACGGCACCGGCAGTGCGATGGTAATGGCGGGTGGCGCTTTGCGGGGTGGGCAAGTCTGGTCGGACTGGCCGGGCCTGGCGGAAGCGGACCTTTATGCGGGGCGCGATCTTATGCCCACGCGGGATGTGCGGGCCCATGCGGCTTGGGCGCTGAGGGGGATGTTCGGGATCGAGCAGGCCGTTTTGGAGCGGGACGTCTTTCCCGGTCTGGATATGGGCAGCGATCCCCGTCTGATCCTTTAACGGGCGGCAAGGTGGTGGACATTGCGTGTGGCGTAATGTGAGATCACCTGCTGTGGCGGTTGCCCGTTACTAAGCCGGTCGTGCAGCACTGCTGCAAGGCGGGCGGTCAAAGCGCCGGAGGCCAGCCCACCGGCGCGGGCCTCTTGCAGGTCTTGCGTGGCTTGGGCCAGATCGTTGTCACCGGTGCTGCTGCACAGGGACGACAGGAATTGCAGGGCGTAGTTCAGCTTATGTTCCGAACGGTTGGTGCTGTCTTCCAGCATCATGGCGATATGTTGCAGATCGTCGTGAAAGGCGAGAGCGTCGGGATGCACGGTTTCCTCATTGATGGTACGTGGGCCAGAGGGGTGGCGATCCTCAGGCAAATGGGCCAGCAGGGTTTCCTGGAACATGGCCAGCGAGTTCAGGGGCTTGTGCAGAAACGCCGTGGCCCCGGCGGCCAGCGCCACCGGTTCGGCCGAAGGATCGCCCGAGAGGCCGATGATGATCGGGTCACTGTCGTCATTCGCCATATCGGCCATCAACTCGATCCCCGATCCGTCAGGCAGGCCCACATCGATCACCAGCACCTCGGGCCGGTAGATCGCCAGATGGCGGCGGGCGGACATCAGGCTGTCGGCGCGGCGGATGCGGGCGCCAGAGCGCAGGCACATCAGGCGCATCGCCTCACAGACAAAGCGGCTGTCTTCGACCAGCAGGACGGTCAGGCCGGTCAGCGGGCGCAGGGGCGTAGGGCGGGGCACATAGGCTTTGTAGTCGGACATCACAGATCTCCTGTGGGTGGCGAAAGGCAGTCTCTCAAGCAGATGATTCCCACCCTACGCCCGCATGGATAACGGGCGGTTAACAGCCTGCGACCTTGGCGGCGCTTGCTTGTGCTGCGCTGCGGCGCGATAAGTAGGGCAACCATTATGAGGAGACGCGAAATGATCGGACGTTTGAACCACGTCGCTATTGCCGTGCCGGACCTTGAGGCCGCCGCAGAACAGTACCGCAGCGCGCTGGGTGCCAAGGTTGGCGCCCCGCAGGACGAACCGGACCACGGCGTGACCGTGATCTTTATCGAATTGCCGAACACCAAGATCGAGCTACTCTACCCGCTGGGTGAAAACAGCCCGATCAACGGCTTTCTGGAAAAGAACCCCTCTGGCGGCATTCACCATGTCTGCTATGAGGTGGATGACATTATCGCGGCCCGCGATCATCTGAAAGAAACCGGCGCACGGGTTCTGGGCAACGGAGAGCCCAAGATCGGCGCCCACGGCAAGCCTGTGTTGTTCCTGCATCCCAAGGACTTTAACGGCTGTCTGGTAGAACTGGAGCAAGTCTGACATGTCGATCACCGCAGCTTTCGTCCTTTACGCGGTAATCTGGTTCATGACCCTTTTCATCACGCTGCCTTTGCGTCTGAAGACCCAAGGCGACGTGGGCGAGGTTGTGCCCGGAACCCACGCAGGCGCGCCGGCCAATTTCAAGGCCAAACGCACCGCGTGGGTGGTGACCCTTTGGGCCACGCCGATCTGGGCGATCATGGCAGCGGTGATCCTGTTCAGCGGCCTGTCCATCCGCGAGATGGACCCTTGGAAATCCTTCCGCCCGCAGCCTTTGCAGGTTGAACAAAGCCAGTAAGTCCCACTTGAACACGTCTTTCAGGGTCCTTTATCGACCGCAGAATGTCTGCGGTCGATTTTTATTTGTGAGTGGCCGATCTCGCGCCAGTGGTCGGGCCTTTACATGGCGTCCAGACGGCGCTGGTGCAGGAACTCCGGCCAACGCTGCTCTTCGTTCATGAGCAGTTCGTTGATCATAAGGGCTGCCAATCGCAGGCTTCGAATCTCGGACTTGGTGAAGACTTGCTGGGCGGTCGAGGGCTGAGCCGTTTCACATGCGTTATCCAACCCTTCTTGCAAGGCGGTTTGCATAAGGGGGCTGCCGCCAAAGTAAGTGGCATCAAGTTCGCGAGCATCCTCCAGATAGAATGCATGCACCCGTTCCGCCAGTGATCGATGCATCTGGATTTTGGTCGCGGTCCGCGATTTCGGCAGCTTTTCAGTCAGGCGCATAAGGGTCCAGCCATAGGCGTGGTGGAACCCGCGCGTTCTTTTCCGCAGCTGTTTGTGAAGGAATTTAACCCGCAATAGATCCTCTAGCGAAAGAGATTCGTTCTGGTTGTCGACCTCTGCCACCGCGATCTGGGGGGCGTCTAGGGTGGACATGAACAGATCGTTGATCAACGACCCGCCTTGCATTTCAGAGCGGATGCTGGGGCGGACAATGAAATTATCGCCGAAGACTTTCCGCCATTTGGCCAAGTCAGGGGCAAAGAGGAAAATTCCGGATTCTGTGCATTGTTGGAAATAGGTTTCCATATCGTCGGTGCACGCGCCGATCTTGGTGGTTTCGGTGAAAGAGGACACAGTGCGTTGCAAATGCGGGCGCACATAGCAGATTACTTTGACCACATCGAACATTGTGGCGAAGTAGGTGTTCACCAATTTTCTAAGGTGAGATGGCGAAAAGTGCTCAAAATCCTCAGCCGAGATGACGCAGATCCGGTTGTCGGTATTCGCAAAGTTCTGCCGCATGCCATTGGCGAGTTCGAGGAAATACTGATGACCTACGCTTGCCTTATTGGTCTCTTTCACAATTTCCTTGCCGTGGCGCACAAGATGGTTGTGGGTCAGAGCGGCGCCATAGAAGGGGGCTATTCCATTGATTTTAACCTGCTCTAGTGCGAGGGCGTGCTGTACGGATGTGGAGCCGGTTTTGTGGTGACCGATGTGAATGATCAGGGTGCGGGGCTGAGACTTAGAAGTTGCCTCATGCAGAACACTAAGCTGCATATTCGAAAATGATCCTCAACAAAAAACGAAACATGATGAACCTGCAAAAGGCTTATCACAAAATGATTGTGTGAGAGGATTACTAATTCAATCTTAAGGCGAAAAAAACAAAAACCCGCAAAGCAGCGCTGCCTTGCGGGTTTTCGTTTTTGGCTCGGTTACACTTAGCGCGGCAGGCGGTGCAGCAGGTGGGTGAAGACCGCTGCGCCCATGATCGGCACCAGCAAGTTCACCAGCGGGATCGACAGGGGTAGGGCCATCAGGCCGCCCGCCAGCCACAGGGTCAGAGCGTTGCGGCGGCGCATTTTGCGCATGTCTGCGCGGTCCATGCGACGGATCGCGGCCATCTGGAAGTATTCGCGGCTAAGCAAGAACCCGTTCAGGCCCCAGAAGATCAGCGGCGCGAAGGGGGCAAAAATCAAGTACAGCACCAGTGCGGCAAGGTTGGCCAGCACGATGACGCCCAGAAAACGCAGGCTTTCCGCGATGTTCTGGCCCAAGGGCACGCGATAGGGGGCGGACAGGCCGGGGTAGTGTCGATCCTCGACCGCGTCAGCCACGTCATCCAGAAAGATGCCCGTCATTGCCGAGGCCACAGGCACCATCAGGAAGGTGGACAGCAGCAGCATCAGCGGGACCGAGCCCCAAGACACGACGTTATCCACCCAAGTTACGGTACCGATAAAGGGCAGTGTGACGGAATCCCCCAGCATCCAAGTGACGGTCCACATGAGGATCGCGTAGACGCCGAACAGCAGGGCAACGGCAAGGCCGACCCCCAGCGCAAGAACGCGCTGGAAGCGGCGGTCGCTCATCTGTCCCAAGGTCAGGGACAGGGCCTTGAAAATCTGGCTCATTCGCTGATCCAGGTGGTGATCTGGTCCAGATCGGGGCGCGGGCGGTCGGGGGTCTCTGCCGAAGGGGTGCCGATGTGGATCACGCCCGCCACGGTCTCATGGGCGGCAAGGCCGAAGACCTCTTCGCGGAACTGTTTGTCATGGCTGAACCAGTTCGAAACCCAGTTCGCGCCAAAGCCCATCGCCATCGCGGCATTGACCAGCGACAGGCAGACGGCTCCGGTCGAGTAGGTCTGTTCAATCGCGGGAACCTTGTCGCTGTCCTTGGGGCTTTCCACCACGACCACCGCGAGGGGGCTGTTGCCATAGACACCGACGGGCTTGTCGATCTTGGCTTGTTCAATCCCCAGTTCGGGGCCGCGCTTGGCGATGGCCTGCGCGACGCGTTCCAGCGCGGCCTTTTCCAGTACCACAAAACGCCAAGGCTCCAGCTTGCCATGATCGGGGCTGCGGGCGGCGGCGGTCAGAATGGTGGTCAGCTGGTCGCGGTCGGGCGCAGGGGCCTTCAGGGCGGGAATGGGGGTGCTGCGGCGGGTCAGCAGGAAATCAAGGGCGGCTTGGTTCGCTTCGGTCATGGGAAAATCCTGAATTATTCCCTACCTATGTCGATAAACCGCCCCCGTTTTTCAACCCTTAGCGCAGGATGTGCGCGGCCATATCGTGGATTTCGGCCTCGACCATGGCATCATGTCGCGGACCGGGCTGGCGGGCCATGTAGGTCTCGGCCAGCGGGTCGGGGGCAGAGATGGCGCTGCCTGACATCTCTTCCAGAACGGCGTGGCCGCAGAAGGGCACGTAGAATTCCGAGTAGCCGCCTTCGTGGGCCATCATCAGGCGGCCTTCGCAATGTTCCTCTGCGGCCTCCATCAGGCTGCGGGTCATCAGACGGTAGGTTTCGGCGGTGCACATCATGCGCGACAGAGGATCGACGATGGCCGCGTCAAAGCCGCAGGCGACGATGATCACATCAGGGCGGAAGTCATCCAGCGCAGGGCGCACGATCTGCTCGAAAGCATAGAGATAGCCGTGATGGCCGGTGCCGGGGGGCAGGGGGATGTTGATGTTGTAGCCTTCACCGGGACCTGCGCCGGTGTCGGTATAGGCGCCGGTGTCCTCGGGGTAGTTGCGGTCCTGGTGCAGGCTGATGGTCAGCACATCGGGGCGGTCGTAGAAAATCGCCTCGGTCCCGTTGCCGTGGTGGACGTCCCAGTCGATGACGGCGACGCGGCCCACCATGCCTTCGGCCAAGGCTGCCTCAACCGCGATGGCCACATTCGCAAGGATGCAAAAGCCGTTGGGGTGATCGGGCAGGGCGTGGTGACCGGGGGGGCGCGACAGGGCGTAGGCGTTGGCGCATTGGCCTGTCAGGACAGAGAACAGCGCCCCGCGCACCAGACCCGCCGATTGGGCGCAAATCTCGAACCCGCCGGGGCCGAAGGGGGCCTGCTCGCCAATCTCGCCGCCGCCCGAATCAGAGAGGCGCTTGAATTCATGCAGGAAGGTTTCGGGGTGAACGCGTAGCATTTCCTCCCATGTGACGGGATCGGCGCTGCTGACACGCAGCTCTTTTGACAGGCCGGTGCGGTCAATCAGGTTCTTGAGGCGGCGCTTGGTTTCGGGGGCTTCGGGCAGGCCACCCGCCACCAGAGGCTGGACCAGACCGCCCACGGGATAGGTAAAGGCATAGTGCCCGCCTCCGTGCCAGAAACAGGATTCGTCCCAGAAAAAGCCGGTTGCCATGATTGCGCTCTCCCTCTTGTCATTGACGGGCAGACTAGGCGCGGGCGCGGGGCAGTGCTAGAGGGCAATCATGTCGAAAACCGATCTGACCCACCTGAGCGCCACTGGCACCGAGATCGCCGTGCGTGTCACGCCCAAAGCCTCGCGCAATGCGATCAAAGAGGAAGACGGTGTGCTGCGGGTCTATGTGACCACGGTGCCAGAAGACGGCAAGGCCAACGCCGCCGTGGTCAAGCTGCTGTCCAAAGCAGTGGGCGTGCCAAAGTCGCGTCTGGATCTGGTGCGGGGTCACACCAGTCGGGACAAGGTGTTTCTTGTCCTCTAGGGCCGCTTAAGCGTCTACCTCGCGAAGGGCGTAGACACCTTCAGGCAAATCAAGGGCCGCGCCAAGGTCGCGCAACTGGGACATGGAGAAGGTGACAGTCATGACCTGATCTGTCCGAGGGTCCAGTTGTTCGATCGTGATGCAGTCTTCGAATGCGTTGATGGTGATGTCTTCTTGCAGATAGGATTGCCCCTCATCCACCAGAGTGACGACCGTCGCATCAAATTCATGCTCTATACTAAACATATGACTACGATACCGCATTGCTGCCATCTGGCAAGTTAATTGCTGCGCTGCCGCATGTAGTGGGCATCCGATCCGCAGGCGTAGTTCGTATTCTGTCGATAAAGTGCCGCTATTCAATAGAAATTTCGGATTAAATCGAGCGAGGAATGCTGCAATGCAGCATTCCGGGCGCAGCAATTGGGGCGCATTCTAGGGGAATCGCGCTGGATTATTGGGGGCGCGGGCAGGCCATTCTGTTGCTGTGCTGCACTGCTGCGGCGCAGAACACGGTGCGAATTTTTTGCCTCTGGTAGTGTGCGGCGGGACAGGTCATCTTGGGACCCATGAGATCTTTATTTGTGTTCATGGTCCTAGGCTTGCTGGCAGGCTGCTCGGTTCCGATGTCAAACTTTCCTGCGCCTACGGGTGCGCCCTCTGCTCCGCCTGCGGATCCGGCCCTAGAGGCGCGGGCCGAGGCGGTGGCCCGACGCTTTGTCGCTGTGGTGGATCAGGTCGAGCCGGTGGCCGAAAACATCTGCCGCAATGAGATCGGCCTGCGCAAATGTGATTTCCGGATCATGGTGGATGCGGATCCCCATTCTCCGCCGAACGCCTTTCAGACCGAAGACAACTGGGGCCGTCCGGTGATCGTCTTTACCGTGGCGCTGATTGCCGATGCGCGGAACGAGGACGAGTTGGCCTTTGTTCTGGGTCATGAAACAGCGCACCACCTGATGGGGCATATCGACCGTTCGAACCAGTCCGCGCAGGCGGGGGCTTTGATCTTTGGCAATCTGGCCTCGGCCAGCGGTCTGAAGGATCAGGATCTGGAAGAGGCGGTCAATCTGGGTGCCCAGTTCGGCGCACGGTTCTATGCCAAGGACTATGAGCTTGAGGCCGATCGCCTTGGGACCTTGATCACCTATCGCGCGGGCTTTGATCCGGTGCGCGGGGCCGAGTTCTTTGGCCGTATTCCCGATCCCGGAGACAAGTTCCTTGGCACGCACCCGCCGAACTCGGAGCGTATCCGTGTTGTGCGTGAAGCCGCCGCAGAATTGGGTGTTTGATTCAGATCAACGCTGCAAAGGGGCAAACCTGTTGGACTTGGACCAGATCCAACCAAAAGGGTGCCCCCATGACTGTGAACCAACGCTTTGACCATCACGCCAAACTGTTCGCCACCATGGCCGACACGCTGGGGGTGGACCTGACCGAGAAAATGCAGCGCGGCGAAGTCGACTCTGAAGACCTGCGCATGATGGTTCACAAATGCACCGGATGCACCAACCCCTGCGACTGTGTAGGTTGGCTGGCCGATAATGCAGAGGGCGCTCAGGTTGCCCCGTCGTACTGCCGCAACGGCGATGAACTGTTGTCCATGAAAGACTAGGGTTTCGGTCTGGCCCCTGCTAAGGCGGGGGTTATGAAACAGCTAGAGAATGTCGTCAGCGACCGCGGCTCGAAATACGCGGTCACCGGAGGTCCGGCCCGCAACAAGGCCGAGGCCGAAGCTTTGATCACAGAGTTGAAACGCGTGAAGAAATACGCGAAAGCGACCCATAACACATGGGCGCTGCTGCCGTCGGACGGCGAACCCCTGAAAAACGATGACGGTGAGAGCGGCGCAGGCATGGTTATCCTGCGCATGCTGGAACGGGACGAGGTCTTTGACACCGTGATCGTGGTCACCCGCTGGTACGGGGGCAAGCATCTGGGTGGCGATCGGTTTCGCCACGTCCAGACTTGTGTGCGTGAATGGATCGACGCCTTTGCCTAAGCGGTGACTTAGGCGGTGGCGTAGATCACCTGTTGCGCACCAAAGCGCAGCAACCTGTCGATTTCATGCATCCCCAGCGCCTCAAGCAACCTGACAGAACGGAGGTTGGATTGCTGGGTCTCGGCGATGACGCGGGGCAGGGCAGCTTGGTGTAGCACGGCCGAGACGGCCTCTTGCCCGTAACCTCGGCCCCACGCGGCGGGGTGGAACTGGTAAGATACTTCCATATCCGTGCCGTCACTGTGGGGGGTCAGATAGACCAGCCCCAGACGCTTGCCCTGTCTGGCCTTCGCCATCCACAGGCCGCTGCCTTCGGGGGGCGAAAGATAGCTCTGGGCCCGCGCCATAGCGCATCGGTGGCTGAGTGGGCCACCTAAGAAGCGACGGGTATAGCGGTTGCGCAGCAGTCGATAGATGAACAACAGATCGCCATGAACTGGCGGTTGCAGAATGAGCCGATCTGTTTCTAGGTGCTTTGAAAAGTCCATGAAAATATAGCCGGTCGTTGTGAATACGACCAGCCTAGGAACAGAATCAGCACCTGTCTTGCAAAAATGAAAGACCATCGTTGCGTCGGCGGACTTTCGCGAGTCCTCAGGATTTCAGCGCGCCCCAGAGGTCATATTCACCGGCCTCGTCGACCTCGACCTTGACGATGTCGCCGACCGACAGGCCATCGGTGTTCTCATCGATAAAGAGGTTGCCGTCGATCTCTGGCGCATCGGCCCAAGTGCGGCAGGTGGCGATGCCGTCTTCGTCGATATCATCCACGATGACTTCCAGTGTCTTGCCCACCTTGGCGGCCAGTTTGGCCTCGGAGATCGCCTGCGCCTTCTCCATGAAACGGTCCCAGCGGTCCTGTTTGACCTCGGCAGGGACATGGTCGGGCAGATCGTTCGAGCGGGCACCCGCGACGTTTTCGTATTGGAAGCAGCCAACCCGATCCAACTGCGCCTCATCCAGCCAGTCCAGCAGGGTCTGGAACTCTTCGTCGGTCTCGCCGGGGTAGCCGACGATGAAGGTCGAACGCAGGGTGATATCGGGGCAGGTGTCGCGCCAAGCGGCGATCTCGTCCAGCGTTTTGGCAGCGGCAGCGGGGCGCGCCATGCGCTTCAGGGTCTCGGGGTGGGCGTGCTGGAAGGGGATATCCAGATAGGGCAGGATCAGCCCCTCGGCCATCAGCGGGATCAGGTTGCGCACATGGGGGTAGGGGTAGACGTAATGCAGACGCACCCACGCCCCGAGCGAGCCCAGATCACGGGCCAGATCGGTGATATGGGCGCGGTGGCCGCGATCTTCCGCGTGTTTGATATCGACACCATAGGCGCTGGTGTCCTGAGAGATCACCAGCAGCTCTTTCACGCCGCTTTCCACCAGCTTTTCCGCCTCACGCACCACCGCATGGGCGGGACGGCTGACCAGCTTGCCGCGCATGTCGGGGATGATGCAGAACTTGCACTTGTGATTGCAGCCTTCGGAAATCTTCAAATAGCTGTAATGGCGCGGGGTCAGTTTCACGCCGCTGGCGGGAAGCAGATCGACAAACGGATCGGGACTGGGCGGCACCGCGCCATGAACTGCATCCAGTACCTGCTCATATTGGTGGGGGCCGGTCACGGCCAGCACGTTGGGATGCTGTCCGGTGATATATTCAGGCTCGGCGCCCAAACAGCCGGTCACAATTACACGGCCATTCTCGTTCAACGCCTCGCCAATCGCCTCAAGTGATTCGGCCTTGGCCGAATCAAGGAACCCGCAGGTGTTCACAATCACCGCATCTGCGCCCGCGTAATCGGGGCTGATCGCATAGCCCTCGGCCCGCAGGCGGGTCAGGATGCGCTCGCTGTCCACCAGCGCCTTCGGGCAGCCCAAAGACACCATGCCGATGGTCGGCTGGCCGGGACGGGCTACGTCACGGATCTGCGCTTTGGGCGCAATGTCGGGGCGAAGGTTTGGCGGGTTCTGGCTCATGGCACATCCGATGGGCTGGAAGGAAAAGGGATCAGGGACGCCGCGCGGCAGGATCGCCCCCTAGATAGCACAAAGGACAAGAGCCGCGCCCCTGTCCTTCTTTATTGCATAAATACTCACGTCTCAGGCCGCGCCAGACGCACGGCAATGGACGTGATCAGCGGCGACGGTCCCGCTTGTTGTTCACGGGCTGGAACGCCACGCCTACATGGGCCTCGCAGTAGGGTTTGCCTTGCTGAACCGGCAGACCGCAGAACCAGAAATCAGGGGTCGCAGGGTCGCCAACAGGCCATTTACAAGTGCGTTCGGTCAGATCCATCAGTGTCAGCTTCTTGGCCTTCTTCTCGATCTCGCTGACCTTTGCCAGCGCCTCAGCCGAGATTTCGTTGGCCGAGGGCTGCGGCGGCAGGGGCTGACCTGCGGGGATGATCGCCTTGCGGGCAGGGGTCGGCACAGGGCGCGGCTCGGGGGCCGGCGCAGCCTCGGCCTTCACGGGCTCGGGCTTGGGTGCGGGCTTGGGTTTGGGCTCTGCCTTGGGCTTGGGCGCGGCAGCCTTCGCCTCGGTCTGGGGCGATGCGGCCGAGCTATTCGCAGCAGCGGTACGGTTCGACAGGCCAAGACGGTGTACTTTGCCGATCACGGCGTTACGGGTCACACCGCCAAGCTCTTTGGCAATCTGGCTGGCGGACTGTCCTTCGCCCCACATTTTTTTCAGCAGTTCGACGCGTTCATCGGTCCAGGACATACACTCTTCCTTGATGGTCAAAGGCGGCCCCGCAATGGCGGCCGCCTTGGAGAAATTTGTCAGTGCCCTATTCTAATCATCCGTGGCCGCGTTACAAGGCGGGCAACGCAACTTAAGGATCAACATGATGCCCGAGAGCCGAGAAATGGGAGAGCGCCGCTTTGGCCGCGTCAACTGGCTAGGCCTGATGACCTTGGCAGAACGCGAATGCCGCCGCTTCCTGACTGTCTGGAACCAGACTCTTGCCGCGCCCATCGTGACCGCGGGTCTTTTCCTGACAATTTTCGCTATCGCCATCGGACCCACCCGCGGCGAGGTCATGGGCGTGCCCTTCGTCAACTTTATCGCGCCGGGCATCCTGATGATGACGGTGATCCAGAACGCTTTTGCCAATGTCTCCAGCTCGATCGTCAGCGCCAAGGTGCAGGGCAATATCGTGGATACCCTCATGCCGCCCCTTTCCGCCGGAGAGCTGGTCCTGGGCTATCTGGCAGGGGGCATCGTGCGGGGCTTTCTGGTGGCCATCGTGATTGCGGTAGCCATCTTGATGTTCCTTGGCACAGGCTTGCAGCATCCGCTGGCCGCTATCGCCTTTATTATCGTGGGCTCTGCCTTCATGGGCGGTCTTGGCATGGTTGCCGCTGTCTACGCGCAGAAATTCGACCAGATCGCAGCCATCACCAATTTTATCGTGACCCCGCTGGCGTTCCTGTCGGGCACCTTCTACTCGGTCGAGGCGATGCCCCCCGTCCTTTATGAAATCACCCACCTCAACCCGATCTTCTATCTGATCGACGGGGTGCGCTGGTCGGTTCTGGGGGTCTCGGACAGCAATCCGCTGTTCGGCTTCTGCTTCGGACTGGTCGCCGCGATTGCCGTGAACCTGACCGCATGGTGGATGTTCCGCACAGGCTACCGTCTCAAGGCGTAAACCCCGCCAGAATCACCTTCCTTTTTGCTCTGCCGGAGTGTATCTCCCAAGGCATGATGACCTTGACTGCATATGCTCCGGCTTTTGCCACCCGACGCCGACGCGCTACCCGCGCGTAACCGGCCTGCGGGCCATGTGCGCCTGTCATCTCGCGTGCCAACTGGTACGAACTTCTTACAAACACCCCCTAAATCGTTGACTTGAGCGGCCCGAGAGGCCACCAAAGCCATCTATCCCATAAGGAAGAGAGTCATGATCCCATCGGTTTTGCCCACCTATAACCGCGCTCCCCTGTCGTTCGTCAAAGGCGAAGGCAGCTGGCTGTTTGAGGCGGACGGGCGACGCTTTCTGGATCTGGGCGCAGGGATTGCGGTAAACGCGCTGGGGCACGCCAACCCCGAACTGGCCAGCACCCTGAAAGCGCAGGCCGACACCCTGTGGCATGTCTCGAACCTCTATAACATTCCCCAGCAGCAGGAACTGGCCGACCGTCTGGTCGCGGCCACCTTCGCGGACACTGTGTTCTTTACCAACTCGGGCACCGAAAGCTGTGAACTGGCAGTGAAGATGGCCCGCAAATACTGGTACGACAAAGGCCAGCCCGAGCGGACCACGATCATTACCTTCGACGGCAGCTTCCATGGCCGCTCGTCCGCGGGCATCGCTGCGGCTGGCAGTGAAAAGATGACCAAAGGCTTCGCGCCCCTGCTGCCCGGCTTCCGCCACCTGAAATTCGGTGATCATGATGCGCTGAAAGAGGCGATGAAAGCCCCCGATGTGGCCGCCATCCTCATCGAGCCCGTGCAGGGTGAAGGCGGCATCCGTCCGCTGCCCGAGGTTTGCCTCAAAGGCATCCGTGCCGTCTGCGATGAAACCGGCGCCCTGATGATGCTGGATGAGGTTCAGTGCGGCGTGGGCCGGACCGGCAAACTCTTCGCCCATGAATGGGCAGGGGTCACGCCGGATGTAATGATGGTCGCCAAAGGCATCGGCGGCGGCTTCCCTCTAGGCGCCGTTCTGGCCACCGAAGAGGCGGCCAGCGGCATGACCGCAGGCACCCATGGCTCGACTTACGGCGGCAACCCGCTGGGCTGCGCTGTGGGCAACAAAGTCATGCAGATTGTCAGCGATCCTGCTTTCCTTGATGGGGTGAACGCCAAGGCCAACCGCTTCCGTCAGGGGCTTGAGGCGCTGGTTGACCAGCACCCGACCGTCTTTGAATCCGTCCGTGGTCTGGGCCTGATGATCGGCATCAAATGCAAGGCCCTGAACACCGATGTGGTCAAGGCAGGCTATGACGCTGGGATCCTCACGGTGCCCGCTGGCGACAACGTCCTGCGCCTTCTGCCAGCCCTGAACATTCCGGACGAAGATATCACTGAATCTCTCGCCCGCCTCGAACAGGCCGCAACCGCACTGGAACAGAAAAGCTAAGCCCTTTCATCTTGGTGAAAATACCTCGGGGGAGGCCGCAGCGCGGCCGGGGGCAGCGCCCCCAAGACCCCGACAGCCGAAAGATAAGACGATGAAACACTTCCTTGATATCCACTCGACCGATCAGGCCGACCTTCAGGCGATGCTGGACAACGCCGCTGCCATGAAAGCTGCCCGCGCTGGCCGCCCCAAAGGCGCGGCTGATGACGAACAGCCCCTTGCAGGCCGCATGGTTGCGCTGATTTTCGAAAAGCCCTCGACCCGGACCCGCGTAAGCTTTGACGTGGGCGTGCGCCAGATGGGCGGTCAGACCATGGTGCTTTCAGGCAAGGACATGCAATTGGGTCATGGCGAGACCATCGCCGACACCGCCCGCGTGCTGTCGCGCTATGTGGACCTGATCATGCTGCGCACCTTTGACGAATCGGTGCTTTACGAGATGGCCGAATACGCCTCGGTGCCGGTGATCAACGGTTTGACGGACCGGACTCACCCCTGTCAGATCATGGCGGACATGCAGACTTGGCGCGAACATCGCGGCGATGTGACTGGCAAGAAAGTGGTCTGGTCGGGCGACGGCAACAACGTCTGCGCCTCAATGTTGCACGCGGCTGGCCAGTTCGGGTTCAACATGACCTTCACCGGCCCGCGCCAGCTGGACCCCGAGGCCGAGTGGATCGAATACGCCCGCTCCAAAGGCTCGACCATCGAGATCGAGCGTGATCCCTTCAAAGCGGTTGAGGGTGCCGATCTGGTGGTCACCGACACGTGGGTTAGTATGCACGATAGCCAGTCCACCAAAGAGCGTCGCCACAACCTGCTGCGTTACTATCAGGTCAATGCCGATCTGATGAAGCACGCCAAAGAAGACGCTCTCTTCATGCACTGTCTGCCTGCCCACCGCGGTGAGGAAGTCACCAGCGAGGTCATGGACGGCCCGCAAAGCGTGATCTTTGATGAGGCCGAGAACCGTCTTCATGCGCAAAAAGCCGTGATGCGCTGGTGTCTCGAGGTCTGATCCTGACCTGACTGCACAGCCATCCTGCACGAATCGCGGTTGATGTTCGCGCTAACGCCGTTAGATGTAACGCGAACATCACAGGAGTTTCGGATGGCTGACGCACAGAAAATCGGTATGATCGGGCTTGGCACTATGGGCAGCGCACTGGCGTTGAACCTTGCCGAAAAGGGTGCCCATGTTGTGGTTCAGAACCGCACAGAGGCCCGTGTTCCTGAATTCATCTCCGAGGCTGGCGCGCTTGCCTCGAACCTTGAAGGCGCGGGCGATCTGGCTGATCTGGTGGCCCGCCTGCCTGAGCCTCGTTTCATCATTCTGATGACCCCCGCCGGTGCCGCCACCGACGCGATGATCGACGATCTAAAGCCGCTGCTGTCGGCGGGTGACACGTTGATCGACGCGGGCAACAGCGATTTCCACGACACCCGCCGCCGGACCGAGCAGCTGGAAGAAGCTGGCTTCAAGTTCCTTGGCATGGGTGTCTCGGGCGGGGAAGAAGGTGCGCGTCACGGCCCCAGCATCATGGTCGGCGGCACGGCAGATGCCTATGCCCCTGTGAAGGGCATTATCGAAGCGATCGCCGCCAAGTTCGAAGACGCGCCCTGCGCGGCCCATCTGGGGCCGGATGGCGCAGGCCATTTTGTCAAAACTGTTCACAACGGCATCGAATATGCGGACATGCAGATGATCGCCGAGGTTTACGGCCTTCTGTGCGATGCCGGTTGGGATGCACCCAAAATCGGTACTCTGTTCGGGGAATGGGGCAAGTGCAATCTGGGCTCATATCTGGTTGAAGTGACCGAGGCGGTCCTTCTGGCCACCGACCCCGAGACCGGCAAGCCCATGGTTGATGTGATCATGGACAAGGCGGGTCAGAAAGGCACTGGCCGCTGGACCGTGATCGAGGCCCTGAAGCTGGGTCAATCCGCCACCACTATCGAGGCCGCCGTGGCTGCGCGGTCGTGGTCGGCCGAGCCCGCCGTGCGTGCCGCTGGCGAAGCTGCGCTGGACCCTGCGGGTCTGGCGAAGGTGGAGGTTTCGGCCGAAGATCTGAAAGAGGCTTTCCTCGCCGCCCGTATCCTGGCCTACGCGCAGGGCTTCCGCGTCTTGCAGGCAGCATCCGAGACCTATGCTTGGGATCTGGATATGGCCCGCGTCGCGGAGATCTGGCGGGCGGGTTGCATCATTCGCAGCGTGTTGCTGGACGAAATCAGCAGCGCCCACCGCGCAGGTCTTCCCGAGGGGCAATTGTATCTGGCGGAAGGTCTGCGTCAGAAGGTGATTGCGGGTCTACCCGCCCTGCGCCGTGTGGTCTCGGGTGCGGCCCTGTCGGGCCGTCCGGTGCCCGCCTTGGCAAGCGCCCTGTCGTTCATCGATACCATGCGTCTTGGCCGCGGCACCACGAACCTGATTCAAGCACAGCGCGATTACTTCGGTGCCCACGGGTTCGAACGCGTGGACAGCGACGCGAAGGGTCTGCACGGTCCTTGGGCCGGTCACGGGATGTAAAGCGGGTAGGGGGCTCTGCCCCCGGCCTGCGGCCTCCCCCGAGGTATTTTGCCAAGATGAAAGCAGCGCCGTTTCCTTTGGGGGCGGCGTTTTTGCTTTAGATAAGGCCGCGCCAGCGTAGGATGGCGATGAAGGCGGTGATGACGATCAGCAGGTTGAAGACGATGACGCCTGCAAGGTTGATCAGCTTTGTTTTGCGCGCCTCGGCATGATCTTTGGTTTGCAGCCAAGCTTTGAAGGATTTGATGTCCTTGTCGAGTTGTTCCGGCTGGATGTGCTTGCTGAGGTTGGGGTGCGGAGCCAGCGTGAAGGCGGTGTTGATGCGCTTTGCCGCGCTATGGGCCCAACGGGGCATGTGCCGTTTTGCCTTGGAAATTTGCGTCGCGAAAGCGGCTTGCCGCACGCCGAGGTGGCGGGTCATGAGCTTTGTCAGCTCTTCTTCGATTTTGGCAAAATCCTGACTGTTCATAGCACCTTCCCTCGGGGTAATTGGGTAAGTGCCTTTGCCGTTTTGCGCAAGGGAGGACCGTTGATTGCAGGAAGTGTGAGGCGAAGATGCTGAATTACGAGGTGTTTGGCGAAGGTGGAGTGCCGCTTTTGGTGGTTCATGGACTGTTCGGATCGGCGCGTAACCTTGGGGTCATTGCTCGTCGTTTGGCCGATAGTCGGCGCGTGGTGGTAGTGGATCAGCGCAATCACGGGGACAGCCCATGGTTCGATGTTCATACCTATCCGGACATGGCTGCAGATTTGGCCGAGGTGATCAAGGCCGAGATGCCTGAAGGGTGTCTGGTTCTAGGGCATTCCATGGGCGGTAAGGCAGGAATGACCTTGGCGCTGACGCGGCCCGAGTTGGTCAAAGGTCTGGTTGTGGCCGATATCGCGCCGGTGGCCTACGGGCACAGTCAGATGGCGCTGGTGGACGCCATGCGGGGTTTGGACTTGAGCCAGATCGAGACGCGCCGCGATGCGGACCGTCTGTTGTCTGAGGCCGTGCCTGAAGACGGCGTACGTGCCTTCTTGTTGCAGAGCCTTGATATCAAGCAGCGCCGCTGGCGCCTGAACTTGGATGTTCTGGCGAAAGAGATGTCTACCGTCGTGGGCTGGCCCGCAGAGGCAGCCGTAGGCCGGACCTATGAGGGGCCGACCCTGTTCTTGTCCGGGGCTGACAGTGACTATGTCACGCGGGACGGACGCGATGCCGGAAAGGCCCATTTCCCCAACGCCAGGTTCTTCAAAATCCCCGGCACCGGCCATTGGCTGCACGCGGAGAAACCGCGCGAATTTGAGGCCGCCGTCCGCGCGTGGCTAGACGCTCAGGCGTTTTGATAAATCTGCTTGGCGACGATCCAGCTGATCGGCAGGGCCACGACAAAGCCCAGTGCTGCCGCTATCAGGATCGGTGTCAGTGTATCCCATCCCATGGTCAGCGCGACAATAACGGCGGTGCCCATGAGCGTGGTGGAGATCAGTGAAAACAGGATCGATGCAAGGCGTAACATGACGGCCTCCCTGAAGAATAGCGCGCTTCAGAAAAGCATCATATTCCGAATTCAATACATGTCTTTGATCTGAATCAGCGCTTCTTCACATATTTCGTCAGGATGACGATGCGCTGACCTTCCACGCGGCCCTCAATATGTTCCGCATTGTCCGGCACCAGCGAAATACGGGGCACAGCGGTGCCGCGCTTGGCCGTAAAGCCGCCGCCTTTCACAGGCAGGTCCTTGATCAGCACGACCGTATCGCCGGTTGCCAGCACAACACCGTTGGAATCGCGGTGAACGGTCTCTTTTAGCTCGTTTTCGACCCATGCACGGGTCTCGTCATCCAGCCACAATTGCTCCAGCAGATCGCGGGCCCAATCCTGATCCGTCAGACGGCCCAGTAGGCGCGCGCTTAGAACCTGCGTCGCGGCGTCTTCCGACCACATGGACGATCCCAGACAGCGCCAATGGTCGGGGTTGGTCGTCTCGGCGATTTGGCCAGCGCAGACAGGGCATAGCTGTACTTCGGCGCCCTCGGGGCCTCCGGTGACAGCAAAAGCTTCGGTCGAGGCAGCATCAGAGCAAAGGGCACAGGTCATGACAGAAATTCCGGTCTGGGATCACATGAAACGGGCTATAGACCAGCGGGCCGCCAAGTAAAACGCCCATTGGGTCGCACCCGCTCTTTCATCTTGGTAAAAATACCTCGGGGGAGGCCGCAGGCCGGGGGCAGAGCCCCAAAATGAAAAGAGCGCCCGAAGGGGCGCTCTGATCTGATCAATCATCCATCTTGAGGGCGCTGATAAAGGCCTCTTGCGGGATCTCGACGCGGCCGAACTGGCGCATCTTTTTCTTACCGGCTTTCTGCTTTTCCAGCAGCTTCCGTTTCCGGGTTGCGTCGCCGCCGTAACACTTGGCGGTCACGTCTTTGCGCAGCGCGGCCAGTGTTTCGCGGGCGATCACCTTGCCGCCGATGGCGGCCTGGATCGGGATCTTGAACATGTGACGGGGGATCAGCTCTTTCAGCTTCTCGCACATGGCGCGGCCACGGGTCTCGGCGCGGGTCCGGTGCACCATGATCGACAGCGCGTCTACAGGCTCGTCGTTCACCAGAATCTGCATCTTGACCAGCTGGTCTTCCTGATAGCCGCTCATCTGGTAGTCGAAGGACGCATAGCCCTTGGTTACCGATTTCAGGCGGTCGTAGAAGTCAAAGACCACTTCGTTCAGGGGCAGGTCATAGACCGCCATCGCACGGGCACCGGCATAGGTCAGGTCCAACTGCACGCCGCGGCGGTCCTGACACAGCTTTAGCACGTCACCCAGATACTCGTCCGGCACCATGATGGTGGCCTTGATACGAGGCTCTTCCAGATGGTCCACCTTCGACAGGTCGGGCATGTCGGCGGGGTTGTGCAGCTCGATCATCTCGCCGTCTTTCATAAAGATATGATAGACAACCGAGGGGGCCGTGGTAATCAGCTCGATGTTGTATTCACGTTCGATCCGGTCGCGGATCACTTCAAGGTGCAATAGACCAAGGAAGCCGCAACGGAAGCCGAAGCCAAGCGCGGCAGAGCTTTCCATCTCGTAGCTGAAGGACGCATCGTTCAGGGCCAGTTTTTCGATCGCGTTGCGCAGGTCGTCGAATTCGGCGCTGTCCACGGGGAACAGACCACAGAAGACCACAGGGATCGAAGGTTTGAAGCCCGGCAGCGGTGTCTCGCAGCCCTTCTTTTCGGTGGTGATCGTGTCGCCGACGCGGGTGTCGCGCACCTGCTTGATCGACGCAGTCAGAAAGCCGATCTCGCCCGGTCCAAGTTCTGCGATGTCCTGCATCTGGGGACGGAAGACCCCCAGTTTTTCCACCGGATACTGGCCGCCGGTTTTCATCATCTTGATGCGGTCACCCTTTTTGATGACGCCGTCGATGACGCGGATAATGACCACAACGCCAAGGTAGGCGTCATAGTAGCTGTCCACCAGCATGGCCTTCAGGGGCGCGTTGCGGTCGCCTTTGGGGGCGGGCAGGCGGGTAACGATGGCCTCAAGCACGTCGGGGATGCCGACGCCGGTCTTGGCCGAAATGTGGATCGAGTTGCTGGCGTCGATCCCGATCACATCCTCGATCTGCTCGGCCACGCGTTCGCAATCGGACGCGGGCAGGTCCACCTTGTTCAGGACGGGCACGATCTCGTGGTCGGCGTCGATGGCCTGATAGACGTTCGCAAGGGTCTGCGCCTCAACCCCTTGGGTCGAGTCCACCACCAGCAGCGAGCCTTCCACCGCCTGCATCGACCGGCTGACCTCATAGCTGAAGTCCACGTGACCGGGGGTGTCGATCAGGTTCAGGGTGTAAGTCTGGCCGTCCTTTGCCGGATACTCGATCCGGACGGTGTTGGCCTTGATCGTGATGCCACGTTCGCGCTCGATATCCATCGAGTCGAGAAGCTGTGCTTTCATATCGCGTTCGGCCACGGTGCCGGTCAGCTGGATCAGGCGATCCGCCAGCGTGGATTTACCATGGTCGATGTGCGCGACGATCGAAAAGTTACGGATGTTCGAGAGCTCTGTCATGGATGGCGATATGCGTTGGAAAAGGGGATTGGTCAAGCGACTCGATAGGGGGATCGGGGCCTATTTCACACTTGTTTCGCAGCTTTAAGGTGGTCTCAGGCCAGCGGCAAGGTGTCCCGTTGGACAAGGGGCCGCAGGGCGAAGGATGTGGTCATGGACCGGATGCCGCTGACCTGCATCATATGACGCTCCAGAAAGCGGTCATAGGCGGTCAGATCGCGGGCCACGATCCGCAGCAGGATATCGCGCGATCCGCTCATGAGGTGGCATTCGATCACCTCGTCGAAGGCACTGATCTGGCGGGTAAAATCTTCGACCGCGCGGGTGGATTGCTCGGCCAGTTCCACAAAGACAAAGACCGTCAGGGTCAGGCCCACCTGCGCGGCGTTGATGCGGGCGCCATAGCCGCTGATGACGCCGGATTTCTCCATCTGGGCGACGCGGCGGGCGCAAGGCGTTGTCGAGAGGCCCACGCGCTCGGCCAGCTCGGTCATGGGAATCCGGCCCTCTTTTTGCAGGATGGCAAGGATACGGATGTCTTTGGTGTCTAGGGAATGCATGGTGTTTTGTGTGGCTTTATTAGTGAATATCACTCAGAATGTGGATAACATTGGGTGATATTTGGCGAAAGACCTTAGTTCAGGTTTGATAGATTCCTCCGCAATAGAGTTTTTCGCAGGGAATGGCAGAATGCTGACCAAACTGGATCAATCGGGATATGAAGGCGTTTACCGGGTCGAGGATGCGGCCAGCGGCCTACGCGGCTATATCGCTGTGCACTCGACCGTGCGCGGTCCGGCGGCAGGTGGTCTGCGGATGCGCCCCTATGCGGCCGAGGCCGAGGCGCTGGAAGATGTGCTGCGCCTCAGCGCGGGCATGACCTACAAGAATGCCGCAGCCGATCTGCCTTTGGGCGGCGGTAAGGCCGTGATCATCGGTGATCCTGCCAAGGACAAGTCTGAGGCCCTGCTGCGGGCCATGGGCCGCGCAGTTGAGGCGCTTGAGGGCAAGTACTGGACCGCCGAAGACATGGGCATGAGCCCCGATGACATGGCCGTTCTGGCGCAAGAGACCAAATATGTCGCGGGTCTGGGTCAGGGCGACTTCGCCAGTGGCGATCCGTCGCCCGTCACCGCCGCAGGTGTTCTGGGCTGCATGGAAGTGGCGGCGCGTCACGCGTTCGGCTCTAGCAATCTGCAGGGCAAAACCGTTGCCGTTCAGGGGCTTGGCCATGTGGGTATGTATCTGGCCGAAGGGCTGCACCGCGCTGGTGCCAAGCTGATCGTGGCCGATACCAACGCCCGTGCCGTGCAAGAGGCGATGGAGCGGTTCGAGGCCGTGGCCGTGGCACCCGAGGCGATCCACGGGGTCGAAGCGGATATCTACGCCCCTTGCGCCATTGGCGGCACCGTGAACATGGGCACCATTCCCGAGATCAAAGCCAAGCTGATTTGCGGTGCGGCGAACAACCAGTTGGCCAGCCGCCGCGAACGCATGCTGCTTGAGGCGCGCGATATCCTTTATGCGCCCGATTACGTGGCCAACGGGGGCGGGATCATCAACGTCGCGGCCGAGATCCTCAAGATCGAAACCCGTGCTCCTTGGGTCGCGGCGCGGCTTGGCCGTCTTGAGGAAACCATGGATCAGATCCTGAACCGTGCCTTACGCAATCGGCAAACACCTGCCGACGTTGCCGACGCACTGGTCGAAGAGCGTCTTACGGTCAAGGCTGCGTGATTGAAATGTTAACGGTTTTGCGGCATGCTTTTTGCAATTCTCAAAAATAGAGAAACAAGAGGCAGACCCACATGATCCGCAAAACCGTTCTCATGATTACCGCAGCCAGCGCTTTCACTGTTGGCACCGCAGGCGTGTCCCACGCCGGTGCCGTTGAAAAAGCTTGCCGTGCGTCCGACCGTCCCGCCGCCACAGCCAGCCTGTGCCGCTGCATCGGCTCGGTCGCTGACCGCACCCTGACCGGCGCTGACCAGCGTCAGGCCGCCGCCTTCTTCAAGGACCCGGACAAGGCGCAGGAAATCAAGATGTCCAACAGCCGCCGCCACAGTGAATTCTGGGATCGCTACAAAGCCTTCGGCGCGGCTGCGGAACAGTATTGTTCCTAAACGGGCAGGGCCGCTAGCAGGCCCTTGGCGCAGACCTCGACCATATCGAGGGTTTTGTCGAATTCCCGAGTATAATAAGGGTCCGGTACATCAGTGCCGGGCCTTTTGCTGTATTCAGAGAACAGTTTCACCGGCGTTTGGTTCCCCGCAGGGCGCAGGGATTCGATGTCCGTGATGTTGTCCCGATCCATCCCGATAATCAGGTCGAACCTATCGAAATCCGCCGCCGTGAACAGCCGTGCACGCAGATCTGATAGATCATAACCGCGTGCCTTGGCGGCCCGTTGCATGGGGCCGTAGGGCGGCTCTCCGATGTGCCAGCGACCGGTGCCTGCGCTGTCCAGCGACAGGGCGCGATTGCCCGCCAGCGCCCGCGTGACCCCCTCGGCCGAGGGCGAGCGGCAGATGTTGCCAAGACAGACAAAGAGGATGCTGGTCATGGGGCGGCTCCTTTGACAGGGTGGTCCTGTAGGGGGCTAGCAGAGGCAGGGGCTATGGAAAAGATCGTGATTCTCACCGGCGCAGGGATTTCTGCGGAAAGCGGGCTGGGGACGTTCCGCGATGAAGGCGGCCTTTGGGCGCAGCACCGGATCGAGGATGTGGCAACCCCCGAGGGCTTTGCCCGCAATCCCGCGCTTGTCTACAATTTCTACAATGCCCGCCGCGCACAGGCCCGCGAGGCGATCCCCAATGCGGCCCACGGGGCTTTGGCGCAGTTGGAGCGGGACTTTCAAGGCGAGGTTCTGATCATCACCCAGAACGTTGATTGCCTGCATGAGGCCGCGGGCAGCCGCAATGTCTTGCACATGCATGGCTTTTTGGAAGGGGCGCTGTGCGCCGCGTGTAATCACCGCTGGGAGGCGCCCTTGGTGATGAAAGGGGCGGATCAATGTCCGCGCTGCCTACAGACCGCCACGCGCCCTGATATCGTCTGGTTCGGCGAGATGCCCTATTACATGGAAGAGATCTGGGACCACCTGCGCAGCGCCGATGTATTCGCGGCGATCGGCACCAGCGGTAACGTCTATCCGGCAGCGGCCTTTGTGCAGGATGCGGATCGCGCAGGCGCCCATACGGTTGAATTGAACCTAGAGCCCTCGGCGGTCGTGTCGGACTTTGCCGAGGTGCGGGCGGGTAAGGCCAGCGAGACCGTGCCTGTGTGGGTCGAAGAGCTGCTGAAGGGCCGCTGAGCGGGCATGAAAAAGGGCGGGCCGTGATGGCGCCGCCCTTCGTGTTGGTGGTGCAGGGGGCTTAGTTGGCCGCCTTGCCGTGCTGCATTTGGCCGTGATCCATATCACCGTGCTTCATGTCGCCCTGTTTCATCTGGCCGCCCATCGGGGTGTCCAGCTTGACGGGGATGTCGAGTTCGACCTCGCCCGCTTTTTCAAAGACCAGCGTGACGTGGATGGTCTGGCCGTCCTCGAACGGGGCGTTCAGGCCCATGAACATGACGTGATCCCCGCCGCGCTGTAGGGCATGGGTGCCGCCTGCGGGGATGGGAAAGCCGTCTTCGTCTTCGCGCATTTGCATCACGCCGTTGCCCGCGTCGATGTGGGTGTGCAGTTCAACCACCTTTGCCACGTCCGAGCGGGCGCCGATCAGGGTGTCATCCTCGGTGCCTGCGTTGTGGATTTCCATAAAAGCCGCGCCGGATTTCGAGGTTGCCATAGACGAGCGGGCATAGGCACCGTCGATTTCCATCTCGGCAGTGGCGGAAAGGGGCAGGGCGCAGACGGTGGCTGCCGCGGCAGCGATCAGTTTGAAAGACATGGAAGTCTCCTGTCGTGAAAGTCTTTAGAATTTGGATGTCAAAGGGGGTGGCTTAGGCCATCGCCGGAGGGCCGCGGGCGCGGCTGGGGACATCGGAAAGACTTTCAGCATGGGTGCCGGTGACAGGGTAGGTCAGCGCCTGTGCGCTGGTGCTATGGGCTGCGGTGGGCTGCCACGGGGCGGCAGCGGCCAGCAGGTGCAGCGCACATTCGGGGCAGTAGCGGGCCTTGGTCGGGTTGCCGTCTGCATCCACCTGAATGTCGACGGGGCCGTGTCCGGTACACAGGGTGATCTGCCCCACGGCAGGGGCCTGGCCACGGATAAATCCCATGTGGACGGCGGTGAACGCCATCAGCATTGCCAGCACAAGGCTTAGGATATGGACCCGTGTTTTCAACATTGATCAGGATTTAGGCACTGTCCCAGATCACAACAACCCCAAAAGCAAAGACCCCGCGGCCAAGGGGCACGCGGGGTCTGAGACCAGTGGTCGCAGGGGCGATTAGGCGTTAGCTGCCTGAGCCTTTGCGATCTCTTTTTTCACTTTCAGCGCGTTGTCCGACAGCTCGGTGTCCTTGGCTTTTGCCAGGAACGCGTCCAGACCACCGCGGTGGTCGACGCTACGCAGAGCAGCTGCCGAAATGCGCAGCTTCACGCCGCGGCCCAGAGTTTCGGACTGCAGGGTGACGTCGTTCAGGTTCGGCAAGTAACGACGGCGGGTTTTGTTGTTCGCGTGGCTGACATTGTTGCCAACCATGGGGCCTTTACCGGTCAGTTCGCAGCGGCGAGCCATTGTGTTATCCTCGTTTCGATCTCGATGTCAGTGGCATGGGCGCCACTGCGCCCTCGAATATCAAAGGGGCGCATTTTCTTGCGCCCCGGAAATCCGTGTCGAGGCCGTTTATGGCAGTTTCACGGGAAGGTCAAGCGATTCACCCGCTTTCCATTCCCAGAGTCTTCAAGATTTCTTGGGCCGCCGCGCTAGGGGTGGTTTGGCCGGTGGCAACCTGACCGCCAAGGGCCTGCATCCGGTCCTTTACAGGGCCGGGGGTGGTCAGTTGCGCCAAGAGGGTCTGGCGGACCTCTTCTTCGAACCAGTAGCGGGCCTGTTCGGCGCGGCGGCGGTCGAAATGGCCCTGTTCGCGGCGCCAGTTGGTGAGGGTCTGCATCTCTTCCCACGCGGTGCTGAGGCCGTTTTCCTCAAGGGCAGAAACACTCATGGCTTTGGGAAAGCCTTCAGGGTCTTGGGGGCGCTTGCGCAGCAGGCGCAGGGCACCGGCGTAATCGGCCTGTGTGCGGGTGGCGACGGGCTTCAGCTCGCCGTCGGCCTTGTTCACTAGGATCATGTCGGCAATCTCCATGATGCCACGCTTGACGCCTTGCAACTCGTCCCCGCCCGCAGGGGCCATCAGCAGGTTGAATAGGTCCGAGATTTCGGCAACCACGGTTTCGGACTGACCAACGCCCACGGTCTCGATCAGGATGACGTCAAAACCGCTGGCCTCACACAGCGCGACAGCCTCGCGGGTGCGTCGGGCCACGCCGCCAAGGTGCGATTGGCTGGGGGAAGGGCGGATGAAGGCGTTTTTGTCGCGGCTTAGACGCTCCATCCGCGTTTTATCACCAAGGATCGAGCCGCCCGAGCGGGCCGAGCTGGGGTCCACCGCCAGCACCGCGACCCGTAGGCCAAGGGCGGTCAGCATCATGCCAAAGCTCTCGATAAAGGTGGATTTGCCAACCCCCGGTGTGCCCGAAAGGCCGATGCGCAACCCCTGACGGCCGCAAGGGCGCAAGGTTTCAAGCAGTTCGGTGGCTTGGGCGCGATGGTCCGCGCGACCGCTTTCCACAAGGGTGATCGCCCGCGCCAATGCGCGGCGGTCGCCTGCCAGGATACGTTCGGCCATCTCGGTAATCGTCATCGCTTGTCCCTTCCTCCGTCTTGGCGGCGTTTGTGCCAAGGGGGCAGGGCGCTGTCCACCCGTGGACGGGCGCTAACACCTGCGTCATAAGCACTATATGACACGCTTGCCCATTCATGACGCCCTAGATGAACTGATCTCAGCCTTGCGCACGCGGGGTCGTGCGGTGCTACAGGCCCCGCCCGGTGCCGGTAAAACCACCGTTGTCCCCTTGGCGATGCTTGAGGCCGGCCTAACCAAGGGCCGAATCGTCATGCTAGAGCCGCGCAGGCTGGCCGCCCGCGCTGCCGCCGAGCGGATGGCCGAAACTTTGGGCGAATCGGTGGGCCAGACCGTGGGCTACCGCGTGCGGGGCGAATCGAAGGTCGGCAAGGACACGCGGATCGAGGTGGTGACAGAAGGCATCCTGACCCGCCGCCTGCAAAACGATCCCGAACTGGCGGGCGTTGGCGCGGTGATCTTCGACGAATTCCACGAACGCTCTCTGAACGCTGATCTGGGGCTGGCTTTGTGTCTGGAGGTGGCAGGCGCCCTGAGGGACGATCTGATCCTTGTGGCGATGTCCGCGACCTTGGATGCCGAGCCTGTGGCCACCCTGATGGATGCGCCGATGGTGACCTCGGAAGGGCGCAGCTATCCGGTGGAAACCCGCTGGCTGGACCGTCCCCTTGGCCCCAAGGCCCGCATCCCTGAGGCCACCGCCGATCTGGTCGCGCAAGCTGTTGCTGAGGCCGAGGGTGGCGTGCTGGTCTTCCTGCCCGGCGAAGGGGAAATCCGCCGCGTCGAAGGGCTGCTGTCAGGGCGCTTGCCTTCCGATTGCCAGATCAGGCCTCTGTTTGGCGCGATGGAGTTCGCCGCACAGCGCGCCGCCATCCAGCCCGCCACATCGGGGCGCAAGGTGGTGCTGGCAACTTCGATCGCCGAGACCTCGCTGACCATTCAGGATATCCGCGTGGTGGTAGATGCAGGCCGCGCCCGCCGGTCACGGTTTGATCCGTCCTCTGGTATGAGCCAGCTGGTCACCGAACGCGTGACCCGCGCCGAGGCCACCCAGCGGGCGGGCCGTGCAGGCCGCGTGGCCGAAGGGATTTGCTACCGCCTCTGGACCAAGGGCGAAGAGGGGGGCATGCAGCCCTTCCCCCTCGCCGAGATCGAAAGCGCCGATCTGTCCGGTCTGGCGCTGGAACTGGCCCAATGGGGGGCGGACCCCGCCGACCTGCCGCTGCTCAGTCAGCCGAACGCAGGTTCTTACGCCGAGGCGGTGCAACTGCTGAAGATGCTCGGGGCTCTGGACGACAGCGGCCGCATCACGCCCCACGGGGCCGAGATCGCCCGCCTGCCGTTGCACCCCCGTTTGGCGCATATGCTGATCAGAGGCGGCAAACCCGCTGCGCCTTTGGCGGCTCTGCTGGCTGATCGCGATGTACTACGGGGCGCGCCGGTTGACCTCTCCTTGCGCGTAGAGGCTCTGCAAGACCTGCAAAAGTTCCTGCGCGAGCGGCCCTATCAGCCACACCGCCCGTCCTTGGAACGGGTCCGGCAAGAGCAGCGCCGATTGTCCAAATCCGCACCCGATGGGATGCGCCCGTCCATGGCGCAGATGGCCGCGCTGGCCTATCCAGACCGGATCGGTGCCCGCCGCAAAGGGGATACGCCGCGCTACCTGCTGTCAGGTGGCTCTGGCGCGATCATGGCTTCCGAAGACCCAATGGCCAGCGCACCCTTCATCGTCGCAACCGATCTGGACGGAGACCGCAAGGATGCCAAAATCCGACAGGCCATCCAGATTTCAGCGGCTGAGCTACGAGAGCTTTATGAGGACCGGATCGCATGGGTGGACAGTTGCGAATGGTCAGACCGCGAAAAGCGCGTTGTTGCCCGCAGTCAGGAACGTTTCGGCGCAATCGCCCTGCAAGACCGCATCTGGAAAGATCCCAGCGATGAGGCGGTTAGCCGCGCCATGCTTGCTGGCGTGCGCCAGTTGGGCCTGCCTTGGAGCGATGCCGCCCGCCGGTTTGCTGCCCGTGTCACTCTGGCCCGCGCCGAAGACCCTGACTTACCGTCTGTTGCCGAGGCAGACCTTCTGGAACGCGCAGAAGATTGGCTGCTGCCCTATTTGCAAGGGGTGAAGACAGCGCAACATTGGAAGAATTTCGATCTTCTGCCGCCCCTGCGTAGTTTGGTGGACTACAATCAGACCCAGCACCTTGACCGCAGTGTGCCCGCCCACTTTACCACGCCCTTGGGCCGGAAAATTCCGATCGACTACAGCGGCGAAGCCCCCGAAATCCAGCTGCGCCTGCAAGAGCTTTTCGGACAAACCACTCACCCGACAGTCGCCGGAACGCCCCTGCGTGTGACACTGCTCTCGCCCGCGCAGCGTCCTGTTCAGACCACGATGGATATTCCGGGCTTCTGGGACAGTTCCTACGCCGATGTGCGAAAAGACATGCGCGGGCGATACCCCAAACACCCGTGGCCTGAAGACCCGCGCCAAGCTGACCCGACCCTCCGCGCCAAGCCTAGAGGGTGAGGCAATGAGTATTTAAGCAATAAAGAAGCTTCTGTGTGATTGGACTTCTTTATTGCTTAAATACTCAAAAAATAACCACGCCCGAAGGCGTGGCTACGTGAGTTCAAGTTTTCAGAGACGCTAGAAGCGCCGTGAAATCAGAGGTTCGGGTAGAGCGGGAAGCGGGCGCAGAGGGCTGCGACTTCGCCGCGGACTTTCTCTTCGACTTCGCCGTTATCGCTTTCGCCATTGGCGGCTAGACCGTCGACGACTTCGATGATCCACTTGCCGATCTGGCGGAACTCTTCCTCACCGAAACCACGGGTGGTGCCGGCGGGCGAACCCAGACGGATGCCGCTGGTGATGGTGGGCTTTTCGTCGTCGAAAGGAACACCGTTCTTGTTGCAAGTGATGTGCGCGCGGCCCAGAGCGGCCTCTGTCGCGTTGCCCTTCACGCCTTTGGGGCGCAGGTCGACCAGCATCAGGTGGGTGTCGGTGCCGTGGGTTACGGTGTCCAGACCGCCTTTGTGCAGCTCGTCCGCAAGCGCCTGAGCGTTCTTGATTACCTGTTTCTGGTACTCTTTGAACTCGGGGCGCAGGGCTTCACCGAAGGCAACCGCTTTGGCTGCGATCACGTGCATCAGCGGGCCGCCCTGAATGCCGGGGAAGATCGCCGAGTTGATCTTCTTGGAGATGGCTTCGTCGTTGGTCAGGATCATGCCGCCGCGGGGACCGCGCAGGGTCTTGTGGGTGGTGGTGGTGGCCACGTGCACGTGCGGGAAGGGGTTGGGGTATTCGCCAGCCGCGACCAGACCGGCAAAGTGCGCGATGTCCGCCATCAGGATGGCGCCAACGCTGTCTGCGATCTCACGGAACTTGGCGAAGTCCAGCTGACGGGGAATGGCCGAGCCGCCAGCCACGATCAGGGCGGGCTTGTGTTCGTTTGCCAGTTCCTGAATCTGGTCGTAGTCCACATCGAGGGTCTGACGGTTTACGCCGTACTGCACGGCGTTGAACCACTTGCCCGACTGGTTGGGCTTTGCGCCGTGGGTCAGGTGGCCGCCTGCATCAAGGCTCATGCCCAGAATGGTGTCACCGGGTTTGATCAGCGCCTGGAACACGCCCTGGTTCGCTTGCGAGCCCGAGTTGGGCTGAACGTTGGCGAATTCACAGCCGAACAGTTCTTTCGCGCGGTCGATCGCCAGATTTTCGGCGATGTCCACGTACTGGCAGCCACCGTAGTAGCGACGGCCTGGGTACCCTTCGGCGTATTTGTTGGTCATGACCGAACCCTGTGCTTCCAGCACAGCAGCCGAGACGATGTTCTCGGAGGCGATCAGTTCGATTTCGTCGCGCTGGCGACCCAGTTCTTTGCGGATAGCGCCAAAGAGTTCGGCGTCGCGGCTTTCCAGAGTTTCAGTGAAAAAACCGTTGTCACGATGAGGGGCGTTCATGGGAGCCTCCATAGCCAAAGGGAGTGATGGGCGGGTTCCTATAGCAATCTGTTACAAAGGCAAAGATCGTAAAACGACCTAGTTGCTTCTGGGGGCGGCAGTGCTGGAACATCGGGGAAACTTGTGATTGTTTCGGAACGAAACGCGCCTTTAGGAACTGTCAGATGACCATCAAGATCGCCTTTACTGCCAGCCGTGCCACGATTGCGCAGTCCGCTCAGGAGGCTCTGGTGCGGCGCTACGGCAATGTGCCGATGGAAGAGGCCGATATTATTGTCGCCCTCGGCGGGGATGGTTTTATGCTGCAAACCCTGCACGCTACACAGAAATTACCGGCTCCGGTCTACGGGATGAACCGCGGGACGGTAGGTTTTTTGATGAACGAATACTCGGAAGCGGACCTTGTTGGCCGACTAAGTCGCGCCGAGGAAGAGATCATTAACCCCCTATCCATGAAGGCGACCTGCGCCGATGGCTCGGTCCATGAGGCTTTGGCGATCAACGAAGTCTCCTTGCTGCGGGCTGGCCCTCAGGCGGCGAAACTGCGAATCACCGTGGACGGGCGCTTGCGCCTGCGCGAACTGGTTTGCGATGGGGCGCTGGTCGCGACACCTGCGGGATCGACCGCCTATAACTATTCCGCACACGGGCCGATTCTCCCCATCGGCGCGGATGCTTTGGCCCTGACCGCAATTGCGCCGTTCCGTCCCCGCCGCTGGCGTGGCGCGTTGTTGCCGAAAAAGGCCAAGGTGCGGTTCGATGTGGTGGATGCGGAAAAGCGCCCTGTGATGGCGGATGCGGATTCGAATTCGGTCCGTGATGTATTGTCCGTGGAAATCCAGAGCGAGCCGAGCATCGCCCACCGTATTCTCTTCGATCCGGGTCACGGGTTGGAAGAACGTCTGATCCGCGAGCAGTTCGTCTAACGTAAAACGGCGGCCTTTGCAGACCGCCGTTTGGAAAAATTTTAGTATAAAATTTTTAGGTTACAAAATCCTTCTGCGAAGGATTTTCGCCTTAGGCTGCCGGGTAGCCCAGAGTTTTCAGGGCGACCGCGATTTCATCCAGAATGACCGGATCGTCGATGGTGGCAGGCATTTTGAATTCCTGCCCGTCAGCGATTTTGACCATGGTGGCGCGCAGGATTTTGCCCGAGCGGGTTTTGGGCAGGCGATCCACGACAACAGCCAGTTTGAAGGCCGCCACGGGGCCGATCTTTTCACGGACCAACTTGACGCATTCCTTGACCACATCGGCGTGGTCGCGCCCCGAGCCCGAATTCAGGCACAGGAAGCCCAGAGGCAGCTGGCCCTTCAGTTCATCAGCAACACCGATGACGGCGCATTCTGCCACGTCGGGATGGCTGGCCAGAACCTCTTCCATGCCGCCTGTGGACAGGCGGTGGCCCGCGACGTTGATGACGTCGTCGGTGCGCGCCATGATGTAGAGGTAGCCGTCTTCGTCCTTCATGCCCGCATCACCGGTCTCATAGAAGCCGGGGAAGGTGTTCAGGTAGCTCTTCTTGAAACGCTCTTCCGCGTTCCAGAGGTTCGGCAGGGTGCCGGGGGGCAGGGGCAGCTTGATCGCGATGGCGCCAAGGGTGTTGGGGCCGACCGGATGACCGGCCTCGTCCAGGATCTGCACGTCATAGCCCGGCATCGGCACCGAGGGGCTGCCCAGTTTCACGGGCAGTTCTTCAATCCCAAGCGGGTTCGCGGCAATCGCCCAACCGGTTTCGGTTTGCCACCAATGGTCGATGATCGGCACGTTCAGCTTTTCCTGCGCCCATTCGATGGTGGCGGGGTCTGCACGTTCGCCAGCAAGATAGACGGCGCGCAGGTGGCTGAGGTCGTATTTGCCGATGAATTCGCCCGTGGGGTCTTCGCGGCGCACGGCACGGAAGGCGGTGGGCGCGGTGAAGAAGCTGCGGACTTTGTATTCGGAGATAATGCGCCAGAAGGTGCCCGCATCGGGGGTGCCGACGGGTTTGCCTTCAAAGACGATGGTGGTATTGCCGGTGATCAGCGGGCCGTAGCAGATGTAGCTGTGGCCCACGACCCAACCCACGTCCGAGGCGGCCCAGAAGACTTCGCCCGGCTCGACGTTGTAGAGGTTCTTCATGGTCCAGTTCAGCGCGACCAGATGGCCTGCGGTGGGACGCAGAACACCTTTGGGCTGACCGGTGGTGCCTGACGTGTAGAGGATATAGGCAGGGTGGTTGCCTTCGACGGGCACGCATTCCGCCGGCTCGACGCCATACTGGAAGCCGTGCCAGTTGTAGTCGCGACCCTCAATCAGTTGCGCCACTTCCTGTTCGCGCTGGAACACGACGCAGAAGTCGGGTTTGTGCTGGGCCAGATCGATCGCGCCGTCCAGGAGGGGTTTATAGTGAACCACGCGGCCGGGCTCGATCCCGCAGGAGGCGGCGATGATGGCTTTGGGCTTGGCATCGTCAATGCGTACGGCCAGTTCGTTCGCAGCAAAGCCGCCGAAAACCACCGAGTGCACAGCGCCGATGCGGGCGCAGGCTAGCATAGCCTCAAGCGCTTCGGGGATCATCGGCATGTAGATGATGACGCGGTCACCCTTTTCAACGCCTTTGGCGCGCAGGGCACCGGCAAGGCTGGCCACACGGTTGCGCAGCTCGAAATAGCTGATCTCGCGCTTGGTGTGGGTGACGGGGCTGTCGTAGATGATGGCGGTCTGATCGCCACGGCCTGCCTCGACGTGGCGGTCCACGGCGTTCCAGCAGGTGTTCACTTTGGCGTCCGCGAACCATTCGTACAGGGGCGCGTTGTCGCTGTGCAAAGCTTTGGTCGGCTTCTCGACCCAATCAATGGCCTCGGCCTGCGCCATCCAGAACCCCTCGGGGTCGTTCTGCCAGCTTTGGTAAACCTCTTGATAGCCCATGGCATCCTCCTCCAATTCCCTTGGCAATGTGCTAGGGCACGGATGGGCCTTTGGGCAAGCACGTTACCGACAACATTTGGCGGAATTTGCAAAATGCCGCAGGTGCAGCATGGCGGGGTTTGCAAACCCTCCGGCGCTATGCAATCGTATCATCAGATATTCAAGGATTTGCAAATTTTCGGAAGCGCGATGCAAATCTGGCGCAGGGTGCAAAGAGAATCACCCCTGAGGCGTAAAGGCTAGGCGAGTTGCACCCCAGCGGCCAGCAGGACCTTTCGGCCATACTGTATATACAACGCGAAAAGGGCCAGCGCAGTGGCTGGCCCTTTCAAGCTGTGTCGTGGTCGTTCTACCCGTAGTGGGCGACCGGCGTGCCTGCGATAGCGGCCATGTTCAGCAGCCCGCGCGAGGTGATCGAGTGGTTCACGATATGGGCGCGGTTGCCCATGCCCATCAGGATCGGACCCACTTCCAGACCGCCGCCTTTCATCTTGAGGATGTTGCGCACGCCTGATGCCGCATCCGCGTGGCCAAAGATCAGCACGTTCGCTGCGCCCTGTAGGCGGTTCTGCGGGTAGACGCGGTGGCACAGATCGGGGTCCAGCGCGGCGTCAATATTCATCTCGCCTTCATAGATAAAGTCGCGGGGGGCGCTATCCAGAATGTCGATGGCAGCACGCAGACGGCGGCCGGTGTCACATTCGGTCGAGCCGAACTGCGACTGGGCACAAAGCGCGATGCGCGGGGTCAGGCCAAAGCGTTTGACGTGGCGGGCCGCGCCGATGACGCTTTCCGCGATCTCCTCGGGCGAGGGGGTCGAGCGGACGTGGGTATCGGCGATGAAAAGCGGGCCATCTTCGAGGATCATCATCGAAAGGGCGCCGTGGGGGTGGTATTCACCACCACCCAAGATTTGCTGCACGTATTTCAGGTGCCAGCGGTATTCGCCAAAAGTGCCGCAGATCATGCTGTCCGCCTCGCCGCGCTGAACCATGATGGCCGCGATGGCGGTGGTGTTGGTGCGCATGATGGCACGGGCCAGATCGGGGGTGACCCCGTTGCGGCACATGATCTGGTGGTAGGTTTCCCAGTAATCGCGGTAGCGCGGGTCGTTCTCGGGGTTCACCAGATCGAAGTCGCGACCGTGACGGATGTTCAGGCCAAGACGTTCGCAGCGCATCTCGACCACTTCGGGGCGGCCGATGAGGATGGGCTTTTCGGTGGTCTCTTCCAGAATGGCTTGCGCGGCACGCAGGACGCGTTCGTCCTCGCCCTCGGCGAAGACGATGCTGCGCGAAGCCGAACGGGCGGCTTCGAACACGGGGCGCATCAGCATGGCCGATTTGAAGACCGACTGGTTCAGCTTTTGCTTATAGGTCTCAAGATCTTCCAGCGGGCGGGTGGCGACGCCGGTCTCCATCGCCGCTTTCGCGACCGAGCTGGAAACAACGCCCACAAGGCGCGGATCAAAGGGCTTGGGGATCAGGTAATCGGTGCCGAAGGTCAGCTGTTCGCCCTGATAGGCGGCGGCAGCCTCGGCGCTGGTGGTGGCGCGGGCAAGGGCGGCGATGCCGTCGATGCAGGCCAGCTGCATTTCGTCGTTGATCTCGGTCGCGCCTACATCCAGCGCACCACGGAAGATGAACGGGAAGCACAGAACGTTGTTCACCTGATTAGGGAAATCGCTGCGGCCCGTGGCGATGATCGCATCGGGGGCCACGCTGCGGGCCAGATCGGGCAGGATTTCAGGGTTCGGGTTGGCCAGCGCAAAGATGATCGGCTGTTTGGTCATCTTGGCGACCATTTCGGGCTTCAGCACGTTCGGGCCGGAAAGGCCAAGGAACAGGTCCGCCCCGTCAATCACATCGTCCAGCGTGCGCAGGTCGGACTTTTGCGCAAAAGCGGCCTTCTGCGGGTTCATGTCCACTTCGCGGCCTTCATAGACCAGCCCGTGGATGTCGCAGAGCCAGACGTTCTCACGCTTGACGCCCAGTTTCAGCAACATGTTCAGGCAGGCGATGCCCGCCGCGCCACCACCGGTCGAGACGATCTTGATGTCCTCGAAGGTTTTGCCCGCCACATGCAGCGCGTTAGTAGCCGCAGCGCCCACCACGATCGCGGTGCCGTGCTGGTCGTCGTGGAAAACGGGGATGTTCATCCGCTCGCGGCAGATCTTTTCAACGATAAAGCAGTCGGGGGCTTTGATGTCCTCAAGGTTCACCGCGCCGAAGGTCGGCTCAAGCGCGCAGACGATCTCGGCCAGCTTTTCGGGATCGCTTTCGTTCACCTCGATGTCGAAGGCGTCGATGTTGGCGAATTTCTTGAACAGAACCGCCTTGCCTTCCATCACCGGCTTTGAGGCCAGCGCCCCGATGTTGCCCAGACCCAGAACCGCCGTTCCGTTCGAGACCACCGCCACAAGGTTGCCCTTGGCCGTGTAGCGCGAGGCATTCTTCGGGTCATCCTTGATCTCTAGGCAGGCTTCGGCCACGCCGGGCGAGTAGGCGCGGCTAAGATCGCGACCGTTTGCCATCGGCTTGGTGGCGCGGATTTCTAGCTTACCGGGCTTGGGGTGTTCGTGGTAAAATAGAGCGGCTTGACGTTGGGTGTCGTTCTGCTGGTCGGACATATCCGTATCCCTCGGGGAATTTTTGTTTAGCGTTAAACTATTTTTTGAACCGTTGGAACCCACTGCTTCGGAAAACCTACGCTGCACTGCCGCAACCGGCAAGGATTAGCGCAACGGAAATCGGGTGAGGCCTTGCATAATTATCCTATCACATGTTCATTCAGATTTGACCGTTTGATCAAACACCGGAGGTCCTCATGTCGTTGAAACAAGGTGCATTGGATGTGCGTGAAAACGCCCATGTTCCCTATTCGAATTTCAAGGTCGGTGCGGCGATCCGTGATGCCGAGGGGCGCGTGCATTTGGGCTGCAATGTGGAAAACGTGGCCTATCCCGAGGGCACCTGTGCCGAGGCGGGCGCTATTGCCGCCATGTGCGCGGCAGGGGGCAACCGTCAGATCACCGAGGTCTATGTGGTCGCCGACAGCCCGACGCCGGTGACGCCCTGCGGCGGTTGCCGTCAGAAACTGGCCGAGTTCTCGGACGCTGAGGTCAAAGTCACTATGGCAAATCTTGAGGGGACCGAATTGGTCCTGACCGTGGGCGAGCTGCTGCCCGGTGTCTTTAGCCAATCCCACATGGATCGCGCATGATGCAGGTGCGCCGTGTTCTTGCCGATTTGCGTGCGGGGCGTCAGCCTGCCACGGATGACCTGCGGGTGTTCGCGCAAGGGCTGGCAAGTGGCGCGGTGACTGATGCTCAGGCCGGTGCCTTTGCGATGGGCGTTTGCCTTGGGGGCTTGGGCGACGCGGGCCGTGTCGCTTTGACCGAGGCGATGCGCGACAGTGGCGATGTGCTGGCGTGGGATATGCCGGGACCGGTGCTGGACAAGCATTCAACCGGCGGGCTGGGCGATTGCGTCAGCCTTGTGCTGGCGCCCGCCTTGGCGGCCTGCGGGGCCTATGTGCCGATGATCTCGGGGCGCGGGCTAGGGCATACGGGTGGTACGCTGGATAAGCTGGAAGCCATCCCCGGTTTCAATGTTGATGCCACTGAGGCGCAGTTGCGCCAGATCGTGGCGGATGTGGGCTGCGCGATTGTCAGCGCCTCGGGTCAGATCGCCCCTGCGGACAAACGCCTTTATGCGATCCGCGATATCAGCGGGACTGTGGATAGCATTGATCTGATCACCGCCTCGATCCTGTCGAAAAAGTTGGCGGCGGGGCTGCACAGTTTGGTGCTGGATGTGAAATGGGGCAGCGGAGCCTTCATGCAGACTATTGATGACGCACGGGCATTGGCGCAGTCCTTGGTCGGCACGGCCAATGCGGCGGGTTGCCGGACCTCTGGCTTGATCACCGATATGAACCAGCCGCTGGTGCGGTCCTTGGGCAATGCGCTTGAGGTGGCCGAGGTGATGCTGGAACTGACCGGCGCGGCCCGTGGTCCGCTGTTCGAGTTGACCTGCGCCTTGGGGGCCGAGGTTCTGGTGCTGAGCGGTCTTGCCGCGACTGTTGCCGAAGGCTGCGACAAGATTGCTATGGCGATCAACAGCGGCGCGGCAGCAGAGCGGTTTGACCGGATGGTTGCGGCCCAAGGCGGTCCAAAGGATTTCAGCGCCGAATGGGCGGCATTGATGCCAGAAGCGCCTGTGATCCGAGAGATTTACGCAGAGCGTCCCGGATTTGTGGCGGCGCTGGATGGGCGCGCTTTGGGCATGGCGGTGGTCGGCCTTGGTGGCGGGCGTCTGGTGGAAACCGACAAGGTGAACCCTGCGGTTGGCCTGTCGGACATGGTGCGGCTGGGGCATGAAGTGCAGCGTGGCAGCGTTCTGGCGCGGATCCATGCACGCAGCGAGGCGGACGCCGACAAGGCAGAGGCCGCCGTGCGGGCCGCGATCAACCTTGCTGATCACGTGCCAAAGGCGTGGCCGTTGATCGTGGAAAGGGTCGCTCCGTGACACGTTCTTTTCTTGTAGTGATCGATAGCGTCGGGATTGGCGGCGCGCCCGATGCGGACCGGTTCTTTAACGGGGACTTGCCCGATAAAGGGGCGAACACGCTGGCCCACATCGCGCAGGCCTGCGCTGAGGGGCGTGCGGAAGAGGGCCGCAGTGGCCCTCTGCGCTTGCCCCATCTGGATGCACTGGGGCTTGGCGCGGCCATCAGCTTGGCCAGCGGCGATATGGCCCCGAACCTCAGCGCCACGCCGCAAGGGCTGTGGGGTGCCGCGACCGAGGTCAGCCCGGGCAAGGATACTCCCAGTGGCCATTGGGAACTGGCAGGCGCGCCGGTGCCATGGGACTGGACCTATTTCCCCGACACGCTGCCTGCGTTCCCGCAAGACCTGATGGATTTCGTTGCCGAAAGCTGCGGGGCAGGGGGCACGCTGGGGAACTGCCATGCCAGCGGCACGGCCATTATCAACGAACTGGTGCAGCAGCACATCGAAAGCGGCTGGCCGATCTGCTATACCTCGGCCGATAGCGTGTTCCAGATCGCGGCGCACGAACAGCATTTCGGGCTAGAGCGGCTGCTGGATCTGTGCCGCGCGATTGCGCCGCGCCTGCATGACATGAAGGTTGGCCGCGTGATTGCCCGCCCCTTTGTGGGCGATGCGGCGCAGGGGTACACCCGCACCACCAACCGGCGCGACTTTGCCATCGCGCCCCCCAGTCCGACCCTGTGTGATTGGGCCTCAGGCGCGGGGCGCGAGGTGATCGCTGTTGGCAAGATCGGTGACATCTTCTCGATGCAGGGGATCACGCAGCTGCATAAGGGCAGTGACGTGCAGCTGATGGACCATCTGGACCGGCTGATTGATGATGCGCCCGAAGGCAGCCTGACCTTTGCCAATTTTGTTGAATTCGACAGCCTCTTTGGCCATCGCCGCGATGTGTCGGGCTATGCCCGCGCTCTGGAGTGGTTCGATGGGCGGCTGGGGGCGATCCTGCCGCGCATGCGGGACGGTGATTTGCTGCTGGTGACGGCAGATCATGGCAATGACCCCACGTGGGCGGGCACCGATCATACCCGCGAACGGGTGCCGGTGCTGGCCGCAGGTGTCGGTGCCCGCGCCATCGGGAATGTGGGTTTTGTGGACATCGCCGCCAGTGTTGCGGCCAATCTTGGAATACCGGCCAGCGGGCCGGGAAGGAGCTTTCTATGAACGACGCCGATGTGCGTGACACCCCCAAGGTCGAGCTGCACCTGCACATCGAAGGGGCTGCGCAACCTGATTTGATCCGCCAACTGGCGTTTGAAAAGAAGGTCGATATCAGCGGGATTTTTGATGCCAAAGGGGCCTACCGATATAAGGACTTCCTTGAATTCCTTCAGGTCTATGAGGCCGCAACCGAGGTCTTGAAAAGCCCCGATGATTTTCGCCGCCTGACCCTCTCGGTTTTGGAGAATTGCGCCGCGAACGGTGTGGTCTACGCCGAAAGCTTTCTGAGCCCTGAATTCTGCGGAGGTGGCGATGTGGCCGCGTGGCAGGAATATCTGCACGCGATGGAAGAAGGCGCTGCCGAGGCCGAAAAGAAGTTCGGCATTATCATGCGCGGCATCGTCACCTGCATCCGCCATTTCGGCCCTGATCGCGCCAAAGCCAGCGCCCTATGCGCGGCGGAAACCGCCGGTCACTTCATCACCGGCTTTGGCATGGGCGGGGACGAAAACAAGGGCAATCAGCGCGATTTCGCATGGTCCTACGACTGTGCCCGCGAGGCAGGCTTGGGCCTGACCACCCACGCCGGCGAATGGCGCGGCCCGCAAGAGGTGCGCGAAGCCATTGATGATCTGGGGGTCAGCCGCATCGGCCACGGGGTCCGTTGCATTGAAGACATGCGGCTGGTGGAACAACTGGCCGAAAAAGGCGTGGTGCTAGAGGTCTGCCCCGGGTCCAACGTGGCACTGGGTGTCTATCCTGACCTGAAGAGCCACCCGATTGAGCGTTTGCGGGGCTATGGCGTGAAAGTTACGGTTTCAACTGATGATCCGCCTTTCTTCCATACCACGATGCGGCAAGAGTACGAAAACCTCTCGCGCACCTTCGGGTGGGAGGACTGGCACTTTGCACAAATCAACCGCGATGCTGCCGAGGCCGCGTTCTGCGACGCCGCCACCCGTAAACGCATTCTTGACCGTCTGGAGGCCGCCGAATGACCCTTGCTTCTGATCAGAATCTGACCATCGTCAACCACCCGCTCGTCCAACATAAATTAACATTGATGCGCAAAAGTGGTACTTCCACTGGCGAATTCCGCCGCCTCCTGCGTGAGATCAGCCAGCTGCTGGCCTATGAGGTAACCCGCAATCTGGAGTTGACAGAAGAGACGATTGAAACCCCGATGTGCCAGATGCAGGCTCCGGTTCTGGATGGCAAAAAGCTGGCGTTGATCTCGATCCTGCGGGCGGGCAACGGTCTGTTGGATGGCGTTCTGGAACTGGTGCCTTCGGCCCGCGTGGGCTTTGTAGGCCTTTATCGGGACGAAGAAACACTGGAGCCCGTGCAATATTACTTCAAAGTGCCGGATGCATTGGGTGAACGACTGGTGATCGCCGTGGACCCGATGCTGGCCACCGGCAACTCGGCTGTGGCGTCGCTGGACCTGCTGAAAAAGGCGGGGGCGACGAACCTGTGCTTTATGTGCCTGCTGGCCGCGCCTGAAGGGGTCAAGACCCTGCACGCTGCACATCCTGACGTGCCGATCTACACCGCGTCACTTGATAGCCACCTGAACGAGAAAGGTTACATCGTTCCCGGTCTAGGCGATGCCGGAGACCGTATGTTCGGCACAAAGTGATGTGGTAGCTAGTTGCCTTAACCCTAACGATTGTGCATTCTAGGCGCGAATTGTTCGAGGGTTGACGAATGAAAAGACTAATTGCGGCTGCCACCGCGTGTCTTTTGGCCTCTACTGCTGCGTTTGCGCAGGTTCCGGCGAATTATCCGCCGGAAAGTTTTAAGGGCCGGCAATACGTAGATAGCGCCGGTTGTGCTTACATCCGGGCAGGCGTGGGCGACATGACCACATGGATCCCGCGCATGACCCGTGCGCGTGAACCCGTGTGCGGCATGACCCCGACCTTTGGGGCCCCTGTGACCGCCAAAGCGGCACCCGCGCCGACACCTGCTCCGGCTCCGGTCAAAGCGCCCGACCCGGCTGCGCCCAAAGTGGCTGCGGCTGCACCCAAAACGACGGGCCGCACCACCACCAAAGCGCCGATCAAGACCATTGCCTCTGCGCCTGCCCGCAAGGTGGCCCCTGCGCCCAAGGCGAAAAAGGTGCAGACCGTCGCGGCCCCTAGGGTTGTGGCGACCCAAACGGTTGTCGCCCCCAAAACGGTCGAGCCCGCACCGCGCACTGGCGTGATCGTGTGCCCGAACGCCTCGCAGAGCAGCAACGGCTATATTAACCAAGGTGATGTGCGCTGTGGTCCTCAGGACCTCGCGGCGACTTCGGTGATCGGCTACAAGAAGGCCGACGGGACCATCGTCTATGAGGCCCCTGAAGGCTATGTGAAGGTCTGGAAAGACGGGCGCCTGAACCCCCAGCGCGGTCCGCGGACCGAAACGGGTGATGCGCAGACCGATCAGGTCTGGACCCGCGATACGCCGCGCCAGTTGGTTGATCCGGCGTTGGCGCCTTCTGTGCAGGTGGCCTCGGTCGCAGGAACGCCCGTCAAGGCGCAGCAGATCGCAGGCAATTATGTGCAGGTCGGCACCTTTGGCGTACCCACCAACGCGCAACGCGCCGCGCAAAGCTTTGCTCAGGCCAATTATCCCGTGCGGATTATCGGGACCAAGAAAGGCATGCAGGTGGTGATCGTTGGTGCCCCCGCTGGTGGCAACGTACAGCAGACGCTGACCGCCGCCCGTGCAGCCGGTTTCATGGACGCATTCGTCCGCTAAGCCAAACCCTCAGGGTCAGCCTTCGCAGATATTCTGAAGGCTGATCCAGTCCCCGTCCGAGATCAGCGGCGGTGGAACTTTCCCCGCATATGGGTCAGCCTCGATCAATCCCAGAACGCTTTCGCCCGTGGTGTCCAATGCATAGGCATAGGGCGCAGCTGGCACGCCTGCGGCCTCAAACCCGTTCAGAATGGTGGGCAGAGGCAGGGGCGGCGGGCTTTGGGTCATCACCCATTCCGCATAGCTGTCCAGCGCACTGGCAGGCAGATCGCCCGAGGTCAGGAACCGCACAACCGAAATCAGGCTGGTGTGGTGCAGCAAGTCCCCCAACGGATCATCGCTGCGGGCGCGCTGTGCCTCGACCAGCGCGTATCCCGCGACAACGGCTGGGTCTTCATAGTCTTCTAGCAGGATCTTGTTCAGAACAATGGTGCCGCCGGGCAGGTAGGCTGCCTCGCGCGCGCCGCCAGGTACGACGACCAGCCGTAGGTTGGGGCGGTCAGGGAACAGGCGGGTCTTGAGGCGCACCAGTGCCGCGCTGCCCAAAGTGTCCTTGCAGCGGGGGCCGGTCACGCGGGTGATCCGGCTTAGCAATGCCTCGCCGATCTCGGCCCGTTTGACGCGGGGCGCGACCGTGACCGCATGATCGCGCAGGGCTTCTGGTAGCCAGAAGATGGCCAGCCCCAGCGCCGTTGCGGCAATCGTGCTGGTGATCAACCAGCGCACCCGCCCCGAGCGGGGCCGGTCCTTGTGGATCGCTTTACGCAGCTTTTCGATGGCGGCGATCATATCCACTTCGTCTTCGGGCAGTTCCAGCCGCTCAGAAGGATCGCCATCAGGATGGTAAATCGGTGGGGTCTGACCGGGGTTCAGGCGGGCCACCGCAGGGATGGCCCAATGGGCCAGCGCCCGACCACTGGTATCCATGATCACCAGCGTCGCATCCCCCAGCGAGACAACAACGTCGCGCCTTTGGGCATCCGGCCCTTCCCGCCAGATGCCAGTGGATTCCAACCGCTGGTAGCCCTTGAGTGCTGTCATGTCTGCCCGTTTATTCTTCTCTCAAGGCGATAGCACGGCTAACGGGGCGCGTCCATGCAGGCCTGCCTTACCCATCCCGAAGGCCTTTGCGCAGCTCGAATTTCTGGATCTTTCCTGTCGAGGTTTTCGGCAGTTCGCCAAACACCACCGCCTTGGGGCACTTGAAGCCAGCCAGATGTTCGCGCGTATAGGTGATCAATTCGGCCTCGGTCACCTCTGCGCCATCCTTCAGTTCGACGAAGGCACAGGGCACTTCGCCCCACTTTTCATCGGGTTTGGCGACCACTGCCACCAAAAGCACCGCCGGATGGCCCATCATGACGCCTTCCACCTCAACCGAGCTGATGTTCTCGCCGCCCGAGATGATGATGTCCTTGGCCCGATCCGCGATCTGCAGATAGCTGTCAGGATGCTGGACGGCGATGTCGCCGGAATGGAAATAGCCACCTGCAAAGGCCTCTTTCGTGGCGCGGGGGTTCTTCAGGTAGCCTTTCATGACGCCATTGCCGCGGAACATGATCTCTCCCTTGGTCTCGCTGTCACGGGCAATCGGGATCATGTCGTCGTCCATGGCGATGGCCTCTTCGATGCAGGGCATCGCCACCCCTTGGCGGGCCTTGATTGCGGCGCGGGCTTTGCCTTCCAGAGGCTCCCATTCGGCGCGCCAAGTGCATTCGGTGGCGGGACCGTAAACCTCGGTCAGACCGTAAACTTGCGTGATGTTGAAGCCCATCGGCTCGATGGCGGCCAGTGTGGCGGGCGCGGGAGGAGCGCCCGCGGTAAACACCTCGACCACATGGTCGAAATCGCGGCGTTCGCTGTCCTTGGCGTTGACCAGCATGTTCAGCACGATCGGCGCGCCGCCAAAATGGGTCACGCCCTCATCCGCGATGGCGTTGTAGATCGCAGGGGCGGTGATGTCGCGGCAACAAACCAAGGTGCCCCCCAACAGCGGCATCATCCACGTGTGGCACCAGCCGTTGCAGTGGAACAATGGCACGATGGTTAGATAGACAGGGTGCAACACCATGCGCCAGCTGACCACCTGCGACATCGCATTCAGATGGGCGCCGCGATGGTGATAGACCACACCCTTGGGTCGCCCCGTCGTCCCGCTGGTATAATTCAGCGAGATGCTCTCCCATTCATCTTCAGGCATGACCCAGACAAAGTCCGGATCGCCATCGGCCAGCAGCGCCTCATATTCCGTGTAATGGCCGTGGCTGTGAACACCGGCCTGATCGTCCGCCACTTCGATGATAATAGGCGGCTCGCCTTCCATCCGCTCGATGGCACTGGCGGCCAACGGCAGGAACTGCGGGTCACACAGCAGAACCTTCGCCTCGCCATGATCAAAGATATAAGCGACCGTGTCGGGATCCAGACGGGTGTTGATCGTATTCAATACCGCGCCACAGGCCGGCACCCCGAAATGGGCCTCGGCCTGCGCGGGCAGGTTCGGCAGCAGGGTCGCGACAACGTCACCGGATTTCACACCCAGCCCCACCAGCCCCGAGGCCAGACGGCTGACCCGTTCATGATACTGGGCATAGGTCTTGCGATGGGTGCCATAGACCACGGCTAACTGGTCCGGAAACACCTCGGCTGCCCGCCGCAAGAACGACAATGGCGTCAGCGGAACATGGTTCGCCGTGCATTTCTCCAAGCCTGTTTCATCTCGCAACCAACCCATACGCTCTCTCCCCTCGCGACGGTCTATCCTTGCTGCGGATCATTGCTTGGGAATGGGGAAAGGCCAAGGACCGATAGCGCAGATCAAACCTTCTTTATTGCCCAAATACTCAAAACGCCGCCCCGAAGGGGCGGCGTCGGTCCGATCCGCAAGGATCGGAAACACTTGGTAAATCCAAAGCGATCAGGCTGCGAAGGCCGCGCCCTCGCCATAGGCTTTGTAAAAGCTGCCGTTCTTTTCGGCCATCTGGCGCAACAGGGCAGGGCAGGCAAAGCGGGCACCGAACTTCTCGGTCAGCTGATCGCAGACCTCGGCGGCAAAGGGTGCGCCGATGATGTCCAGCCAGCTGAAGGGGCCGCCCGACCAAGGCGCAAAGCCCCAGCCAAGGATCGCGCCCACATCGCCTTCGCGGATGTCTTCCAGCACGCCTTCTTCGAAGGCACGCACCGCTTCCAGAACCTGAGCCATCAGCAGACGGTGCTGGACTTCGTGCAGATCAGGCTGCGCGTCGGCATGGGGGTATTTCTGACCCAGACCTTCCCACAGACCGGTACGCTTGCCCTTTTCGTCATAGGCATAGAAGCCAGCGGCTGATTTGCGGCCTAGACGCCCTTCGTCCGCCAGCCAGAACAGCACCTCATCCACATCGTCGTTGGCGTAGTCTGCACCCATCGCGGCCTTGGTCGCCTTGGCGATCTTGACGCCCAGATCGATCGAGGTCTCATCGGTCAGCTGTAGCGGCCCCAAAGGCATACCGACCAGCTTGGCGGCGTTCTCGATCAGGGCAGGGCTGACGCCCTCGTGCACCATACGGATGCCTTCGTTGATGTAGGGGATGATGCAGCGGTTCGCGTAGAAGAAGCGCGCGTCATTCACCACAATCGGTGTCTTGCGGATCTGGCGTACGTAGTCCAGCGCCTTGGCCACGGCCACATCGCCGGTCTTCTGACCCTTGATGATCTCGACCAGCATCATCTTCTCGACAGGGCTGAAGAAGTGGATGCCGATGTATTTCTCGGGCCGCTTCGAGGCCTTGGCCAGTTCCGAGATCGGCAGGGTCGAGGTGTTGGTGGCAAAGATGCAGTCCTCACCGATCACGGCCTCGACCTGAGCGGTCACTTCGGCCTTGATGGCGGGGTCTTCGAACACGGCCTCGATGATCAGATCACAGCCTGCCAGCGCCTGATAGTCGGTGGTGGCGGTGATGCGTGACAGCACCTGTTCTTTCTTTTCGGGCGTGGCTTTGCGCTTGGCAATGCCCTTGTCCATGTAGCTGGCGGTATAGTCGCGGCCCCGATCGGCAGCGGCCTGATCGCGGTCCAGCAGAACCACCTCGATCCCCGCCTGAGCGGACACCAGAGCGATCCCCGCACCCATCATCCCCGCGCCCAGAACGCCAACTTTCTTGACGGTCTGATCGGCAACGTCAGGACGGTTTGCACCCTTTTCCAGCTTTTCCTTGTTGATGAACAGGGACCGGATCATCGCGCCCGAACTGGGGTTCATCAGAACATGGGTGAACCAGCGGGCCTCGATCTTGAGGGCGGTGTCAAAGGGCACCATCGCGCCTTCATAGACCGCCGAGAGCAGAGCCTTGGCTGCCGGATAGACGCCCTTGGTGTTGCCGTTGACCATGGCTGAGGCCCCCACGAAGGTCATGAAACCCGCAGGGTGATAGGGCGCGCCGCCGGGCATCTTGTAGCCCTTGGCGTCCCATGGCTTCACGATGTCTTTGTCGGTCGCCGACAGGACCCAAGCACGGGCGTCGGCCATCGGGTCAGCGCTGACCTCGTCGATCACACCCAGCATCTTGGCCTTCTTGGGGGCGTTCAGCTTGCCTTCCAGCAGCAGCGGCGCTGCCGCCATCGCGCCCATCTTGCGCACCAGTCGGGTGGTGCCGCCCGCACCGGGGAAGATGCCGACCATGATTTCGGGCAGGCCGATCTTGGCCTTGTCGTTGTCGGCGGCAAAGATGCGGTGGCACGACAGGGGCAGCTCTAGCCCGATCCCCAGCGCGGTGCCTGGTAGAACAGCGGCCACAGGCTTGCCGCCCTTGTTGGTCTTGGGGTCCATGCCCGCGCGTTCGATTTTGCGCAGTAGACCATGCATGTTCATGATGCCGTCAAAGAGGCCCTGAGCGGGGTTGTCGCCCGCACTGTCCTTCATCTTGGCGATGATGTTCAGGTCCATGCCGCCAGCGAACGTGTCCTTGCCGCTGGTGATGATGATGCCTTTCACAGCCTCATCCGCCAGCGCGTCATCGACCAGATCGTTCAGTGCTGCTAGACCTTCCAGCGACAGCACGTTCATCGACTTTTCTTTGACGTCCCAAGTGATCGTTGCGATCCCTTCGGCGTCTTTAACCATAGTGAAATCGGTCATTTCGAATTCCTCCTCGCAGGTCTTGCGCCCGCTTAAACCCGTTCGATGATGGTGGCTGCGCCCATGCCGCTGGCAACGCAGAGGGTGGCAAGGCCGGTGCTTTTGCCCGTCCGCTCCAGCTCGTCCAGCAGGGTGCCGATGATGATCGCGCCCGAGGCCCCCAGCGGGTGGCCCATCGCAATCGCGCCGCCGTTCACGTTCAGCTTGGAATGATCCACGTTGAAGCGCTGCATAAAGCGCAGGACCACGGCGCTGAACGCCTCGTTTACCTCGAAGAGGTCAATGTCGCTGATCGACATGCCGCTTTCGCGCAGGATCTTTTCAGTGACAGGCACGGGGCCGGTCAGCATGATGGTCGGATCGGTGCCGATCTTGGCCGTCGCGCGAATAACTGCGCGGGGCTTCAGACCGTGACGCTCGCCGAATTCTTTCGAGCCAACCAGAACGCCTGCCGCACCATCCACAATGCCGCTGCTGTTGCCCGCGTGGTGGATGTGGTTGATCCGCTCAAGATGCGGGTATTTCATCAGTGCGATCTTGTCGAAACCGGGCATCACCTCGCCCTGATCCTTGAAGCTGGCCTTCAGCGCGCCAAGCGCCTGCATGTCAGTGCCGGGGCGCATGTATTCGTCATGGTCCAGAATGATCAGACCGTTCACATCACGCACTGGAATGACCGAGTTGCCAAAGCGGCCCGCCGCCCATGCCTCGGCAGCGCGGCGCTGGGATTCCACGGCAAAGGCATCGGCGTCGTCACGGCTGAAACCGTATTCGGTGGCGATGATGTCAGCGGCAATGCCCTGTGGAACAAAGTAGTGATCCATGGCCACGGTAGGGTCTACTGCCACGGCGGCGCCATCGCTGCCCATGGCCACGCGGCTCATCATTTCAACGCCGCCGGCGATATAGGCATCGCCCGAACCGCCCTTGATCTGGTTGGCTGCCAGATTGACGGCCTCCATACCGGATGCGCAGAAACGGTTGATCGACAGGCCTGGTACATTCTCGGCCAGATCCGACGCCATGACGGTGGTGCGCGCCAGACAGCCGCCCTGTTCCATCACTTGGGTCGCGTTGCCCCAGATCACGTCCTCGAATTCATCACCGGTCAGATCCGAGCGCTCTTTCAGCGCGTTCAGAACCGTTGCGCCCATGCGCACTGCGGTCACCTCATGCAGGCTGCCATCCTTGCGGCCCTTGCCGCGCGGGGTGCGCACTGCGTCATAGATAAAGGCGTCAGCCATCTGCCTCTCCTCTTGGTCAGATAATTGTATTGGTGTCAGGCCCGATCACTGGGATTGCCGGGCATGAGATCATAGGGGTGCTTCCAACCGGGCTGAGCGCTGATGCGGCTCAGCCAGGCGTCGATATTGGGCCAGTCCGCGCGGTCAAACCCGAATGGCTCGGGGTAGTAGAGATAGCCGCAGCAGGTCAGATCGGCATTGGTGATACTGTCGCCGACGATCCAGTCGCGGCCGGCAAGATGTTTATCCAAAACCGCATAGGCCGCTGTGACGCGGGCAGTTGTAAAGGCGATCACTTCTTGCGGGCGCTTTTCTTCGGGAAGAAAATTCATCAGAAACCGCAACATACCAACTTGACCAGAAAGCTTATGGTTGTCCCAGATCTGCCAGCGCAGAATCTCGCGCTTTTCCGCGTCCGAGGTGCCGCCGAACTTGCCCGTCTTTTCGCTCAGATACTGCTGGATCACGGCCGACTGGCTCAGCTTCAGATCGCCGTCGACCAGAACCGGCGCTTCGCCCATCTCATTGACGTTCGCGCGATAATCTTCGCTGCGCGTCTCGCCCTTGAAAAAGTCGATAAAGACCGGCTCCCAATCCGCGCTGGACAGGGCCAGCGTAAGGGCCACTTTGTAGGAATGGCCGCTTTCACCAAAGCAGTGCAGTTTCATCGTCATCGCGTTCCTCCGGTCATGGCGCATTTGGAAAAACCAGCGCCGTGAGTATTTGGGCAATAAAGAAGCCCATTTTCTCGTAGGAGGGTAACGAGGCGTTTACCCCGATGACCCATTCTCTGTTCGGGCAGCGCCTTTTCCCATGATGTACCGCAGTCGCAACGGGCGACCCGATCCGGCATGGGCGCTGCCTCTTTCATCTTGGACCAAATACCTTCGCGCCGAAGGCGTCCTGTGATCTCCACAGGCGCGCCGGTTTATCGTTTGCGTGCGTCCAGTTCCCCGTTGAACAGGCGCAGGCGGTGGGGAAAGCGTTCTTCGTGCATGATGCTGTCGAAGTTCTCGAAGATGAACGAGAGGGCTTCCCCTTCTTCCAGACCCGCTTCTTGGGCGAACCGCTTCAGGCGGCGGTAGCCGTCCTCGCTCATGGCGATGGGAAAGCGGCGGGTCAGGCGGAGGCGTTTGGGCATTTGGTACTCTTCTTACTGATCGTCATAGGCTGGCCAGAGAACCGGCCAGCCCTGTGGCTGATCAGAAGTTGGCGGCCTCCAGCGTCATCACCGTATCAGCGCCTGTCTCGATACGCGACAGGTGGAGTGCAGTGGCGGGCAATTGGCGGGCCATGTAGAAACGGCCGGTTTCGATCTTGGTCTTGTAGAACTCCTGATCGCCGGTCCCGCTTTCCAGCGAGGCATAGGCCGCTTTTGCCATTTGCGACCAGACCAGACCCAGACAGACATGACCGAAGAGGTGCATGAAGTCATAGCTGCCGGCCAGCGCGTTGTGCGGGTTTTTCATGCCGTTCTGCATGAAGTACATGCCTGCTGCCTGAAGGTCCTTGCTGGCCTTTTTCAGGGGATTAAGGAAGCCTGCTTTCAGGGCCTCGTTGCCTTCGTTCTCTTTGATGAAGGTTTTCACCATGTCGAAGAAGGCCATGATGGTCTTGCCGCCGTTCATTGCCAGCTTGCGGCCCACAAGGTCCAGCGACTGGATGCCGTTGGTGCCTTCATAGATCATGGTGATGCGGGCATCGCGGACGAACTGTTCCAGCCCCCACTCCTTGGTGAAGCCCGACCCGCCAAGGGTCTGCTGGGCCAGAACGGTGGTCTCGAACCCTTTGTCGGTCAGGAAGCCTTTGATGACGGGGGTCAGCAGCGAGACCATGTTGTCGGCCTCTTTGTCGCCTTTGCGGTGGGCGGCGTCGATCATCTGGGCGCCCCAGAAGGCAAACGCGCGGGCGCCTTCGACAAAGCTCTTCTGCATCAAGAGGTTCCGGCGCACGTCGGGGTGGACGATGATCGGATCAGCGGGGCCATCGGGGTTCTTGACGCCGGTGACTTCGCGCCCTTGCAGGCGCTCGCGGGCAAAGCCCAGAGCGTTCTGGTAGGCAACCGCGCCTTGGGCATAGCCTTGCAGGCCAACGCCGATGCGGGCTTCGTTCATCATGGTGAACATGGCGCGCATGCCTTTGTGCATTTCGCCAATCAAGTAGCCAGTGGCACCGTCATAGTTCATCACGCAGGTGGCGTTGCCGTTGATGCCCATCTTGTGCTCAAGCCCGCCGCAGCTGACGGCGTTGCGCTCACCCAGACTGCCGTCTTCGTTCACCATGAACTTGGGCACGATGAAAAGAGAGATGCCTTTCGTGCCTTCACCACCGCCCGGTGCCTTTGCCAGCACCAGATGGATGATGTTGTCGGTCATGTCGTGCTCGCCCGCCGAGATCCAGATCTTGGAGCCGGTGATCTTGTAGCTGCCATCATCCTGAGGCTCGGCCTTGGTGCGGATCAGGCCCAGATCGGTGCCGCAGTGGGGCTCGGTCAGGTTCATGGTGCCGGACCATTTGCCTTCGATCATGTTGGGCAGGAACTTGGCCTTTTGCTCGGGCGAGCCATGGGTCTGGATCGCCGAGATCGCCCCGTGGCTGAGGCCCTGATACATGTTGAAGGCCATGTTGGCGGATACGAACATTTCGCTCACAGCCGAGTTCATCAGGTAGGGCATGCCCTGACCGCCGTATTCGGGGTCACAGTCCAGACCGATCCAACCGCCTTCGCGCATCTGGTCATAGGCTGCCTTGAAGCCTTCGGGTGTACGAACCACGCCGTTCTCCAAGGTGCAGCCCTGTTCGTCGCCCACCTTGTTCAGGGGCGCCAGAACGTTTTCCGACAGCTTCGCGGCTTCGTCCAGAATGGCCTGCGTGGTGTCGCGGTCCATTTCGTCATAACCGGGAATATCCGAGCCCGAGACGTTCAGCACCTCGTGCAGGATGAACTGCATGTCTTTGGTCGGAGCGGTGTAGGTAGGCATGTGTTCTCTCTCTCCCTGAATGCAGACCGAGGGCTACTCGGCAGCCTTCTTGTTGTCCTGTTGCTGAAGCGAGAGGATGACTTTCTCGCCCCATTTGAGTTGGTCTTTGAGGTCTTCGATGGCCTCTGTCAGTTCGTCGCGCTGCTGTTCCATGTCGCGCAGGCGTTCTTTGCCGATTTCATAAGAGCGGGACAGCTGGGTCAGCTGTTGATCACCCATGTGATACAGGTCCAGAAGCTGGCGGATTTCCTCGAGGCTGAAGCCGAACCGTTTGCCACGCAAAATCAGTTTCAGACGCGCGCGGTCGCGCTTGGTGAAAAGCCGCTTCTGCCCATCGCGGATGGGGAAAATCAGCTCTTTCGCCTCATAGAAACGCAGGGTGCGCGGGGTCACATCGTAGGCCTCGCACATCTCGCGGATGGTCATAATCTTGTCGTTCATTCGTCTCTCCCGTGGGATGCGATCCGAAACGCAGATAGCGTCTGGGCATCACGATACAACGGGAGTTTACGTTTACGTAAACGATACGTCACGTCACTTTGTGGTGTGACGGAGGGTCATTTTTTGAACTGAACGGTTTAGACTGCTTTTTTCAGCGCTTCGGCCGTGTCATCGCGCAATTGCTGCAATTCCTTGCGGGCCAATTCCAGTTGCGCCTGTTGTTCGGCCAGTTCCTTCAACTGCCCGTCGGCCATGACGATCCATGCCTCCATCTGGGCCGTTGTGCCTTCTTTTTCATAGATCAGCAGCCACTGGCGGATGTCTTCCAGTTGAAAGCCAAAGCGCCGTCCACGCAGAATCAGTGTCATGCGCGCAATCTCTTTGGGGCCATAGAACCGCGACCGGCCTTCGCGCTCGGGGGCGAGAAGCTCGATATATTCGTAATAGCGCAAGGTTCGCGGCGTCACATCGAACTTGGCGCACATTTCTTTAAAGCTTAGACGGGGTTCGGTCATGGTCATCCTCCACTTGGCGCGGAGGGTAGGGCGAAGTTTCATGCAGGGCAACCAGCGCTCTTTACTGTGACGCCGCGATGTTCTCATATTCAGGGCGAATAGCAGGGAGACGGCAATGACCGCAGATAAGGCCAAGCTTGCGGCCCAGTTTATCGAGGCGATTCCGCATTCGCGTGCGCTGGGAATGAAGCTGACCGGAATCGGGGATGGCGAAGCCACGATCGAAATGCCCTATAGCGAAAGGCTGATTGGCGATCCCGAAACAGGGGTGATCCACGGGGGCGCTGTCTCGGCGCTGATGGATACGTGCAGTGGCGCCGCCGTCATGAGCCATCCTGACGGGCCGAAGGCCACCGCGACCATCGATCTGCGGATCGACTACATGCGTGCCGCAACACCGGGTCAGACCATCCGCACACGGGCCTATTGTTATCATGTGACCCGCGCCGTGGCCTTTGTTCGCGCCGAGGCGGTGGATGATGACCCGGACCGTCCTGTTGCCACCGCCACTGGTGCCTTTACTTTTGAGAGGTCCAAAGCATGAGCCGTCCCCGTCCCGAACCCGTTCAGGTCGTCAAGCAGCGGCGCGATGCGGCGCTGGCCGCTTTGGTGGCACGTGTGCCCTACATCCAGTTTCTCGGCGTGACCTTTGACCGTCGCGGGGATGAGCTGACCGCCATCATGCATTATGATGACAAGCTGATCGGCAACCCCATGCTGCCCGCCATTCACGGTGGGGCCACGGCAGCCTTTCTGGAAACCACTGCGATCATCGAGCTTGGCTGGAACCAGATCTGGCAGGAGATCGAGACCGAGGGTAATGAACTGCCCCCCCTGCGCCTGCCGCGCACGATTGATTTCACCGTGGACTATCTGCGATCCGGCCTGCCGCGGGATGCTTATGCGCGGGCGCGGATCAATCGCGTGGGTCGCCGCTATGCCAGCGTCCACGTTGAGGCATGGCAAGACAATCGCGATAAGCTGTTCGCGCAGGCCACCGGCCATTTCATGATGCCGCAACTGAATGACTGAGACACTGCGCGAGGTCACGCACCGCCGCGTTCTGAAGATCGCGGCGCCGATTGTGTTGTCAAATGCGACTGTGCCGATCTTGGGCGCGGTGGATACGGGCGTTGTCGGGCAGATGGGGCTGGCCGCGCCGATTGGGGCAGTGGGCGTGGGTGCGGTGATGCTGACCAGCGTTTACTGGATCTTCGGGTTCCTGCGTATGGGCACCACCGGCTTTGTCAGTCAGGCCGCAGGGGCAGGGGACCGGTCTGAGGTGGCTGCCCTTTTGACCCGTGTCCTGATGATTGCGCTGGTGGGGGGGCTTGCCCTGATCGCGCTGCAAGGGGTGATCTTTGATCTGGGGTTCCGGCTGGCCCCCGCCTCGGACGAGGTCGAGGCACTGGCCCGCGAATATATGTCCATCCGCATCTGGTCCGCGCCTGCGCCGATTGCCCTTTATGGCATCACCGGCTGGTTGATCGCGCAAGAGCGGACGCGGGGCGTGTTGGTGATCCAGCTATTGATGAACGGCATGAACATCCTGCTGGATTTGCTGTTCGTGCTGAAACTGGGCTGGGGCGTGCAAGGGGTGGCCTATGCCACGCTGCTGGCAGAACTGTCCGGTCTGGCCGTGGGCCTATGGCTGTGCCGTGCGGCGTTCAACGTGCCTGCATGGCGGGACTGGCAGCGTGTTTTTGACACTGCTCGTCTGCGGCAGATGGCGTTGGTGAATACTGACATCCTGATCCGCTCGGCCCTGCTGCAAGGCATCTTTGTCAGCTTTATCTTCCTCAGTTCCGACTTTGGCGATGTGTCGCTGGCGGCCAACCAAGTGCTGTTGCAGTTCCTTAGCATCACCGCCTATGCGCTGGACGGTTTCGCCTTTGCTGCCGAGGCGCTGGTGGGTGTGGCCTTTGGCGCGGGCAGTGTCAGCCATCTGCGCAAAGGGGCGGTCTATGCCTCGGTCTGGGCGGCGGGGGCGTCGGTGCTGATGGCGCTGGGATTTGCACTGGCGGGGGGCTGGATCATTGATCTGATGGCCAAGGCACCTGACGTGCAAGAGGCGGCCCGCATCTATCTGCCGTGGATGGTCGCCGCGCCTTTGGTGGGGGTGGCAGCGTGGATGCTGGACGGCATCTTTATCGGTGCGACCCGTAGTCAGGACATGCGCAACATGATGGTGGTCAGCTTTCTGATTTATGTGGGCGCGGTGCTGGTGCTGGTGCCGATGTTCGGCAATCACGGCCTTTGGATGGCGATGCTGATCAGCTTTGTGGTACGGGGCATCACGCTGGGGCTGCGCTATCCCGCGCTAGAACGGGCTGCCCTGAAATAGCAAAACGCCGCGCGGGTGGCGCGGCGTTTCATCAGTCCGGTAAGGCGCGTTACAGCCAGTCGCCGCGCCCTGATCCCACCGCTTGGCCGATGTTGCCAAAGCCGTCGCGCAGCAGGAAACCGTCCAGCCCTTCAAGGATGTCTTCCACCAGCGAAAGCCCCTCATAAACCAGTGCCGAATAGATCTGCAGCGCCGAGGCCCCCGCACGGATCTTGGCATAGGCTTGCTCGGCGTTGCCGATGCCGCCCACACCCACCAGCGGGATTTTCCCTTCGGTCAGCACAGACAGTTGCGCCAGAACGCGGGTGGATTTTTCAAACAGAGGCTGGCCCGACAGACCGCCCATCTCACCTGCTTGGGCGCTTTTAAGACCATCACGGGACAGGGTGGTGTTGGTGGCGATGATCGCGGATAGCTTGGCCTCAATGGCGACCTCGGCGATCTCGGCCAATGCATCGTGATCCAGATCGGGGGCGATCTTCAGGAAGATGGGGATCGGCTTGTCCAGACCCGCGTTTGCTTCCATCACACCGGCCAGTAGCGCCGACAGTGCCTCGCGCCCTTGCAGGTCACGCAGCTTTTCCGTGTTGGGAGAGCTGACGTTCACCGTGGCAAAATCCAGATACTGGCCGCATTTCGCCAGCACCTTCGCGTAATCGCCGGCGCGGTCGTCACTGTCCTTGTTCGCACCAAGGTTCAGACCGATCACCGCGTCCTTGGGGCGGTTCGCCAGACGCTCGGCCGCGACGACCATGCCTTCGTTGTTAAAGCCAAAGCGGTTGATGACACCTTTGTCTTCGCTCAGGCGGAACAGACGCGGGCGGGCGTTGCCGGGTTGGGCGCGGGGCGTGATGGCACCCACCTCAAGAAAGCCGAAGCCCACTTTGGACAGGGGCGCGAGCGCCACGGCGTTCTTGTCGAAGCCTGCCGCAAGACCCAAAGGGTTGGCCAGAGGAAGGCCCGCCAGCTTGGTGGTCAAACGCGGAGACTTCACCACGCCGGGGCGCGGGGCCAGTCCGCTTTGCAACGCCTTCAGCGCCAGACCGTGGGCGGCCTCGGGGTCGAACGAACGGATCGCCCGCATTCCGATCTTTTCGATCAGCTTCATGTCATGTCCTCAGGGAATTGATGCAGCCCGTCGGGGCCAAGGGGCAGCGGCTTGTGCCACAGCACGTCTTCCATCTGTAACGCACGGTAAAGATGAGGGAACAGAGCCCCGCCGCGCGACGGCTCCCAGCGCAGATCGCCATCCATCCTGTCGGTCTCTACCGCCAGCAACACCAGTCCTTCGGCACCGGCGAAATGCTTGGCCGCTGTCTCGGCCGCCTGTTTGGCGGTCGAGAAATGGATATAGCCGTCCGTGACATCCACCGGCGCGCCGATGGTCTCGCCCTGAGACTGCAAAAGGGCCCACTCGGGGGCGCGAAAGATCTTGTAAATCAGCATATGGCGGTGATGGCCCCTGCGCGTCCCCACGTCAAGTTCACAAAGGTGTCGTCGATTGAGAGCTAATGCCTTTAGCATCACCCCATTGGACTGAGTCGAAAGAAAGGTTTCCTGATGATCCGTCTGTTTACGACCAGCGCAGCGCTTGCTTTGGCCGCGTCTGCCGCCACCGCTGACTATTCACTGACCATCCTGCACACGAATGACTTTCATTCGCGGTTTGAACCGATCAGCAAATACGACAGCACCTGTGGGGCCGAAGATAATGCCGAAGGCAAATGCTTTGGCGGTTCTGCCCGTCTGGTGACCGCGCTGGAGGCCGCCCGCGCCCGCAGCAACAACAGCGTTCTGTTCGATGGCGGAGACCAGTTTCAGGGCACGCTGTTCTACACCTATTACAAAGGCAAGCTTGCCGCCGAGATGATGAACAAGATGGGTTACGACGGGATGACCGTTGGCAACCACGAATTCGACGACGGCCCCGAAGTGCTTGCAGGCTTTATGGATGCGGTAACCTTCCCCGTCCTGATGTCGAACGCCGATGTCTCGATGGAGCCCGCGCTGGCAGGCAAGCTGCAGAAATCTACCGTGATTGAGCGGGGCGGCGAAAAGATCGGCCTGATCGGCCTGACGCCGCAAGACACCGACGAACTGGCCTCGCCCGGCAAAAACGTCGTCTTCACCGATCCGGTGCAGGCCGTGCAGGGCGAAGTGGACAAGCTGACCGCAGAGGGTGTGAACAAGATCATCGTCCTGTCGCACTCGGGCTATGTGGTGGATCAGCGCGTTGCTGCCGAGACCACGGGCGTCGATGTGATCGTGGGCGGTCACAGCAACACCCTGCTGGGCGACATGGAAGGCGCCGAAGGCCCATATCCGACGGTCGTCAACGGCACGCAGATCCTGTCGGCGTATGCTTACGGCAAGTTCCTGGGCGAGTTGAACGTCACCTTCGATGATGAAGGCAACATTCTTGAGGCATCGGGCCAGCCGATCATCATGGACGCCGCCGTCACCGAGGATGAAGCCACCGTTGCCCGCATCACCGAAGCAGCCGCGCCGCTGGAAGAAATCCGCAACAAGGTTGTCGCTGAATCCGCCGAAGCCATCGACGGTGACCGGAATTCCTGTCGTGCTGGCGAATGCCAGATGGGGAACCTTGTTGCCGACGCCATGCTGGCGCGCGTGAAAGGTCAGGGCATCCAGATCGCCATCCAGAACGGCGGCGGCGTCCGTGCCAGCATCGACGCTGGCGAAGTGACCATGGGCGAAGTGCTGACCGTGCTGCCGTTCCAGAACACCCTCTCGACTTTCCAGGTCAGCGGCGCCACCATTGTTGAGGCGCTTGAGAACGGCGTCAGCCAGATCGAGGAAGGCGCAGGCCGCTTCCCGCAGGTTTCCGGCATGAGCTTCAAATTTGATGCTGCCGCAGAGCCGGGTAGCCGCGTCAGCGATGTAATGGTCGGCGATGCACCGATCGATCCCGCCGCAACTTACGGTGTTGTTTCAAACAACTACGTTCGGAATGGCGGCGACGGGTTCAAAATGTTCGTTGATGCGGAAAATGCCTACGATTTTGGCCCTGATCTGGCAGATGTCGTGGCGGAATACATCGCGGCGCAAGGCCCTTATAAGCCCTACACCGACGGCCGTATCAGCGCGAAGTGATCGCACTGTAATCGCAAATTTGTGGGCCGCACTTGAGGGTGCGGCCCGTTTTATTTGAGTATTTAAGCAATAAAGAAGCGGTGGTGGACTTCTTTATTGCTTAAATACTCATAATAGCTTCAGTGAAGCGGCTAAGCTTGGAAGGTCGGGGCCATGTGCGGAAGATTTTCGATCACAATTCCCGAAGAGGCGATGGCGCAGATTTTTGACGCTTTGCCCGCAAATGATTTGCCCGAAACGCCGAATTACAATGTCTGTCCGACCAATGATGTTGCTGTTGTACTGGCCGGAGAGCGGCGCAGGTTGGTGTCGATGCGCTGGGGGTTTATTCCCAAGTGGTACAACGCGCCTAACGACGGTCCGCTTTTAATCAATGCGCGGGCTGAGACGATTGCACAGAAGCCCGCCTTCCGTGAGGCGTGCAGGCAGCGGCGGTGTATCTTGCCGGTAAGCGGGTTTTATGAATGGACCAAGACACCGGACGGCAAACGCTTACCTTGGTATATTTTTCGCACGGATGGGGCGCCGATGGCGTTTGCGGGGGTTTGGCAAGAGTGGGAGGGGCCTGAGGGGCCGACCCGCACTTGCGCAATTGTGACGTGTGCGGCGAATGAGGGAATGTCGACGATCCATCACCGGATGCCCGTAGTGCTGGAGCCCGAGAATTTCGGCCTGTGGCTGGGCGAAGAGGGACACGGTGCCGCGCCTTTGATGCGTCCGGCAGCGGAAGAGGTTTTACGATGGTACCGCGTTGATCCGGCGGTGAATTCCAACCGCGCAGAAGGGCCGGAATTGATTGAACCGATCCCTTGACCTCGTCCGTGCCATGGCATACCTACAGGCGGAGCGCGGGCGTTGTGTAGTGGTAAGACCTTAGCCTTCCAAGCTAATGACGCGGGTTCGATTCCCGCCGCCCGCTCCAAAAAATCCCAACTTTTTTGATGTCTTGTTTGCGGGGGCTGGCCACTTGTGCGGTCCTTTATCCCAGCTGTCCTATAATGTTGTAGTGGGCCGGGCAGTGGGTACGGTCGCTCGCCTCTTTGTGATGGTTCTGGTGCAAGCACCCGTTGTTTTCTGGCAGTACACGATTTATCCTGATAGAAATACTAAGATTTCAGGAAGTACGATGAAAACCTTCACGATTTTTCGAACCGACAACGCAAGCCGCTATTTGCAGCAACTCTGCAAACACTTTCAGCACAAGACCGAAGTCGTCTTTACTGCCACCGAAGGGCGCTGTGTTTTTGACGTGGCGACGGCCCAGATGATTGCGGGGGACGATCTGTTGAAAGTCACCATCGAAGCAGAGGATGCGGCGGGGTTGGAGCGTGGCCAGAACGTGATCTGGAAGCATCTGGAGCGCTTTGCTTTTCGCGAATCCCTGCCTGCACCGGACTGGCAGATAGTCTGAACTACGCCGCGTTTCCCGCGGTAGTGTCGTTCTTCACGCACTGAGTGCTTGACCCGCCATCCCCCGACGGCCATGTAACCTGCGTTATTCCGGAGGACCCATGGCCCGCAGACCCTCATCCAGTGCTTCTTTGCCCGAACGTGAAAAATCCAAGCGTGTGGGGGCTCTTCGGTCATTGTTGCCGTTCATCATGCCTTATCGCGGGTTGGTGGCTCTGGCGATGGTGGCGCTTGTTCTGACGGCGGGGATCTCGTTGATGTTGCCGCTGGCGGTGCGCCGCGTGGTGGACAACTTCGGCGTCACTGATGGGGCGATGCTGAATCTTTATTTCGGCTCTGCGCTGGCTTTGGCGGGGCTTTTGGCCCTTGGTACGGCGGCCCGCTATGCCTTGGTCACCCGCTTGGGCGAACGCGTGGTGGCCGACATCCGCAAGGCGGTGTTCGACCGGATGGTGGGTATGAGCCCCACTTTCTACGAAAACATCATGACCGGCGAGGTTCTGAGCCGGATCACTACCGATACGACCCTGATCCTGTCGGTGATCGGCTCGTCCATCAGCGTGGCGCTGCGCAATGTTCTGATCCTCTTTGGTGGTCTGATCCTGATGCTGGCGACCTCGGCCAAGCTGACCGGTCTGGTGCTGCTGATTGTGCCGCTGGTGCTGGTGCCGATCTTGACGCTGGGGCGCAAGCTGCGTGTCCTAAGCCGTGAAAACCAAGACTGGATCGCGGCAAGCTCGGGCGAGGCGTCAGAGGTGTTGCTGTCGGTCCAGACTGTGCAGGCCTTTACCGCAGAGAGCAAAAGCCGTGGCCGGTTCTCTGATGTGACCGAGAAATCCTATGACGCGGCCAGACGCCGGATCACCACGCGTGCTTTTATGACGGCGATCGTGATCTTTCTGGTCTTTGCGGGCGTCGTGGGCGTGCTGTGGATCGGGGCGCTGGATGTGCGGGCAGGGGGCATGTCGGCCGGTGCGCTGATCCAGTTCGTGATCTACTCGGTTATGGTTGCGGGCTCTGTCGGGGCGTTGTCCGAAATCTGGAGCGAATTGCAGCGTGCCGCTGGCGCGACCGAGCGTTTGGTTGAGCTGTTGAATGCCGAAGATACAGTGACCGATCCTGCGCAGCCTGCGGCGCTGGCGAAACCGGTGCGCGGGGCGATTACGTTTGATGACGTGAGCTTTGTCTATCCTGCCCGCCCAGATGCCCCTGCGTTGAACAATGTCACGCTGGATGTGGCCCCGGGTGAGACTGTGGCGCTGGTTGGCCCCTCGGGTGCGGGCAAATCCACCGTCATCCAGTTGCTCGAGCGCTTCTATGATCCGAGTGCCGGTCAAATCCTGCTGGATGGTGTGGCACTGACTGATCTGGATCGTGATGCCTTCCGCCGTGAGATGGCGCTGGTGCCGCAGGATCCGGTGATCTTTGCGGCCTCGGCCCGCGAGAATATCCGCTTTGGTCGTCCCGATGCCACCGATGCACAGGTTGAGGCCGCCGCCGCCGCCGCTGCCGCCCATGACTTTATCGCCGCTCTGCCCGACGGGTATGACACCTATGTGGGTGAGCGGGGCGTGATGCTGTCGGGCGGTCAGAAGCAACGTATCGCCATCGCTCGTGCCATCCTGCGCGATGCGCCAGTTCTGCTGCTGGATGAGGCCACCAGCGCCCTAGACGCAGAATCAGAGCGGTTGGTGCAACAGGCCGTGGACGAGTTGTCCAAGAACCGGACCACCATTGTTGTGGCGCACCGTCTGGCGACGGTGAAGAAGGCTGATCGTATTGTGGTCATGGAAGACGGGCGCATCGTTGCCCAAGGAAAACATGACGCTTTGGTCGCCGAAGGTGGCCTTTATGCGCGGTTGGCCCGACTGCAATTTACCGATGGTCTGGCGGCGGAATAACGCTACGGCGCAAAGCTGACTCTTTCGTTGCGTCAGGCTTGCGCCATCGCAATGGACACCGCATCCTTATAGCGAGGAACAAAAACGGGGTCCGGACCAACGGGCCGGGGAGGAATTATATGACCTTTGCATCTGTAAAGGATCGCACGGATATCGAAGCCGAAAAGTCTTGGGCGGACCGTAACGTCGCCCGGACCATTCATGACTTCATCGCCAACGCCAAAGACCAGCACGGTCATCGTCCTGCGGTGAGTTTCCAGCTGACGTCCGATCCTTCGGATAAGGGTGAGACGCTGACGTGGTCCGAACTGTATGGCAAAGTGTGTCAAACCGCGAACTTGCTGCGCAGTTTGGGGATTGGCCCGAATGATACTGTGGCCTTCCTGCTGCCCAACAGCAATGAGACTGTTTTCACGCTGCTCGGGGGCATGGTTGCGGGGGTCGTGAACCCGATCAACCCATTGCTGGAGCCTGAGCAGATTAGCGCCATCCTGCGTGAGACGAACGCCAAGGTGCTGGTTACTCTGCGCAGCTTCCCCAAGACGGATATCGCCCAGAAGGCCGCTGAGGCCGTCAAGCACGCGCCGAACGTCCATACGGTGCTTGAGATTGACCTGCTGCGCTATCTGACCCCGCCCAAGTCGTGGATCGTGCCGTTGATCCGCCCCAAGGCACCGGACTATGCCCATGCGGATGTGATGAACTTTACCAAGGCCATCGCGCGCCAGAACCGCACGCTGGATTTTGAAGATGTGAAAGAGGATCGCGTTGCGGCCTACTTCCACACCGGCGGCACCACGGGCATGCCGAAAGTGGCGCAGCACAAGTATTCGGGCATGGTCTATCAGGGCTGGCTTGGGGCCCGTCTGTTGTTTGACGAGCAGGACACGGTGATCTGCCCGCTGCCGCTGTTCCACGTTTTTGCTGTGCATCCGATCCTGATGTCAATGATCGCCAGCGGCGCCCATGTGGTCTTCCCGACCCCTGCGGGTTATCGCGGGGAAGGGGTCTTTGATAACTTCTGGAAGCTGGTGGAAAAGTGGCAGGTGACCTTCATGATCACGGTGCCGACCGCCGTTTCGGCGCTGATGCAGCGGAAAGTGGACGCGGATATCTCGACCCTTAAGACGGCGTTTTCGGGTTCAGCCCCGATGCCGCTGGAGTTGTTCCGCCGCTTTGAGACCGCTTGCGGCGTCACCATTTGCGAAGGCTATGGTCTAACCGAGGCGACCTGTCTGGTTTCGATCAACCCGCCGGCTGGGGAAAAGCGTGTGGGCAGCGTGGGCATCCCGTTCCCTTATACCGAAGTCAAAATCCTGCGCAGCACTGCGGATGGTCCTGTGGAATGCGCCCCCGATGAGGTGGGCGAGATTTGTGTGGCGAACCCCGGCGTCTTTGCAGGCTCGACCTATACCGAGGCGGACAAGAACCGCGATCTGTTCCACCACGATATTTACCTGCGCACGGGCGATCTGGGCCGTCTGGATCCTGACGGATATCTGTGGATCACAGGCCGTGCCAAGGACTTGATCATTCGTGGTGGTCACAATATCGACCCTGCCGAGATTGAAGAGGCGTTGCTGACCCATCAGGCGGTGGCCTTTGCCGGTGCGATCGGCCAGCCGGACCCCCATTCGGGCGAGGTGCCTTGCGCCTATGTGGAACTGGTCAGCGGGGCCGAGGTCTCGGTCGAGGAACTGATGGAGCATGCGCGCAAGCATATCCATGAGCGGGCAGCTTACCCCAAGCATCTGGAGATTATGCCGGAATTGCCTAAGACGGCTGTCGGCAAAATCTTCAAGCCGGACCTGCGGAAGATGGCGATTGCGCGGATATACTCGGCAGCTTTGGCCGAGACCGGCTGTCATGTGGCCGAAGTGGTGGATGACAAAAAACGCGGGCTTGTGGCGCGGGTTCAGAAGGGTCCGAACGGCGCTGATCCTCGTGTGGCCGAAATTCTGGCCAGCCATACCCGTCCGTGGGAATGGATCGATTGATCTGCCTTTGAGGGGTGGAACGAACAAGGGGGGCATCGAGCCCCCCTTGTTCGTGGGGTGCTACTGGGCGGTGTAGCCGCCATCGACCAGATGGTACGAGCCTGTGATAAAGCTGGCCTTATCCGACAAGAGGTAGACCACGAGTGAGGCCACCTCTTCGGGGGTGCCCATGCGTTTGAGGGCATGGATGCTTTCCAGATAGGCCTGCGCGTCTTTGTCCAGCGCATCGTCAACCAGCGGCGTATGGATAAAGCCCGGCCCGACCGAGTTGACGCGGATGTTGTCGGCGGCATGTTCAAGGGCTGTCGATTTTGTCATGCCAACCACCCCATGTTTTGCTGCCACATAGGCCGGTGATTGTGCGAACCCGACCGAGCCCAGAATCGATGCGATGTTCACAATCGCTCCGCCGCCGGTCTTTTTCATTTCGGGAATCGCATAGCGCATTCCGTAGAAAACGCCGCTGAGGTTCACATCGATCACCTGACGCCAGCTGTCTGTGGGGTATTCGCCCGTTGGAGCCAGTGCACCGCCTATGCCTGCGTTGTTGACCAGATAGTCCAGACAGCCGGTTTTCTGCACTGCCAGAGCCATGAGGGCTGCAACGGATGATTCGTCGGCGACATTGACCGCTGCGCCGATTGCCCCATTGCCGCAGGCCTTGGCGGCGGCATCGGCTTTGCTCTGATCCAGATCGGCCACTATGACTGTTGCGCCGGAGGCTGCCAGTTCGGCGGCGATGGCAGCACCGATTCCCGAGGCGGCACCCGTGACAACGGCGGTCTTACCTTCAAAAGTGATCTGCATCTTACTCTCCTCTCACCGGAAAATTCCTTTGATGAAAAGAGGATGAACCTGTTCGCTCTTTGGAAAAATGATCTACGACAGATTGCACTGTGAACTGGCGCACGCATTGGTCGCGTAAAATGCGCCGGCACATGGACGCGATGTTGTGCGATTGTGTTAAGCGTCTGTTTTATCGGGAATAAGATGGTGCTGCAGGGGAGGATTGAACTCCCGACCTCTCCCTTACCAAGGGAGTGCTCTACCACTGAGCTACTGCAGCATCCTGTGCTGAAAGGCGTTGTTTTCTAGCGACTTAGCGTTTCCGTTTCCGGTGTGTCCGCCGGTCCGCTGTGTCAGCGCCCTTTCGGTGAGGGGGCTTCTAATAACAAAATTCAGGGTGTGCAAGGGCAATCTGGACGGTTTTTTCATCTACATGTACAGACAGGGCATGACACAGCCGAACACACCGAAAAATACCAAGAAAAATAAGGACGCGGGCCGCGAAGAGCGTATGAAGGCCGCGCTGAAAGCGAATATGGCCAAGCGCAAAGCCCAAGCGTCGGCCCGAAAAAAAGCCGCCGAGCAGGACAAGGAACAAGATTGATGGATTCGATTATCGTACAGGGCGGCGCAGAGCTGCGCGGACAAATCCCGATTGCGGGTGCAAAGAACGCTTGTTTGACGCTGATGCCTGCGACCCTTCTGTCGGAAGAGCCGCTGACCCTGACCAACGCGCCGCGTCTGTCGGACATCCGCACCATGACCACGCTGCTGCAATCGCTGGGGGCCGAGGTGTCCAGCTTGCAGTCGGGCAAGGTGCTGGCGATGTCCTCGCACGATATCAACAACCACACGGCGGACTATGACATCGTGCGCAAGATGCGCGCCTCGATTCTGGTGCTGGGGCCGATGTTGGCCCGTGATGGTCACGCGATTGTCTCGTTGCCTGGGGGCTGCGCGATTGGGGCGCGTCCCGTGGACCTGCACCTGACCGCTCTGGAAGCGATGGGTGCCGATCTGGATCTGCGTGACGGTTATGTCCATGCCAAGGCGGCGGGCGGTCTGAAAGGCGGCATCGTTGATTTCCGTTTCGCCTCTGTTGGCGCGACCGAGAACGCCCTGATGGCGGCCACGCTGGCCAAAGGCACCACCGTTCTGAACAACGCCGCCCGCGAGCCCGAGATCGTCGATTTGGCGAACTGCCTGCGGGCGATGGGTGCGCAGATCGAAGGTGACGGCACCAGCCGCATCGAAATCCAAGGTGTAGACCGTCTGCACGGTGCGACCCATCAGGTCGTCGCGGACCGGATCGAACTGGGCACCTACATGCTGGCCCCTGCGATTGCGGGCGGCGAGGTTGAGCTGCTGGGTGGCTCGCTGGATCTGATCGGTGCGTTTGTCGAAAAGCTGGAAGAAGCGGGCGTTGAGGTCACTGCGACCGAAAACGGCATCAAGGTGCGCCGCAAAAACGGCCGCGTGAAGGCTGTGGACGTGACGACCGAGCCGTTCCCCGGCTTCCCCACCGACCTTCAAGCCCAGTTCATGGCGATGATGTGTACCGCCGAAGGCTCGTGCGTTCTGGAAGAGAAGATCTTTGAGAACCGCTTTATGCACGCCCCCGAACTGACCCGCATGGGCGCGAACATCGAAGTGCATGGCGGTACTGCCACCGTGCATGGGGTTGAGCGTCTGAAAGGTGCGCCAGTGATGGCCACCGACCTGCGGGCCTCGGTTTCGCTGATTCTTGCCGGTCTGGCTGCCGAAGGGGAAACCCGCGTGAACCGCGTCTACCATCTGGACCGCGGATATGAGAGCGTCGAAACCAAACTTGGCGCATGTGGTGCCAAGATCGAAAGGGTGAAAGAACAGTGACCGAAGACGCACGTTTCGAAGATGCCAGTCCGAAGCCTCTGAACCTTGGGGCGATGGATGCCGAAGATCTGGCTGTGATCTCGGCCCTTGCGCAGGATGCGGTGCTGCCGGTCTCAGAGTTGCGGTTTGAAAAGGGGGCAGGGCGCTTTGCCCTGCTGCTGAACCGTTTCCGCTGGGAGGATAAGACCGCCGCCCGTCCCGAACGTGTGCAATCGGTTCTGGTCTTTGAAAATGTGCAGGGCGTTGCGTCCCAAGGGGTTGATCGCAGCGACAAGGATCAGGTGCTGTCGCTGCTGTCGGTCGAATTTGCGGAAACCGACGCGCCCAGTGGCCATATTGTTCTGAACTTTGCTGGCGATGGCGCCATGCGCCTGAGTGTTGAGGCGGTTCAGGCGACATTGCGGGATGTGACGCGCCCCTACTATGCACCTTCGGGCAAAGTGCCGGATCACGGCGCATGATCCGCTGATAGAACTGTTTGGAAAGGCCGCACCTCTGATGCGGCCTTTTGCTTGTAGCGCGGGTAGTTCTTGAGGACCGCGCCCCTGCGGTCTATGTCTGCGCCCAGAGTTAAAGGAGCCGCAGTCCATGCCCGTTTTCCTGTCCACCCGTGACGCCGATTTCGAAGACCAGTTCACCGCGCTGCTTGGTGCCAAGCGTGAGGACAGCCCCGATGTGGATCATATCGTGGCCGAGATCATCGCAGATGTTCGGGCGCGGGGCGATGCGGCTTTGTTGGACTACACCGCCAAGTTCGACCGTATGGTCCTGAGTGCTGATCAACTGGCCTTCACGGCCGAAGAGATCGACGCACTGGTCGCGCAGGTCTCGGATGAGGAACGCGCTGCGCTGGAAGTCGCCGCCGCCCGTATCCGTGCCTATCACGAACGCCAAATGCCCGAAGATCAGCGCTGGGTCGATGACAGCGGGGCAGAGCTTGGCTGGCGCTGGACGCCGGTTTCGGCGGCGGGTCTATACGTGCCCGGTGGCTTGGCGTCCTATCCCAGCAGCGTTCTGATGAATGCGATTCCGGCCAAGGTGGCTGGCGTGGGTCGTCTGGCGATCACTGTGCCGACCCCTGATGGCATCGCGAACCCGCTGGTGCTGCTGGCCGCACGTCTGGCTGGCGTGGATGAGATTTACCGCATCGGTGGCGCACAGGCCGTGGCCGCATTGGCCTATGGCACCGAAACCGTGCGGCCTGTGGACAAGATCACCGGCCCCGGCAACGCCTTTGTGGCCGCCGCCAAGCGCCGTGTGTTCGGCAAGGTGGGCATCGACATGATTGCTGGCCCGTCCGAGATTCTGGTGATTGCCGATAAGGACAATGATGCGGACTGGATCGCTCTTGATCTGCTGTCGCAGGCCGAACACGATGAAAGTGCGCAGTCGATCCTGATCACGGACAGCGAAGCCTTTGCTAGCGACGTTGTCGCCGCCGTTGAAAAGCGTTTGGAAACGCTGGAACGCCGCGCCATTGCGGGAGCAAGCTGGCGTGATTTCGGGGCGGTGGTGCTGGTTGAGGATATGGATCAGGCTGCCGCGCTTTCTGATCGTATCGCGCCGGAACACCTTGAACTGTGCGTCGCCGATCCTGACGCGCTGTCGGAAAAGATCACCCACGCGGGCGCGATCTTCCTTGGCGCTTGGACGCCCGAGGCGATTGGCGATTACGTTGGCGGTCCGAACCACGTGTTGCCCACTGCGCGCTCGGCCCGTTTCAGCTCTGGCCTCTCGGTGATGGATTTCGTCAAGCGAACCACGCTGGCCAAGATGACTCCGGCGGCGTTGCGGGCCATTGGCCCCTCGGCCGAGGTGTTGGCCAAGAGCGAAAGCCTTGAGGCGCACGGCCTGTCCGTGACCGCCCGTCTGCAAAAGCTGAACGATTAAAGGGGCAGGGACCATGACAGCGACCATCTATCACAATCCCCGTTGCAGCAAATCGCGCAACGCGCTGACGATCTTGAAGGCAGCGGGCGAAGATCCGAAGGTGGTCGAATACCTGAAAACCGGCTGGACCCGCGATACGCTGGTCACCCTCTTCACCGATGCGGGCATCAGCCCCCGTCAGGCCATGCGCAAGGCAGAGGCGAAAGAACTGGGGCTGCTTGGCGATGATGTCAGCACCAACGACATCCTTCAGGCGATGATCGAAAACCCCGTGCTGGTGGAGCGTCCCATCGTGCAGACCCCTAAAGGCACCGCGATTTGCCGCCCCATGTCGAACCTGTTGCCTTTGCTGGCGCAGCCTCTGGCGGGACCGGTTATGGATGCCAAAGGCAATGTGCTGGTGGATGAGGAAGGGAACGCCCTGTGACCGATACGCCCAATATCGACGACGCGCAGTTTCAGGACTTTGACCCCCAGCGTTTGTTCGGCGCGGAACGCAGCACTCACGCGCCGCGTATACTGATGCTGTATGGATCGCTGCGCGAACGCTCATTCTCTCGCCTTCTGGCCGAAGAGGCAGGCCGCGTGCTGACCCGCCTTGGGGCCGAGGTGCGGTTCTATGATCCCAAAGATCTTCCGCTGCCCGATGGCGCCGACGCCAGCCATCCCAAGGTGGCCGAGCTGCGCGAGTTGGCTCAATGGGCCGAAGGTATGGTCTGGTCCAGCCCCGAACGGCACGGCAACATGACCGCTGTGATGAAGGCGCAGATTGACTGGATTCCCCTGTCGCTTGGCGGGGTGCGCCCGACCCAAGGCAAGACACTGGCCCTGATGCAAGTGTGCGGCGGCAGTCAGAGCTTTAACACCGTGAACCAGATGCGCACTTTGGGCCGGTGGATGCGGATGCTGACCATCCCGAACCAGAGCAGCGTGGCCAAGGCTTTTAACGAGTTTGATGCGGCGGGGCGAATGCTGCCTTCGCCCTATTACAACCGTATGGTTGATGTGATGGAAGAACTGGTCAAGTTCACCTGGCTGACCCGCGATTTGAACGATTATCTGCTGGATCGCTACAGTGAACGGGTGGAATCAGCCGAAGAGCTGTCCAAAAGGGTGAACCAGAAGTCCCTTTGACGTGGCATTCCGCTTGCGCCGCCTGCGGGCGTCGATAAAGTCGGGGGCGTATATGGAACAACCCCCTCAGTAAGCCATGTCTCGTATTTGTAATATTGCTCTGGACGACAGCAACCTGCCGCCGCCCACCCCCGAAATCGAACAAGAGCGCCGCGTCGCGATGTTCGATCTTCTTGAAGATAACAGCTTCGTGCTGCCCGTGCGTGATGACCGTGTCGTGCCCGATGGCCCGTATAGCGTGGATCTGGCGATCCGCGATAAACGTCTGGTCTTCGATATCAGCACCGAAGGCGGCGAGAAGGCGGCAGAGTTCCACCTCTCGCTCGGGCCGTTCCGGCAAGTGGTCAAAGACTACTTCCAGATTTGCGCCAGCTATTTCGACGCTGTGAAAAAGATGCCCCCCAGCCAGATCGAAGCAATCGATATGGCCCGTCGCGGTATCCACAACGAAGGCGCCCGCATCTTGCAGGAACGCCTTGAAGGCAAAGCCGAGGTCGATATCGACACTGCGCGCCGTCTGTTCACCCTGATCTGCGTTCTGCACTTCGGGGGCTGATAGGTGACGCGGGAACTTCCTCAATCAATCCTGTTTTGTTGTGATCATAACGCAGTCCGCTCGCCCATGGCGGAAGGACTGATGAAGAAGTTCTATGGCACGGATGTCTACGTGCAGTCTGTCGGTGTCAAAAACGATATGGAGATCGACGGCTTTACCGTCGCTGTCTGCAAAGAATTGGGCGTCGAGCTGGAGCGTCACCGGGCGCGCAGTTTCGACCAGATGGAAGAGTGGGGGGATGATCTGTCGTCGTTCGATCTGATCGTTGCCCTCTCTCCCGCCAGCCAGCGCCGTGCGCTGGAGCTTACGCGGTATTTCCACCTCGATGTCGAATATTGGCCGATTTTGGACCCTACCGGACTAGGCGAAACCCGCGAGGCCAAGCTAGCCCAGTTCAGGGCGGCGCGCGAACAGATCATCGAGCGCCTGAAAGACAATTTTGGCGAACCGATTGGCGAGGAGACTTGATATGAGCGCACGGGACACGATCGAGACTTATTTCACAGCGTTCAACGCCGGTGAAACCGACAAGATGCTGGACTGTCTGGCCGATGATATTGCCCACCATGTGAATGAGGGGCAGGTGCGTGAGGGCAAGGAAAAGTTCGCCGCCTTCAACGACCACATGACCCGCTGCTACAAAGAAGAGCTGACCGATATGGTCATCTTCGTGAACGAGGACGGCACCCGCGCCGCGGCCGAGTTCATTGTGAACGGCACCTATCTGGCGACCGATGAAGGTCTGCCTGAAGCCAAGGGTCAGACCTATCGCTTGCCGGCGGGCTCGTTCTTTAGCTTGCGCGACGGGAAGATCACCCGCGTGGTCACCTACTACAACCTTGCAGACTGGATTCGTCAGGTCTCGGCATGAGCCTGCGGATCGAGACGTTGCGCGGTGCCGCATTGGATGCGGCGCTGGATGATGTGGCGCGTCTGCGGATCGCGGTGTTCCGCGCGTGGCCTTATCTTTACGATGGTGATCTGGAGTATGAGCGTGGCTATATGCAGGTCTACCGCAACAGTGACCGCACCATTCTGGTCGGCGCGTTTGACGGGGATCGTCTGGTCGGCGCGGCCACCGGTACGCCTATGACCGATCACGCTCAGGACTTTGCCAGCGCCTTTGAAGGCAGCGGCTATGATCTAGGCGAAATCTTTTACTGCGCCGAATCCGTGCTGCTGCCCGAATATCGCGGGCAGGGGGCGGGGCACCGGTTCTTTGATTTGCGTGAACAGCACGCCCGCGACTTGGGGGCCAAATACACGGCCTTTTGCGGTGTGCAGCGGCCCTTGGATCATCCCATGCGCCCTGCGGATTATGCCCCGTTGGACCCGTTCTGGCGTAAGCGCGGCTATCAGCCTTTAGAAGGCGTGGTCGCCAAGTTCCGCTGGAAGGATCTGGGCGATGAAGCCCAAACAGAAAAGCCCCTGCAGTTTTGGCTGCGGGAGCTTTGAAAACTCGGGAATCGGTGAGGGGGCCAGGGGTTGGGGGATAGGTGAAACGTGCCGCGCGGGCCACTCGTACGACCGACCATGAAACTCATTACGCCCACTGGTAAAAAACCGCAAAGAACGCTTCATACGCTGTGGACGGGGATAGACGGTCACTCGAGAAAATATACTTCCGACCAGTGGCGCCGCTGGCGCCCCTCGGTTCAAGCACTGCCTGAACACATTTTTTGTAGCTTTTAATTTGCAGAAATGCTCGTTCGCAATGGTGCAGAATCTATCGGCATTTGGTGGGGTCGGGTGTCGTTCGGATATAATATGTAAACTAGTCTTAGTTTTTAACTGACCTAACGGACCCGAAAAACCGAAAGGATGTACGATGAAAGTCGCAGCCGCAGCATACCCGATCGATTGGCACGATTCGTGGGCCAGCTATGCCGACAAGATTCGGCGCTGGGTCTATGAAGCCGCAGAAAACGGCGCCCAGATGATGGTGTTTCCCGAATATGGCGCGATGGAATTGGCCTCATTGGCGGGGGCGGAACGGGCAGGGGATCTGGCCCAGTCGATCACTGCGGTCTCGGAGCGCGTGGCCGAGGCCGACGCGCTGCACGCGGCCCTAGCGCAAGAAACCGGCACCTACATTCTGGCTGCCAGCGCGCCTGTTCCCGACAGGGACAAAGTGGTGAACCGTGCACGGTTCTTTAACCCCGCGGGCGATATGGTGTTTCAGGACAAACAGATCATGACCCGATTTGAGCGGGAAGATTGGGATATCGCAGGCGGCGGCCCGCTGAAGGTCTTTGATACGCCTTTTGGCAAGGTCGGCATTCTGATCTGCTATGATTCGGAATTTCCCCTGCTTGGCCGCAGTTTGATTGAGGCTGGCGCCGAAATCATCCTTGTGCCTTCCGCGACAGAGGCGCTTGCCGGTTACACCCGCGTGCGCATCGGGGCCATGTCCCGCGCGCTTGAGGGGCAGTGTGTGACGGTCATGGCCTCAAACGTCGGTGAGGCCCCGTGGTGCGAGGCCGTGGATGTGAATACCGGCATGGGGGGCGTATTCTGTCCACCGGATAAGGGGTTTGCTGCCAATGGTGTGCTGGCCGAAGGGGTGATGAATACCCCCGGTTGGACCTATGCTGAGGTGGATGTTGAACAAATCCGGCAGGTGCGTCTGGACGGCGGGGTTCTGAATGTGCTTCATTGGCAAGAGCAGTATCCTCGTGTGAACAGGGCAGAAATCTCATCTTTCTGAGATTTGCCTTGAAAATCTGCTATAATGGCTCCATTTAGTAGCGCGCCCGACAAGAGGGCGGCTTTATGAATGGAGAGACCATGGCCAAGGAAGAATTGCTCGAATTTCCCGGTGTCGTGAAGGAACTCCTGCCTAATGCGACGTTTCGGGTCGAGCTTGAGAACGGCCATGAGATCATCGCACATACGGCAGGCAAGATGCGCAAGAACCGCATCCGTGTTCTGGCTGGCGACAAAGTTCAGGTGGAAATGACCCCCTACGATCTGACTAAAGGTCGGATCAACTACCGCTTCAAGTAACCGTGGCGCTTATTCTCGGCTCGGGAAGCCCCCGCCGTCGGGAGCTGCTGGCGCAGCTTGGAGTGGTCGCAGACGATATCCGCCCGCCGGATATCGACGAGACTCCGGCGCGGGGCGAATTGCCCCGCCCTTATTGCGAACGCATGGCGCGGGAAAAGGCGCTGGCCGTTCGGGCGGAGGCAGACGATATCGTCCTGTCCGCAGACACCACCGTTGCATTGGGGCGCCGCATTCTTGGCAAGCCCGCTGACGAAAAAGAGGCCGCAGAGTTCCTGATTGGCCTGTCTGGTCGTCGTCACCGTGTGATTACCGCTGTGGCCATCCGCCGGGGCGAGCGTCTGTGGGAGAAATCCGTGGTCACTCAGGTCGCGATGAAGCGTCTGAGCGACGATGAGGTGAACCACTACCTTGCCAGCGGCGACTGGAAGGGCAAAGCGGGCGGCTACGGCATCCAAGGCCCCGCTGGCGCTTTCATCCCGTGGATTAACGGATCATTTACCGCTGTCGTTGGCCTTCCCGTGGCCGAGACCGCAAACCTGCTGCGCGCAGCGGGCTACCCCCTATATGGAGAGAACGCATGAAGGGTCGTTTGATCGCTCTGGATCACCTCGGAGAATTGGAGGCCGCCGCACTGATCGTGGATGGTCGTCTGGAAGATCTGATCATCGACACGGATGCGCCGACCCCCGGCACCATCTACCGCGCCATCGCCGACCGTCCCATGAAGGGGCAGGGCGGCATGTTCCTGAACACGCCCGATGGTCATTGCTTTTTGCGCCAGACCAAAGGGCTTGCCCCCGGTCAGGCGGTGTTGGTGCAGGTCACCGGTTACTCAGAGGCTGGCAAAGCGATTCCGGTGACCGCAGACGTGCTGTTCAAAAGCCGCTTCGCCATCGTCACGCCGGAAAAGCCTGGTTTGAACATCTCGCGCTCGATCCGCGATGAGGACCGCCGCGAAGAGTTGCTGGCCATCGCGAACGAACAGATGGGTGATAATGACTTTGGTCTGATCCTGCGCTCTGCTGCTGCCACAGGCTCGGACGATGAGATCGCCGAGGACATCCGCGCGATGGTCGATATGGCCACCGCGGTTCTGGGCGATGTGGACGGCAAAGAGCCGGAAAAGCTGATCGAAGGGGATGGTCCCCACACCGTCGCATGGCGCGAATGGCATGAGCCTGCCACCATCGACACCGAAGAGGGCAGCTTTGAGGCCCATGGCGTCATGGACATGATTGAGGACCTTCGCCGTCCTCGCGTGGATCTGGGCATCGGCAACAACTCGTGCCTGTTTGTCGAACCGACCCGGGCGTTCGTTGCGGTGGATGTGAACACCGGTGCGGATACGTCGATGGCGGCGGGTTTGAAGGCCAACCTTGCGGCGGCCAAAGCGATCCCCCGTGCCCTGCGTCTGCGTGGTCTTGGCGGTATGATCATCATTGATCTGGCCCCTATGCCCAAGAAAGAGCGCCGTACCTTTGAAACCAGCCTGCGCGCGCAACTGAAGGCGGACGGGATCGACACGGTGCTGGCCGGTTGGACCCCGCTGGGGAACTATGAGCTTCAGCGCAAGCGCGAGCGTCGCCCCCTGAAAGATTGCCTTCCCAAGGAGTGATCCATGAGCTGTCCGATCTGCCAATCCAAGACCGACCCCAACTACCGTCCGTTCTGTAGCAAGCGCTGCGCGGATGTGGATTTGGCCAAGTGGCTTTCGGGCAGCTACGCTGTTCCCTCCAGCGATCCGGAGGATGTGGAACAGGCCATTGAGGCGGTCGAAGAAATAAATCGCAAGCCGCATTAAAAAAGTTCGAAAACGGTCTGGACACTCCTGAAAACTCGGCATAATACCTCCCTCACCCGAACGGAGACGTTCACCCAGCCCGGGTAGCTCAGGGGTAGAGCAGTGGATTGAAAATCCTCGTGTCGGTGGTTCGATTCCGCCCCCGGGCACCACTTTCTCTCAGAGAAAAGTCGTTACGAAACACAGCCTTACGCTGTGTTTTTTGCGTTTTGGCTTAGGCTTTGCGACCTCTGTCCTATGACTGGGTGCTGTACGCAGGCGCTGTAATCTGGCAGAAAAACGGATAGCCCGTGATCGGGACGAATACCCAGCGGAGACAGCCGAAATGACCGATAGCAGCCTTTCCGAACAGGACTCAGTTGAGCTTGGGGAACTGGGGCAGTCGCTGGGGTTTCTGATCCGGCTGGCACAGGTGCGCGTTTACGACCAGTTTTATGAACGCTTTGGCGAAAGCGATCTGCGGCCGGGGGAATTCTCGATCCTTTGGGCGATACACCTGAATCCCGGTATCCGGCAGGGGCTGTTGGCGCAGGCGCTGCATATCAAGGCCGCGCATATGACCAAGATCATCCGCCGGTTCGAAGACAGCGGCATCGTCGAGCGGCATATCCCTCAGGATGACCGGCGCTCGGTCCATCTGTCGCTGACCAAGGCAGGGGCGAAGCTGGCGCTGGAACAGCAGCCCGCATTCTTTGGCCCCGAAAGCTACAATCGTCACGATATGACTGATGAGGACGCGGCCATGCTGGCGCATCTTTTGCGCAAGTATATGGGTATGTCCTGACCCTCAGAATTAGTTTCCATGTAAACTGTTCTGGTGTAGAACCTTCCTCAGAGTTTCTGGAGGGAGAGAGCTTATGGACATCGCAGGTAACGCATATTTCGTCACTGGTGGCGGGTCGGGCCTCGGTGCGGCCACGGCCGAGCGTCTGGCAGCGCAGGGCGGCAAAGTCACAGTCTTCGATCTGAACGCAGAAGCCGCGCAAGAGGTGGCAGGCCGGATCGGCGGCGTGGCGTTTTCGGGCGATGTGGCGGACCCTGCAGCGGTTGAGGCGGCTTTGGACGGCGCTATCGCGGCCAACGGCCCCCTGCGCGGCGTGGTGCTGTGTGCAGGGATCGGGCGCGGGGGCCGTGTGGTGGGCCGCGACGGTGCCCTGCCTTTGGACCAGTTCGAGATTGTCCTGCGTGTGAACCTGACCGGTACCTTCAACGTGCTGCGCCTTGCCGCCGAGCGCATGTCCAAGACCGAAGAGCTGCCCAGTGGCGGACGCGGTGCCATCGTGATGACGGCCTCGCTGGCGGCATTTGATGGGCAGGTGGGGCAGGCGGCCTATTCGGCGTCCAAGGGCGGTGTGGCGGCGATGACCCTGCCGATTGCCCGCGAATTCTCGCGCTTTGGTATTCGGGTGATGACCATCGCGCCGGGCCTCTTCCACACGCCCCTGATGGCGGGTCTGTCGGATGACGCGATCGCCTCGATCACCAAGGATATCCAGTATCCTGCCCGCCTTGGCAAACCTGATGAGTTCGCCCAGATGGCCGAGAGCATTCTGGCCAACGACTACCTGAATGGCGAAGTGATCCGTCTGGACGGTGGCGCGCGTCTGTCCCCGAAGTAAGCGGTTATTCCGCCGGTTCGGTCTGCGCCTTGCCCGGCGCGGACCGATAGACCAGAGCGGCGTCAGACGCCGCATGGGCATCGGCGCGGGCTGCCAGATCGGGATGGTGGGGCGACTTTTTGCACACCGGATCGGTGACTGATGCATCGCCCGCCAGCGCCATCGCCTGACAACGGCAGCCGCCAAAATCCTTCAGCTTGCGGTCGCAACTGGTGCAGGGCTCGGACATCCAGTCGGTGCCGCGATAGGCGTTGAAGGCGGGGTTATTTTGCCAGATGTCGCCAAGAGCGTGATCACTGACGGACCAGAACTCCAGATGGGGAATGGTTTGCGCAGCATGGCAGGGCAGGACGACGCCATCGGGGGCGATGTTCAGACCCGTGGTGCCCCAACCGCCCATGCAGCGTTTCGGGTAGTCCGAGTGATAATCGGCTGGCACATAATCAATCACCAGCTTGCCTTTCAGGGCCACGCGGGCCTCGGCCACCAGACGGCTGGCCTCCTTGGCCTGTTCGCGGGTGGGCATCAGGGCGTCGCGGTTTTGCAGGGCCCATCCGTGGAACTGGACGGTGGCGACCTCGATCCGGCGGGCACCCATTTCCTGCGCCATCTCTAGTGCGCGGGGCAATTGATGCAGATTGCGGCGGTGCAGGACCGCGTTCAGGGTCAGGGGAAAGCCGATCTCTTTGATCCAGCCGGCCACCTGCATCTTGCGGGCGTAACCGCCTTTATAGCCGCCAATCTCATCGGCCATTTCAGGCGTGGTGCCTTGCAGTGACAGCTGGATGTGATCCAGTCCGGCCTCATCCAGTTCGCGCAAGCGGCGCTCGGTCAGGCCAATGCCCGAGGTGATGAGGTTCGTGTAAAGCCCTGCATCCCGCGCCGCCTTCACAAGATCCGTCAGGTCGCGGCGGGTGGCAGGCTCGCCCCCCGACAGGTGCAATTGCAGCACCCCCAGTTCAGCCGCCTCGCGGAAGACGCGCACCCAGTCTTCTGTGCTTAGCTCTTGCTCTTGCCGTGCCATTTCCACGGGGTTCGAACAATAGGGGCAGGACAGAGGACAACGGTGGGTCAGTTCCGCCAGCATGGCGATGGGGGGCTGATGGGTCATGCGACCTCCAGAAACAGGCGTTCGCGCAGGGCGTTTAGAAAGCCAGCGGCGTCGCCGGCGATTTGCTCTTGCGGGGCGTTGTAGGTGGCGGCCAAGTCTGCGGTGATCTGGTCAAAGCTGGCGGTGCCATCGACGCGGCTGAGGATCGCATGGCCGATGGGGTCCAGACGGACGGCCCGTTCGGGGGCCAACAGCACCCACGCGTCGCGCACCTTGTCGTGGTGCAGGCGCACGCCGCGGGGCAAGCAGGGGATGTCCGCCCCTTCCATCATGATGCCTTCGCCAGCAGCATTCCCGTTCCCGGCTGCCATGCACCGGGGGGCACGCGGGCAGGCTCCACATAGGCCGAGTGCAGCGCGTCCAGTTGCGACCACAGCACATCGGTCTTGAAGATCAGCGCCTTGGCGGCGGCGTCCTGCTTTTCCTGCGTCTCCGCGTGATCCAGCACCCATTTCAGGCCAAAGGCCACGTCCTTGGGGGCCTCGGTCAGGCGTTTGCGGAAATAGGACAGGGATACATCGTTGGCGAAATCGTAGTTCTTCAGCAGCCCTTCGATCCGGTTGGCATGGATCGCAGGGGCAAAGAGTTCAGTCAGCGAGGCGGCCACAGCCTCAAGCAAGGTCTTGTCGCGGACAAAGCGCACGTAGGCATCGACGGCGAATTTGGTGGCGGGCAGGACGCCCTCGCAGGATTGAACATAGTCGGGGTCCAGACCTACAGCCTCGGCCAGTTTCAGCCAGCGCTTGATGCCGCCTTCGTTCTCGGCGGTGCCGTCGTGATCCTCGATCCGGCTGCGCCAGATGCGGCGCATCTCGGGGTCTTCGACGCGGGACATGAAGGCCGCATCCTTCATCGGGATCGAATGCTGGTAGTAATAGCGGTTGATCACCCATGCCCGCACCTGATCGGGGGTGCAGCCGCCCCCGTGCAGCAGGTGGTGGAACGGATGTTTGTCGTGGTACCGGTCGGCCCCGATCTGACGCAGGCGGGCCTCAAACTCTTCGCGGGTTGCGGTCATGGTGTGATCTCCAGTCCGTCTTGTCCGATGATCCAACCTTTCGCCTCGGCCTCGGCACGCTCATCGCTGTCGGGGCGCAGGACGGGGTTGGTGTTGTTCATATGCACAAATACGCGGGTGCCGATGGTCAGGTCGGCCATCTGGGCGATGCTGCCGTCGGGGCCGCTGATCGACATATGGCCCATACGGGCGCCGGTCTTTTGCCCCAAGCCTTCGCGGATCATCTCGTCATCCTGCCAGAGCGTGCCGTCAAACAGCAGCGCATCCGCGCCATCAATGCGCGTACGCAGATCGTCGTTCAGGATCGCGCAGCCGGGGATGTAGAGAACACGCTGGTTGCCCGCCTTTAGTTCCACACCGACGGTCTGATCTCCGATCAGCTGGGTGTCGACAGTCTCGCCCTCAAGATACAAAGGCACCTTGCCTGGTACGGCAAAGAGCGTTGCAGTTAGGTCGGGGGCCAGCTCGAACGGAGTGTCCAAAGCGATCTGACTGCGATCCACCACGCCTTCGCGCAGGGCCGAGAAGATCGGATTATCGGCGATCACCTGATGGATGCCAGCGGTGGCAAACAGGGTGAAGGGCTGAACCTCGCGCAGGGTCAGCAGACCCGCCACATGGTCGATATCGCCGTTAGTCACCAGCACGCTACGCAGGGGCAGGGTACGGGGGCCGGTCGGGTGAAGTTCGGGGCAGGCGGCCATCTGGATGCGGATATCGGGCGAGGCGTTCAGGATCGCCCAATCGCGACCGTTGCCTGATACCGCCAATGAAGACTGCGTCTGCGCGGGGATCTTGCCCTGACGCGCCAGATTGCAGTTCCGGCATCCACAGTTCCACTGGGGCAGCCCGCCGCCGGCGGCTGCCCCAAGGATCCGCATTCGCAAAGTCATGCGCGCGGTATCCGGATCAGAACAGTACGACGCCGCCTTCGTCCTCGGACGGGCCATACATGTTGATCTCCATGCCGCACTCGATTTCGCGGATCTGGGGTTTGGTCCAAGCCATAGTTATTCTCCTCCTCCTGTTGGTCCGGATCGCATCCGGTGAGGATCAGCCTGCCAGAACCGCCCCCCGCTTCGCCACTCTTGTTTTCGTGATCAAGCATAGCCTTTAGTCGCAAGAATCGGCATGTGAACGGCCCTTTTGCCAGCGCCAGTGGGGCGAAAGTCGCAAAACGCCCCGCCCGATACTTATGGTTGAATTGCCCGAATGGCGGTTGCGGCCTCAGACTTTGGTAGAACGCAGGGCAATGGACCCCGCGTCGCAAGGGAGGAGACGGCTATGGGCCTTTTTAGCAAATTGTTCGGGCAGGATGAGGTCAAACCGACCCCCTCTTACGCCCACGTGAAAATCCACCCCGAAGTGGATAACGGCGTCAAAGCGGGGGACCCGAACTTTGGCGGCGGTATGCTGCGCTGCAAGTGCAAGTCAGCGCCGGTTGTCGTGCGTGTTGGCGCACAGACCATGCATAACCATGTCTGCGGTTGCACCAAATGCTGGAAGCCGGCAGGGGCGATCTTTAGCCAGATCGCAGTGGTCCCGCGCGACAAGGTTTCCGTCATGGAAAACGCGGATAAGCTGTCCATTGTCGATCCGACCGCCGCGATCCAGCGTCACGCCTGCCGCGATTGTGGCGTTCACATGGTGGGCCGCATCGAGAACGACGGGCATCCGTTCTACGGATTGGATTTCGTTCACACGGAGTTGTCGTCGCAGGACGGCTGGTCAGGCGCAGAATTTGCGGCCTTTGTTTCGTCGATCATCGAATCCGGGGTGCCGCCGGGCCAATTGCCAGCGATTCGGGGACGTCTGAAAGAGTTGGGGCTAGAGCCCTACGACTGTCTGTCTCCAGCTTTGATGGATGCGATTGCTACTCATGTGGCAAAGACTCAGGGTGTAAAATCCTGACCACATAGACCTTGGTATGCGGTGGAATGCCGATTTTCCGGCCGGCTCAGATTTTTGGTGAAAAGTTGGAAACATGCGTTACGCTCTCGCTTAGGGAGGAAATCGTTATGTACCATCAACCAGCGACTGTGCCGGCTGGACAGATCGAGTCTGTCCTGATCGTTGACGATCATCCGCTTTATAGCGACGCGCTTGAAGCAAACCTGAAAATCGTCTTTGAAGATTGCGAGATTACCAAGTCCAAGTCGCTGAAAGACGCGCTGAAATGTCTGGACGACGGGGTAGAGCCTGATTTGGTCATGTTCGATCTCAAACTGCCGGATGTGCGCGGGATTTCCGGTTTCCAATCTCTGCGGGACCGCAAGCCCGACACGCCCATTCTAGTGATCTCATCCCTGACCTCGATCGAGGTGGTCCACGCGTTGATGGAGCGTGGGGCCGCCGGTTTCCTGCCCAAGGATTCCTGTTCCGAAGTTCTGGGCCGCGTGGTCACCAGTGTGATCGCAGGCGAGCGTTACGTGCCGACCGCCTACCGCAAAGAGCCCCGCGCAGCGGTGCAGGATGCCCCCAAGACCAAACTGGATGAACTGACCCCGCAGCAGCAGAAGATCATGCGTCTGATCTGCTCGGGCAAGGCGAACAAGCAGATCGCATATGAGCTGAACCTGGCCGAGGCTACGGTGAAGGCCCATATCACCGCGCTGCTGCGTCGGCTTGGGGTCCAGAACCGGACGCAGGCTGCAATGCTGATGGAGGGCTCTCTGGCTGCCAACAGCAATGAGGTCACCGACCCCGACGCACTGGCCTTCTTGACCCACTAAGGTTTCCGAATGCTGGATATGAACCGCCTTCCCCGCTTTGTCAGCGTTGCTGTGTCGCGGGCATTGGAGGCCGAAAGCGCTGTCGCTGAGGCTGTGGCGCAGATTGACCGCCGCGAGGCATGCTTTGTGCTGGCCTTCGCGCCAAACCATCTGCCGCTGGGGCAGGTGGCTGCGGCGCTGGATGCCTATATGGGCGGCGTGCCGGTGTTCGGATGCACGACCGCCGGTCAGATCACGCCTGAAGGCTATGAGACCGGCGCGCTGATGCTGGTCAGCTTTCCGCGCCGCTATTTCCGCTGCGCCTCGATGCTGATCACGCCATTGAACCCGCTGTCGATGCAAACCATCGCGGATGACGCCACGCGTCTGCGCAACAATTTCCAGCGCACGGCGGGTTGGCGTCGGCTGGGGCTGTTGATGGCGGACGGCGTGTCGAAACAAGAGGACCTGCTGGCCTCGACCCTTGAAAGCTGTCTGGGGGATATCCCGATCTTTGGCGGCTCGGCCGGAGACGCCCTGACGTTCGAGCAGACCTACGTGCTGCATCGGGGCGAATTCCATCCCAACGCGGCGCTGCTACTGCTGATCGAAACGGCGCTGGATTTCCGTGGCCTTGGCTTTGACCATTTCCTGCCGACGGAAAAGCTGATGGTGGTGACCGATGCGGTTCCCGAAGAACGTCTGGTGCTAGAGTTGAACGGCGCCCCCGCCGCGCAGGAATATGCCCGTGCGGTCGGCTGTCAGCCGCAGGATTTGTCGCCCGAGATTTTCGCCGAAAACCCGATGCTGGTACGGCAGAACATGAACTTTCACGTGCGTGCCATTCATGCGACCCAAGGGACGGACGGGCTGGCCTTTCTGGGGGCGATTGACGACGGGCTGATCCTGACCCTTGGCCAAGGGACCGAGATCATCCAGACCCTTGAGACCGGTCTGGACCAGCGCGACGATAAGGGGCTGCTGCCCGATTTCATCCTTGGGTTCGACTGCGTCCTGCGCAAGCTGGAGTTTGAACAGAAGGGCATGTGCGATGAGGTCTCAGAGGTCTTTCGCCGTCGCCGCGTTCTGGGCTTCAACACTTACGGCGAACAGCATTGCGGCGTGCATGTGAACCAGACCTTCGTGGGCGTCGCGTTCTTTGACCCTGTACCGGAGGGTTTGAATTGATCGATCAGGACGCACCATTAGAGGTCCAAGTGGTCCGTCAGGCCAAGATCATTGATGCCCTGATCCGCCGCGCAAACCGCCAGCACGAACTTGGCAATTCGGCCTATTCCTCGTTTCAGTCGGCGATTTCCTTGCAGGCGCAGGTCTGGGCCAAGACCCGCGATCTGGAACGGACGACCTCGGAACTGGCGAACGTCCGCGATGACCGCGAACGGACCCGCAAGAACCTGACCGAGGCGCTGGCGGCGATGGAGGGCGGCTTTGCCCTGTTCAGCCACAACAGCCTTGAGGTCTGCAATGACCTGTTCCAGAGCATCACACCCGATCTGCTGCCCCGTCTGGTACGAGGTCTGAAGATTGACGAATACATCGATGCGCTGTTGACCAGCAAATATCTAGTCTCGACCGACGGGCGGCTGTTCGGGGCTTTGGCGCAGGCGCGGCGCTCGGCGGTTGGGACGCCGGTGACGGCGGTGGTGATCGAACTTCTAGGGGACCGGTTCTTTCAGGTGAACCTGCAACGGACCAGCACCCACAATATGATCATCCTGCTGACTGACATCAGCCGGATCGTGCGGCAGAACCGGTCCGAGACCGAGACCCTGATCGACCAACAGGCCCACTATCTGCAAGCCGCGTTCGAGAATATGACCTCGGGTGTATGCACCTTTGCCGAAGACGGCACGGTCAAGATGTACAATCAGCGCTTCCGCCAGCTTTTGGGGCTGCCCTATACGCTGCTGCAAACGGGGGTCGAATTGCAGCGGTTGCTGCGGCATGTGCGCGCCCATGCGGTGGCCGATGACGCGGCAGGGTTTGAAGAGGCCTACTGGCTGGACCGCCTGAAAAAACAGGGCCGCTTCCGTGCCCGCCTGCGCCATTCCAACGGGCGGGTGCTGGACATGCACGCCCATGTGCTGCCTGACGGCGGCTTTCTGGTCGACCTTGGCGATGTCAGTGCCGAAATCCGCACCGCCGAGATGCTGGAAAACCGTGTGGCCGAGCGCACCGCCGAGTTGACCGAAGCCAACAACCGCCTGCGCCAGCAGTATGAGGAGAAAGCGCGGGTCGAGGAAAAGCTGCGCGAGGCCAAGGAACGGGCCGAGGCTGCTGTGTCCTCAAAGACCCGCTTTCTGGCGGCGGCCAGCCACGATCTGCTGCAACCGATCAATGCGGCCAAGCTGATGATCTCGACCCTGAAGGACGCCACGCGGGAATCTTCTGTGTTTCCCATGGTGGACCGGCTGCAAAGCAGCTTCACCTCAACCGAGCAGTTGCTGCATTCGCTCTTGGATATCTCGCGACTGGACAGCAGCGATTCTGCGGCGCTGTCGCCTTCGGACATCTGTCTGGGGACGTTGATGCAGGGGGTCTATGACGATCAAAAGCAGCTGGCGGAAAAGAAGGGCGTGCAGCTGGATGTGGTGCCGAACATGCTGTTTGTGCGCTCTGATCCTGTGTACCTGCTGCGCTCGATCCAGAACCTTGTGGTGAACGCGATCCAATACACACCCGAAGGCGGGCGCGTGCTATTCGGCTGCCGCCGTCGCGGCGATCAGGTGGTGCTAGAGGTCTGGGACACGGGCATCGGCATCAGCCTCAAGGATCAGGCCCGTATTTTCGAGGAATTCACCCGCGCCGGAAACGTGCCTTTGGGTACGGGCGTGGGTCTGGGGCTGTCCATCGTGGAGCGCACATGCCGCCATCTGGGTCATGAGGTGACGGTGAAGTCGAAACCCGGTGTGGGGTCGGTCTTTTCCATCGCCATGAAGATGGTCGAAGGTCAGCCCGCGCAATCCGAAGAACGCTCGCCCATTGGGTTGGACGAAAGCCATGATCTGGATCTGATCGTCTTGGTGGTCGAGGATGACCCCGACGTGATGTTCGCCATGACCTCAAAGCTGGAGCAATGGGGGGCCAGTGTCTTGGGTGCACCGTCCACAGCGCAGGCCCTACAGCATGTGCGCGATATGGGCATCCCGCCAGACATCATTCTGGCCGATTACCAGCTTGGCGGCACCGATACCGGCCTGCGGGCGATCAAAGCCGTGCGAGAGCTGTCAGAGGCGCAGGTGCCTGCGATCATGATCACCGCTGACCGCGGCGACCATCTGTTGCGGATGGGGGCCGAGAACGGCTTTACCGTGCTGACCAAACCCGTCCGCATCCGCAAACTGCGCCCCCTGATCGAATGGCTGACCCAGCCGCAAATGCCTGAGGCAGAGGCTCTTGGTACAGACGAAAGTCGGCCATGACAGGGCATGGCGGGCGGATACGCTGATCCTCAAGGGGAGGAACTTTACATGCAGAAAATGCGGAAAAAACTGGTCTCGCTGGCGGTGGTCTGCGCCATGGCCGCGCCGCTACAGGCGGCTGTGATTGAAGGCAACGCCCTATATGATCACCTGTTCAAGACCGGCACGCTGGATCATGTGGGGGCAGGGACCCAGTTGGTTTATTCGCGGCAGGTCAGCAACACGATGCTGCCCGAGGCGGCAACGCGGGACACGGGGCAGGTGGTGCTGACGCTTGAGGCAGGCGAAACTCCAATGGCGGCGCTGCAATTCCAGCAGGACGGCAAGCACCGGAACCTTGGTACCTTTCCCGCCAGCATCGGCAATCCGATGATCATGTATTTCGCTGAAACTATCGCGCGGGACATGGCCGAAACCGCTGGCGGCAGCCCGTTCTACATCCGCAACCGCCTGAAAGAGGCGCTGGTTAGCGCGGCAGAGGTCAGCGAAGGCACGGCGATGGTGGATGGCAAAGAGGTGGCCGTCAGTACGATCACGATGGTGCCTTTTGCCAATGACCCCAACCGCGCGCGGATGCAGGGCTTTGCCGATCTGACGCTGACGGTCACGGTCTCGCAAGATGTGCCGGGCTGGTATCTGGCGATGGCGGCAGATGCGCAGCACGACGGACAAGGTTACCGGTCCGAGACGCGCTTTATGGCGCTAGAGGCCAAGTGATGCGGAATGTGGTGCGCATTGCGGCGCTATGTGTGTCCATCGGGGGCGGTGTCGCCCCCGTCATGGCGCAAAGCGTAGCGCAGCGGCTGAATGATTTCCCCACAGCGGCGCGGGCGGACTATGTGTTCGCCTGCATGGCCACCAACGGCCAAACCCGCGAGATGCTGGACAAATGCGCTTGCTCGATCGACGAGATCGCTTCGATCCTGCCCTATGAGAAATACGTGCAGGCCGAGACCGTGTTGTCCATGCGCCTGACAGGGGGCGAGCGTATGGCAGTCTTTCGTAGCGCCGCATCTGCCAACACGCTGGTGGCCGACCTGCGCCGTGCGCAGGCCGAGGCCGAGGTGATCTGCTTCTAGCTGCCCGATTTGGACAGAGGCTTGCGCCAGATGTTGCCTTCGGTATCGGTGGCGGTGACGATCAGATCACCGGCGCCGTTATCTGTGTAAAGAAACCGAAATACAGGATTCTCACTGATCGAGATGCCACCTTCCATCGTGAACAGCTCTTCGTCCCCCTGAGTCACCTTGATCGTGTCGATGAAGTGGGCGGGGATGAACAACTGGGTCAGCTGGTTCCGCTGAAGGCCCGAATAATTCGGATGCCGGATCATGATCTGCGCTTCCTGCCGCCCGTCGCTGCGGGGCGCGAATTCACGCAGGCGCATCTCTCCCATATTCGCTAATGAGGTTTCCGCGTCCTTGGTCGCAGGGGCCGAACACCCGCCCGAAGCCTTCACATAAGCGCCGTCCATCGACGTGCCGGCAGTGGTGTCCGCGATCACGCGCACGTCGGAATACTCGTTCACCCGCACCCGCAGTTCAAAGTCCAGCGGATGCATGGCAGAGCCAAAGGTAAAGGTGCCCGCCACGGGGGCGGGGTTTTCATCCACCACGACCACAGCGCGGGTCACGGGGCTGGCTGGATCATCCTGCCGGATGCGCAGGGGCACGGTGGCGGCATCCTGTGCGCGGGCGGGTGCCTCAAGGTGCCAAAGGCCGGTGGCAGAAGCGGGGGTGATATCTCCGATGATGTCGCCCTTCAGCTCTTCCCATGTGGGACTGGGCAGCAGGGGATTGTCTTGGGCCGATGCGGTACCTGCCAAAAGGCAGATCACGGCACCGGCCATCAGGTGGCGTGCAGGCATGGTGGGTTCTCCTCTTGGAATATAAGTATGCCATTCGCCCTGCGGACCGCCCAACACAGCCGAAGGTCTGTGTGGTGGCATGCTTAAGCACACCCCAGCATTTAATGGGGGAAAGGGGGTGCAGCATGTTTGAAGCCCTTGCAATGGTCTGTCTGGAAAGCACCTGCCATGAGGTTCTGGCACCGGGGTATGAGGCCGCAACGCTGGCCGAGTGTGAGGCGGCATTGATCGCCAGAATGCCCGAGGGCGTTACCGCTGCCCGCTGCGCCGCGAGTGGCCCTGCGCTAGAGGTGGAAGAGGTCGCACCCGGCGTCTTTGCCCATATCGGCGCGATAGAAGAGCCTGATCCGCGCAACGGTGGTGATGTGGCAAATCTTGGGTTTGTCATCGGGGATCAGTCGGTTGCGGTGATCGATGCGGGCACCACCCGCCATGTCGCAGAGGGGCTGTGGCGGGCCATCCGCCAGCACACGGATTTGCCCGTCAGTCATTTGGTCCTGACCCATATGCACCCTGACCATGTGTTGGGCGCGCCCCTTTTTGCGGAGGCAGGCGCGCAGGTCGTAGGGCATGAAAACCTGCCCCGCGCCTTGGCCGACCGGCAAGAAGGCTACCTGCTGCGGCTGGGACAAGAGATCGGTGCCGCAGGCTTTGAGGGCAGTGGAATCGCCCCTGTCGATCAGGGAATCACTGGGCCGGTCACGGTGGACTTGGGCGGGCGCAGTCTGACGCTGACCCCTTGGCCGCTGGCCCACACCGGCACAGATGTGACGGTGCAAGATTCGGCCAGCGGCGTTTTCTTTGCCGGGGATCTTTTGTTCGAACAGCATTGCCCGTCGTTGGATGGCTCGGTCAAAGGGTGGCGTGCGGTTCTGGACCAGCTACAGCAGATCACCGCCAGCGCAGTGGTGCCCGGTCATGGCCGCGTGCTGCGCCCGTGGCCGCAAGAGGTCGCGATTGCCAGCTATCTTGAGGCGTTGCAGACCGAGACCCGCGCCGCCTTGGATCAAGGGCTGCGTTTGTCTGATGCGGTGGCGATTGTGGCGCAAGAGGCATCTTCCCATTGGGACCTGTGCAGCACCTACACGCCGCGCAATGTAACCATCACCTATACCGAGCTTGAGTGGGACTAGCCCCCCGCCCGTGACGCCTCTTGCAGCAGTTGAGAGATCGCGAACAGGCGCTTTTCCAGCAGCACTGGCGTCTCGCACAGGTAGGTGATGGATTGCTGGCGGTCGATAAAGATGCGCTCGTCCCAGTCCAGTTGCTCTTCCAGCGCGTCCACCTTGTCATAGTCGGGGGCGTCCTGCGCCATCAGCGCATCCATCTGCGCGCGGTTGGCATCAACGCGTTTGGACAGTTCGATCTGCCCAAGGCTAAAGTCCCCGATGCCGTTGATGATCCGCCCGCGGCGGGTTTCCAGCGCGTGGAAGGTGCGGGCAAAAACCTGCGCCAGAAGCGTTGCGTCGCGGCCCTGGGCGGCGGTGAAGTTAGCCACCAGTTCGGCCGCGTGATCCATATCCACCCGTTGCAGTGACAAGGCGGCGGCCAGCTCTTTCACGGCCGAGTCTTGCGCTTCGGGAAGATCGGTTTCAGCGGGGATGTCGGGCCACATCAAAGCCGGTGTCAGACCCGTCACCTTGCGCTGGATACAGGGCCATGTGGGGTCAGAGAAATCTGCAGCACTGGCGGGAAGACCACCCGCCGCCACCGCCGCGCATACGAAGAATATCTTGATTTTATTCATAAAAATCTCCTCTCCCACGGCAAGTATGACCTATGGCCTGCGGGGCTGTAAATGCAGACCTGACACCCACCATCGTATGCATTGAGAGGATCGGGCACCCGTACTCATACTTGGACCAAGCGGCGTGTACCGCGGAATACAAAACCAAGTCAGGGAGAAATCTGGATGCGCACCCGAGCCGCCGTCGCTGTAGAAGCAGGCAAGCCGCTAGAGATCATGGAGGTGAACCTCGAAGGCCCGAAAGCGGGCGAGGTTCTGGTTGAAATCAAGGCGACCGGCATTTGCCACACGGACGAATTTACCCGCTCTGGCGCGGACCCCGAAGGGCTATTCCCGTCCATTCTGGGCCATGAAGGCGCAGGCGTTGTGATTGAGGTGGGCGATGGCGTCACCACCCTGAAACCCGGCGATCACGTGATCCCGCTGTATACCCCTGAGTGCCGCGAATGCCCTAGCTGTCTGTCGGGTAAAACCAACCTCTGCACCGCGATCCGCAACACCCAAGGTCAGGGCCTGATGCCCGACGGGACCACCCGTTTCAGCATGCTGGATGGCACGCCGATCTATCACTACATGGGCTGCTCGACCTTTGCGCAGCACACTGTGATGCCGGAAATCGCGCTGGCAAAAGTCCGCGATGACGCGCCCTTCGACAAGATTTGCTACATCGGCTGCGGCGTCACCACCGGCATCGGCGCGGTGATCAACACGGCAGGGGTCGAGAT